>JAHDDK010000078.1:0-472 GCA_020629375.1 Acidimicrobiales bacterium
CCCTGGCCGTGCACGACCTTGAACGCCAACGCCGCGAGCGGCTCGGCGACCGGAACATCGGCCGCGTCGCTGGACACGTCGTCGGGGCTTGGCAGGTAGGCGACCACTGCATCGAGCAGCGGCTGCACACCGATCCCCGACAACGCCGATCCGCACAACACGGGCACGACATCACCGTCGATCGTCAACCGCCGAAGCGCCGCCCGGATCTCGTCGATCCCTGCCGCACCGTCGGCCCACGATTCGAGCACCTGCTCGTCGCGTTCGGCGATCTGGTCGACCAGCAGCTCTCGCTGCCGAGCGACGTCGACCGCCAACGCCGCGGGCGTCGGCGACGGTTCGACATCGGTGGGGTCGTCGGAGCGCCACCGCCAGCAGGTGCCGGACAGCACGTCGACAACACCGACGAAGACATGGTCGTCCCAGACCGGCAGCTGAAGCAGCAGAGGCGTGGCATCGAGGCGGTCGCGGA
>JAHDDK010000078.1:646-16463 GCA_020629375.1 Acidimicrobiales bacterium
AGCCATGACGCCGAGGTTGCGCATACGGGCGCGCATGATGAATGTCCTTTCGATACTGAAGTCTGTGATGGCGTGGTTCCGCAGCCCAGACACCGACCCAACGAGGGCCGAGGCGTCTACGACGAGGGAGCGGAACCGATCAGGACAGCTTCAGGATCTCCCGAACGTGCGAGAGGGTCACGACGGTGGCGACGTGGCGTGCAGTCATGATGGTTCCCTTTCCGTTCGAGGAAGACACGAGTTTCCGACGGTACGGGAGGCGTCCACGTTTGACAAGGGTGTTTGTGCCAGACCGCACTGTCACAGACCCGCGCGAGGCTTGCTTCGGTGACCGTTCGACTCGAGGAAGCGCAGGACAGCCACGCGAGTACAAACCATAAAGAACTATAACAAACTATACTTCACGTGAAATGAGCGATGAGTTCCGCAACCCGTTTCGACCGACCTTTGGTTCGCCGCCGCCCCGCTTCGTCGGACGCGAGGCCATTCGATGGTCGTTTGCACAAGGACTCGACGACGGCCCAGGCTCACCAGCGCGAGCGACGCTCTACGTCGGAGCCCGAGGCGTCGGCAAGACCGCAATGCTCAACGAAGCCGAACGCGAAGCGGAGCTCCGTGGATGGATCGTGATCCGCGAAACGGCACGGGCCGGCCTCGTTGACTCCCTGATGCGGGCGCGCATCCCTGAGGCCTTTGCCGCGCTCGATGGTCGACCCTCGGGCCCGGCCCGTCGCATCACGGGAGTCGACACCCCGTTCGGCGGCGTCAGTTTCGACTCCACCACAAACGACCCCGAGATCAGCCCCGACCTTCGCTCCATGATCGAGCAGCTCGAACAGATCGCATCTACCGGCGATACCGGCGTCCTGCTCTCGATCGATGAGTTGCATGCTGCAGCCACCGAAGAGATTCGTGAGATAGCCATCGCGATCCAACACACCTTCCGCCGGCAGCTCAACGTCGCGTTCGTCGGCGCCGGTTTGCCAGCGGGCCTCGACGCGATCCTCGACGACGACATCATCACGTTCCTGCGCCGCGCCGACCGCCACGACCTCGGCCCAATCGACCTCACCCTCGTCGATGAAGGCCTGCGAGATCCCGCAGCCAAAGCGGGACGGCCCTTCGATGACGACGCGCTACGACTCGCCACCGCAGCGACGGAGGGTTTCGCGTTCATGATCCAGCTCGTCGGCTTTCATTGCATCAACGTCGACCGGACGTCGCCAACCATCACCGTGGCCGACGCTCGCATCGGCATCGATGCCGCTCGGCACCGCGTCGACTCCCTCGTCCACGAACCTGAGTTTCGTGGACTGACCGATCGAGAACGAGCCTTCGTCTTTGCCATGGTCGACGATGCAGACGAAACCGCGATGGCGGCGATCCGAGAACGCACCGGACTCGACATGAACAACACCAACACTCACCGCCACCGCCTCATTCGCAAGGGCGTCATCCGGCCGGTCCGGAAGGGATACGTGGCCTTCGCCAACGCCGGCTTCCGAACGTACCTCGGGAACCGAAAGCTCAACTGAGACGCCGTCACCTCGGTCACGTCGACCCCGGAACTCAGAGTGCCGAGGTCTCAGAGCGCCGAGGTCTCAGAGCGCCGAGGTCATCCCGCCGTCCACGATGATGGTCTGGCCATTCACGTAACTGGCCTCGTCGGACGCGAGAAAGACAGCAGCTGCGCCAATCTCTGCCGGGTCACCCCACCGTCGGGCCGGGGTCTTGTCGACGATCATCTGGTTGAACTCGGGATCCTCGGCCAACGACCGGTTGATGTCGGTCACCACGTAGCCGGGGCCGATCGCGTTGACCGTGATGCCGTGCGGGCCCAACTCGACGGCGAGGGCTTTGGTGAGTCCCATCACCCCGGCCTTCGTGCTCACGTAGGCCGGGATCGTCGGGCGGGCGACCTCGACTCCCATGATCGACGCGGTCGTGATGATCCGACCGTGCCCCTGCTGGATCATCGGGATCGACGCCGCGCGAGCCATGGCGAACGGCGTGCTCAGGTTGACCCGGACGACCCGATCCCATTCGTCGTCGGCGAAGTCGGCCAGCGGCGCCTTGTGGTTGACCCCGGCGTTGTTGACGAGCACGTCGATCCGGCCGTGATCGGCGACGACCGACTCGACCAGCTCCACACCCGCCGCAGCGTCAGCAAGATCTGCGGCGATTCCCGAAGCCTGCCCGCCCGCGCCGCGGATCGCACCGGCCACATCGTCAACATCGTCCAGAGAGCGTCCGGTCACGATCACGTGCGCGCCCTGGGATGCGAACGCCTGAGCGATGGCACGTCCCAAACCGCGCGTGCTCCCCGTGACCAACGCGACCTTGCCATCGAGTCCGAACATGCCCACGTGCCTACCACGGGCCAAGCGTTCACGGGATTTCAGATGCCGGCAATCAACCAATGCCGGCGATCGCGAGCCCACCCCACCAGCTGCGCGCCGACGACGCCACGATCGTCGACGCACACCCAGCGGCCATCGATGCTTTCGAATGAGCCGCCGTCGGCGATCTGAGCAAGACCCGACCACGCAGGCCCGAGACGAGTGACAGCGTTCATCGCCTCCGAGTGCGACACAAACCGTTCTTGTTCACCCCGCTCAGCCATCGCCATGAAGAAGAGCATGTGCCGCCACGCGTACGCGGCCTCCTTGGCCAGCCGGCGGGAACGCCGATCATCCCCGATGTTCGATGCGAGCGCCGTCGCCACATCACGAGCCCGGCCAGCCAAGCCGATCCAGTCTCCGTCAGCGGGTTGCACCCCGAGGCCAGCGATCGCCGCAAGGTTGTGCGTCGTGATGATCTGCGCTTGTTCGATCACGGCGCCGTTTCGTGCCGGCGAATACCCGTGTCCCGCTCCCCCAGAAGACCCAACCCGGTCTTGGCAGAGCTTCGCAAACGGAGAATTCGAGCTCGGACGGTCCTGTTCGGGAAAGGCCGCGATCGCTGCGTAGTCAAGCCCGTAGTACCGCTCGTAGATCGAGTCGCGAAGGATCGGTGCAGCGAGCTTCGCTGCGGCGACGAACTTTGGGCTGAAACCGCCCATGAAGATGTCGGCAGCAAGCTCCTCGGTCCAGGGAATCGAGATGCTCGCGTCGCTGGTCAGTCGCCGCAGCTGCGTGATCATCGGATTCGGGATGACCGTGCCCGGAAAGAGTGTGATCGTCCGGCGCGCCAGCGCATGGAGCGTCGGTGCCGAGGCCTGCGAGCTCGTGTCTGCGGCGGCGTCCAACGCCGCCACCCACGGCAGCTCTGCCAGTTGGACCTGCTTCTCGTAGTTGAGCAACAACAACGATCGGCGGCTGGCGAACGCGCTGGCGATCGATGCGTACAGCGAGCGGAGGTTCGCGTCGTCGAACTTCGCCGACAGCGCATCGGCCGAGATCGCCGGAGTGAGTTCGGCCAGGACCTCCGCCGACGGCACGAGGCCGTGTTCCACGAGATCGTCGAGTGTTCCGATGCGCGCTCGGTCGAGGGTCCGGGCAACGGGAGCCGGTAGCGGGCTCCCGAGTGCGCTCTCGGCCCGAGACATCGAGTCAGCTCGGATGCCGTCCTCGAGGCCCATCGATGGATCGGTATCGCCGAGCTCGTCGGCGAGCACACGAGCCGCATCGGCGAACAACGGGCCGGCCACCATGCTCGCGTCTTCCGCGCGGCGAAGCTCGAGCGACTCCGAACCCGGAGCACCCCGCTTCGCCACCATCGAGTCGACCGCATGTTTGAGCAGGCCGAGCTCTCGTGGGGTCAGCTCGGCACCGGCAATGGTGCGTTGCATCGACCCCACGAGGATTCCGAGGTTCTCCTTGGGCTTGCGATGCTTGGAGCACAGCACATGAGCGGAAGCCAACGTGTCGTAGCGCTCGGAAAGCACAGATAGACGATCGAGCCATTCCGAGCTGATCCGCGCGGCGACGCGATCGCCGTCGATCGTTTCGAGCCACATCCCCAACAACTCGTCGCCGAAGGGGTTCCACACGGCGAGCGTTTCGCGCATTCGAGCGAGTTGATCAGGTACCCGCCGCTGCGACAGGGCGTCGCACACCTGCCGTGCGTTGAGTCGCCACATGCGGGTGGGCCCCGGGTCTGGGGCCGCCGCCTCGACCGGAGCAAATCGAAGTGTGCGGGCGTGCGGGGAGATCTGGACCAAGAGATCGAGTGCTGCCACGGCGTGACCGTTTCGGTAGAGCCAGGCAAACGACAAGAGTGCGCCATGTTCGGGAACGGTCACGCGGTAGCGCCCTGAGTCGAGCAGTGAGATCAGGCGGTCGATTCCGTCATCGCTCACCCACCAGCGAAACAACTCCCACCGCGATGGCACCACGCCCACATCGGTAGCCAACAGCATCTCGTCCTTGGCGAGCTCGCCGCCAGCGGCCAACGCCCCAGTTGCGAATCCGCCTCGCACCACCTGCGGTGTCGCCCACACGGGCGCATCGACCACCGGCGACCGCGAACCGATTCGCGTCCTGCCCGATCGCATCGAGTCGAGGACCTTCGTCCACTCCTTGACACGCTTGCGAGCGTTGCGACGATCGACCTCGGACGTCGATGATTGCGCGGTTCGTTTCGCTTGTTGCAACTTGTCGAACGCGTAGCTCGCACCGATCGCCATGGCCGGCGTGGCAGGTCCTGCCCCTGCGCCCTCCGGGTCCGAAGCCCGGTGCTCTACTACTGAGCTACACGCCGCTGACGATCGGTATCGACCAATGTTGCGGGAAGGTTGACCTGTCAGTTCAAGGTGCAAGCACCGACCCATCCGTCGCCGGCGAGGTGGCATCAGCTCACCTCGAAGGTCGAGAAGGTCTCTGCGGCCAGTTCCACGGCGAGGTCGGCCGAGAGCTGATCGTCAGGTGACACAACCCCGGCGAGAAAGAGGCCCGCGTCGGGTTCGATGAACCAGTACTCGCCGAAGGCAGCGGGCAACATCGTGCCCACAGCCGGCGCACCCGAGAAGGCAACGATCTCGTCGGCGTAGGCGCCCGGCGTGAGGAATCGCCGATGGCTCAGCGCCACATCGGGATGTGGGTCGATCTCGTCGAGCGGCGCACCTGGGACCGCGGCGAAGCGATAGAGGATCACGTCGACCGAGTCGATGCAACGGGCAGGGTCTGGGTCTTCCCGATCGCCGACGGAGCGATCATCGCGACCGCCGGAACCGCAGACAGTCGCATCGACCCGCCCGCGGTCCTCGCGACTGGTGAGGCGCTCATCGGATCGCTCGTCATCGGCTGATCCCTTTCGGGACCGGCCCAGGCCCAGCACCTGACCACTACCGTTGTCTCATGGGCGGGCCACGATGACGATTGCGCCGGAGATCAAGTTCGCGCGGGCCTCGGCCTCCACGATTGCGTACATGACCTACGGCGACGGTCCGGTCGTGTGCGCGATCCCGCCGATGGCCCAGAACGTCGAGATGGCGTGGGAGTCACCGGTCATCCGGTACATGTTCGAACGCTTCGCGAGCTTCAGCCGCCAGATCGCGTTCGACAAACGGGGCACCGGCATGTCGGACCGCAGCCTGAACATCCCCGGCATCGACGAACGCGTCGACGAGCTCAGAGCGGTCATGGACGCAGAAGAGGTCGAATCCGCCTGGTTGCACGGCCTCAGCGAAGGCGGACCCATGGCGATCATGTTCGCCGCCACCTACCCAGACCGAGTGAACGGCCTCATCCTCGAGGGAACCGGCGCCCGCATGTGGTCCGACCCCAAACCCGAAGACGACGACCCGGAGAACGTCGCTGCCCAACAGCAAATGCGCCAGGCATTCATCGACGCCTGGGGAACGCCCGATTCCCTCTCTCTATCGTTGTTCGCTCCGTCGCTCGCCGCCGATCCCGAGTTCTCGACATGGTGGCCGAAGTACGAACGCAACGCCGCCAACCGCGATGCGCTCGAAACACTCTTCGACCTCATGGCCGAGATGGACTCCCGGGAGGCCTTGCCTCTCATCAGGTGTCCAGTGCTGATCCTGCACCGCAGAGACGACCGAGTGGTCCCTGTCGACTACGCCCACGAAACACATCGGCTACTTGAGCACGCTGGCGTCGATGTGCAGCTCGCGCTCCTCGACGGAGACGCTCACTACTCCTTCGCCGACGATGTCGACGCCAACATCGACGAGATCGAACGCTTCATCACCGGCAGGGTCTCCCCCCGATCGGCACAGCGTGCGAGCGCCGTCGAGATCAAGACGCTCGGCGCCTTCGACGTTCGCATCGACGGCGTCTCGGTCGCTACCTCTGACTGGGGATCCCGACGAGCCCGCACGCTGCTCCAGCGGCTCTGCGCCGCACGCGGCTGGCCCGTTCCCCGAGACGAACTGATCGAACTGCTCTGGCCCGGCGACACGTCTCCACGACTCAGCGCCCGACTCTCCGTGCAGCTGTCGGCCGTCCGGCGGGTGCTCAACGGGGGCGTCATCGCTGATCGATCCACCGTTCGTCTCGACACCAACGCAGTGTCGCTGGACCTGACCGAGTGGCTCGAGCTCGACACGCACGAAGCGACTGTCGCGGGATTCGGCGGCGAATTCTTGCCTGATGCCCGCTACGACGACTGGGCCACGCCCACCCGCGTCCAGGTTCAGGCGAAGTTTGCCGACGCCGTCCATGCGCTCGCCGACGACGTCGACGCTGCCAACACGGTCGTGATCGATGGACTCACCACACTCCTTGCGCTCGACCCGTACGACGAACGCGCCCACACGAGCCTCATCCGCCGGCTCGCCGATTCGGGACACCCGGGCGCCGCCACCTCTGCGCACGACGCGTACTGCGCCGCCATGGCTGAACTCGGCGTCGAACCCCGTCCGTACGGCGAGCTCACAAGCTGACATCGAACAGACGCGCCCGGCCCGAGCCGAATCGAAAGGTTTTCGAAAGGGTCGGTTGCGATCGTCGACGCATGGACACCACAACCAGCACCAACCCGACCATGACCGACCTCGCCGCCGTTCCGGCTGGCGCAGGGAAACATCGGTTCTTCCTCAACCATCTCGCCACGGTCAAGGTGAGCGCCGGGGACTCCGCGAGCGGCATGAACGTTGTCGAGTTCGACGCGCCGCAGGGCTTCGGCCCGCCCCTGCACCAACACGAGGACGAAGACGAGATCCTCTATGTCATCGAGGGCGAGGTCCTGCTGAAGGTCGGCGACGACGAGATCGTCGCGACGCAAGGAACCGTCGCCTCGCTCCCTTCGAAGGTGCCGCACATCTTCCAGGTCGTCAGTGAAAGCGCCCGATTTCTCACCGTCACCTCGGGCGGGGGTCGCCACCCGACCTTCGATCAGTTCGTCGAAGCGCTCAGCGAACCCGTCGACCCGAAGGAGCTGCCGGAGCCGGGCCCCGTCGACCCGGGCCACCTCGCCCGAGTCTCAGCGAGCTACGGCATCGAGATCCTCGGTCCCCCGCTCGCCGCCATGGCGTGAGTTGGAGCAGCCCGTCGAGGTTGAACTCCATGTCCGGGAGTACGGACCCAAAAAGGACAGCGCCGTGCGCAAACGTGGCAAGGGCCGCCTGCGAGTAGCGGTTCTCGGGACGAAAGGCGATTTACTGGAGCAACGTCTGGAGTCGCCGAAGCAGGTCTTCGATGCTGCGAGCCAAAGACAACCGAAGCTGAGCAAATGTGGCCGGCGGCGAAACTGGAGCGTCAAGGACGCCGCGGGCAAGAGCGCGCTCTCAAAGCCCGGACTTGGCGGTTGTACCGTCGCTACAGCGGCCACCACTCGGGTTCGTCGCAGCTGACGACGTTGAGCGGAAGGCCGTCGTCGAGCGCTCGGATGGATGGGACCGAGTCCATCAGTCCGGGTTCGGCCGCTTCGACCACCTGAAACGGACGGCCGGTATGCGAGATCGTCACGACCTGGCCGAACACCTTCGGCGCCCCGGCAACGGTCGGCACCCGATAGAAGTCGCCGACTCTCCACGAGCGACTTCCGAGTTCGGTCTCGAGTTCGAGCACCCGTGCCTGCAGCCGAAGGAGCTCGGCCTTCGATGCATCAGCGCCACCATCAGCGAGATCGGTTTGTCCGTCCACTCACGGAATATCGACACGGAGCGGGACACCCTGAAGCCTGATCGCCGGTCACGTTGGTGTCTGACCCCAATGTGACCGGATCGCCTTGCAACGGATTGGTCAGCCGGTGCGCTGGCGAATCCCGAGGAGTTGGCGGCGGACCATGATGCCGTCGCCGAGCCGCAGCAGTGTCGCCGCGGGTCGGCCAGCTGCTCCATCAATCCGGGCACGGGCCCTCGACAACAGGCGGGTGCCGCCGCTGTTCGGCCGGAGCACGAACGCAAGCGAGAACTCGATGTGGTGCCGCACGACCGTTGCGGGGTCGAGCACGAGCACGAACTCGTCGGGCGCATCCACCACCGCGGCCACGAAATCGATCGGGCCGGCGGGCACACGGTCGCCATCGACGCGGACCATCAACTCCGGGTGGAGCGACCGTGCGCTCCGGCGGCCGAAGTTGTCGATCAGGTCGTAGCTGTACCAACCGGCCCGACCCGTCCCCATCTGCGCCAGCCAGGGGAACACCTCATCGGGCGGAGCAGCGAGGTCAACTGCCCGGGTCTCCGACATGGACGGGTCCGCGACGAATCGATCGCTTTCCCATTCCTCGCCGACCTCGGCCAGCGTGGCACCCCACGAATCGAGCCACTGCACACCATCGACGGTCTCACGAAGACGGCTCAGGTGACCGGATCAAGCGACGGAGTTCGTGTTGCGGGAAGGCTCAGACAGCCCCGGTGTACTCACCGCGGGCGGGGTAGTTGTGCTCGATGGCGAAGTCGAGGGCACCGAGGAGCTCGCGGAAGCTCGGACGCACGAACGGCATCGTCTGAACAGAGGCGTAGTAGAGGGTCTGCTCAGGGGTAACCATGAACAAGCCCGGCTCGGAGAACAATGCTGGCTCCTCGATGCCGATCGAGGTCTTGCCGCGCGACGTCGAGACGTAAAGCCCCCACTCGCGGGCAACATCGAGACCGAGGTCGTACCCGAAGCGCAGATCGCTCGCCGAGATCTTGTCGGCCATGTCCTGTGCACGTTCGTGGCCGTCTGAGCTGATCGCGATCGTGGCGACTCCACGCTCGGCGAAGTCCGACGTGAGCTTCTCGAGTTCGGTGAGGTAGTTCGCACAGATCGGGCAGTGCAGTCCGCGGTAGAAGGCGATGACCGTGCCGCGCTCGGATGTCTCTACCGAGAGATCGAAGGTCGTGCCGTCGATGATGGGGACGACGAGATCGGGGGTTTTCTGGCGTGGAATCAACATCTTGTTGACCCTAGAGAGGTTTGCGGTACGGTAAATCCGAGAAACCTAACTCAAACCCCGATTGCGCCCCTGTATGAGTACGCTCGACCGTCTTTCTGCACTGATCGCCCGTTTCGCACTCCATGTCGACTGCACGCCGACTCGCGACCCGAACCTCATCATCGCGGCAGCATCCGTCGACGCACCCGCCTCACGTCTCCGATTCCGGGCGTCGGGAACCAAAGCACTCACACCACCACGAGGAACGACCGTCGTCTTCTCCGCAACAACCAGCTGGGGCGGAACCGACAACCCACTGCTCGCCGCACTTCCCGAAGTCGTCGACATGAACCTCGACGACGACCCCAACCTCCGAGCGATCTGCGAGCTCGTCCTCGCGGAGAGTCGGGACCAACGCTGCGGGTCCACGAGCGTGGTCGATCGTCTCGGCGAAGTGCTCCTCGTCCGGATGCTCCGCGCCCAGCTCGAGGTTGGCTCCACCAAGCCCGGCTTGCTGGCCGGCCTCGCCGACGAGCGACTCAGTCCCGCCCTCGTCGCTCTTCACGAACACCCAGGTCATCCGTGGACGAACCCCGAACTCGCGTCGGTCGCCGGCCTGTCGTTGAGCCGATTCACGGAGCTGTTCGGCACGGTCGTCGGCCAAACGCCGATGAGCTATGTCCGTCTCTGGCGCCTGACCCTCGCCCATCAAGACGTGATCGCCGGCGACCGGATCCAACATGTCGCCCGCCGCTATGGATACTCCTCTGCCGAAGCATTCACCCGAGCGTTCCGGCAGCACTACGGAACGAAGCCCACCGCCCTTCGCCAGGCCGCCTAGCTACTCCCCACGTCGTCAGACCACCACGCCCACACGCCGGTGGCACACAGGGCCAGCACAACAAACAGCACCAACAAGCCCACACCTCAAACCGTAGCTTGACGCCCTCGCTCGGCCTTTCAGGCCACGGCAAGGCACTCAGGCGCTGGGATTGCTCGTCGGAGTGTCTTGCGTGTTGCCGACCCAATCGGCGTGCAGTCCGGCGTAGACGCCGCCGGCGGCGACCAACTCGACATGTGCGCCGACTTCGACGATCGCGCCCGCGTCCATGACCACCACCACGTCGGAGCGTTCGGCGGTGGATAGCCGGTGCGCGATCGAGATCG
This sequence comes from Acidimicrobiales bacterium, assembly GCA_020629375.1. Taxonomy (GTDB): domain Bacteria; phylum Actinomycetota; class Acidimicrobiia; order Acidimicrobiales; family SHLQ01; genus SHLQ01. The sequence goes on from JAHDDK010000078.1 coordinate 11,084, forward strand.
TCGTGCGGCCCTGGCTCAGCCGTTCGAGCGCGCTGGCCATTCGGACCTCGGTCTCGGGGTCGACCGCACTGGTGGCCTCGTCGAGGATCAACAATCCGGCATCGGCGACCTGAGCACGGATGAGAGCAACCAGCTGACGTTCGCCCACCGAGATGCCTTCGCCACGTTCGCCAGCCGGAGTGTCGAGACCATCGGGCAGGGTCGCCACCCAGTCCTCCAGGCCGAGCGCCGCAACCGCAGCGTCGACCTCGGCGTCGGACACGTTTGGCCGGCCGAAGCCGATGTTGTCTCGCAGCGTCGTGTCGAACAAGAAGCCGTCTTGTGGGACCATCCGCACGACGCTGTTGCGACTTTCCGGCGACACGGTTCGGAGATCGTGTCCACCGACGAGAACCGTTCCACCGGTCGGATCGGCAAGCCGCGCGAGCAGCTTGGCGAGTGTCGTCTTGCCGCTCCCGGTCTCGCCAACGATCGCGACCGACTGCCCGGCCGCAATCGAGAGCGACACGTCACGCAGCACCAGCCCACCTGTCCGATAGGCGAACTCGACGTTGCGCAACTCGACCGACGGCGCACCGCCAGCGAGTTCGACGCCCGGGTCGGCCTCAACCACGTCGATCTCGACGTCGAGCATCTGCAGGATCTTCCACCAGCCAGCGAGCGCCGTCTGGGTCTGGTCGAGCACCTCGCCGAGCTGGGTGATCGGCTGGATCAACAGCGTGACGAGGAAGATGAACGCCGTCGCCTGCCCGACCGTCAACGTGTCGGGGCCGAGCAGCACGGCGCCGACGATCACGGCAGCGGTGGTAAGCCCGCCGAAGAAGTCCATCGTCGGACCGAGCAACGAGAAGAACTTGTGGGCGCGGATCTGGCTGTCGACCAGCGACCAGTTGCCGTCCTCGAGGCGCTCCGCGACGCGGTCCTCGTAGCCGTAGGCCCGGATGGTCGCCGCGCCCGCAACCGACTCCGACGTCCGGCTGATCATCTCGCCCGTCGCCGAGCGCACCTCGTTGTAGGCGACGAGCTGGCGTCGCTGGATGCTCCGCAGCAAAGGCAGCAACGGAACGTAGATCGCGATCGTGACGAGTGTGAGCTGCCAGCTGTACACGGCCATCACCGTGAGCACGCCGAGGATCAGGGTGCTGTTGAGGATCCACGACAACGCTCCCCACTGCGTGAACGCGGCGAGGGTTTCGACATCGCTCGTCACCCGTGCCGTGAGAATGCCCTTCTTGCGGGTCGTGTGCTCGGCAAGGCTGAGCCGCTGGATGTGGGCGAACACGCGCATCCGGGTCGCGAAGAGCGTGTTCTCGGCGGTCACGATCACTCGTCGATACGTCGCCGTGGTGAGCACATAGATCGCCACGATGATCCCGGCGGCCACGAGTGCGGCCTGCGACACGTAGCCGACGTCGACCACCCCATCGGCGAGCCCTCGGTCGAGGGTCTGTTGGATCACGATCGGCAACACCAGTCGGGCGAGCGCGCTCAACAACCCGAATACGACGGTGATCCACAGCCCCGCCCGGAGTTCGGGGCTCGCCGCGATCCCGCGTCGCAAGATGGCGAGCGCAGGCGGTTGCTCCGTATCGAGAAGCTCCAACGAGCGAGCAGAAGTCATGCCGCCTCGTAGGCCTGGACGAGGGTCCGGTAACCCTCGAGATCGAGGAGATGTTCGTGCGTGCCGACGTCGACGATCAGGCCGTCTTCGAGATACGCCACCCGGTCGGCGAGTGCGATCGTCGAGAGCCGATGCGCCACCATCAGCACCGTCATCGACGCATCACCCAGGCCACGCAGGATCGCCGCTTCGATCGATGGGTCGACCGCACTCGTTGCATCATCGAGCAACAGCAATGACGGAGTTCGGACCAGGGCTCGGGCGAGCGCCACCCGTTGGCGTTGGCCGCCCGAGAGGGTGACGCCGCGTTCGCCGACGACCGTGTCGTATCCCTCGGGGGTCTCCGAAACGAACTCGTCTGCTTGGCTCGCCCGCGCCGCGGCAACCACAGCCTTGTGGTCGATCGCCGGGTCGCCCATCGAGATGTTCTCGCCGATCGACTGTGCAAACAGGAACGTCTCCTGAAACACCATCCCGAGTCGAGACGCACGAGCCGAAGAGCTCAACGCCGACGACGCCACCCCACCGACCGAGATGGTTCCGCCGTCCGGATCGACGAGTCCGGAGGCGAGTTCGAGCAGCGTGGTCTTGCCCGATCCGGTCGAGCCGACCAAAGCCACGGTCTCGCCCGGAGCGATATCGAGGTCGATTCCGGCCAGCACCACGTGGTCGTCGTGGGAGAACGACACGTCGGCGAACCGAAGCGCGAGCGGCCCGTCGGGCAACGGGAACTCATCGACCGTGCGGTCGGCGGGCGCGGAGAGATCGAGGACACCGTCGATGCGATCCAACGCAACCACCGACGACGGCATCGATTGCAGGAAGAACCCGACGATCCGGATCGGAAGGCCGAGCACGCTGAACAACGCCATCGCCCCGACCAGGTCGCCGACGCTGATGTCGCCGCCGTCCACCAAGCGGGCACCGAGCAACAACAGCGCGAGGATGCCGATGTTGGGGAGCAGGTCGAGCAGCGGTTCGAACACGGCACGAAGCCGACCGACCCGCAGCCGCTTGGTGCGCAGGTCCTCCGATTCGGCTCGCATACGGTCGACCTCGGCATCGGTCCGGCCGAGGGTCTTGACCACCATCACCCCGTCGAAGCTCTCGTGAGCCACGCCGGTCACGTCGGCCACCGCCTGCTGGACCTCGGCGACCGGCCCAGACACCTTCGTCGAGTACACACGATTGATCACGAACAACAACGGCAGGACCACCAACGCCACGATCCCGAACGTCCAGTGCACGAGGCTCAACGAGACCACCGCCAAGACCGCCAGCACGACCGTGGCGATCGCGAACGCCAGCGGACGAAGCACCATGCCAGCCACGACAAGATCATTGTCGGCGTGAGCGATCAGATCACCGGTGGGGGTTTGACGGTGGAACGAAAGTGGCAGCCGCAGGTACTGGTCGTAGATCTGGCTCCGCCACGTTCCCTTCGTCTTCGATTCGGCCATCGACAGGTAGTAGCGCCGAATGATCGCGCCACCGCCACGCACGATTGCGGTGATCATGATCGCGACGAAGCCGAGCATCAACCGTCCGTCGGCCACCCCGTCACCCGCGAGCGCTGGAGTGATCACCTCATCGGTGACCCACGCGATCACGCGACTCAGGGCGACGGCCGTGACGCCGAACAGCACCGCCCCCGCGATGGCGATCGCGTGCGGCACAGGATGCAGACGAAAGCTCCGCCCGATCAGACGAAAGCCGCGGCGCAGCATCGACGCGCCGTCATCGGTGATGGTCGAACCGCTGTCGCTCAGGAGCACACCTGCTTCATCCGCGCCGAATCTACCGGTGTCCAGTTCGGATAGTCCCGGCCCGCGTAACGAGAGGGTCTGACCCTCTCATTACACGATCGACCGTCACGCTTCGCCACGCATACCCACCTGAGGTCCGCTCGGCCGCACGGCTCACCGTGGAACACTTCGACTCGTGGACTACGTGTTGTTCCCCGGCCGGCATCACCTGCTGACCCGATACCAAGCCGACTATCTCACCCGGCTCCGATCGGGGGACGCAGACGACGTCGACGGCCGCCGCATCGACCCCATGCCCGAATCGACGGTCGTCTTCGCCGTGACGTCGTGGGATCAGGCGGGCACCCGGCGCAACCCGCTGCCCGGCCACCGCCGAGAAGCAGCGATCGAACGCTTCGGCATGGCGTCGCAACTTCCGGTTCACGTCGCGCCAGTCCCCAACGTCTCGCCCACGTCCCGATTCGCCGACGTCATCGTCAACGCCGTCGACGTCCAAACCGGCGGTGCCATCCGCATGACCCCGGCCAACACGATCGTCGCCTCATCGACTCCCGAGGTGTTCGCCATGTTCGCAGCGCTCGGCTATCGCATCGCTCCGGTCGAACTCGACGGTGACCACCTCATCGCCGAGCGGCCGTGGACGCTGGTCGAGACGATCGCCTCGGGCGCGGACCTCGGGGACGTGGCCGACCGCATCCACGCGAGCTCCGCCGACATCATCGACCGCTACGGCCTCGCATCACAGATCTCCGAGCTCTTCGCCGACCCACTGCTGGGTGACGACGGTGACCTCACCGAGACCCGCGACTACGTGACCTACGCAGACAGCTTCGACCGCGGGGCCGACCGCAAGTTCGACCTGGTCCGCACACTCATCAGGCCGGGCCGAATCGTCGACATCGGCTGCGGCACCGGCGCCCTTCTCTCCAAGATCGCCTCAGCTCCCGAGTTCGCCGAATGCGACCTCTTCGGGATCGAAGCCGCCCGCCCCCTCTACGACGTGTGCGAACACCGACGCTCAATGGGCTGGTTCGCCAACGAGAACACGTTCTTCTATCACCGCAACGTGCTCAACAGCCCGGTGCTCGCCGCCGGGTCGATCGACACCACGATCACGATGGCGTTGACCCACGAGGTCTACTCGTACGGCTCTGCCGACGACGTTCTGGCGATGGCGGAGCGCATCGCTCATCACACCCGCCCGGGCGGCGTGTGGATCAACGCCGACGTCTGCGGCCCCGACGATCCCGACGTCGTGGTCGAGTTCGACCTGGCCACCAACGACGGCGAGCACGATTCGCTGGCCGACACGCCAACCGCCTCGCTCACCGACGTCGGCGAGCACCTCTCGTCTCTGTCGACGTGGGCCCGGTGGCGACGATTTGTCAACGACTTCCGAGCTGTCGAAGGAGAAGCCGTCGTCTGGGAACCCGTGCGCGACGGGACGGCTAGAGCGACCCGACGAGTGCTCTACGAGTTCTTGTCGAAGAAGGACTACCCGAACAACTGGCTGTCCGAGATGCACGAAGCGTTCTGCACCTACACCTACGACGACTGGATCGACCTGGCCCGCGGAGCCGGTTTCGAGATCGCACCAGGATCGCACGCCTATCGAAACGAGTGGATCGTCGAGCAACGCTGGCGCCCCTCCTGCGCCATACGTCAACTCGACGGATCACCTGAAGACTTCGGCGTCAGCCACCTGATCCTTGCCGCCCGACGCTCGTGTAATGAGAGGGTCTGACCCTCTCATTACACGAGCACGATTATGGGTTCATTCGATTGGTCGCAGCGAGACCCGAGTGGCGGTCGGCGTCGCACCAAGTTCACCTTTGTCGGTTCGTTGTTTCCGCTTGCGCTGTTCGTTGTCTATGTCATCGTCACGCTGGTCTTCGCTGATCCACCGAGCTGAGTCAAAGGCCAGCGCCTACGGATTTCGGGCTCTTCGGAAATGAGGGTTGATCGGTAGGTTCCGGGCGCGAGACAGGGGCCC
>JAHDDK010000152.1 GCA_020629375.1 Acidimicrobiales bacterium
ATGTCGACCATGTGATCGCGACCCACGCACACGGCGATCATGTCGGGTCGATCGCCGCGGTCATGATCGCCGCTTCCAAGGCCGAGGGCTGGGCGGGCGCGGCGGACATCGCCAACATCTCGGCGCCGCGTGACATCGAGCCGGTGACCGATGGCGACGAGGTGTTCGGCCTTCAGGTCATCACGACGCCGGGCCATACGACCGGGTCGATCTCGGTGTTCGATCCTGCCGCTGGTCTGTTGATTGCCGGCGACGCGCTCAACACGCCTGGCGGGGTGGTCGAAGGTCCCAACCCGAACTTCACCCAGAATATGGACCTGGCCAATGCCTCCGTCCAGAAGCTCGCTTCGCTCAATATCGAGACACTCCTTGTCGGCCACGGCGAACCCGTACTCACGGGCGCCGGCGCGGCCCTTCGTCGAGATGCGTTCGGCGAGCGAAAACAGACGGGGTCGTGAGCCCGACGTCGAGGCCCTACTCCTCGAGGCGAAACGCCCCGCACCCGAGCTGTCCGCATTCTTCTACCGACTCATCGGCGCGTCATGGCACTGGACCGGAAAGCTCGCGTGGACCGACGACGAGTGGAGGGCGTGGGTGGAGAGACCCGAACATCATCTCCTCAGCTGTTGGGTCGACGGCGTCCCCGCCGGGTATGTCGAGTTCGAACAGCAGACTGACGGTTCGGTCGAGATCGCGTACTTCGGGCTGGTGTCCGAGTTTCACGGCGTGGGTCTTGGCGGCTGGCTGTTGAGTCAGGCCATCGACTTCGCCTGGGGCCTCGCAGGGACGAAGAGAGTGTGGCTCCACACGTGCTCGCTCGACGGCCCCGCGGCGCTGGCGAACTATCAGGCTCGCGGTTTCGAGATCGTCGAGGTCGAGACCGACAACCGCAGCATTGCGGCCGCAACCTCAGCGAACTCAGTAGCCGGCGGCGAGTGATGCGGCTTCACGGGGATCGCTGCGGCCGAAGAGCATGCCGTCTTCTCGAACCTCGATGCAGTGGGCGTGGCCGAAGTGGTTGCCGTTCGGGTTGATCGCCACCTGGTGGCCCTTGGCTTCGAGCCCAGCCCGCCACACGGGTTCCATCCACGGTTCGATCACGACCTCGACTTCGCCTTTCGCCTTCCAGACCGAGAACATCTGGGAGGCGTCTTTCGAACCGAGCACGAATCGTCCCGCGGTGATTGCTTCACCTGGTGACTGGCCGTGGCGGAGCAGCCGAGTAGCGATCTGCTGAACGACGTGGGGCTGGGCGTCGCCCCCCATCGTGCCGAGCGTGTACCGGAGCGTCCCGTCGGGTCGCGTGATGAGGGCAGGGGAGAGGGTGTGTGGTGGCCGTCGACCGGGCTGGTACTCGGCCAGGTGACCCTCGTCGAGCGAGAAGCCGATCCCTCGGTTGTGAAGGAAGATCCCGGTGTCGCCGGCGAGCAGCCAACTGCCGAAGCCTCGGGCGTTCGACTGGATCAACGACACGCCCATGCCGTTGCGGTCGACGACGACGAGATGCATCGTTCCACCACCAGCCCACGAGTCCCCCCAGTCGACGTTGTTGTCGGCATCGATCCGGGCGGCGCGTTTGGCGAGGCGATCTGGCGCGATCAACTCGTTGCCATCCGCTTGGTCGTGGAGTACATCGATCCGGTCGAACGCGGCCGCTCGGGCGGACTCGACCATGAGGTGCGCCCATTGGGGGTCGCGCGTGTCGTCGGGCAGATCGAGATGGGTGGCGATGCCGCAGCCGGCGAGGGCGAGGTAGCCCTGCGAGTTGGGCGGGACCGTCCAAAGATCGTGGTCCCACACGGATGTCACGAGCGGGCTCACCCACATCGCTGACGATTCGGCGAGGTCAGCCTCGGTGAATTCGCTGCCGCACGTGGCGAGGAGCTGCTCGCCGAATTCGCCGCCGTAGTAGCCATCGCGGCCGTCGGCGACGATGGCTCGCAAGCTCCGTGCGACCCCGGGACGTGTGACGCGGTCGCCTGCTTCGATGCCGATGAAGTCGTGGTTCGACAAGAAGCCGACGTCCTTGGCCGAACGGGCAAGGCCGACCGTTGCGGGGAATCCCTGCTCGGCGTAGAGGATCGCCGGGCCGAGGACCGCCTTCAGATCGAGCACGCCGTAGCGCTCGTGCAGCGTCATCCACCCATCGACGCAGCCGGGCATCGTGACCGCCGACGGGTTGCCCCGATGCGGGATCTCGTCGTGGCCATCGGCTCGAAGCGCAGCGGCGTCGGCCTTCGATCCGGCCCGCCCCGACGAGTTGACCATCGCCGGGGGTCCCGAGCCGTCGTGCACGATTGCGAACAAGTCCCCACCGATTCCGCACATGTGCTGCGCGGTCACGGCGAGGACCGCGTTGGCGGCGATCGCCGCGTCGACCGCCGAGCCTCCCGCCTGGAGCGTCGCGACTCCCGCGTTGGTAGCGAGCTGGTCGATCGTCGAGACCATGCCATTTGGAGCCGAAACCGTGTGCGCAGGGGAGCTCATCCCGCCGAACCTAATCGCGCCGCTTCGGTTCCGAAGACTCCCCAACCCGGCCTCGTGTAATTCGGGGGTCTGACCCTCACATTACATACCCCACAAC
>JAHDDK010000153.1 GCA_020629375.1 Acidimicrobiales bacterium
GGTGGTGCGGGCACGCGGTTGCGTCCGATCACGCACACGTCGGCCAAGCAGCTGGTTCCGATTGCCAACAAACCGATCCTGTTCTACGGGATCGAGGCGATGGTCGCAGCGGGAATCGTCGAAATCGGCATCATCATCAGCCCGGAGACCGGCGGCGACATTCGTGACGCCGTCGGTGACGGTTCGTCGTTCGGCGCGTCGGTCACCTATCTCGTGCAGGACGCCCCGCTGGGGCTCGCCCATTGCGTGCTCATTGCGCGGGACTTCCTGGGCGACGACGAGTTCGTGATGTATCTCGGCGACAACATGCTGGAGCAGGATCTGGTCTCGTTCGTCGGCGAATTCACGTCTCGCCGAGCGACGCCGGAACTCGGTCGCGGCGCGGGGCCGACTGCGCAGATCCTCCTGGCCCAGGTCGAGGACCCTCGGTCGTTCGGTGTCGCCGAGGTCACGGATGAAGGCAACGTGGTCGCGCTCGTCGAGAAGCCCGACGATCCGCCGTCGGATCTCGCATTGGTCGGTGTCTACCTGTTCGATGCCACGATCCACGAGGCGGTGGCCGGTATCGAACCGTCGCCTCGCGGCGAGCTGGAGATCACCGACGCCATTCAGTGGTTGATCGATCAGGGGCACGAAGTCGCCCACGACGTCCTGCGCGGTTGGTGGTTGGACACCGGCAAGAAGGACCCGCTGCTGGAGTGCAACCGGCTTGTGCTCGACACCGTCGACCCTCGAATCGATGGCTCGGTCGACGAGGACTCCCGCGTGGAGGGCCGCGTCGTCGTCGAGGCCGGTGCGCGAATCGTGCGGTCCACCGTCCGTGGCCCGGCGGTCATCGGTGCGGACGCCGTGATCACCGACTCCTACATTGGCCCGTACTCGTCGGTTGCCGATCGGTGTTCGGTGACGAACGCAGAGCTGGATCACAGTGTGATTCTGGCGGACTCGTCGATTTCGAATGTGGCCAGATTGACGGACTCGCTGATCGGTTCGCATGTTGAGGTGGACCGTCAGGCGCACGTGCCAGCGGGTCTGCGGTTGATGTTGGGAGATCATTCCCGAGTGGAGTTGGAGCAGTAATGGCCGAGTTCGTCGAGTCCGAAGTCATCGAAGGTGTCGTCGAGGTCCATCCGACGATCCATGCTGATGAACGCGGCTATTTCATCGAGACGTACCGCCGCGAGTGGTTCGGGTTGGGTCGCGAGATGATCCAGGGAAACCGCGGGAACCGTCAGGCCGGCTCGGTCGTCGGGCTGCACTATCACCTGCACCAGGCCGACTACTGGTATGTGCCGGCCGGGCACGCCCGTGTCGTGCTGCACGACCTGCGTGTCGGATCGCCGACGGATGGGGCGACCCAGATGCTCGACATGGGTGAGGTCGATGGGGCGGAGAACAACCATCTTGGTCTGTTCATCCCGCCGGGCGTCGCCCACGGGTTCTCGTCGATCACCGATTGTGTGATCACGTATCTCGTCGACGGCTACTACAACCCGGCCGACGAGCTCGGTGTGGCGTGGGACGATCCGTCCATCGGTGCCGATTGGGGGCTGACGGACCCGATCCTGTCTCCTCGCGACGCCGCGAATCCGCTTCGGGCCGACCTCGACCCGGGCCGACAGCCATACGCATCCCTGCGCACCTGAGTGCGATCGCAGAGACTGGAAACATCATGAAGTTGTTCGTCACCGGCGCTGCCGGATTCATCGGTTCGAACCATGTGCGCTGGCTCATGGCCAACACGGATCACGAGATCACGGTCTTCGACGCCCTGACCTATGCCGGGAACCGGGCCAACCTCGCCGAGTTCGAGGATTCGCCGCGCTTCACGTTCGTGCACGGCGACATCACCAGCCGCGACGACGTTGCCGCGGCGCTGCCGGGCCACGACCGGGTGGTGCACTTCGCCGCCGAGTCGCATGTGGACCGGTCCATCATGGGGCCCGACGCCTTCATCACGACGAACGTCTCCGGCACCAACATCATGTGCGACATTGCCCGTCAGAACGACGTCGAGAAGTTCCTGCACATCTCGACCGACGAGGTCTACGGATCGATCGACGAAGGCAGCTTCGTCGAAGGGGACCCGCTCGAGCCCCGCTCGCCCTACTCGGCGTCGAAGGCCTCCTCGGATCTGGTTGCGCTCGCTTATCAGGAGACCTACGGCCTGCCGGTGGTGATCACCCGCTCGGCCAACCAGTACGGGCCATGGCAGTTCCCGGAGAAGGTCATCCCGCTCTTCGTCACCAACCTGCTCGATGGCCTGAAGGTGCCGCTGTACGGCGATGGTCTCAACATCCGAGACTGGACCTACGTCGAAGACAACTGTGCCGGCGTCCACATGATTCTGGAGCAGGGCGCCGTCGGCGAGGTGTACAACATCGGTGCCGGCAACGAGCTCACCAACAAAGAACTCACCCACGCCATCCTCGAGCGCTGCGGCAAGGGCGAAGAGATGATCGAGTACGTCGAGGATCGGCTCGGCCACGATCGTCGATACAGCATCGACACCACGAAGATCCGCGACCTTGGCTGGGCTCCCACGCACAGCTTCGAGGACGCCCT
>JAHDDK010000154.1:0-1132 GCA_020629375.1 Acidimicrobiales bacterium
GCCGGCGGTGATGAACAAGGCCGTGGCGGGTCCGTCGACATCGGCGGTGTGCCAATCATTTGGCTCGTTGATGGCGTACTCGCCAGCCGTGAGAGTGGTGACGACCTCGGGCCCATCCGGGCCACCCTTCCGTTGGATCAACGTGATCTCGCCGTCGGTGCACAACACGACCTCTGACCCATGGGGGTGGACTTCCCAGACATCCCAGCTCGTGTCGAACCGATGAATCGTGACGAGTCGGCCTTCGGCACCGTCGCTTGCGTTCCGTTCGCCGTAGGCCATGTACCACTCCGGCTCACCGGTGAATGGCGGCTGCACCAAGGCTGTCGCCCCCAGCCCGAGGTGGATCGGTTCGTTGTTCAGGTCGGGCATCGTGGCCTCCGTTGCGGTGTCGTCGTCCATCGATCATCGCGCCGACATTGCGCGGAGATCGAATAGTCAGCGCGACGGTCAGAGCAAATGGCCGGCGCCGACGTGAGCTGCATCGGCCTCGTCCCAGTAGCCGATGAACACTCCCTGCGCGGCCACCGAACCATCCACAGGTTGTCCGTGGCGCCGAGCGGCCGAGGTCTCGTTGACGCGTTGCCGATACCAGGTGAACAAGCGGTCGCGGAGATCATCCATGACCGATGCGAGGCCCGGGTCGTCCGCCCGGTCGACGAGCTCGTCAGGGTCATCGACAAGGTCGTACAACAAGTCCGGACCTGTCTCGCAGAGGATGTACTTGTAACGACCGTCGAACAGCATCGTCGCCCGCTTCTCGTGTTCGGGAGTACCGGCGGGCAGCAACTCGCTCATTTCGAGATAGCCGAAGTCTTCTTCGCATACGGCGATCGACTCTTCCGGCGCGGAGCCTTCGAGCCGCGGGCAGAGGGAGCTGCCCTCGAGCCACGGTTCGCTCACGGCGAGGTTGCCGCCCATCGCCTCGATGAAGGTCGGTGCGAGATCGATCGCTTGGGCCACCGCTGGGTCGGTTGATCCTCGGGTTGAGTCGGCGGCGGCCCGAGGGTCGGCGACGATGAGGGGGACGTTGACGATCTCGTCATGGAACCAGTCCTTGTCGCCCATCCAGTGGTCACCGAGATAGTCGCCGTGGTCGGACGTGAGCACGATCATCGTGTCGTCGGACCGG
>JAHDDK010000154.1:1357-2562 GCA_020629375.1 Acidimicrobiales bacterium
GGACACGACGTAGGGCCAGTGCGGCTTGATGTAGGAGAGGTGCACGCACCAGCGATCGTCGCCCTTGTCGGTGATCCAGTCGATCGCCTGATCGGTGAGCCAGGCGGTCTCGGACAGCTCGTCGGGGACGATCGCCGGATGGACCGACGACCGGAGCAGCCAGCCCGACACGAACTCGCCGTTGGCGTCGCGCACCGAGTTGGCGGTGCGCCAGGGGTTCGGTTCGTCGAAGCCGTTCTGGCGAAGGAAGTCGTTGTACGGCAGGTCGATGCGGTTGCCTGTCTCGCCGGGAGCGAGACCGTCGTGGCGGAGATCCGGGGCGAAGCCGCACTCGGCAAGGTAGATGCGTCGCGGGTCGTCACGGTCGAGTCCCATGCGCTCGATCCCGGCGGTGTCTGCGGCCATGTGGGTCTTGCCGATGAGCGTCGGCCGGACGCCGACGAGTTCGTCGAGGTGATCGCCGAGCGTGCGTTGGCCGACATCGAGCGGGATGCGGTTGTATCGCACGCCGTGCGAGGCGACGTACCGGCCGGTGTACGTGCTCATGCGTGAGGATCCGCAGACGGCCCCTTGGACGTAGGCGTTCGTGAACCGCACGCCGCGACCGGCGAGGGCGTCGATGTTCGGCGTGTCGATGATGCCGCCGTAACAGCCGAGAGCGTCGGCCCGGAGCTGATCGCACATGATGAACAGGACGTTGCGAACGTGGTCGGCGTCGTCCGGCGGCGCGGGAGTGGTCATCGCCCCAACTCAATCATGCCGAGCGAACCCATGGCGTTTCGGAGTGCTCTTTCCGGCATGTGCACGCAATGAACTCGAGCCAACGATCTCGACGCTGAATGCCGCTAGGGCGTCGGGTTCGCCGTCGATGCGCCTGCGGTTCGACGGCGCATCGAGATGGCGATGCCCGGTGGCTCAGATGCCGAGTGCTCCTTGGGTGGGCGTCGCCGATTGGACCGAATGCTCTGGATTCGGGTGGCGGTTCGGTTTTCTGCTGTGTCGACCGGGTGCTTTCGTGGGAGTTGGTCGTTGTGAAGCGATTTCGTCTTCGGTGGCGGGCCGTGTGTGCCATGCCATGGACGGTCGACCGCCATCGCCGGGATCGGGTGGGCCTGTCTTCCAGCAGAGGGTGAGGCGTTGGTCGTGGAGGCGGCTGTGGCAGCCGTGTTCACACACCAGGGCGAGGTTGTCGATGTCAGTCGGAC
>JAHDDK010000155.1 GCA_020629375.1 Acidimicrobiales bacterium
GAACGGGCCACTCGACGACGGATTGACGAGGAACGCCGCATCGGGACCGCCGAGCTGCTCAGTCGCCCGAACCGGCTCCCGCTCGAACTGCCCCACCAGCCCGCTGAGCAGAAACAACAACCCGAGCACCACCGACATGAGCAGCACGACAGCCAGAATCCGCCGACGACGGTGCTGAAGGTCCCGCGCCACCAATGTCAACACGTCGGCAAGTACAGCAGCCCTCGAAGCTCACTGACCAGCTGACCTGCCCGGACGCTACGTGTCGATTATGTGAGCGAATGCGGTTGGAGCGCTGCCCACTCCTCGGGTGTCGGAAACGAATCGACGAAGTACCGAACCGGGTCGTGTTGCGTCTGCGTCATTCGATGCCCGAGGATCTCGACCGCACGGTCCCAAGGAACGAAGAGGTGGTCTCGCTGCTCGGTGTAGAGCGACAGGTGCTCGACCTTTGGCAGTAGCGACACCACATCCTGCCCCCACACGGCATAGGCCGTCGGACGACCCGTCTCCTCATCGCCGATGGCGGTGTAGGTCGACACGAACACCTCTTCACCCATCACCGCTTGGAGCAGCGGCTTCTGCGATTCGTATGCCACAAGGCGATCCAAGACACCGACGTCCGTCAACGCATCATGAGCGGGGTGGCCGACGTCGACCACGAATGGACGCCAACCGTTGCGGCCACCCACGACCGGCGCCAACGACACGAGATTCGGTTCGCTCAACGACTTCTGCACAAACTGCGCGGCCAGCGCAATGCCTTGCACATCGTCGACGTCGACGACCCAACAGTCGGTCCGCGTCGGGGCAAACACCACGAACTCCCGTGCGGTCCGAAGCTCCGGAATCGCAACTTCTGCGAGCGCGCCGTCGGTGAAGATCGAGTTGAGCGCGTAGTCCGACCCGCCTTGTGCGGAGGCCACCGCGGACCCGTCCTCGGACTTCATCACCGCCCACGCAGGCACAGCCGTATCGTCGGCTGAGGCGTCATTGCGGAACGCAATGTCGAGGGCCTCGTCAAAGCCGAGTCCCATCGCTGCCAGCGCGGCATTGTTGGCGATCTGCATCGTGTAGGGGTTGTCGACGATCACGACCCAGCACAGGTCACCGGCGATGCGGCGATACGGGATGTCGATCGACGGGTCGTGGTCACCTTGCGCGGCCGCCATCATCGGACCCGCCAACGCTGTTTGGACCGATCGCACACCCGGGCGAAGCTGACCGTGCGTCGGATCGGTCCGATCGTCAGACGACAGCATCTCCGTGAGCACTGCCCGCAACCACGGCTCCCGATCCTCCTCCTCGTGCTGGTCCCATCGGAGACGGGAGTTCTCCAGGTTCATCCGAATCTTGCCGACCTGGAGCGCATCGTCAGACAGTTCATCGACCCGAACGCCTTTCGGAGCCAGCTCGGCGGCGAGGCGCCGAACCACCGAATCGAAATCCGTTGCGTTGCCATTCTTCTTCCGGAGACCAAACATGTCCGGAGTCATCGACGCGTCAAAGTGCAACCCTGAGCACAACGCCAGGGTTACTTCGACGACCGGGTTCTCAGGGTCGAGCGAAGTCCCGTCGCTTGATCTTCGCCCGACGGCCATCCGGATGGTGGAACACGATCCCCTCGGCCAGGTTGCCCGGCGAGTAGCTGCTCTCGATCTCGGCGAGGAACGCCTGCAGCGACTCGAAGTCGCGGGGCGCGTCGTACGTCGGAATCTCGAGGTTGAACGGAACGCAGAGATGTTCGGACAAGCCCAATGGGTTGCCCTGGAACTTCGGGCCAAGCGCCTCGCAGGCGTGCTCGCCATCTGGCCAATCAGACGTGTCCGTGTTGTGCACCGCGTCGATCATCCACCGGTCGTCGCTCGATGCCTCATCGGTATCGACGTACCAGCCGTCGATGATGCCCTGCGCCTTCTGCGTCTTGGACGGATTGCGCCGCTTCTCGAGCCGAACGACCTGTCCGGCGCGCACCGTGAGGCGCACGTTCGCGCCATCGAGTTTTTCAGTGGCGAGGCCCTCTCCATCGAGCACCCACGCGCAGTCCTCTCGAACGGTCGAGGTGACCTTGAAGTTGTCGTCTCGTTCGAACATCGTTGGGATCTTTTCCATCACAATCCTTCCTCGTGCGGCAGGCTGCAGAATCTCGCTTGCCGAGATCACGCCTGCGTCCAGCCCGGCAGCCAGGGAGCGAATCAGGTCCGACACCGAGCTGCCTGCCGCGCGAGCGACCGACTTCAGCGCGTCACGTTCTTCGGGACTCACCCACACCGAAAGTCGTCCCCAACCGTCTGGCGGCGTCCATACCGCCAGACGGTTGGGGTCTTTTCGTGGGCGCCCCCTCCGCTTCGCTGGTTCTTGTTCTGTTGTCACAATCTATTTGTACGGAATCTTTTCCGATGTGTCAACAGAAATTGTCGACCTCACGAAGATCTCCCTCGGACTACGGTCCAGGCCATGAACGCACTAGCCAACGGCTCCGTCTCGAACCCCTGGTACACCGACGATCACGAGGCGTTCCGT
>JAHDDK010000014.1:0-28834 GCA_020629375.1 Acidimicrobiales bacterium
ATGGGGCGAACAATTCGTCCACCACTTCAACACGCTCAACCTCGCAGCCCTCGAGCGTCAGGCGCCGTGAAGACCGCCAGAACCTGTTGCTACGTCAGACTTGACCCATCTACAGATCGCAACTCCGGCGAGGCACAAGAACGTGCCGACCATGACCAACATGGCGGTGCTCGTCGGGCCGGTCCGAGCGAGTGTTCCGACTTCGGCGAGCTCGGCGACAAGGGGATCGTCGAGACTGGCTTGTACGGGGGCCCACTGTCCGAAGTCGTAGTCGTCGGGTAGCTCGGCGTCCGCGCGAATCACCGCTTCGGACGGGTTGCCGACCTGGAGCACGCCGCCGAGCAACTCGCCGAAAGTCGTCGTACATGGATCGTTGCAGTGCACGACGTTGTACACACCCGGCTCGAGGTCGGCCGGCACGTCGAAACGGAGGTGGAGCCGGTATTGCTGCCACCCGCCGAGGCCGGTGTCGGTGGTCGTGAACTGTCCGATCGGCACTACACCGGCATGGACGTCGGGGTAGCCGCCCGTCCGTTGGCTCCGATCGACCTCAAGGTAACCGAAGAACGCATCCTCGGCCGTGACGCCAGGATCCCCCTGGGGTCCGAAGCCGCTGAAGCCCACGATGGTCACCGTGTCGCCCGGTTCGATAGCGGTCTCGATGGGTTCGAACCAGCTGCCGCCCGCCCATACCGGCGAAACCGTCACGAGAAGAACCGCCCCCACGGTGATGATCCAAAGCCGCCTCATGAGGTCAAGTCTGACATAGCGAGCCGGCCCGCCAGAACCTGTTGCTATGTCAGACGTGTCCCCATCTAGAGATCGGTGCCGTACATGTGGCCGAGGGGGTCGGCGAGGAGCTCGAGGCGTTCGCCGTCGGGGCCGTTGAAGTAGATCGACGTCTCGTGCTCGAACACGATGTCGACTCCGGCATCTTCGAGTCGGCTGCGCAACCGCGCCTGTTGTTCGGCTGTGACCGAGATGGCGAGGTGATGCATCGAGCCGAGGACTTCGGCGTACGGACCGAGATCGAGATCGGGGAAGTCGAAGAAGGCGAGCTGGTTGCCGTTGCCGATATCGAAGAAGAAGTGGGTCGAGCCTTCGTAGTCCCGGTTCTCGAACAACTCGGTGAGCGGGAACTCCAGGATGCCTTGGTAAAAGTCGATCGTCGCTTCGACGTCCGACGACAGCAGAGCGAGGTGGTGGACACCACGAGCGGAGGACTCCGGCCGCTCAGCCCGGTCGGTCAGGTGCTGCGCCCGGAGGGCCTCCCACTCGTGGTGTCTGCTCATGGTCCGATCCTACGAATCGTCGTGGCGGCCCTCAGGCTGGGACGGCCTGGATCTCGAGTTCGATGGCGACCTTGTCGGAGATGAGCATGCCGTCGAGGCCGATCGGCATGTTGAATTCGATGCCGTAGTCACTTCGCTTGATCGAGCCGTTGGCCGAGAAGCCCGCACGGGTGACGCCGTAGCCGTCGACGGTGACGCCGTGGAACTCGAGGTCGAAAGAGACCGGCTTGGTGATGCCGTTGACGGTGAGGTTGCCAGCGAGCTCGCTGTCGCTGACCGACGTCGACACGAAGGTCATCTGCGGGTTCGCCTCGGCGCCGAAGAAGTCGGTGCTCTGAAGGTGGCCGTCTCGATCGGCGTTGTTGGTGTCGACCGAGGAGAGCTCGACAACGGCGGAGACTGAGCTTGCGTGAAGGTCGTCGGCGATCTCGACTGCGCCGCTGAAGGCGTTGAACTGGCCGCGGACCTTTGTCATTCCGAGATGCCGGACGGTGAAGCCGACCGAGCTGTGGGCTGGTTCGACGTTCCAGGTGCCAGTGACGAGGGAGGGGGTTTCGGTGATGGTCATGGTGCTCTCGCTTTCTGGGGGTTTCGTTGGCAGTTGATTCAAGATTGAACCAACACCTGGTAATGTACTTCAAACTTGAACTATGTCAACCGTTTGGTACGGTGAAGAGCCGTGAGCTCCAAGGACACCCGCTGGCTGAATCCCGACGAGATGCGCCTGTGGCGCTCGTTCGTCGTCCTGGCGCTCGGTCTCCAGGACCGATTCGCGACCGAGCTACAAGAAGCGCACGGACTCGACTTCGACGATTACGAGGTGCTCGTTCACCTGAGCGAATCCGAGTACGGCCAGCTCCGGATGACCGAGCTCTCCGAACGTGTGCTCCAATCGAAGAGCCGGCTGAGCCAACGCATCGACCGGATGCAGAAGCGGGGGCTGGTCGAACGACGCAAGTGTCCAGAGGACAAACGTGGCACGCTCGCAGCGCTCACCGACCTCGGATGGAAGACCATTCGTGCGGCGGCGCCCACCCACGTGACGCAGGTCCGACGAGACCTCCTCGACCACATCGATCCGGCCGAGCTCGCAACCGCTGCCGACGCACTCGAACGCGCGGCGCTCGAGTTTCGCGACGGCAAACCCTTGTAGGTCCGGTCAGGTCGGGCGCGGCCCCAGCCGAGGGATTCGCCGATTGCGACGCTTCGGGATCATGTCTCGCATTTCCTCGAGGTTCCCGAAGCACAACAGGCGGTCGTTCGCTTCGAGCACGAAAGACGCCCGAGGATTCGGGATCACCGTCGTCCCCCGTTGCACCGTCAATACGCGAACATCGCGCTCGTCGAGTCCACTGTCACCGAGCGTGCGACCGACGAAGCTGCCGTCGTCGCGTACGAGCAGCTCGGCAACGCCGTAGCCCGTCGACACCGACAGACGCTGACGAACATCCAGTTCTGGAAAGGCGACCTGGTTGTCGACGTAGTCGATGATCGTGCGCGCGATGTCGATTCCTGTCGCCCGCTCGATGCCTTTGAGACCCGGTGACGAGTTGACCTCCATCACCAGCGGGCCACGATCACTTTCCAACATGTCGACGCCAGCCACGCGCAGACCCATCACTTGTGCCGATCGCACCGCGGTCGCGGCGTACGCCGGGTCGAGGGTAATCGCCTCGGCGGTGCCGCCCCGATGCAGGTTCGACCGGAAGTCGTCGCCTCGCGAGACGCGGCGCATCGCACCGATCACCTGATCGCCGACCACGAACGCCCGAACATCGGTGCCAGCGCTCTCCGCGACAAACTCCTGGATCAGCACGTTCTGCTTGGTGACCTGGAGGGTTTCGATCATCGCCTTCGCCACTCCGAGATCGGGTGCCAGCATCACGCCAATCCCCTGGGACCCTTCGAGCAACTTGATGATGACGGGCGCACCGCCGACGCGCTCGATGGCCGGAAGGATGTCGAGTCGGTCCCGAACGAATGTCGTGGCCGGCATCCCGACGTGGTGACGGGCGAGGATCTGGTGTGCGTGCAACTTGTCGCGACTGTTGCGGATGCCGGCACTCGAGTTGGGCGTGTACACATCCATCTGCTCGAACTGACGCACCACTGCTGTCCCGAAGTAGGTCACCGACGCGCCGATCCGAGGTAGCACAGCGTCGTAATCGGACAGCTGGTTGCCCGAGTAGTGCAGATCGGGTTCGTCACCAGATAGATCGATCGCGAAACGAAGCGTGTCAAGAATGCGTACCTGGTGGCCCGCGTCGATCGCGGCGAGCTTCAGCCGCTGGGACGAGTAGCTCCGCGGCTCTCGTGAAAGGATCGCAAGCCTCACTACACTCCTGCCCGGTTGGAGAGCCTCGTCAACGCCCCAGTGTCGCGAGGACGACCATCGAGCACAAGACGAGCGCATTCGCTCGGGGAGGCCGACATCGTGGCGGCATCGAAGCAGGCCGGATCGAAGAAGGCGGCGCCGAAGAAGGCCGGATCGAAAACGGCGGCGTCGGCCAGGTCACCGAAAGCCAAGCCCGTTTCGTCGGCGAGTCCCGACACATCCGTCGCACCGGCCAAAACGAAGTCATCGACGAAGAAGCGCACCGCGAAGAAGTCGCCGGCGAAAGCACAGATTGCGCCAAAGAAGAGTTCGGCGTCCCGAACATCCGCTCCCAAGACGTCTGCATCGACGAGTACGAAATCCCCCAAGAAGCCGACCAAGAAGGCACCGGCTCGAACGCCCCTCGAGATCGGCGGTACCACCGTTTCGGCCGGGTCTCGAGCGCAGGTCGAGCTCCCGGTGTCTCAGCTCATCACCGGCGAGCCCTTGTCGATCCCCGTTGTCGCGCTCCACGGAGCGAAGGACGGTCCGTCGATGTGGATCAACGCGGCGATTCACGGTGATGAGATCAACGGCGTCGAGATCGTCAACCGCGTCCTCGCAGACCTCGACCCGAAGACGATGTCGGGAACGCTGCTCGCCGTACCGGTGGTCAACATCCACGGTTTCATCACCGGCGACCGCTATTTGCCCGACCGGCGAGATCTCAACCGGTCCTTCCCAGGGAGCTCGAAAGGTTCACTCGCATCGCAGCTTGCTTACCTGTTCATGAAGGAGATCGTGAGCCGTTGCGATGTTGGCATCGATCTTCATACGGCGAGCGACAACCGGACGAACCTCCCGCAGATCCGGGCGAACCTCGACGATGAGCGCACTCGGGAGCTGTCGGAGGCGTTCGGTGCGCGGCTGATGATTCACTCGAAGAACCGCTCCGGCTCGCTTCGGGGAGCCGCGACGAAGCAGGGCAAGGTGACCCTTCTCTACGAGGCTGGAGAGCCGCTGCGGTTCAACGCCGATGCGATCGGTGTGGGTGTGTGCGGAATCCGGCGCGTGCTCGATGCGCTGGACATGGCGGATTGGCGAGGCAAGCCCGCCCCCGAGCCAATCGTGTCTCGAGATACGGGATGGGTGCGGGCAGGGAAGTCCGGCATCGTTCGCCTCGAGGTCGAGGTTGGCGACCACGTCGAGGAGAAGCAGCAGCTCGGCACGATCATCGACGCCTTCGGCAAGAGGCTGTCGACCATCCGATCAACCCGTTCGGGCGTCGTGATTGGCCGCTCGCTCTACCCCCTGAGCAACAAGGGCGACGCTCTCGTTCATGTCGCCAGCTTGTAGTCAGCGGGTCTGACCCTGGCCCGACATCAGGCGATCGATCGTTGTGGGCGTCACGCAGAGACAGCGGCGAACGTGGTGGCCGGCAACAGCATCCCGCCGACTTCGGCGGCGAACCGGGGGAGGTCGAGGTTGTCGGCCACGGAGCAGTGGTTCTGCTTCAGGATCTCGATGAGCTGTTTGTCTTCACCAATGAGCACCGAACCGACCTTCTGGGGCGTGGTGCGGCCCCGAGTCAAGAAGAGTGCACCTTGCACCTGACAGAACCCGCCGACGAGGTGGCGAACCATGTCGACACGGGCTTCGAGTCCGTGCACGACAACGCTGGCCGAGGCTCCGCCGATGTGGACGTTGTTGCCGGACGTGCGAATGCGGCCGCGCATCGTCGAGGTTCGAACCAACGTGATGGCATCATTCGCAACGATCACGTGATCGATGCGGCCGTCGGTGCCAGGAATGAGGCGATCGTGCAGGACTTCGATCTGGCTGACGCGTCGAGCGGCGAGGTCCACTCCCGAGGTGGTGATGTCCGCAGGTGTCGTGTCCGTGACCATGTCATCGAAACGACACATTTGCGTCACAACTTGAACGATTTGTTGCAGCCGCCGACCTAGGGCGCGAGGACGTTCATCGCCTCCATAGCCCGCTTGTGGCAGGTTGGCCACTGGGTGTTCGGGCGGGTCTCGGCCCACCACCACTTCGTCACCTGGTCCTGGATGTCGGCAGGCACGAGGTGTGGCAACACGCCGTCGTATTGCGGGAAACCGGCGCCGCGGGTGGCCGCGTTCCAGGTAGCGGGCAGCCACTGAACTCCGCCGTAAAAGCCGTTCCCGGTGTTGATCGCGTGATTGTTGGTCGACTCGCAGAAGAGCATCGCCTCGAGGCCGACATCGGTGAGCAGCGGCCAGCCGAACTTGTTGACGCCCTGGGGAGCCTGTGCCGCAGGCACAGGATCGCCAGCTGGTGGTGTGGTGGTGTCGACCGGCTCCGGTTCGGGCTGTGGGGCGGGCGCCACTGATACAAGCGGGTCGCCGCCGAGATCGAGCTCACATCGGATCAGCTCGTCGCCGTCTCTGTCGCAACGGTCGACGCCGCTGCCGCCGAGCACCCGGTCCTTGTTGGCGTCGCCATCGAGGACGTCGGCACCAGCGCCTCCGTTGATCTTGTCGCGCCCGGCGTCGCCCGAGATGATGTCGTCACCGCCGAGGCCGAGCAGGCGATCACGACCGGGGCCACCCGACATTCGGTCATCGCCCTTGCCGCCAACGATGCGGTCGTGGCCGTCGCCGCCGAACATCGTGTCGTAGCCGCGGTCGCCCTCGAGGCGGTCGTTGCCGGCCTCTCCCGAGATGCGGTCTGCGCCAGCGCCGCCGAACACGACATCATCGCCGGTTCCGCCGACGAGGCGATCGGGTCCGGCACCACCGTGGATCTCGTCGTCGCCGCTCCCACCGCCGATCTCGTCGATGCCATCGCCGCCGTGGACGCGGTCGTCACCGGTACCCGTGTTGATGAGGTCATCACCTGCACCGCCGCAGATGACGTCGTCCGCGCCTGCGCCAGTCAATACGTCATCGCCACTCAGGCCGACGATGAAGTCCCTTGTGGTGTTGCCGCCGACGAGCACGTCCACACCATCGGTGCCGATCTGCACTCGAAAACCTGCGGCCTCGGCCTCGGAGGCCGACATCCCGAGGCATTCGATGCTGTCGAGGGAACTTTGGGCACCGACCGGAGTGGACAGTGCGGTTGGGATCAGCAGTGCAGCGGCGGCGATCGCACGGCGAAGGCGCGGAGCAGGCATGGGGGTCACCTCGTGTTGGGGGAGCGAGAACAAGGGCGTGTTCTCGTCACAAGACGCATTGAAGGTAACACTTCGTCACCCAAATGAAACAATCACCCTGCCCCGCCGAACGCGAGCCGACGGGGTGGACTCTGACTCAGATATTGCCGACGAGCTCGAGAATCGACGCCTGCTGGTCGTCGCTGAACCCGTAGATCAAGTTGCTTCCCTGCCTGAGATCCGGCGACATAACCATCATCTGCGAGTTGGCCTGGACCCCGAGCGCTTGCCAGGTCGCGAAGCTCGGATCCCAGAGCATGGTTGGGGTAGCAACACCGGTTCGGTCGAGGAAGTCGAGGGCAAGCGCGAAGTCGTCCTGCGTCCCGAGGCCGATGACCTGGATGGTGTCTTCGTTGTCTCGAGCGAACTGCTCGACGGCCGGACCTTCACGCCGGCAGGTCGGTCAATGCGGACTGAAGAACCACAGCAGGACCGGACGATCACCATCGACTGCAGCGCGCAGCGTCGAGATCGAACCATCGCCGACGTCGAGAACCTCGATGTCGCGAACATCGTCTGCCGCTTGGAGTAGTTCGATGTTCGCATCGGCGGCGGCTTGTGGGCCGGCATCTGTAGAGGCCGTGGCCGAGGCGTCGGCACTGCCGGCGGCGGTGGTCACGGCCTCATCGCCACCGCATGCCGCCATCGCGACGGCCACGGCAAACGCGGCGGCGGTTCGCCGGGCGCGCACAAGAGAGGGAGAAGGCATGCGAGGGTCAACCCGATCGGAGCCAGCAGTATTCGCGAAATCTGGAAAGTTCTTGGCAGGTCGAATGCGGGCGCGCGACGCGAGGGTCTGACCCCGATGTCGCGATCATGCGGCGGTGACGAAGTCGATCATCGACTCGACGGCGTAGACCAATGGTTGCTCGAGGTCCTGGTACGTCGAGACTGTGCCGAGCAGCTGCTTCCAGAACAGCCCGGCCGGGCCCGGATGACCGAGGCCTTCCATGATCCCGGTCTTCCAGTCGGTCCACATCGGGACCACGGGCCAAGCTGCGATGCCGGCTGCCGACGGCTTGATCGCTTGCCACACATCCACATAGGGGTGGCCGATCACCAAGACATCGGGATGGGAGATCTGAGCCGCCACCCGGGACTCCTTCGACCCGTCGACCACGTGGTCCAACAGCACGGCCAATCGTCGACCTGGACGAGCCCCGAATCGAGCGACCCGGTCCGCCAGGTCATCCATTCCGTCGAGCTGCTCGACGACGACCCCTTCGATCCGCAGATCGTCGCCCCAGACCTTCTCGATCAGCTCGGCGTCGTGGATGCCTTCGACCCAAATCCGGCTCGGTCGGGCGATACGCGCTGGGGTCGGGCCTGCATCGACTGATCCTGATGCGGTCAACGTGACCTCCTGGTCCACCGTGGGCGCCGCCGGTTGGCGAAGGGCGATGGGGCGGCCATCGATCATGAACGCGCCATCACGCGGTTCGAGGGTGTGGTCCCGTCCGTGCCGATCGCGGATCACGATCTGTTGCGGCTTGAACCGCAGGATGGCGCCGACCACGCCTGTCGCCCGATGCTCGACCACCACCCCCATCGCCGCGGCCACCGCCGGATAGGTCGGACGCGAGTGTCGAGCGGCGTTGACGTCGAGGGGCTCGGAGAGGATGCCGTCTGCCATGCCGCCGATGCTTCCACACCGCTCCGACGCTTCGGTGCCACAGCCTCCCCGGTAGGGTCGCGTGCCGATGCCCGACGGTCAGCACACCCCATCGGTCGTCGGCCGAGTCCTCGGCACCGACGACGCCACTCCCCTCGAGTTCTGGGTCGCGGTCGCGCCCGGCGCACACCTCCAACTCGACGACGTCGTGGCTCTCGATCGCGTCTTGCCCACCGGCGAACCGGTCGCCATCTACGGCATTGTCGGCCAAGTGCGCGCCCGACACGAGGGAGCGACGTTCGATTCCGATGTCTTCTTGATCGCCGACGGCGTGCTCCCCGCCGAGGTCGCCGAAGCGGCGCAGGTGCAAGTCACCCGGATCGTGCCCGAGACCTTCGTGCCGCCGCTTCCCGGCACCGAGGTCCGAAAGGCGAGCGACGCCGAGCGCGACGCCGCCCTCGACTTCGACAGCGTCGACCGATCACTCCCCGCCGGGTTGAGCCGCGATGACGAACCAATCCATCTCGACCTCGACTTCCTCGATGGCACGAAGGGCGCGCACGTCAACATCTCCGGTATCTCGGGCGTCGCCACCAAGACCAGCTACGCGACGTTTCTGCTCTACTCCCTGTTCTCGTCGGGCGTGCTCGGCGGCGAGGCCGCCAACACCAAAGGCCTGATCTTCAACGTCAAGGGCGAAGATCTCCTCTTCCTCGACGAACCCAACAGCCAGCTCACCGCTGATCAGGCGGCCCGGTACGAGCACCTCGGGCTCACGCCTGCACCGTTCCCGAGCGTCGGCATTGTTGCGCCCCCTCGTCGCAACGATCCTCACGCCACCCCCGCCACCGGTGCTCGAACCTCGGGGGTCTCCCCCTTCTTCTGGACGATCGATACGTTCTGTCGTGAGAGCCTTTTGCCCTTCTTGTTTGCGGACTCCGAGGACGAACGCCAGCAGTACACGATCGTCGTCCAGTCGGTGACAGCCCAGCTCGCCGCGGCGACCAAAGGCGCGCCTTCGGCGGACGGCGCAGTGCGGATCGACGGCACCACGGTTCGTACGTTCGGGCAGCTCGTCGACGTCATCGAGCGCAAACTGATCCCCGACCATCCAGACGAGCCCGCCGACCCTCGCTGGACTGGCCGCGCCGTGAGTGGCGGCAGCATCAACGCCTTCGTCCGGCGTCTCGCATCGGCGACACGCCACCTCGAGCACTTGATCCGAGCTGACGTCGACAACGCGCCGCGCTTTCAGCTCGACCTCGACGCCAACCAGCTGACCGTGGTCGACATCCACCAGCTGCATGACCGCGCCAAACGATTCGTGGTCGGCGTGGTGCTTCGCCAAGCGTTCGAGGCGAAAGAGGCCTCGGGCGTCGCTCACCCACTCCAGTTCATCGTCCTCGATGAACTCAACAAGTACGCACCCCGAGACTCGTCGAGTCCGATCAAGGAGATCCTGCTCGATGTCGCCGAACGCGGCCGCTCGCTCGGGATCATCCTGATCGGTGCGCAACAGACGGCGAGCGAGGTCGAACGGCGCATCGTCGCCAACTCGGCGATCCGGGTTGTCGGCCGACTCGACACGGCGGAGGCGGGCCGCGATCAGTACGGCTTCCTGCCGGGCGTCCAGCGCCAGCGCGCCACCATCCTCAAGCCCGGCACGATGTATCTCAGCCAACCTCGCCTGCCAGTGCCGCTCCTCCTCGAGTTTCCGTTCCCGGCCTGGGCCACCCGAAGCGCCGAGGCCGGCCACCATGGCTCCGGCGCGCCCTTCGGGGATCCCGCAGACCCGTTCGACCGGCTGTGAGGCTCCTCCATACGTCGGACTGGCATGTCGGCATTCGCATGCGCGGCCGAAGTCGCATCGATGAACACACCGCAGTCCTCGACGAGATCGCCACGATCGTCGAGATGAATGGCGTCGATGTTGTGGTCGTCGCAGGCGACCTCTTCGACTCGTCCGCGCCTCCGCCCGAGGCCGACGAGCTCGTTTGGCAGACGTTCCTGCGATTCGCCCAGGCTGCAGCCCATGTCGTCGTGATCGCCGGCAACCACGACAATGCCCGCCGCCTCCGAGCGCTCGAGCCGCTGCTCCGGCTCGGCGGCGTGACGATGGTGAGCGAACCTCGCAGACCAGATGATGGCGGAACCTGGGCGCTCGATGTGGACGGCACGCCGCTCCGGATCGCCGCCTTGCCGTTCGTGTCACAGCGGTCGATCGTGCGCGCCGACGAGCTGATGACACGCGCGAGCTACGAGCACCGCCAGCACTACACGGAGCGGTACAAGGCTCTCGTCGACGTGTTGACCGAATCGTTCGACGTCGACGGCGTCAACGTGCTGGTCGGCCACACGCACGCAGTCGGCGGCGCCATCGGCGGCGGCGAGCGCGCAGCACACGTCCGCGACGAGTACGCCGTGCCAGCAACCGTCTTTCCGTCGTCGGCCAACTACGTGGCGCTCGGGCACCTTCACCGGGCACAGAAGATCCCAGGACCGACCGCCATCCACTACTGCGGCGCACCACTCGCGCTCGACTTCGGCGAGGCCGACGGCGCCCGACAGGTCAACCTCGTAGAGCTGACACCCAGAGCACCGGCAGCGGTCACCGCCGTACCGCTTACCGCAGGCCGGCGGCTCCGAACGATCACCGGCACCGTCGACGACTTGGCCGCCATCGCCGCCGAAGATCGCAACCCAACCTGGTTCCGAGCGATCGTCACCGAGTCACGGCAGAGCGATCTCTCCGATCGGGTCCGAGCGCTCTTCGACGACGAAGTGGTCGAGGTGCTGATCGATGCACCAACCACCGGACGCCGAGACGTCCGGGGTGATCGTCGGGTCGGCCGCTCCCCCATCGAGCTCTTCGACGCCTACTGCGAAGACGAGAGCATCGACGACCCGCGGCTCACCGCGTTGTTCGCCGAACTGCTCGAGGAACACGCATGAGACCGGTTCGACTCGAGCTCACCGGGTTCAGCGCCTATCGGGAGCAGACAGTCGTCGATTTCGGCGATGCCGATCTGCATGTGTTCGTCGGCCCGACTGGTGCAGGCAAGTCGTCGATCATCGATGGGATCGTGTTCGCTCTCTACGGTTCGGTTCCGCGCTACGACAAGGCGAACGTCGTGGCCCCGGTCATCAACCAGCTGAGCACCGAAACCCGAGTCCGCCTCGACTTCACCGTCGACGAGGTGCGGTTCGCCGCGGTCCGAGTCGTCCGACGAACGTCCAAGGGTGCCTCGACCAAAGAAGCACGACTGATCCGCGAGATCGACACCGACGCCGAAACGGTGGTGGCCGGTACGACGACCGAACTCGACGACGCCATCGTCGACCTGCTCGGTCTCACCTTCGACCAGTTCACGAAAACGGCGATTCTCCCCCAGGGGGCCTTCGCTCGCTTCCTCGTCGACCCGCCCGCCGAACGCCAAACCCTGTTGCGGCGTCTACTCGGGATGGAACGCTTCACCGCGATGGCGAGCAGTGCCCGCCAGAGAGCGTCGATCGCCGAGACGAAGGCCTCGACGCTCGCCGATCAGCTCGACGCACTCGACGTACCCTCGGATGATGACCGGGCCGCGGCGATCGAGCGACGCGATCGCCTCGCAGAGTCGGTGTCCGCACTCGCGGTCGACGCACCGCGGATCCGCGACGCGCTGGACACCGCCGGTCGAGAAATGGCCGCACTGAACGACGCCGCGGCGATCACCACCGAACTCGAAGCACTCGGCGTTCCCGATGACGTCGCCGATGTGGCCGAGCGACTGGACGCCCTCGCCGAGGCTGCCACGGCCGCTGCCCACGCCCATGAGATCGCCCGGACAGACGATGCGCAGGCGAGTGCCGCGCTCGTCGACCCGACGCACGTGCAGGCCTGGAGCCGCTCGTCGCAGTTGATCGAGGAGATCGACCAGGGACGAACCGCACTGGCCAATCGTCAATCCGAAACGACCGAGCTGGCCAAGCGCCACACACGCGCCGCGGATGCCGCCGCGGAGGCGGTCGAAGCTCGCGATCGGGCGAAGGCCGACCTCGAGCATCGGCGGGTTCACGCAGGCGCCGCCGCCCTTCGACCGGCCCTCATCGTCGGTGACGCGTGCCCGGTGTGCGAACAGACCGTTGCGACGGCCCCACAGTCATCGCTCGATCTCGATGATCTGTCCGCCGCTGAGGCTGCGCTCGCGGCCGCCGACGATGCCGTGACCACCACCGCCACCACCGCGGCGCGTGCAATGGCAGATGTCGACGCGAACACCGCCCTTGTCGAGCGGCTTGCCGCCGACATCGCCGAAACCAACGATCAGCTCACCTCACTGCTGAACGCCGCGAGCATCGCGGACCCCGACGCAGGACTCCCTGCCGAGGTCCCCGACCCGCTGGCGAAGACCGTCCGCAAAGCGATAGCCGCGCGGCTGGACACCGCTCTCCACGCACAGGAGACCGCGAGCGCCGCTGCCAACGCGCTTCGCGACGCGATGGCTTCGGTGGACGAGATCGCCAGGCGACGTCTGGCACTGACGGAAGAATCGGCCGTCGCCTCCGACCTGGCCGCCTCCATCCGGAAGCGGTTCGCCTCCCTCGACCCGCCAGCAGTGGCTGACCAGTCGTTGTCGAATGATCTCGCTGCGCTGGTTGCGTGGGCTCACGAGACCGCCGTCGAACGACGGACGGTCCACACCGAACGATTCGATGCGTTGCAGTCGACGACGTCAAGCCTGCTCGCGGAGCTCGAGGTTCACCGGGCAACCGCCCGCGAGCTCGATGTCGAAACGACCGCCGATGCGGGCCCTGACGACCTCCGAACGGCGTTCGCCTCGGCGCTCGCGACCATTGACGCACAGCTCGCCGCGCTTGCTGACCGGGTCGAACTCGCCGCCGCGCTTCGGGCGGAGATCGATGAGCTCACCGAGACGGCGTCGGTCGCTTCGGAGTTGGGCCGGCTGCTTGGCGCCCGCGGATTCGAGCAATGGCTGATGTCCGACATCGTTCACGATCTTGCGGCGAGAGCGTCAGAACACCTCAGCGATCTGGCACGCGGCGGCTGGTCGATCGCCGTAGACGGCGCAGAGTTCGCCGTGATCGACCATCGCAACGCCGACGAACGACGGTCGGCACGAACATTGTCCGGTGGCGAGACCTTCCTCACGTCACTCGCCCTCGCCCTCGCCCTCGCCGACGCGGTCGCAGAACTGTCGGTCGAGGGCGCGCCGAAACTCGAGTCGATGTTCCTGGATGAAGGATTCGGCACGCTCGACCCCGAGACGCTCGACGTCGTGGCGACTGCAATCGAAGAACTCGGGGCCCGCGGTCGAATGATCGGAATCGTGACCCACATTGCCGAGCTCGCTGATCGCATACCCGTCCGGTTCGTCGTGTCGAACTCGTCGGGGTCGGCGTCGGTCGTGCGCGCCGAAGAGGATCGTGTGTCGACATGAGGTTCGCCGTCGAGACGTGGGACCCCGACTACGGAACGGGGATCGACACCGATGGGCTGGATCCGTCGACCGACGTCGTCGATTCGACGGTCGAGTTCGCCGCTGGAGACTGGCGGCCGATCCGTCCAGCCGAGATCGACGCCCCCGAGACGATCTGGTTCGTCGACGGCGTGCGGCGCATCGATGCCCGCATCTGGGTGAGCGACGGAGAAGACGGCGCGGTCGTGGCCGGTTCGTGCGCCACCGTGGCCGCCGGCACCGTGGCCTGCACCGCGGTGGATGCCACGGTCGACGACGTCCGAATCATGCGGGGCGTGTTCACCCCGCCGATGGACACGGCCGGCCCGATCGAGACCGAGGCCGGGATCTACCGCCATGTGACTGTCCGGAGCGCCTCGCCAGAAGACCTCTATCTCGGCATCCATGAGCAGATGACCGAACTCGAGACATCGATGATCCCCGCCGACCCCGGACCGAGAGATCTGATCGTGTTCGACGGGCCGCTTCGAGGCCGGCCGACACCGCGGGCGATCGGCTACATCAAGACCCAGCACGTTCAGTACCTCGACGGTCCCGAGCAGGCGGTCGTGCCGCTGCTCGAGCCAGGCGAGCGCAGCCCCATGTTCACGATCGGAACGTCATCATTCGCTCGTTGGAGCTGGTACGTGCGCCTCCCCGGTCCCCGAACCCACGGATGGGCCGGAGTGATCCGTGCCGAAGCCTCGACCTCGTGGTGTCGGGACGTCGGCGACGCGACCGCCTTCGCCGACCTCGTGACCGCAGCGCTGCCTCGGTTCTCGAGCGAAGCACACAAGGAGCCTCGGGCACCGCAGAACCTGTACCCGATCACGGGGCTCGAACATGCCCTCCGGCGACGACTGGGCGATCAACGCCTACTCCAGCGAGCCCTTCGGAAAGCGGCACAATGATCTCGGCCGGACTCGACGACGCAGGACTGCACCTTCAGGCAGCGTTGGCGATCGACGACCTCGACACCGCCTCACAACGAGCACTTGTCGACGCCGGCATCGAGCTGCGTGCCTGGCAGTCGCTGGTGTTGCTCGCCCAAGCCGGTCGCACATTATGGGATCGAGAGGTGGCGACAGCGACCGCGCTCGACGATCCCTTCGACGAAACCGTGAGCCGCCTCGTCGCTGACTGGATGGCCACTACGCACCCAGAACACCGATTCGAGGTCGTCTACCCCGGTGAGGCCCTCGTGCCTCTTGGTCGACTTGCCGAACGAGTCGGGTGGGGGTCGACATCACCACTCGGTCTGACCATGCACCCGACGTTCGGCCCGTGGGTCGCCCACCGAATCGCGTTCGTCACGACCCTCGCCCTCCAGACCTCGCCGCAGTCCCCACAACATGCATGCGCCGACTGCGCGACGACACCATGCATCGACGCCTGCCCGGCCAGCGCCGTGACCCTCGATGAGATGCTCGACCTCGAGGCGTGCGGCTGGCACCGCATCAGTGACGGATCGTCGTGCGCTGGGCAATGTCTGGCGCGCAACGCGTGCCCGACGGGTGCCGAATACCGCTATGGCGATGAGCAGATGAGCCATCACTACCACGCAGGTTTGTCCTCGATTCAACGGTGGCTCCTCGGTTGACAGCGGTCGGCGCCACATATCGCCGACCCGAACAGAGGTGAGGATCGTCAGGAGAAGTCAGAGAGCCGAACCCCATTCGCTCCGCTGCTTATAGCGTGGTCAGGATGTCCCGTTTGGCGTTGTCTCCGGACGATCTCCTCGTCAGCTGGACGGGAGATGGGGTCGCGGCCTGGACACACCATGGATCGGCGTCGATCCGAGATGTCGTACATCTCACCACCCGAGTCCTTGGCAAAGACCTCGGTTCGGCCTTGGCCGACCGCCCAACACCGCGTCTCGTGACCTCTTCTGCTGCCGAGGTCATCCATTCGGAGCGAGTCGATGTCGTCGACCTCCCGCTCATCGAACTCTCCGCTGCGTGCCGCACTCGTCGACCGTCCGACAACCATTCGGCCTCGGTCGCCTGGTTGATCGAGGTGGGTCGCCTGGCCGAAGAGTGTGTGCAGACGGGTCGGGTGATGCCGGGATTCGAGAGCGCCGGACTCCGCTGGCGCTCCTTCTGGCGGCGTCTCGCCGACCCCGTGAGCGACGCTCGACTGGCCGACCTCGATCGTCGAATGCCACCGGTTCTCGGCGCCATCGACAGCCCGTCATCGGGGTCGACGGTCGCCGACGACATCGTGGCCGTGTTGATCGATGCTCGATGCCGCTCAGCGCTGGGCAACACGGACTGGAGGCCACCGCTGGAGCGAAGCCGGGCCGCCAACATCGTCACCTATCGACGCGCCGCAGCGACGCTGTCGTCGACCGACGCGGTGTTCGTGAGCGAAACCGCAGCGCAAGAACGCCTAGTCACACAGATCGCCGATCGCGTGGCCGACGCTCATGCGCACGCCGAAGGCGCCCCGTCGGCAACCATCAGCGCCGAGCTCATGCTCCCCGACGGCGACCAGCAATGGCGGCTCGAGCTCGTCGCCACCGATGCCCACGGCCAGCGTCGGCCGGTCGGTGATCTGTGGGGCATCAACGCCGACCCCGAGTTCGGTGATGGTGGAGACATCGCCGCACTGCGACGTCGAATCACGCGTCTGTTGCTACGACTCGGAGATCGTCAGCCCGTGTTTGCGGCCATGCCGAGCGACCCGCCACCCAACTCGATCGATCTCGACCCACTCGATGTCGGCGAACTACTTGATCTCGCGGGGTCGCCACAAACGTCTGGGTTCATCCTCGTCATCCCCGATGGCATGCAGACCGCCGCTCCTCGACTCACGGCCCGAGCGGCCCCTGTCGACGCAGAAGATCTGGGCCAGGGGTTCGGACGCCGGATCGGCGTGTCGCAGGCGATGCTCGACGTCGACTGGGGTATCGCTCTCGGCGACCTCGAGTTGAGCCCAGACGAGATCACCGAACTGGCTCAGGCGTCAGCCGACCTCGTCACACTTCGAGGCACGTGGGTGCGAGTCGACCATGCTCAGCTCCGGAAAGCACTCGATCGGCTCGAACGGCATCGCCGCGACGACCACACGCTTAGTCCCGCAGCGTTGCTCCGCGCCCGGGTGGCCGACCTCGAAGACGCCGAGCAGGATCTCTCTGCCGACGGATGGTTCGCCGAGTTGCTGCGGGGTCTGCCCGACGAGCGCCTCACCGAGGCCGAAGAGCCCCCGGGCTTCGGTGGCGAGCTACGTCCGTACCAGCGTCGGGCGCTGAGCTGGCTGCAGTTTCTCGGCCGGCTCGGGCTCGGAGGCGTACTCGCCGACGATATGGGTCTCGGCAAGACGCCCACCGCACTCGCTCATCTCTACGCTCGCTCCCTCGCTCGGTTGCACGACGATCTCGACCCACAACCGCATCTGGTCATCTGCCCGTTGTCGGTGGTGTCGAACTGGAAGTCCGAAGCCGAGCGTTTCACCCCCGAGCTTCGATGCCTGATCGTCCACGGCGCTGACCGCCCGCGGGGCGCCGCGCTCGCCGACGCCGCGGCGAGCCACGACGTCGTCATCACGACCTACGGCACGGCGGCCCGAATCGTCGATGAGTTGGAGCCGATCGACTTCGACGTCGTCGTCTGCGACGAGGCGCAGATGATCAAGAACCACACGACCAACGCTGCCCGTGCGGTTCGGCTGTTGCGCTCCGAGCAGCGTATTGGCCTGACGGGCACACCGGTCGAGAATCGTCTCACCGAGTTGTGGGCGATCCTCGATGCCTGCAATCCCGGAATGCTCGGTGGCGTGAGCTGGTTCCGCCGCACGTTCGCCAAGCCGATCGATGCTGGCGATACCGATCGCCTCGACCGGCTGCGTCGTCTCACCGGCCCGTTCGTGCTTCGCCGAACCAAAGCCGACCGCAGTTTGGTGCCCGATCTGCCGGACAAGATCGAGTCGACAGCGTGGGCGACTCTCACCGCCGAACAGGCCGGCCTCTACCAGGCCGTCGTCACCGACTTCACCGAACGCGCTGCGACCGCGACCGGGATGGAACGTCGCGGGCTGGTGCTGTCGACCCTCACGAGGCTCAAGCAAGTCTGCAATCACCCCGCGCATCTGCTCAGCGAAGGAGCCGAAGGCGAGCTCGCCGGCCGGTCAGGAAAGCTGAACCGGTTCGACGAACTCGTCGACTCGCTCCTCGACGCCGACGAACGCGCGATCGTGTTCACGCAATACCGCGAGATGGGAGATCTCCTCGTTCGGCACCTCCACGAACGCCTCGACCTTGACGTGCCGTTCTTGCATGGCGGAACAACGCTGAAAGCTCGGACGGCGATGGTCGAGCGGTTCCAGAGCGGCGGCGGCGCTCCGCTCCAGCTCGTGTCGCTCCGAGCGGGCGGCACCGGGCTCAACCTGACGGCGGCGAGCCGCGTCATCCACTACGACCGCTGGTGGAATCCAGCTGTCGAGGATCAGGCGACCGATCGAACGTGGCGGATCGGTCAGACTCAGACCGTGTTTGTTCACCGCATGGTCTGTGCCGGCACACTCGAAGAGCGCATCGACCAGATGCTCGAAGAGAAGCGGCGACTCGCACAGGTCGTGGTGGGCAGTGACGACGCGTGGTTGACCGAGTTGTCGACCGATGAGCTGCGCGAACTCGTCAGCCTGGACGAAACGAAGACCGGGGGCGCTCCGGATCCGTTTGCGCTGTCGGTCAGCGAGGGTGAAGAAGAATGAGACGCCCCCTTCGGTCCGACGAGGCCCGGGCGGTGGCCGGTCTGGCGATCGAACTCGGAGACCCTGGACGGATGGCTCGTGCGCGACGGGCGCATCGCGGCGGCGCGGTCACCGATGTCGGGGTCGACGTGGGCCGAGTTCGCGGGGTGATCGCGGTCGAGGGCGAGGCGCCCGTAACGGTCGAGTTCCGGCTCCACACAGCCGGCGAGCCCGGCGAAGTCCCCGAACCCGAAGAGATCGAGTCCGAGTGCTCGGCCGACGACGAAGACATGTGCGTACACCGGCTGGCAGTCATCCTCGGCTTCGCGGAGGAGGTCGAGGCGAACCCCGAGCTCTTGTCGATCTGGGTGGCAGGTCCGGCGGGTGCCGAGGTCGAGCCGCCGCCGGCCCCGCACCGTCATCACCCGTTCTTCACTGGGGATCATGAGATCGTCGAGCACGATCCACTCCCCGAGCACCCAGCGATCAACGTTGGTTCGCTCGTGGTGGATGGGCTCGACGTGTGGCCGGTGCTTGCCGATGCGCGCGCGGCGTTGACCGACGAAGTCAGTCGCTCAGCCCGCTGAGCACGTCGTCGACGGTCGACTCATCGACGGGGTCGAAGACGAGCGCCGTGGATGACCCTTCGCGAAGCAGCTCGGCCCGAACTCCACGGAGGAGCAAGGAATCGCGCGCGCGGATCGCCAACTGGTGATCCGTCATCGAGCGAGACGCGGCACCATCGTCTCGCCGCTTCCGGGCGCGGGCCTCGCGGTCGGCGGCCACTGTCTCACGAGACCGAACGGCACGCCGGCGATGCACGGTTGGCGCAATCAGCAAAACAACAAACCCGAGCACCATGACGGTCACGATGACCATGGTCGGCGAGACGCCGGACATCGGATCTAGCTCGTCGTGGCGTTGCTGGCGCGCGGTAGCCGGGCGGCGTCGTTTGCCTGCCACAGCGCTGACCGGATGATCTCGCGATCCCGCAGCTGTTGTTCGGAGATGAAGATCCGCACGATCTCGGGCCCGATCGCCTCTTCGTGCTGCGAGTAGATCTCATAGAGCCGCGATCGTTGCCGCTCGTTGAGCAGGTGCACGGGAATCCTGATCGCCGACTGCCCAGCGGTTTCAGCGTAGCCACAGAGGTCGACGAGCGAGTCGCGGGCGGCCATCCCCCACTCGTGCATCGGGTCATTCGCAAGGTGCGCCAACAGATCGAGCGCACGAGGAAGCGCCATGCCGCGGCTTTTCTCTTCGCCAGCGACCCTGCCGGCGCTGGTGGGTCGGACGGCGGCGTCGAGCGCAGCGACCACGCCGAACTCGTGTGCGAGTTCGACGATTTCGCGTTCGGAATCGACTGCGCTGAAGAGCTCCTGGTGGGTTTCGTAGCCGCGTTGGCAGAGTTCGACGAGTTCGGTTCGGGCGTCGACGTCGCCTTCTTCGAGGCGAGCCCGAAGCCGACGGACGAGGTGAGTCAGGCTTTGACCGTCGCTCTGCTGGTCGAGGATCCACCGGAGCTGATGGTCGAGTCGCTGGGGCAACACCCGGTCGGCGAACAGGTCCAAGTCGCAGACCGACTCGGCAACGGTCACGCAGTAGTCGACGAGGCTCATCACGTCGTCGCGCGGATCTTCGTCGGCGAGATAGTCGTAGAAGACGTCCGTGACCTCGACGGTGAACTGCTCGGCGGTCAACTCGGAGCGACGGCACCGATCGCGCAGCTCGGAGACCGCCTCGACGGTTTCGGTGTAGCGAGGAGAGGACATGTCTCGCCATTGTGGCATCCGGTACTGACGGTCGCTGTGGTGAGCTACGCGGTTTTTTCGTGGCACCTTCGCGCGCCGGGCGCGAGATCGGGGCAATTGCCGCTCCGTTCGACGGTGAACCCCGGCATCGGCAACGATCTGGCCAATGGAATCTCTGGCTGCAGCCGTACGGCGCCTCGCCGACGATCTCGTTCGCGCCGACGCCGATGACGACACGATCGACGACCTCGTCCGAGCGGTCGACGCCGTTCGGGTACGTCTCGGCGCCGAATCTCGACCGCGCGACATCGACTCGCGGATGGAGCGGTTCATCGATCGCATGGCCGGCCCCTCCGACGACGTCGAGATCGGCCAGGAGTTCATTTCCTTCCTCGAGTCCCCGTTCTCTGGCACGACCAATGCGCTCGCCCCCGCCGACGTCGTTCTTCGCCGCACCGACGACGGGGTCGAGGCCACGGTCATTGCCGGTCCGGCATATGAGGGTGCGCCGGGCCGGGCTCATGGTGGGTTCGTCGCGGCAATCTTCGACGACGTGATGGGAGCGGTACAGCGCTTCCTGCCCTACAACGGCTACACCCGCACACTGTCGATCGAATACCGGCGCCCGTTCCCGCTCGAGACCCCTGCCAGCATTCGGGCCGGGCTGATCGATGCGGATGAGACACTGTTCACCGTGGAGGCGACAGCCGAAGCCGACGGACAGACCATCGCGACCGCCGTTGCGACATTCACCCGAATGGACAATCGCCGCTTCGCCGAACGTGCGATCCGTCGACCTTCCCGCAACGGAGCGTGACCGGACGCTTTCTCGCGCGACCGAAATGCGCGGTACCTTCGCGAGTGTTCGCTTAACCACGCTCTTCCCAAGTCACGGTCCTCCAGGTCATGGAACAACACACGCTCTACACGATCACCGAAGCTGGGCTCGCAGCTATGCAGCCGAGCACGGCGCTCCGCGAAAGCCTCGCCGCAGTGCTCGCTGCCGAGCTCGAGCCCGAAACGACTGGCCTCCGCGTCGCCATCTGGGACCAGACCAGCGCCAGCGACCGACCCGCATCGCTGACACTCGAATCCGACGGATCGCTGTGCTGTGTGGTCTTCGATGGACTCGTCGGCGACGACATCGAGCTCATCGACCGATTGTCGGACATCGACGATTGGTTGGCATCGCTCCAGTTGCGGGACCTCAGTGGCCTCTACGGCGATGCCGCCACCTTCTACGAGAGCCTCCTCGACCTGCGACCCAACACCACAATCACCCTCACAGGCCGGCACGAGTTCGTCGTATTGACCGCCCACGAGGGCCGGCGAGAACTCCTGGATGCCGAACTGCCGACCCTCAGCGTGTCGCTGACCGAAGTCGACGTGTTCGAATCGAGCGACGACGGTCCGATGATCGTGCGTCGACGGATGGTTGATCTGGTCCACGCCGATCCCGTCGACGTCACACTCGACGACACGATGTCCACAGCTTCCGGGCCGATCGTCGGGGTGGACGGGGACAGCGACGGCTCGCCGGACGAGGAAACCACGTCCGAAGCCAATGAGACACCGGTCGATCCCGGGACCGTCGCTGACGACTCATCAATCGACGCCAGCGACATCGCCCCTGCGTCGACGGAGCTGGCGGACGACGGCGAGGCAACGATCGACGATGAGGTGTCCGACCCGGTCGTCGAGGACCAGGCCGCTTCGGAGGTGGTCGACATCGAAAACCTCGACGAAGCAGCGGACGCCCTCAGTGCCGAGCCACTCGTCGACGACGATGCGAAGACCGACACCCACGCTTCCGACGCCCAAGCTCCCGACATCGACGACGCCGAGAACGTCGTCGCAGCCGTGCCCGACGCTCCGATGACTCCCGACACGGCCGACATGCCACCGGCCGAGCCCGAAATCAGCCTCGACACCGTCGCACACGACGAGAACATGGATAACGCCGTCGAAGGTGCACCGGTCGACGAGCCTGATGCCGATGAGTCCGAGATGGCACTGGCCGAGGACGCCGTCCCGGTGATTGCGCCCGTGCGGCTGAGCGACCCCGAACCGGCACCGGTGGCACCCACGATCGACCTTCGAGACGAGCCCGCCCCACCGTCGACCGGACCGAACTATCAGCCACAACGCCACTCCGAGCTGATGCCGGGAGCGACCTTCACCATCGATCGCTTGCCGTCGTTGTACAAGACGAATGGCACCGAGCTCCGTTCGGTGAGCGACGAGATGTTCGTCGTCGGCGACGATGTGATTCTCGTGGACAAGTTGCCCGAACGGCGGCGGCGCCCGTCGCCATTCGAGAATCCGGGCCGCTACCGATGGGACGCAACCGAGGAGCTCGCCGAGATCCTCGAGCATCACGTCGACCTCCATGAGGCTCGGGTGCTGCACCTGTTCGTCGAGTCGGATCGTCAGCCCGGCTATGCCACGTATGTCGGTGTCCTCGGGCGCTCCGAAGAGACGCGTACAGGCCGGTATACGGATGCGATGTGGTTCGACATCGAACCAAAGGTCGGGCCGGACCTCTGGCGGGTCTTCCGCAAGGGTCGCCTCCCGGACCACGCCGTACCCGCCGCCGTAACAGACAGCTGAGCCCGAGTCCGACCTGCCTGGCTTCGGCAGGCTGTGGAGAATCAGGCCGTCGTCTGACGTCGCACGAAGAAGCTGTCGAAACCGTGCACGACAGGGTGTGGTGACGACGACGGCAGTTGCGCCCCGGACGGAACGAACATTGCGGTGGTCATCCCGAGCGAACGGGCCATGTCGAGGTCGTCGATCTGGTCGTCGATGAGCAAGCTGTCGGCGAACTCCACACCCGTCATCCGCCGAAGCGCCTCAAAGAACGCAGCGTCGGGCTTGCGTGTACCGATCTCGCCCGACACCACCCACGTGTCGACCCGGGCATCGAGGTCGAAGCGGGCCCGAATGGCCTTCGACCAGCCGACAGCATTGTTGGTGATCACCGCCACGCGCAGGCCCCGCTCGTGCAGCCGGTCGATGAAGTCGAGGACTCCGTCCCGGAGGCGGAACTCCGTCGTGTATCCGAGATCGAGCTCGCCGGGATCTGCGTCGAGCCCAAGCTCGGCCCACAGCTCCGAGGTCGAGAGCCGTCCGAGGCTAGCGGCCCGGAACGCGTCGTTGATCTCCTGAAGGGACGCCTTCGATCCCCGCGACCGGACGAAGGGAACGAGGCGGGCCCCAATGTCGTTGGCCTCGTCGTAGAGGACGCCGCGTGCGTCGAGTACGACGAGTTCCAACCGTGGAGTCCGCTCGCGTGGGGCCGTGGCCGTCTGTGGCTCGGTTGGACGCTTGTCGGGTCGGCGCATCTCGACCTTGTCATCGTCGCGTTCGGGGTTGCCGCGGCGGCCCGCGAGGCTTGCCAGGACTCGAAACACGAGCAGCGTCGCCAGCAGTGCGATCGCAACGAGCGCCACAGCAGCCCAGATGCGGGGCAGACGATCTTCGACACTCGAACGGACATCGATTGTCGTCGGAAGCGGGTCGGTTGGGCGGACCTCGTACGTGGCCGTCATACCGTCGATCAGATTCGTATTCGCCTCGACGTTCTCCGGCAGCTGGACGTTGACCGTGAGGTTCACCGTTTCGTCGAGGGGTCGACCGGCCGCTGCTTCGAGCTCTGCGAGGGTCAGTCCGAGTGGCCCATCGAGACCCAGCCCGGTGAGTGTCTCGTCGCCGAAGGTCTCCAGGCTGATGCTCGGATCAACCGTGCCACTGAACGTGTACGTCGTGCGAGCGAATGAGCGTTCGCGCACGACATCGAAGTCGGTGAACAGACCGTTGGGGCCAGCGATCTCGTCGAGGACTCGCTGCAGCAAGTCAGGAGAGCTGTAGGGCTTGGATGCCGTGACCACGACTGCACCGCCGGTTTCGGCCGCCCGCGGTCCTTCGACCGTCCATCCCGCAGCGGCGAGATCATCGACTCGCAGGCCCTCTCGGAGCTCCGGTGCCGCCTCCACGATCTCTTCGTCGAACGCCGTGGTGAGCCGGACCAGCCCCGACCCGTCCTCGGTGACCTCGATGTCGACGACCGCATCGACCTGACACGCTGTGGCGAGCAGCGCAACGAACACGACGACAAGGCGTCGGAGAGAGACCACGGCGTCCCACGGTAGGCGTTGGCGTGTCCGACGGCCATTTCGAGACGGCCAGAAGAACGCGATGTTTCCGGACCTCCATCGGATCGAAATCCGATGGTCGGACAGTCGAAATGTGCGTCGAGAAATGCTGGATCAGACGGGCTGATCGGCGTCTTCGAGTTCTTCGATCGGCGGTGGTTCGAAGCCTTCAATCGCTCGGAAGACAACCGTCTTCTCACCAGGCATCTCGGCGTCGTCCTCGACGTCGACGATGATGATCTCGCCGGCCCGAAACTCCTTGTAGAGGAGCTTCTCGGACAGCGGATCCTCGACGAGACGCTGGAGCGCACGACGCAACGGACGTGCACCGAGCGTCGGGTCGTAGCCCTTCACCGATACGTGATCCTTGGCGGCGTCGGTCAGCTCGAGGCCCATGCCCTGGTCGGCCATCTGCTTCGCGACTCGGGAGATCATCATGTCGATGATCTGACGGACCTCTTCTTGGCTGAGCTCGTGGAAGACGATCGTGTCGTCGATGCGGTTCAGGAACTCCGGACGGAAATGATCCTTGAGCGCATCGTTGACCTTCTCCTTCATCCGCTCATAGCTCACGGCGGAGTCGGCCTTGGTGAAGCCGAGGTTCGCCTTGCGGAGATCTCGGGTACCGAGGTTCGACGTCATGATCAGCACCGTGTTGCGGAAGTCGACCGAGCGACCCTGGCTATCGGTAAGGCGACCCTCTTCGAGGATCTGGAGGAGCGTGTTGAACACGTCCGGGTGACCCTTCTCGATCTCGTCGAAGAGCACCACGGAGAACGGCTTGCGGCGGACGGCTTCGGTGAGCTGACCACCCTCGTCGTAGCCGACATACCCGGGAGGTGAACCGACGAGGCGACTGACCGTGTGCTTCTCCATGTACTCGGACATGTCGAGGCTGATCAACGCCTGTTCATCACCGAACAGGAACTCGGCGAGCGTCTTGGCGAGCTCGGTCTTGCCGACACCAGAGGGGCCGAGGAAAATGAACGAACCCGACGGACGCTTCGGGTCCTTGAGGCCCGCTCGCGTCCGGCGGATGGCCTTGGACACTGCCTGGATGGCGTCCTCCTGGCCAATGACCCGCTTGTGGAGTTCGTCTTCCATCCGAAGGAGCTTCTGGGTCTCTTCTTCGGTGAGCTGTTGAACCGGGATGCCCGTCCAGAGACTGAGCACGTCGGCAACCGCTTCTTCGTCGACTTCGTCGAACAGATCGGTGCCTGCAGCCTTGATCTCGGCCTCGACCTCTTCGCGCTTGGCGAGCAGTTCCTTCTCGCGGTCACGCAGGCGTCCGGCGTCTTCGAACTGCTGCTCTTCGACGGCGACCTTCTTCTGGCGGACGACGTCGGCGATCTCGGCCTCGATCTCTTTGTACTCGGGCGGCGTGTTCATGCGCTTGATGCGCAGACGCGAGCCGGCCTCATCGATCAGGTCGATGGCCTTGTCCGGGAGGAAGCGGTCGGAGATGTAGCGATCGGCGAGGTTGGCCGCCGCCACGAGCGCCTGGTCGGTGATGGTGACCCGGTGATGCTCTTCGTACCGCTCGCGCAGGCCCTTGAGAATCTCGATCGTGTGCGCCACGGAGGGCTCTTCGACCTTGACCGGCTGGAAGCGGCGCTCGAGAGCAGCGTCCTTCTCGAGGTGCTTGCGGTACTCGTCGAGCGTGGTCGCACCAATGGTCTGGAGCTCACCACGAGCGAGCATCGGCTTGAGGATGCTCGCCGCATCGATCGCGCCTTCGGCGGCACCCGCGCCGACGAGGGTATGGATCTCGTCGATGAAGAGGATGATGTCGCCGCGGGTCTTGATCTCTTTGAGGACCTTCTTGAGGCGCTCTTCGAAGTCGCCGCGGTAACGCGAACCGGCGACAAGAGCGCCGAGGTCGAGCGTGTAGAGCTGCTTGTTGCGGATGGTGTCCGGAACATCGTCGTTGGCGATCGCCTGGGCGAGGCCTTCGACGATGGCGGTCTTGCCGACGCCGGGCTCACCGATCAAGACAGGATTGTTCTTGGAGCGACGGGAGAGCACCTGCATGACCCGCTCGGTCTCACGGGAGCGGCCGACGACGGGGTCGAGACCTTTGTCGCGGGC
Organism: Acidimicrobiales bacterium; assembly: GCA_020629375.1. Classification (GTDB taxonomy): domain Bacteria; phylum Actinomycetota; class Acidimicrobiia; order Acidimicrobiales; family SHLQ01; genus SHLQ01. The sequence goes on from JAHDDK010000014.1 coordinate 26,556, forward strand.
AACCTGGGTCAGGTTGCGGCCGAACTGGTCGAGGACGAGCGAGCCGTTCGCGTCGCCGGTACCACTGCCACCAGCGGTGGCACCAGCCTTCTCGCCTCCACCAGATGGGGCCGATCCCGAGCCGCTACCGGACGGACCGGAGTAGCCGGACAGCAATTGGATGACCTGTTGGCGGACCCGGGAGAGGTCGGCGCCGAGCTTCACGAGTACCTGAGCCGCAACGCCTTCGCCCTCTCGGATCAGACCGAGCAGGATGTGCTCGGTACCGATGTAGTTGTGGCCGAGCTGCAGTGCCTCTCGCAAGGACAGCTCGAGAACCTTCTTCGCACGCGGCGTGAAGGGGATGTGTCCGCTGGGTGACGAGCCGCCCTGGCCGATGATCTCTTCGACCTGGCTGCGGACGGCTTCGAGCGAGATGCCGAGCGATTCGAGGGCCTTGGCGGCAACGCCCTCACCCTCGTGGATGAGACCGAGCAGGATGTGCTCGGTGCCGATGTAGTTGTGGTTGAGCAGGCGAGCTTCTTCCTGCGCGAGCACCACGACCCGTCGAGCACGATCGGTGAATCTTTCGAACAACGACTTCTCCTTGCGACCTGGTGTGTGCCGAGTCTACCGAGCAGGTCCGACGGCGCACGTTCGAGTGGCGGTGCGTCGTCGGACCTGTCGCTAGACGGGGCGTCCCCTGCCAGTCGGCAGGACCTGTTGAGGGGTTAGCGCTCAGAAATCCGATTTCATTCCCGGTCGGTCCGTTCCCATTTGGTTGCGCGTTGTTTCACAAGGTTTCGTACGATTGGGACATGTCGACAACGAGCCCGCTGGAGCAGGTGCCGACACTCGCCGAAGATCTCACCCGGGTCGAAGCGGAATTGCACGCGTCGGTACAGACCGACAACGAGCTGCTCAAAGACATCGCATCGCATCTGATCTCTGCCGGTGGCAAGCGTGTCCGTCCGGGTTTCTGCATTACGTCGGCCGCCGCATCGTCGGTCGAGTTCGCCCCCGCCGAACACGAGGTGATCCTCGGCTCGGTCGCCGTCGAGCTCGTGCACCAGGGGTCGCTGTACCACGACGACGTGATGGACGCAGCCACGACACGCCGTGCCGTCGAGAGCGTCAACTCCAAATGGGGCAACCAACATGCCATCCTCGCTGGCGACTTCTTGTTGGGTCGCGCATCGGAGATCGCCGCCTCACTTGGCACCGAAGTCGCCGGCCTGTTGGCCAGCACGATCAGCCAACTCTGCGACGGCCAGGTTCGCGAGCTCGAGTACCTGTACCGGGTCGACCGGACCGAAGAGTCCTACCTCAAGTCGATCGATGGCAAGACGGCGTCGCTGCTCGCCGCCGCGTGTCGAATCGGCGGCATCGTCGCCGGCCTCGAACGGGACCGCATCGATCTGCTCACCACGTTCGGCAGCGCGTACGGCCTCGCGTTCCAGATCGTCGACGACATTCTCGATTTGACCGCCACCGACGAAGAACTCGGCAAGCCCGCAGGTAACGACATGATCGAGGGCGTCTACACGCTGCCGGTCATCCGGGCGATGGCCCACGGCGAGGTCGGTGCCGATCTCCGTCAGCTGCTCGGACGCCCGATCGATACAACCGCTCGGGACGAAGCACGCGAGCTGGTCAAGGCCAGCGGAGCGCTGCGTTCAGCCCACGCTGATGCACGCCGCTACGCCGACCAGGCGACGACGGCGATCGACCCCTTCGCCGAGACCGCCGGCGGCGCAGCACTCAAAGCCGCCGCTGATCACCTCGTCGACAAAGTCGAAAACCTCATCGTCTGAATCGGCCGCTACGGTCCGTAACCGGCGACGGCGGGTATCTCCAATCAAGGCGCGGCTGGCCGCCAGACCCGAGGACGCGAAAGCCGTGCCAGGAATGAGTCGACCGATCAGGCCAGCACGGAATCGACGAGGGCTTTCGCTTCGGTTTGGACCTGGGCGAGATGGTCGGCGCCGAGGAACGACTCGGCATAGATCTTGTACACGTCCTCGGTACCCGAAGGGCGAGCAGCGAACCACGCATTCTCGGTCTGAACCTTGAGTCCGCCGATCGCGGCGCCATTGCCCGGAGCCTCGGTCAACGTCGCAGTGATCGCTTCGCCGGCAACCTCGGTGGCGGCGACCTGCTGGGGCGACAGGCCCCTGAGCGTGGCCTTCTGCTCTCGGTTCGCCGGAGCATCGATCCGGGCGTACGCCGGCGCGCCATGCTCGGCGGTGAGCCGCGCATAGTGCTCGCTCGGCGACGAGCCCGTCTTGGCGATGATCTCG
>JAHDDK010000014.1:29014-69469 GCA_020629375.1 Acidimicrobiales bacterium
GTGGCGATCGGCGTCGGCGTCGTTGCCCGTCGACACGTCGTAGCTGTCACGGGCAGCGACGAGGGATGCCATCGCGTTGGGCGACGAGCAGTCCATGCGGATCTTGCCGTCCCAATCCAGGGTCATGAAGCGCCACGTCGGGTCGACCTCGGGGTTCACAACGGTGAGGTCGATGCCGTGCGTCTCGGCGATTGCACCCCAGAAGTCGACGGCCGCTCCTCCCATCGGGTCGGCGCCGATGCGCACGCCTGACGAGCGAATCAGATCGAGATCGACAACTGCTGGCAGTGCGGCGACGTACGCACCCAGGTAGTCGTGGGTGTGGGTCGTGTCTGCCGATCGAGCCGCCACTTCGGAAACCCGCTTCACGTCGGCGTTGCCGGATCGGAGCAGTTCGTTGGCACGGTCCGCTATCCAGCTTGTGGCGTCGGTGTCGGCCGGTCCACCGTGTGGCGGGTTGTACTTGAAGCCCCCATCACGAGGCGGGTTGTGCGACGGCGTGACGACGATGCCATCCGCGTGCCCAACGCCATCGGCTCGGTTGTGCGACAGGATCGCCAACGAGATCGCAGGTGTCGGCACAAAACGATCCGCAGCGTCAACCATCACCGTCACGCCGTTCGCGGCCAGAACTTCGAGCGCCGTGGCATGTGCCGGTTCGGACAGGGCGTGAGTGTCCTTACCGATGAACAGCGGTCCCTCGATCCCTTGGCCGGCTCGGTACTCACAGATGGCCTGGGTTGTCGCCGCGATGTGGGCGTCGTTGAAACTCGTGTCCAGCGCCGATCCACGGTGGCCCGACGTGCCGAAGCTCACCTGCTGGCCCGGATCATCGGGGTCGGGTGTCAGGTCGTGATAAGCCGCCAGCAAGGCGGAAACGTCGACGAGATCGTCGGGAAGAGCGGGTTGTCCGGCGCGCTCGTGCATGGTGGTCCTCAGCAGTTTCGGGATTCGGGGTGGTCGAACGAGGTCAGGCGGATTCGAGAATCTCGAGGAAGCCGCGGGCCCACGCCGCCGACGAGTTCGTCTCGATCGCCGTACGCATCGCCGTCATCCTCCTCGTCTGCTCTTCCATCGGCATGAAGACCGCGTATTCGATCGCTTCTTTGAGACCATCGATGTCGTAGGGGTTGACGAGTACTGCGTCATGGAGTTCGTGAGCGGCGCCGGCGAACTCGCTCAACACCAGCACTCCGGTGTCATCGAACCGTGTCGCCACGTACTCCTTTGCCACGAGGTTCATGCCGTCACGGAACGGCGTCACCAACATGACGTCGGCGAGCCGGTAGAAGCCCATCAACTCGTCGAACGAGTGGCTGCGATGCAGGTAGTGCACGGCCGGGCGAGCCATCGTGCCGTGCCGGCCGTTGATCTCACCAACCATCTGCTCGACCGCCCCGCGGATCTCGGCGTAGCCGTTCACGTTGCTACGACTCGGTTCGGCGATCTGGATCAACACGGTGTCATCCGCGCTCACCCGATCCTCCGACAGCAACTCGTTGTAGGCCCGCAGGCGTCGCTCGATGCCCTTTGTGTAATCGAGCCGGTCGACACCAAGCAGCACACGCCGCGGCTGGTTGAGCTGCGCACGGAGCTCGGCCTGATGATCCGCAGCGTCGGGGGTCGACGCGCCCGCCTCGAACCGGTCGAAGTCGATCCCGATCGGGAGGTTTCGGGTGCGGACGGTTCGGCCCACGAAGCTGATGTCTTCGTCGCCGACCTCCACCTCGAGATCGTCGGAGTCGATCACGCGAGGCACAACATGTCGGAAGTTGTGGGCACCGACTTCGCTCTGAAAGCCCAACAGGTCGGCGCCGAGCAATGCCCTCACGACTCGGCTGCGCCACGGCAACCGCAAGAACAGCTCGCGCGCGGGGAACGGTGTGTGGAAGAAGAAGCCGATTCGCAGATCCGGGCTCGCCTCACGCAACATGCCCGGCACCAGTTGGAGCTGATAGTCGTGCACCCACACAACGGCGTCGGGGTCGGCAACGCTGAGCACGGCATCGGCGAAGCGGCGATTGACCTTCACGTATGTGTCCCACCAGGTCCGGTGGTACTCGGGCTGGCTGATGGCGTCGTGGTAGAGCGGCCAGAGGGTGCCGTTGGAGAAGCCCTCGTAGTAGAGCTCGACGTCGGCCCGCGACAGTTCGACCGGATGAAGGTTGATGCCGTCGTGCGTGAACGGCGCTGGAGCGTTTCCGGCTGCACCCGTCCAGCCCACCCACAACGACTCCGGCCGCTCCGACATGACCGGAGCGAGAGCCGAAACGAGACCCCCAGGGCTCGTCGCCCACTGCGGTTGCCCGTCGACGGTCACACGCCGAACCGGAAGTCGGTTCGCGACGACAATCAATTGACGAGATCCAGCCATGCCCCGGAGTCTTGCACGGCTGTCCGATTGACCGGACCAATGTTCTCGACGGATTCGCCAGAGCCCTTTGAGTCGATGCGCACCCCTCCGTACCGTCGCCTCCGACGCGACTCAACCGAAGACGAAGAAGGGCGCAGACAATGAGCAACAACTGGGGCTTCGAGACCACACAGATCCATGCCGGCCAAGAACCCGACGCCGCCACCGGCAGTCGGGCGGTGCCGATCTATCAGACGACCTCGTTCGTGTTCAACGACGCCGAGCACGCGCAGAACCTCTTCGCCCTCGCCGAGATCGGCAACATCTACACGCGCATCATGAACCCCACGCAAGGAGTCCTCGAAGCGCGCCTCGCCGCGCTCGAAGGCGGCATCACGACTGCCGTCGGCCTTCCCGGCGCACTGGTCGTTGCCTCGGGTCAGGCGGCTGAAATGCTCGCAATCCTCAACCTCGCCGAAGCCGGCGATCACATCGTTGTATCGAGCTCGCTGTACGGCGGCACCTACAACCTCTTCCACCACACGCTGCCGAAGATGGGCATCACCGCCACATTCGTCGACGACCCCGACGACCTCGGCGCATGGGCCGACGCCGTGCAGGACAACACGAAAGCCTTCTACGGCGAGACCATCGGCAACCCCCGAGCCAACGTCCTCGACATCGCGGGCATCTCTGCGGTCGCCCACGACAACAACGTCCCGCTCATCGTCGACAACACGGTCGCCACTCCGTGGCTCATCCGGCCGATCGAGCACGGCGCCGACATCGTCGTGCACTCGGCCACGAAGTTCATCGGCGGTCACGGCAACTCGATCGGCGGCGTCATCATCGACGGCGGCACGTTCGACTTCGGCGCAAGCGGACGGCACCCTGCCCTCACCGAACCCGACCCGAGTTACCACGGCCTCCCCTACTGGTCCGCCCTCGGACCTGGCGCGTACATCATCAAGGCACGGGTGCAGTTGCTGCGCGACCTTGGCCCCGCGGTCGCGCCGTTCAACGCCTTTCTCTTTCTCCAAGGACTCGAGACGCTCAGCCTTCGGATGGAACGTCACTCACAGAACGCCCAAGCAGTCGCCGAGTTTCTCGACGCTCGCTCCGAGGTCAGCCACGTCGCCTTTGCCGGGCTGCCGTCCTCTCGTTGGTACGACCGCGCCAAGTCGCTGGGCGGCGGAAAGGGTCACGGGTCGATCGTGGCGTTCGACCTCGCGAGCGGCGCGGAGGCCGGTCAGGCGTTCGTGGGTGCGCTCGACCTGCACAGCCACGTCGCCAATATCGGCGACGTTCGGTCGCTCGTGATCCACCCGGCCTCCACGACCCACAGCCAGCTCACCCCAGAAGAGCAGGAGGCGTCGGGCGTCCGCCCTGGTCTGGTTCGGTTGTCCGTCGGCCTCGAGACGATCGACGACATCCTGGCCGACCTCGAGAAGGGCTTCGCCGCAGTCATAGGCAACTGACCCATCCGGGAAGCAACCGTGCAACCCGGAGTTCAGCTGGTAGAGCGGCGTGAGAAGAGGAAGGCTGCGCCTCCGGCGAGGATGACTCCAAGCACGAACGCGGCAACGACAGAGGTCGAGGTGCCGCTGGACTCGCCAACGTCGTCCGAGGCCGCGCTGTCGATGGGCTCCTCGTCATCGTCGACGGGAGCGAGATCTCGGGGCTCGACATCGGTTTCGGGGGTGAACGCGACCACCTGAGCTGTGCCATCGAACGGATCGATCGCATCGGAGCCCCCGCCGAACAGACCGCCGAGGAAGCCGCCACCTTGCTGTTGGCGGTCGCATGAGTAGAGCCCATCGAGGCCGGTGGCGTCACGGACGTTCGAGACGTCATCGAGGGTTTCGTCGATGTCGAAGATCGGATCGAGCGTCATCTCCTCGGGATCGATCCATGTGGCCATACGAGTGAAGTAGGGATGGACCTCGGCCTTCTCTCGTAGCCATGGATGTGCGAAGCCGACATCGGCGCTCGGACCGGCATATTCGGTGATGAATGCCTGTCCGCCGAGCGCATTCGCTCGCTGCTGAACGAGGAAGGTGTAGTCGTTGCCGCCGAAGGAGTTGAATCCGATCTCTTCGGTGGCGATCGTCATCTCGTCGTAGTTGGTCGGCACCGTCCGAGCCTCAGCGAAGAACCAGACCCAGATCGGCATGTTCGGCTGCGCAGCGACCGCTGTCAGCTTGATTGGGATCATCGGTTTGTCGCCCGGATAGGTGATCTCGATCGGTTCGATCGAGTCGGAGTTCTCACCGTCGAGGAGACGCATCGCCACGAAGGCGAACTGGTCATCGACGTAGGTGTTGATGAGCGGTTCCATGTCGGGGGTGACCCGATAGTCGTTGTCGAGCAGCCAGGTCACGAGCGCGTTGGGATCTTCTGCGCCGATGATGTCGAATCCGAACGGTCCGACCTCGCCGCTGCCGAAGATCTCCACACCGCCGTCGTCCGCTTCGGCAGCGTCGGCCGTCGCCATGACCTCCTGATCTTCTCGGACGCAGTCGGAGGGTTCGGGAGCGATGAACTGGACATCGGTGAGCTGATGGAGCTCGGTGAAGACGTCTTGGCCGCCGTCGGGCACGGCCAGCGCATCGGCACCGATCGCTTCCGGTATCGGGAGAATCCACGAGAAGTCGTCGGCTTCGCCGAAGTACTGAATCTCGATGAGCGACGTGATCGTCCCGTCGGCGTTGGTGGAGAACACAATCCGTTCGCCGACTTGGTCAACGGGGGAGTTCTGACAGAAGAACCCGCCACACGCCGACGCCGCGCTGGTCCAGCCAGCGACGCCAGCCGCAACGATCAGGAGAAAGAGTGTGTACCGCCTCATATCGCTCCTTGTCGGCGACGCGTTCGCCGACATGAGCCGAACGACCCAGTTGCACCTGTCGTACGGAGCGAACCGCCGTCCCAGAACATTGACGACCGGGGCACCGAGAGCGCCCAGACTTCCGGTCAGCGGGCCCCGCGTTGGAGGAGCACTGCCGGAACAGTCTTGGCGAGGATCTCGAAGTCTTGACCGAGCGACCAATTGTCGACGTACCAGCGGTCGAGCTCGTCGAGCTGGTCGAAGTCGGCGTCGGAGCGTCCCGACACCTGCCAATGCCCGGTCATGCCCGGCGTGACCAGCTCGCGGTCACGGAAGCTCGGCGGCGCCGCCAACACCTCTTCCTCGAGCAATGGCCGAGGACCGACAAGACTCATGTCGCCGCGCACAACGTTCCAGAGCTGCGGGAACTCATCGATCGAGGTTTTGCGAAGGAACGCTCCGATCCGGGTGATCCGTGGATCCGATTCCAATTTGAACACAGGACCGTCGAGATCGTTGGTGAGGTCGATCTTCAGCTCTTCGGCGTCCATGACCATCGTGCGGAACTTGTAGATCGTGAACAGCCGGCCAGCTTTCCCGACCCGTTGTTGCGAGAAGAAGGGCGTTTCGCCGTCGGTGATACGGATCGCAAGCGCCACGGCACCAAGCACTGGCAAGAGCACGAGCAACAACACCGAGGCGACCACGAGGTCCACGGCGCGCTTCATTTGAATGCGCCAGCCGCTGCGCACGGCGGGCCGGATGGTGATCGTCGGACGACCTTCGATGTGGCCAACCCGGACCCGTCGGCGAGCCACGTCGCCAAGGTCCGTCAGCGATACATCGATGCCGCGGCGGTTGAGTTCGCGGCTGAGTGGCGCAAACTTGTCGCCGCGCAAACCGCTCATGCACATCACGACCTGATCAATGTCGTAACGATCGGCGAGGTGCGGCAAATCATCGAGCGAGCCGAGCGCCATGTCGGCAACAATGTCCGGCACGTCATGGTCGAGGCGATCGAGCACGAAACCCACGACGTCGTGCCGGTGGGAGCGATCTGCACGAAGCGCGGTACGCATCGCCACGGCTTCGCGCGCCTCTCCCGCAACGATGACTCGATTGGGGTGCACCCGACGCAACGCCCGAACGCCGTGGTGCAGTGCCAAGAACACAAACCACATCACGCTGACCAGGACCACCCACCGGCGTGCGCCGTCACCGATGGCGAAGACAAATCCGGCGAGCGCGAAGGCAGTCGCTGCGGCGAACACGGCTTGACCAACGAGAGCGGTCGTAGCCGGCCATCGCCGATTCTGAGCCCGGTCGTACAGACCTTCCCAGCCGAGCCACCCGACGATGGCCAGCGCGATCGGCACGCCCTGTCGCACCGAATCTGATGTCGACAGATGCTCGGCGCCCCACTGCCACGTCGTCGCAAGCACGATGACGCCAAAGAGGCCCACGACGTCAATCAGGCCGTGCAGAAGACTGCGAGCACGCCCGAGCGACCGGCGCCGGGCGGACACCGGTGTTGACATATTGCTCGAACGAACGGTGAAGGTCTCGGTGACCCCGAGCATCGGCTCCGCGTCGTCGCGGGCGGTCATCGCGCGCCTCGTGCTAGCAGGACGGCCGGCACGGTACGGGCCAGGATCTCGAGGTCCTGGCCGAGCGACCAGTTGTCGACGTACCAACGATCGAGTTCGTCGAGCTCTTTGAATCCCGTGTCCGAGCGGCCAGACACCTGCCAGCGGCCGGTGAGGCCAGGCTTCACCGCATGACGGTCGAGGAAGCTCACCGGTGCTGCCTCGACCTCGTGGATCGGCAGTGGGCGCGGCCCGACAAGGCTCATGTCGCCCTTGAGGATGTTGACGAGCTGCGGGAGCTCGTCAATCGACGTCTTTCGGAGGAGGGCGCCGATACGCGTGATCCGCGGGTCGTTCGTCATTTTGAAGACGGGTCCATCGTGGTCGTTCGTCAGGTCGAGCTGGAGCTTCTCGGCGTCGTTCACCATCGTGCGGAACTTGTAGATGGTGAAGGGTTCGCCTCCCTTTCCGACTCGCTTCTGGGTGAAGATCGGTGAGCCGCCGTCTTCGATCCGAATCGCCACCGCAGCGAGAGCCATGATCGGACCGGCGACGAGCATGACGAGGGCCGACCCGATGATGTCGAGGCTGCGCTTGGCGGCGAGGTGCCAGCCGCCGAGTGGCGGCGGCGTGATCCGAAGCAGCGGGCGCCCGGAAACCGTTCCGAGATTGACGCGCCGCAGCGCAACGTTGGACAGGCCGGTACTCAACGCGACTTCGATCCCGCGGAAGTTCATCTGGCGGACCAGGGGTGCGAACCGATCTTCGGAGACCGAACCCATACACATGACAACCAGTTCGGTCCGAAGCTTCTCGGCAACATGCGGGAGCTGATCGATCGATCCGAGCGCGAGTTGCGTGACGATCTCGGGCACGTCGTCATCGAGCCGGTCGACCACGAAGCCCTGTACGTCATACGCCGTGCGGCCATCGGCGCGAAGGGCGAGACGGACCGCGAGCGCCTCTCGAGTGTTCCCGGCAACGATAACGCGGACGGGCGTCGTGTTTTCGGCGGTTCGTGCTCGAAGCACGAACCGAAGTAACGCCATCGAGATGAGCCAGCCAGCCGTGATCAGGACTTGCCAGCGACGCGCCGGCGAGTTGTCGAGCAGCCAGTTGCCAACGATCATGGCGAGCGACACGCCGACGACCGATGTGGCGAGCAGTTCGGCGTTTCCGTTCCAGCGGACCGAACGGGCGACGATGTAGCCGTTGCGCCACCAGATCACGACCGGGAGGGCGATGGCCCCGAGCAGCCCGATCCCAAGCGGATGGGGGTCGGTCAATGCGTCGACACCCCCGGTCAACAGGGTCACGACCAGAACGATCGCGAAGGACAGACACACATCACCGACCGCCAACGGCGTGCGTGTCGTCCGAGGGACGCTCACTCCTGCCATGACTTCCTGAGTGTACGCACCGCTCTTCGTGGTCGACGAATCGTCGAATCTCGCTTGTGGTGATGAAGAAGGATGGTCGGGGGAAACCAAAGCGTCGAAGTCCTGAATCGAAATGGGTCAGCGGCCCGCACGAACAGCGCACACGCCGTTCCCCTCGCAACGATCAGATCGTAGAGGACAACGTCGACAGAACCAGCGATCTGTGGCCGATCGTCAACCAATCGTCAGGTATGCAACACGCTCAGCGCATGCGCAACCCCTCCACGACACCATCTGCGAACGCCGGGTCACAGATGATCACACCGGGTACGACGGGTCGTGGCGCGTTGAATCGGAGCGGCCGAGCATCGGGTCCGACAGCGGCCAACCCAAGACCGAGGGCCACGCCAACAGGTGCGCAGAGGTCCCACTCGTACAGCGGTGCATCGTGCACGTACACGTCGGCATCTCCCGTCGCCACGAGAACAGCCTTCACACCCGCCGAACTACACATCGCGACGTCGCCACCGATTGCGTCGGCAACCACTCGCCCCTCGTCCCACGCACGACTTCGCCCGGCGACCACGAGCGGTCGAGCGCGATCGCCGGTCGCGACGGCCTCAGTGCGGGCTGACGTCGCCGACTCGACGACGTCAGGACGGGTCGACAGCGTCGTGCCAAGGGCGGGCGCGGCAACCGCCGATGCGCGAACTTCACCGTCGACGACTAGCGCGACGTGGACGGCCCACTCCGGACTCCCCGAACCGAACGACGACGAGCCGTCCAATGGATCGACGATCCACACGCGCGACTGGCCGACACGGGATCGATCGTCGGCGCCTTCTTCGGACAAGACGGCGTCGCCGGGACGGTGAGTGGCAAGCGCGTCAGCGAGGAACTCGTGCGCCGAACGGTCCCCGGCTGATTCGAGGCCCCATCCGAGTCTCGACGCGGAGCGTTGAAGGTCGAGGAGGAGGCGGCCGGCTTCGTCGGCGAGGCGATGGGCGAGCTCGTGGTCGGTCTCGGCCACCCGCTACGTCGGCTCTTCGGCGACTTCGGCCCCGGCGTCGTCTTCGGGGTCGGCTTCGTCGGTGAGATGCGATCCGCCGACCTCGATCCCCTGTTCGGGTCGCAGGGTTGGGAACAGCACGACATCGCGAATCGACGAGCTGTCTGTGAGCAGCATGACCAAGCGATCCACACCGATGCCGAGGCCGCCCGTTGGTGGCAGGCCGTACTCGAGCGCACGGACATAGTCGCGGTCCATGCCCATGACCTCTGCCTCCCCTGCCGCCCGCTCGGCTTCTTGTTCTTCGAATCGGGCGAGTTGTTCGTCGGGGTCGACGAGCTCAGAGAACGCATTGCACAGCTCACGGCCGGCAACGATCGCCTCAAACCGCTCAGTCAGACCTGGTGTCTCGCGATGGTCCCGAGACAGTGGCGAGACCTCTTTCGGATAGTCGGTCACGAAGACCGGACCCCACAGTTCGGACTCGGTTGTCTTCTCGTAGATCTCGAGGATGAGCTTGCCCGGGCCGTACCAGTCCTTGACCTCGACGCCCTGATCTCTGGCGAGGGATGCGAGCTCGTCGCGGTTCATGTCGATCGACAGCTCGAGTCCGGTGTGTTCGGAGATGAGGTCGATCATCGTGGCCCGGCGCCACGGAGCCGAGAGATCGAGTTCGCGGTCGCCGTAGGCGATGGTCGTCGTACCGCAGATCTCCATGGCGAGGTGGCTGACGAGGTTCTCGACCAGTTCCATCACGTCGTGGTAGTCGGCATACGCCCAGTAGAGCTCCAGCATCGTGAACTCGGGGTTGTGCCGCGTCGAGATTCCCTCGTTACGGAACACCCGCCCGATCTCGAACACGCGCTCGAAGCCGCCGACGGTCAGGCGTTTCAGGTACAGCTCGGGAGCAATCCGCAGGAACAGGTCGATGTCGAGGGCGTTGTGGTGGGTGGCGAATGGTCGCGCCATCGCTCCCGACGCCACGTGATGGAACATCGGCGTCTCGACCTCGATGAAGTCTCGGTCCTCGAGCCAGCGGCGTGTCAACGACAGGATCCGGCTGCGGTTGCGCAGGGCATCGTTCGCCTCGGGTGACACCCAGAGATCGACGTAGCGCTGCCGGTACTTCGTGTCCGGGTCGGTGATGCCGTGCCACTTGTCGGGGAAGGGGCGACGGGTCGGCGCAAGCAGTGTCCAGGCGCTCGGGCGGATGGACAGCTCCCCACGACGAGTTTTGATGACCTCGCCGGTCACGCCGATCCAGTCGCCGAGATTCAGACCGGCGAACCCCTCGAAGTCGGGCGTCGTCTTCGCCGGAGCGAAGATCTGGATACGTCCCGTCGAGTCCTGCACGACTCCGAACACGATCTTGCCCTGGTCCCGCTTGAGCATGAGCCGGCCCGCGATCGTGGCGGTCTGACCGGTCTCGTGGCCATCCGCGATCTCGCCGTGCGCCGCCTGGAGCGCGGCCACGTTCGAATCGACGTCGAAGCGGTACGGAACGGATGGGGTTGGGCTGTCGCTCATGACTCTCCGCTGTTGCGAGCGTGGACGATCCGCAGGCCATGAAGCGTGAGATGCGGTTCGACGTGTTCGAGACTCGACGCTACCGGGGCGATGACCGGCGCCAGACCCCCCGTCGCCACGACAACCGCCTCTCCTCCGAGCTCGTCCTGGAATCGAGCGACCATGCCATCGACCGATGCGGCGAAACCGTAGAGCGCACCGGACTGGAGAGACTCCACTGTCGACTTGCCAATGACGCTTCGAGGTTCGATCAGTTCGATCGATCCGAGAGCGGCGGCTCGACCGGTCAGCGCATCCATCGAGATCTCAATACCCGGGGCGATCGCCCCGCCGAGGAACTCTCCCTCAGCGGACACGATGTCGAAGTTGTTGCCCGTCCCGAAGTCAACGATGATCGCCGGGCCGCCGAAGAGTTCGTAGGTGGCGACGGCGTTGGCGATCCGGTCGGCCCCCACCTCGCGGGCGTTGTCGTAGAGAATCGGCATGCCCGTCCGCACTCCGGGACCGATGACGGTCGGGTCGACGTGGAGATATCGCTCGGCGAACCCCCGCAACATCGACTGCACTCGTGGCACCCCCGAACACACGGCCATACCGCCGATGTCGTCGACGGCGATGCGCGACAGCCGGAAGAAGCCGCCGAGGAGTGAGGCGAGCTCATCGGCCGTGCGATCCGGGATCGTGCTGACGCGCCAGTGCTCGACCAGCCCGTCTTCTGCACTCACTCCACTCGATGACCCGTCATACAGTCCAATGACCGTCTGTGTGTTGCCGACGTCGACCGTCAGCAGAAGATTGGCGCTCATGCGCCCGCACGTGACTGGATGTCGAGGCCGATGTCGAGGGTCGGCGCCCCGAAGCTCAGCTTGGACGTCGAGATCATGTCGACGCCCGTGTGGCTCACGGCGTCGATCGTGGTGAGGTCGATCCCTCCGCTCGCCTCGAGCAACGGACGCCGACCCGCACCGACAGCCTCGCTGACCTTCGCAACGGCCACTCGAAGCTCTTCCGGGGTCATGTTGTCGAGCAGAACTGCGTCGGCGCCGGCGGCGGTGGCCTCCAACGCCTGTTCGAGACGATCCGCCTCGACATGGATCGTGCGACCTGGCCATCGATCTCGAGCCAACGCGACACCTTCGGTGATGCTCATGCCCATCAGATGATTGTCCTTGAGCATGATCCAATCCGACAGGTTGCCGCGGTGGTTCCGAGCGCCGCCCGCCCGCACCGCTGCCTTCTCGAGCGAACGCAGTCCCGGAGTCGTCTTGCGTGTGTCCCACACCTTGGCCGGGCCCGTCGCCGCATCGACGTACCTGCCCGTGTTCGTGGCGATCCCCGACAGGTACATCAGGAAGTTCAACGCGGTCCGCTCGGCGATCAGGATCGACTCGAGGGATCCGCTCACCGATCCCAGCGGTGTCATTCCAGGAATGAGGGAACCGTCCGGCTGAATCCACGTCACCTCGAGCGTCTCGTCGACCTGTCGAAACACCTCAAGTGCGCACGCCGCCCCGGCAACGATTCCGGCGTCTCGCGCGACGAACGTCGCCGACGCCGACGCATACGACGGGAGGAGCGTGGCGCTCAGATCACCGAGCGGAGTGAGGTCCTCAGCGAGGGCACGAGTGACGACATCGCGAACATCATGAAGAGGGGGATCGAGATAGCGAGACACCGGCGCAAAGCTAGCGTGAACCCTCGATGGCCGAGTTCGTTCTTTCCTCGCAAGACGCCCGGGTCGTGGTCGACGCTGCCCACGGTGGGCGCCTCTCCTCGCTCGACGTGTTCGGACACCAGCTGCTCGTGGGCGGTCCCGGCGACCCGTTGGCCTGGGGTGCCTATCCAATGGTGCCGTTTGCCGGGCGGCTACGCGACGGCACCCTGACCTTCGGCGGTGAGCGGTACGTCGTCCCGACGACGATGGGTCCTCACGCCATCCACGGCTACGGGTTCGTGACCCCATGGGAGCGCATCGACGAGAGCTCGATCGGCTTCGACTTCGCCGATCCTTGGCCATTCGGCGGACGAGCCACCCAAACGTTCGACCTCACCGACGATCGACTCCGCGTCGAGATGACTGTCGACGCGGCGGATCGGCAACCGATCTGCGTCGGCTGGCACCCCTGGTTCCGACGAGAGATCGGCATCGGCGCACCCCTTGAGCTCGACTTTGATCCGGCCGTCATGTACGCCGTCGACGACGAGATCCCGACCGGCCGACAGATCACGCCGCCACCTGGTCCGTGGGACAACTGCTTTGCGGGTCTCACCGACAATCCCCGTCTCCGTTGGGGTGCGCTCACCGTCGAGATCTCGTCCACCCTCGACCACTGGGTGGTCTACGACATGCCCGAACATGCGGTGTGTGTCGAACCGCAATCGGGTCCCCCGAACGACCTCAACGATGCGCCGCTGATCATCGAAGCGGGCGAGTCGTTCGCGGCATCGATGACCTTGCGCTGGTCGCGCTGACGGATCGAGTCAGACTTCGATGACGACGAGATCCGTCGGCTCGGCTGATTCGGCCATCGGGAGTGACTCGACCGTTCGGCGCCGACCAACAACATGAACGAGCAACAGTTCGCCAGTCTCGATCTGGACGATCCCTTTCGCCCGCAACACCGACTCGGGGAGGTCGTCGAGCAGGTCATCGAGCGCTGCGCGTGTCGTGGTGCCCGGGATCTCGATCGTGCGCGTTCGGTACTGGTCGAACAGTGACGCCCCGCTACCGACGTCGAGGATCGGACGGCGTGCTCCGAGACCGATGAGTCCGGCTGCCGAGTGGGCGCTGGCCGCGGGAAGAATCGGCACTCCGGGCGCAATCTCCTCGACGCGAGCCGTCACCCGCGCGGTCATCGACTGATCGACGAGGTCACGCTTGCTCAGCAATACGACGTCCGCCGCTCGCACCTGAGTACGTACCGCGTCGGCCACGACCGACTCCGGGCCCTCCAACTCCATGAACTGATCGAGGTCGACGAGCACGACTGTCGAATCGAGCACGAAGCCGGGAGTGTTCGAGAGTCCCGCCGCCGACCGAGGGTCCGCGATTCCGCTCAACTCGACGACGACGAATTCCGGTGGCTCCGGCCGTTGCCGAAGCTGACCGAACGCTTCGAGAAAGCCGTTCTTCAGGCTGCAGCAGACGCATCCCCCGGAGAGGTCGAGCGTGTCGCCGTCGTGGCGTCGGATCAACGCGGCGTCGATGTTGATGTCCCCGACGTCATTGACCATTACAGCGATCGGCACATCCGTCCGGGCGAGCATTTCGTTGAGCACGGTCGTCTTGCCCGCACCCAGGTATCCACCGAGCAAGGTCACCGGCACCCGTCGTCCGTCCCACGGCGCGTACACCGGCTCGACGAACGTGATCTCTTCGTCCTCGAGATTCACGACCCCAGGACCGCCTCTCTACCGTCGAGATCGACACCGAGGTTGTCGATCAACCGCACGTCCCCGAAGCGCACGGCGGTCAACAACCGCACGGAGCCGGCGAGCCGCTCCGGCACCGCCAACGACGCGGCATCGACCACGGCGACATAGTCGGGCTCCTCGCAATGAACGCCACCGGCGAGGACGGCACGGACGACAGCCTCGACCGCCTGCGGGTCTCGTTCACCACCCTCGATCGCCGCCGCCCCAGCTTGCAACGAGCGATTGACGATCGACGCCTCCTCGCGGTGCTCGGGCAACAACCGCCGATTCCGGCTCGACATCGCCAAACCATCGTCCTCGCGGATCGTCGGCATGCCGACCACCTCGACGGGCTCGTTCAGGTCGAACACCATGCGCCGGAGCATCGCCAGCTGCTGAAAGTCCTTCTCGCCGAAGTACGCCCGGCACGGCCCAACGATGTTGAACAGCTTCGTCACGACAGTCGCCACACCACTGAAGTGCGTCGGACGACTCGCTCCCTCCCACGGCTCGGTCACGACCTCGAGTGACACGGTCGTCCACGTACTGCTCGGGTACATCTGCCGCACCGACGGCACGAACAGCACATCGATTCCGGCAGCCTCGGCCATCTCGGCATCCGCATCGAGCGTTCGAGGGTACGAATCGAGATCCTCACCCTCGGCGAACTGCAGTGGGTTCACGAAGATCGACGCCACTCCGACATCGTTCGCCGAGCTGGCCTCGGCCATCAATGAACGATGGCCGTCATGCAACGCGCCCATCGTCGGGGCGAAACCGACGGTACGCCCGGCTCGACGTTCGGCATCCAGTCTCGACCGAGTGTCACCGGGGTCATGGATGATGTCCATCCCGACGAGGCTACGGAGCTCAGCGGAGAGGGACTCCGTCGTTGCGAACGGTCGAGGCCTCAGGCCGGGCCGGCGAGGTGCGAGATGATCAGTTCGACGAGGGCGTCGTAGGCGACGGCGTCGAGCGGAAGTGACGTTCGCAGTGCCTGGCGATGGGCGTCGAGCGTGGCGTCGTCGCCCCGCCTCGCCGGGCCCGTCAACGCGGCGTCGGCTCCGAGTTCTCTCGTCGCATCGAGCGACGACTGCGCCAAGTCGAGAAACGGCCCAGCCGGCGCGCCAATGAGCTCGGCGATGCGTTCGACCTGACCGAGAATGGCGGTCACGTGATTGGCCGCAACTGTCGCTGCAGCGTGATACGCCGGCCGATGCTCGTCAGCGACCGAGAACCATCGGCCCGACAGCGTCTCGGCGAGCTCGGCGCACTGCGGGTCTCCGCCGACCCCGAACCAACAAGACCGCAATGACGATGCGCCTCGTGCTGGCTCAGGTAACGCCACCAGCGGGTGGAGGCCGCCATGCCGCTCGAAGCGCGACAGCACGCTCACCGGCGTGGCGCCCGACAGGTGAACGACCACCGCCGGCCCCGGGTCGATCCGTTGCGCGACCTCCTCGATCGCCGCATCGGGAGTGGCGATCACACACAACTCGACGTCCCGGGCGGCGCCCGCCGGATCGTCGTCGCGGCCAAATCGGGCGTGCTCGGACCAACCAAGCGATTCGAGCGCCCCCGCCAGCGACCGGCCGGCGCGGCCAGGACCCACGAGCGAGAACGGCCGGGTCACCGATCAGTCCTCGGGGCTCCACAGCCACACGTCGTCTGGGTCGTGGACGAAGGTGTCCGGTACGACATCGGGGGCAAGTTCGCGCAGTGGCACGAGCACGAAGGCCCGTTCGAACATTCGTGGATGCGGCACGACGAGATCGTGGTCATCGACCCGTTCTCCATCGATCCACAGCACATCGACGTCGAGTGTTCGAGGGCCCCATCGTTCGGTTCGAACCCGTTCGGCGTCCGCCTCGCGTTCCCGACATACCGCGAGCAATTGTCGGGCGGTCCGATCCGTTGCGAGCTGCACGACCACGTTCAGATAGTTGTCCTGCTCGGGTCCCCCGACGGGAGCGGTCTCCCACACCGACGAGATTTTGACGACGTCGGGGAGTCGACCGATGGCATGGTTGAGGTGAGCCCAGCGATCTCCGAGGTTGGAGCCGAGCCCGAGAAAGGCTCGACGTGTCACGAATGATCACGCTCCCGGCGGACGGTGACTCCCGAGCTGGCGATGTCCTGCGGAACCGGAGGACGGAGTTTGCGTATCGTTACTCTCGTTGCGTTTGCCAGCGGATTGGCGAGCACGAGCGCGGCGACTTCGGAGGCGAACCGCTCGAGAAGCCCGTATCGATTCTCATCCGCAAGCGCCTGAACGGCGGCGATGACGCCGCCGTAGTCGATCGTTGCGTCGAGATCTTCGGTCTCGGCTGCGCGAGACACGTCAAGGTCGATGTCGATGTCGACCTCGAACGGCTGACGCCGCTCCTCTTCTTCGGGAAGGATGCCGCAGAACGCCATCACGCGATGACCGCGCAATTCGATCGTGTCGGTCATGGAAGGTTGATGTCCTCCGCATTGATCGACGCGGCGACGTTCACGATCTCGCGGGCAAGGGGTCCCATGGGCCGCGACAGCAGCTGTTCGATGGTGACGATCGCCTTGGGCTCTTCGGGGACCATCCCGCTCCAGACGAGGTATCCAGCGATAATGCCCGACACGTGATCGCCGAGCTCCTCGCGATGCATCAGGATCTTGAAGCCTTGTGTCGTCAACGTCTGGAGATCCGCAAAAAGCGCTCCCAGGTAACGAGCACCATCCTCGGGTCCTCGGAATGGACGATGAATCCAGGCCATGTCCTCTTCGTCGTAGTTGTGCAGGTTCGCGTTGTTCGGGATGAGAGACAGGATCCGATCGAATCCGTTGACTCGAGTCCAGATGATCTCTTCTTGGCGCCGCACTTTGCGATGCGCATCTCCATAACCGCCGAGTCGCTCACACACCGCCAATCGGTCGCGGAGCACCCACGTGAAATGGCGTGGCTCGATTCCAAGCGCCCACTTGCCTTTCAGCTGGCGACTTGCGGCCATGGCTCGTCCTTTCGGGGCGCGGCGACCACTTGGCCGCGCGCATGAACTGCATCGTTGCGCATCCCATCATGCCGTGCATCGTCGGGGAGTGTGTGGTTGTCGACGAAGTGACCCTCAGTAGTGGCCGGTGGCGCGAAAATAGTCACGGGCCGCAGCCGTCGGTCCGACATCGTGGACGCGGACAATGCGTGCCCCACACGCCCAGGACCATCCCGCCAACCAGATCGACGCCTCCAACCGATCGTCGGGAGAAACCGGGTCGTAGTCGTCGAGGGACGAGAAATCGAGCGCTTCGCCCGAGTCAGCGGCTGCATGGAGAAGTCCGGTAAGCCGCTTTCGGCTGACGCCGACCAACACAGGGGTGCCGAGCTCGATCAGCGCAGGCAGATGGCGAAGCAGATCGAGGTTGTGGATGGTCGTCTTGCCGAATCCGATTCCGGGATCGAGCCACAGTTGCCCAACGCCCGCACGTTCACCACGGTCGGCCGCGTCGTCGAGAAATGCGCGAACCTCGGCGACGACGTCGTCGTATCGCGGATCGTGCTGCATCCGTCGCGGTTCGCCCTGCATGTGCATCGCCACCCACCCGGCGCCGAAGTGCCCGGCAACCGCTTCGAGCGACGCCGTGATGTCGTTGACGATCGATGCCCCGGCCTCGAGCGCGGCCTCGGCGACCTGCGGCTTTGCGGTGTCGATCGACATGACGCACCGTCCGGCAAGCCGCTGGATCACCGGAAGAACACGACGCCGCTCTTCTTGCTCGTCGACTGGATCGGCGCCGGGGCGAGACGACTCGCCCCCGATGTCGATGATGTCCGCCCCGTCGGTAAGCATCCGCTCGGCCTGGGCGACTGCACGATCGACCGTGCCCCATCGCCCGCCGTCGCTGAACGAGTCCGGCGTCGTGTTGAGGATCCCCATGATCTGGAGGCCGATTTCGGTGTCCGGCATTCCCACCGATACACCCTGCCACGACCGAGCGAGGTCACACACCTAGGGGCTGATTGGACTCTGCCCGAACCGCAGTCACGAGACTCGCCCGATTCCGGACGCCGTATCGCCGGTTGAGCCGGTTTCGAATCGTGTTCGGGCTGAGGTGGACGTGCTGCGCGATCTCGATATTGGTCATCCCGTCAGCAACCGCGTCGACGATCGCCGTGTCGACGGGATCCACGAGCGACGCTCGTAGCGACGTGGTGGTGGGCGCTTCGGATTGATGGTTCGAGCCGGCGGATGCGATCAGCGACCATGCCCGACGCCGGTCATCGGCTGCGGCGATCGCTGCATCCTGTAGACGAGTCCCCGGCTCATGTTCGGTGAGTGAGAGTGCCGGCGTTCGGCGCGAATTCGGGCTCGAACAACCCACATGGTCTGCGGCCCATTCCACGAGCAGGTCGCGTTCGAAATGTGGGACGGTGTCGGCCAAACGTCGACGAACAAGCGGTGATCGAACCCGAATGGTCGTCTCCTGTCCGGATTCCTCGACGAGCACGCCCGTAGACAGGTGGTATCGCACCGACTCGGACCACGAATCACGATCGATGCCCAGTCGTCGACTGAAGACGTCGTGATCGTGCACCTCAACGGCACCCACCAGCGCGATCGCCCCGAGGACGCGGTCGTCGATGCCCGATCCTCGGAGCGTGCCCGAGATCGCCGATCGCAACAGCGGGTCGTCATCTGGAGAGGAACAACCCACCAACAGCGACACGAGGCGAGGGTTCCCGCCGGTCAGTCGAACAATCTCTTGTGGGCTTCGTTCAGCCTCGATTCGACGAAGCCTGATGAGCTCCTCGACGGCGCCCACGTCCAGGGGCTGGAGCTGGACGACGGTCGCCGTTTGATGGGCCGCTTCTGCGAGACCGACAATCACTCCACCATCGGCCACGGCACGATCGCCGGTGACGACGAATCGACGTGGTTCGCCGAGTCGAATGTAGGTCTTGAGGAGCTGGACCGCCTCTGGCCTTAATCCCGAGACATCGTCGATGATGACGACGGCGTCGGCCTCGGCGGATTGAAACCGCGTCGCGAGGCCCTCGATGTCGTGAGGCCAGATCGCATCGATTGCGCCTGTCGAGTCGACGAACCGGTGCCCGCTTTCGCGCGTCAGATGGATGACGCTGAGACCATTCAATCACGCACGATTAGACGCCCACTCTGCACACGCTGTCTTTCCGGATCCGCGTCGCCCTTTGAGCACCAAAACTCCGCGGGTGCCGAGCACACAATCGATAGACGAAAGCACCTCTTCTCGTCCCACCAAGTCCGTGACCGGCCGGTCGAACTCCGAATCCATGCCCCTCCCTCCACGACGGTGTCGCCGATGTCACATCGCCCAATTCGTACATCGGCGATGCCTGCGGTGCGACTCGAGGCGCTGGAGATCGACGAACGGTCGACGAAACGCGCACTCTGCGTGGCAAACGACGTGGTGGCCGGGAGGTCGACGACGTCGTGAGGGTCAGCGCTCCAAGAAGCGCATCGCCTCGAGCCGGGTCGAAACGTTGTCTCGGAAGATCCCGTGGACGGCGCTCGTGACGGTGGATGAGCCCGGCTTTCGGACACCGCGCATCGACATGCACATGTGCTCGGCCTCAACCACGACGAGCACACCGGCGGGGTCCAGGGCATTCTGGATCGCGTCAGCTACTTGCCTTGTGAGCCGCTCCTGGACTTGCGGTCGCCGCGCATAGCCGTCGACGAGACGCGCCAGCTTCGACAAGCCCGTGATGCGCCCACCGGTCTTCGGGATGTACGACACGTGTGCATGGCCGTAGAAGGGCAGCAGGTGATGTTCGCACATCGAGTAGATCGCGATGTCGCGCACCATGATCATCTCGTCGTGATGCACGTCGAACACCTTGTAGAGGTGCTCCTCGGGGTCCTCCCGGAGCCCTCCGGTGATCTCGGCGTACATGCGGGCGACACGCGCGGGCGTATCGAGCAGCCCATCTCGATCAGGATCCTCGCCGATCGCGGTCAGAATGTCGCGAACTGCAGCCTCGATCTTGGCGTGGTCGACGGTGTTCGCTCGCGGTTCGAGCAGGTCGTCGTCATGGTCTGGCATCTCCGTGATTTCCTTCCGCCCGCATCTGCTCTGCGGGTTTGGGGGATGTGATCGCCGGTCCGGTGCTCGGCGACGCGCCGAGGTCACCGGCAGTCCCGCTTACCGAACCACCGACGCCAGCCAGAATTCCCTCGAGGTCGTCACCCTCAAGTGTCTCGTGTTCGATGAGCGCCTCGGCCATCCGGTCGAGGACCTTGCGATGCAGCGTGAGGATCTCTCGCGCCTCGTCGTGCGCGGCGTCGACGAGCCCCCGCACCTCGTCGTCGATGATGGACGCGATCTCGTCGGAGTAGTTCGCCTCGTGGGCCATGTCCTTGCCCAAGAACACCTCGCCGCCGCGTTGTGTGCCGAGCTTCTGCGGTCCGAGACGTTCACTCATGCCGAACTCGGTGATCATGGCCCGAGCGATGTCTGCGACGCGCTCGATGTCATTGGCTGCGCCCGTCGTGGGATCGCCGAAGATGATCTCCTCGGCGGTCCGACCCCCAAGAAGCATCGCCATCTCATCGGTCAGCTCCGAGCGGCTCTGCAGATACTTGTCCTCCTCAGGGAGCGCCAGAGTCCAGCCGAGGGCGCGGCCTCGAGCAATGATCGAGACTTTGTGAATCGGATCGGTGTTCGGGAGCACGTGGCCGACGAGCGCATGTCCGGCCTCGTGATACGCAATCACCGCCTTCTCCTTGTCGGACATCGCGCGGGTCTTGCGTTCGGGACCGGCGATCACCCGGTCGATTGCATCTTCGATCTCCATCTGAGTGATGTGGGTCTGATCCCGCCGAGCCGCGAGTAGGGCCGATTCGTTGAGCAAATTCGCAATGTCAGCGCCGGTAAAACCGGGAGTCCGTCGGGCGATCACGTCGGTCGACACGTCGGCCGCGAGCGGCTTGCCGAGCGCGTGGACGTCGGCAATGCGGCGGCGGCCTTCGAGGTCGGGCCGGTCGACCACGATTTGGCGGTCGAAGCGACCCGGTCGGAGCAACGCCGGATCGAGAATGTCGGGGCGGTTGGTCGCCGCGATCAGGATCACCCCGGTCGTCACATCGAAACCGTCCATCTCGACGAGCAACTGATTGAGGGTCTGCTCCCGCTCGTCGTGTCCGCCGCCGAGACCGGCACCTCGGTGGCGGCCGACAGCATCGATCTCGTCGACGAAGATGATCGCCGGCGATTCGGCCTTGGCCTGCTCGAACAGGTCGCGGACTCGACTGGCGCCGACGCCGACGAACATCTCGACGAAGTCCGACCCCGAAATGCTGAAGAACGGAACTCCAGCCTCGCCGGCGACCGCCCGGGCAAGAAGGGTCTTTCCGGTACCGGGTGGGCCGTACAGCAGAACGCCTTTGGGGATCTTCGCGCCGATGGCGGTGAATCGCGCGGGATCGGACAGAAAGTCCCGGATCTCGGAGAGTTCCTCGATCGCCTCGTCGGCTCCGGCCACATCCGCGAACGTCACGGTCGGCTGGTCCTTCGACATCTTGCGCGCCTTGGCCCGGCCGAAGCTCATGATGCCGCGGCCACCTTGCATCGAGTTCAGGAAGAAGATGAACACGCCAACGAGGACGAGGATTGGCAGTAACGAAAAGAAGAGCCCGACCCACAGACTTTCCTGCTCGGGGTCGATGTCGAGTTCGATGGCTGGTTCGGCGGCCCGAAGCTCGGTGAACAACTCGTCGGTCGACTCGCCCGGGAACGACGCCTCGAAGGTGGTGCCGTCGTCGAAGGTTCCCGTGAGTAGATGGGAGCGGTCGAGCACGGTGGCCTCGGCGATGCGGCCATCGGCGATCGCCGCCTCGAGTTCGGTGAACGAGAGCTCGGTCGGGGCCGGGTCACGTGTCAGCACCAGGACGATGAGCGCGACAACCGCGAGAACCCCTCCGATGAGCACGAGCGTGTTGCGCGACAGCTTCTTCACGTTGAGGCCAACCTATCGAGTCCGGGCGATCGCCAGGTAGCGGTCAGTGACCGTCACCTCCGACGAATTCTGCGATGTACGACAAGTTCCGGTATCGGCCGGAAACGTCGAGACCGTAGCCAACGACGAAATCCGGCGGAATCTCAAAGCCGACATACCGCAGATCCTGATCCACCTTCTGGCGCCCCTCACGAACGAGCAATGCACACACATCGACTGATGCCGCGCCGCGATTGGCGAGATTTCGGCGGAGATACGACAGCGTCAGTCCCGAGTCGATGATGTCTTCGACCACGATGACATGGCGACCCTCGAGGTCTTCGTCGAGATCCTTGAGGATGCGAACGACGCCCGACGAGGTTGTGGCGTTTCCGTAGGACGACACGGCCATGAAGTCGATCTCGACCTGGAGGTCGATCGCCCGCGAGAGGTCGGCGAGAAAGATGTAGGCACCCCGAAGGACCGCAACGAGCAGCGGGCGCGTACCGGCGAAGTCTTCGGTGATCTGCGCACCGAGTTCGGCGACCCGAGCGTTGATCTGCTCCTCCGAAACGATCGTTCGTCCGACTTCTGCGACAGGGGCCCGCCCACCGCCGTCAGTACTCGCTGGAGACATGACGGCCGACCCTAATCGGTCGTCGACGTGCGGCCCTCCCCGGGCGTCTCGACCGACAGGCGATTTGCCGATCGAGAGATCCGATGCCCGCCGGCCACCTCGGCAGCGACGGCGGCGCCACGGGCCACGCCCAACACACGCTCGACCGCAGCATGGTCTACGAGGTACTCCGCGCCCGTCTGCTCGCGGATCCACCGTTGGATGGCGGACGCAGCGACGGGTTCGGCGGCGATGCTGACCGCGCGGGCATCGGTCGGGTCGAGGTCTCGGGCGGCGTCATCGATCACGGCCTGTGCGGCACGCGCAGTCGACGACATACGTGCGAGGAGAGGAACCACGTCACGGCCCGCGATCTCGTCGAGCAGCGGTAGCACTTCGTGACGAACCCGATTCCGGACAAAGCGTGGGTCCGCGTTCGACGGATCAACGATCGGTTCGATCCCCAGCGCGACACAGATGGCCTGAGTGTCTCGACGTCGCAATCCGAGGATCGGTCGACGGACCCCAGGCTGCATCGCGCCAAGTCCGCGTACGCCTGCTCCACGCAACAGGTTGATCAACACGGTTTCGGCTTGATCGTCGAGCGTGTGGCCCGTCGCCGCCTCGGATCCCAGGACGCCATGGCGCGCGGCACGCATCCGCGCCTCGAGATTGGGACCCGGAGCGACGTCGACAGGGTGCCACTCGAACCGTGCCCCCAACATCTCGGCGATCGATCTCACCACCGACGCTTCGGCGGCGCTTCCCTCGCGTTGGCCGTGATCAACGTGGACCGCGGTGACATCGCAACGGGCCGCCGTCGCAAGGGCGAGCAGCGCAACCGAGTCCGCTCCCCCCGACACACCGCACACGATCGCGTGTCCAGCAGGCGGAAACGTGCACGAGGCAAGCCACGGCTCGATGTCCCGCAGACCGCGTCGCGCGGTCATGTCAGGCGACGACGGGCTCGACGGTCTGAATCCGATCGATCCACAGCTCGGGATCGCGAATCTCGGCGAGGGAAGGCAAGAAGTCGGGCCCGGTCCACACACGATCCATCAACAGACGGCCCCCGTGTGCCTCGACCGCTTCGATGAACGCCTCGCCTTGGGCGTACTGCTTCATCTTTGCCTCGAGGCCCACCAGCCGTTGGATGAGGAGAACGAACTTCGAGGCATTCTGACGCCGAGAGTGCAGCACCCGGCCGAAGCGGGGCGCGCCGTCGACGTGGCCGATGCCCGCACGGTCCATCGTGACGTCGCCGTGGCCTTCGAGGAGACTCATGAGTCCCCCGATGCGATCGAGGAGTTCTTTCTGCTTCTCGCTGGCAAACACCGCCGTCAGACCACCGTCGGCGAGCGGGTCGCCTCCCGAGCGCTTGACGTCGACGGCGGCCTTGATGCCCTCGATGAATCGGCCCGGGTCTGGATCGACGTCGTCCATGGTTTCGTGCACGAGGCCGAGGAAGTGCTCGCGCATCCACGGGACGCCGGTGAACTGCGCCCGGTGCGTGCACTCGTGAAGGGCGAGCCAGAGTCGGAAGTCTCGAGACGGGAAGGCGAATCGCTCTTCGATGGCGGCCACATTCGACCCGACGTAATAAACGATGTCTTGCTGCTCGGGATCTTCGTCTTCGATCACGAGCAGGTCGTACTGACCGAGGACCTTGCTCGACATCCAGCCGAGCATCATGCCGACTTCGGCGCCGGCAACCTTTGGGCCGACGCCGAGCCGACTCGGCTGTTCGGCCATTTGGTCGAGCATCGGTTTGAGCAGGCGTTGGAACGCATTGATGTTCGCGTCGACCCACATCGCCCGGTCGGCGACACGACCGCGAGCAGCGCCCGCAGTGGACACCAGTCCGGTCTCGGTCGCAACGAGCGATTCGGCACGTGCCGTGAACTCCTCGAAGTCCGCGTCCATCTGTGCCCGGTCGGCGGGAGAAAGCTCCGGCTCGTTCCGGTTGACCTTCGCCGCGACCGAGCGAGCGACGTCCCAGTCGACCGCCGAGGTCACTGCTTGCGCTGACCCCGTGGCGGGTACTGCTTCGATGTCACGCTGTAGAGGTAACCACCGACGACGGCGACGATGGTCAAGATGGCGCCGACCACGAGGAACGGCGCGATCCAGAACGTCCAGACGACTGCGAACATGGCACCGAGTGTAGGTCAGCCGAGATCGAAACCGAGTGCTCGGGTGATCCGGTCTCGGACGTCGGCGGGCGTCGGATCGATTGCCTTGGCCGCGATCGTCGTACGCAGTTGCATCTGAAAGGCCTGCGCCGTCTGGCACGGCGGGCACATCGCGAGATGCTCGGCGAACGCCTGCTGTTGAAGCACGGTGAGCTCGCCGTCGAGGAAGATCGACAGGTTCTGGTGGACGTCCATGCACGACACGGGTCGTGGAAGTGCCTCGGCCGGCTGACCGAATTGTGGCGTCGGCTCTGACATAGCGAGCACGTCGACGCCAAGCCACGACTGCGTCCGTGCGTCGACGAACGGGTCGGATGCGGCGAACACGGAACTCTGATCGATGCCGCCTGCAGCTGGAAGGTTTCCGGGATGCGGTTGCGGCGCTCCGGTGTCGTCGTTTGTGGTCATGGTGATACGACCTCCCCGTCAGGTATCACGTCGGTGTCATCGGTTGGTCCCGGGTCCGGAAGCAGGTTCCGTTCCTCGGCGAAGTCGTGCAACTGCTTCTCGAGCGCTTTTCTTCCCCGATGGATGCGACTCATCACCGTTCCAATCGGAATTTCCAGAATTTCGGCGATTTCTTTGTAGGCGAAACCCTCGACATCGGCGAGCAAGACCGCGATCCGGAAGTTCTCGGGGATCGCTTCGATCGCCGCCTTGACCGTCTCGTCGGTGACCGACGACAGAAAGGCCTCTTCGGCGCTCGTGCCGAGCGACGAAGCTTGCTCGCCCCCCAGTCGGCGATACAGGTACATGTCTTCGACGTCGGCGATGTCGGATTCGTCGGGACGCCGCTGCTTGGACCGATAGCGATTGATGTAGCTGTTGGTCAGGATGCGATACATCCACGCCTTGAGGTTCGTGCCTTCTTCGAAACGGTCGTAGGCCCGGTACGCCTTCATGTACGTCTCTTGCACGAGATCCTCGGCGTCGGCGGCGTTACGAGTCATCCGCATGGCCG
Source organism: Acidimicrobiales bacterium (assembly GCA_020629375.1). GTDB lineage: Bacteria > Actinomycetota > Acidimicrobiia > Acidimicrobiales > SHLQ01 > SHLQ01. Next base: position 54,827 of record JAHDDK010000014.1, read on the forward strand.
CCGAGTACAGCTGGTCCATCAGGGGCATTGCGGACTCGGCGAAGGTGGCCTGATCTGCCATTCGGCGAGCATACGGCCACGGTCACCGGCGTGCTGCGCCGCGCCCCAAGAAGGTGGTGCTAGTGGGGATCGATCACCGACGTGCGACACTGAGGTGATGGGTATCGCACGCAAATATGTCGAGAAGAAGGCCACCGAGCGCCTCCCGACACCCGTTCTCGACGTGGCCGGCAAGGCCCTCATCGAGGGCGTCGACCGTGCCGTTGTCGGGCGGTGGGAGCGGGCCGTGGCCACCGCTCGGGCCGCACCCGGCGACTCCCCTTCGGCGAAGAGCCGGGTGATCGCCGCCCCGATTCGTAAGCGAATGACGGCGCTCGGAGCCGCCGCCGGAGCGACCGCTGCTGCCCCGGGTGTGGGCACCGGAGTTGCCGTGAGTACCCTCGCCGCCGAGCTCGGCGTCGTCGCACTCCAGACCACCGACATGGTGATGGCCATCGGGGCTGCACATGGCCACGTCGACGCCACTCCCGAAGAACGTCGGGCGTGGGTTCTGGCCGTACTCGCCTTCGGCGACGACGCTGCCGAAGAGTTCACGAGCCTGGCTCGAGACATGGGGCTTCGGGTCGAGAACGGGCGGGCGATCGACATCGCCAACGAGGCGATCGGCGGAGGCGCTGGCCAGATGGCCACGATCGATGCTTTGCGTCGGATCAACACGACGCTCGTCGGCCAGGTACTCAAGAAGTGGGGCACGCGACGCGGCGCCGCCACGGTCGGCAAGCTGCTCCCATTCGGTGTCGGCGCTGCTGTCGGAGGGAGCGCCAATTGGCTCATGCTGCGCGAGTTCGCGAAGCAAGCTGAGCGCTTCTTCGCCAACTACGACCGCGAGTTCGCACTCGGGATCGCTCATCCGTCGGACGCGGTGCGCGACGCCGCTATCGAGGTCACCGGCACCGAACGCTGACCGGGCACCAGGCCCGGTCTGGCCTGTCTCCCTAAACGGGGGCCCCAATCGACCGATTGGCACGTGATGTCCACGCGAGAGCCCGCCGACGGTCAGACCCGTGAAAACACGAGGTACGACTTCGCCGTGCCCATGATCATCGAGTTCGGAAACGGTTTTCTTCGTGCCCCAGATCGGACCGACGCGATTCTCGTGGACCTCTCGCAGGGCGGCGCAGCGATCGTGTGCCCCAGCGACGACCGCATTCGGCAACGAAAGCGTTACCGCGTCTGGGTCGATGACTATGCGGGGATCATCGAGATTCGCAACATCCGGCCGCTCGACGACGGTCGTGTCCGTTTGGGGGTCGCTTTCAAGGGTTTGGGTCTCGAACTCCAAGAGCTCGTCGCCGACACGCTGCAGAACGCGCAGTTCCAGACATCGCGCTTCGCCGGTGATTCGGCCGCCCATCCCGGGATCGCCCACGCCGACATCGAAGACGCCGCCTGAGGGCGCTCCCGCGGTTCAGAGCGGATCGATGAACCGCTGTCCGTCTTCTTTGACGTGTTCGGTCCAGCGCTGACCGTCCCAGTACCGTTCGTCGTGACGCCCCATGGGGTCCTCGAAGAACCCGGGGAGGCGGGTTGCGGTACCGGCGACCGGCCTCCTGTCCGGAGCAGCGTGTTCGGCCTCAGGTCCCCCGACGGCACGGCCGACCTCGGCAGGGGTAGCCATCACTGTTGGCGTGCTGGCCTCACCCGTGTCGGGTTCGGGCCGTTGACGGAGTCGTCGGGCACGCTCGGCCGCACGGCTTGCTCGATCGCTCGATGCGGGCGGCGCAGCTTCGGCTTCGGCTTCGGCAATCTCGGTTCGGGCGGTGACAAGCGTGGTCGCCGAGCGATGACGTAATACCGACTCTTCCTCATCGGTCTCGCTCAGCGGCGTCGCGTTGACCATGGTTTTTGGGCGGAGGTCGATCGTCCGATCGGATCCAGCAGTGTCGATGTTGTTGGGGATGTCGACCGTCGTCGGTTCGACACTTGCGTGAGCGACCGGAACGTTGCGATTCCGGTGCAGGGCGGCGATGAACGCGACCAGCGCGGCAGCGAGAGCGGCGGCGATCAGGACGGCAGCGAGGATCAGCGCCACCCAGTCAACGAAGGCGAGAGGGCCGGTCATGCGCCTAGCCTGTTGCTCACTATCCGAGGGGGCAAGATCACGCTGAGCGTCGACCAGAGCGACATCAGCGACCACGAGCCGATCTCGACGCAGCCACAGAAGACCCATCGCGCCAGATGTCATCGACGAAGGTCCCTTTCGCGCTCCACGCGCGAAGTCTCCATATGTCATCTAGATGACGAAATGGCGACATTTCTATGACGTTAGCGGGACGGCGCCCCGTTCCGGTGCCCTCTCCGAACGCCCGCCCGGACGGAGTTGAGCCGAACCCTAATGTCCGACGCGGAATCGCCGAACAACGATCTAGGTAATCCCGACCACGCCGAGAGGGTCACATGGACCAGCAACAAATGACGGACGCGCCAGCCTGGCCGGAGATGTCGACCGATCTGACGACCGCCCGTTCGGTGGCGCGCACGATCACTCTGGACACCAAAGGCGCCTCCAACGATGGTCGCATCATCGACCTCGGCCGCAAGCTCGACCAGGTGACCGGACGCCTCGACCTACTCGAGCAGGACGCGCTCGACAACCGCGTTGCCGCCGAAGTCGCCGAACAGCTGACATCGGAGTTTGCGACGATTCGACGAGAGATCGGTACGACTCGTGCCGAGTTCGACCAGCTAAGCCATCGCGTCTCGTCAACCGAAGAAGATCTGTCGACCTCGATGTTGCAGACGATCGACGGCTTCGAGCAGCGCATCTCTCGTATTGAGGACGCGCGCCTCAACGAAGGTGACGACGTCGACGAGGTGATGGCCATTCTCGAGTCCGCGATCGGTCGGGTCGATGACCTCGACGCCCGGATCGCGAACATCGGCGAAGATCAGTTCCGCTCGGGGAAGGAACTTCTCGAACAACTTGAGACGATTCGCGCCGAAGTGACGGAGCTTCGATCCGCCCCGAGCGGGAGCGACCCCTCCCCGGTCCTCGAGCATCATGCCGAAACGCTCGACGCCCACACAGACCAACTCGACACGATTGCCCAGGACATCCAGTTCCTGCGCGCGCACGCCGCCGACGACGCCCGGTTGAGCGATGTCGAGACGCTCACCAATGAGGCCGTGTCTCTCGTTGCCGACGTCGCCATACGAGTCGATCAACAGCACGAATCGCTCACTACCTCGAACGCAGCTCTCGAAGCGAGCGGCGAGCAACTCGCCGACATCGAAGGACAGGTCGCTTCTGCACACGAGAAGATCGACGAGCACCATGACGACGTCGTCGCCGTGCAGAATCGGCTGCACGACGTCGACGGCACCGTCCAGGGCATTCACCACCGCATCGACGGCGTGTCCGGCGAGCTTCATGATCGAGTCACGGGTCAGCAGGAACGCATCGACGACGTCTACGGCACCCTCGATCACGTCCATGGACGCATCGACGAACACCAGGGGTCGATCGACCAGCTACACGGTCGAATCGACGAACTCGCCGCCTCTCATCACTCGCTCTCGGCCGAAACGGCCGATATCTCCGAGTCCGCACGCAACGATCTCAGCGGCCGCATCGAGGACATGAATCGGCTCGTCGATGCCGGTACCGAGCGGGTCGGTGCGCTCGAACAAACGACGTTGGCGATCCACGCCCGAATCGACGAACTCGCCGAGACGTCGAACGAAACGCGAAGCACCGAGTTCGAGAAGTACACGATTCGACTCGACGACATCTCCGAGCGTGCGGTGAACGCCGAGAAGCGCGTCGACTCGCTCGCCGAGACGGCCACGACGTCCGAGACGAAGGTCGATGAGCTGAGCGAACGTATCGACGTTGCTCGGGCTCGTCTGGCCGAGCAGGAGTCCGCAACGTCGGACCTTCGAGACGAACTCGCCGAAACCACCTCAGTCCTGTCGAAGCAGATCGCCCAGCTCCAAGACGCCGAGCCGGCGACTTCGTCGATGGACGCTTCGCTCGACGAGGAACGATTGACGACACTCGAGGCGTCGGTGGAGCAAGCGGAGCGGGCGGCGGTCGAGGCGCACTCGTTCTCCGAGAACCTTCGCAAGCTGCAGACCGATCTCGTTCAGGCAATTCAGACCGAGATCAATACCCAGAAGGATCGTCTCGCCGAGACCGAAGCCAAGCTCGAAGACGCATTGCGCACGATTGCGCAACTCTCCGACCTTCAGAGCCGATCGACGTCGGTGGATGCGCAACTCAACGATTCGGTCGTCACGACCAACGAGCACGTCGAGGCCACCAACGCCGAGATGTCGAACCTCCAGGCTCAACTCCGTGTCGCCATGTCTCGAATCGACGAGCTCGAGAATGGCGGCTTGCCGGCCGCCCCAGATCCCCGGCTCGCTGCGCTCGCCGGTGAATCCCCAGATCCGCGGTTCGCCGAACTCGCAGGTGTAGCGCCATCCGAGGGCGCTCCCGAACCCGAAGATGCGCCCGCACATGCAATTGGAGATCTCGTCGGTTTGGCCAGCGAGGACGACGTCGACCAGGACGACTGGTTCGTCGCCTCGTATGCGAAGAAGCGCTTCCGCCGCGGCTGACCCTGTTTCAGTTGTCGCTGGCGAGCCGTCGACGCCGCATCGCGGCCGGGCTCGTCACTGCGGACCGATGCCCACCCCAGCGGCTGGATCTCGGTTCGTCCGGCGACGCTGAGGTCACTTCACGAACGATCGGCGGTGACTCCAGGACGCTCGGCGCATCATCACGGAGATCGATGACGAGATCGGGGTCGGCGGGAATCGTCGGCGGGCGCAGTCCGGGTGACGCGTCGAGATCGTCCGCTGCATCGTCAGACTCGCCATCGATTACCACAAAGCGTGACTCTAGTCTGCAGATTGGACGCGTGTGGTCCCATCGGGATCAGGACTGGGTCGTCACCATCACCCCGTAGTGATCCGAAGCGAAAACCCCACCACTGCCGGGTTCGAGACCGACGATCGCGACGCGCTGCGGATTGCCGAGCGGTCGTGGACGCGGCCAGCCGATGAGCACGTAGTCGATTCGACGGTTTGGCCACGCCGAGTCAACGACGTACGGATTGTCCTCACACCAGGTCCAGCCAGGCCCGTCACCAACCTGCTCCCACGCGTCGGTCCAGACAAGACCGTCTCGGTATGGCGCTGAGCGTCCCGTCAGCCGGCGAACCTCGTCGCTGTCCGGAACCGCGTTCAGATCACCCATCAACATCGGAGGATGGGACGACGGGTCGCGTGATCGATACTCATCGACGAAGGCGATGACGTCCTCGAGCTGGCTTACGCGCAACACAGACTCATCGAACCGGTACGCCAGATGGGTCGTGAAGACATCGATCTCGCGACCAGCAGCTTCGATCCGTACGTGCAGCGCACGTCGGTACCCGGGCGTATCGATCGCCGGAAGAATTCGTTCGTGGCGCTGGCAAATCGGGTGGCGCGACAGAATTGCGTTTCCGAACGAGATCGGAAATCTGTCGGAAGGTTCGCGGCCCGTGAAGGACGAGTCGTAACCCAAGCGCTCAGCGAGCGCTACCACCTGGTCGGGCCAGGTCTCTTGGAGCGCAATGACGTCGGCGTCGGCTGCCACGAGCACCTCGGCGATGGCATCTTGACGCTCTTCCCAGTTCTCGAAACGCCACCACACGTTCCAGGTCAGCCAACGCATCCCTCCACCCTGACAGGTCTGCGACCGTCGATCATCTCGAACTCCAACGCGGGATTCTTGGCCTCTCGATCGATTCATCTCCTGCGGGGACCCTTTCGCCGAGCGGCGGACCCCAGAAGGAGGAAACGACATGACCAACACGGAACGACCGACGAAGCGGCGCACATGGCGAGTGTTGAGCGGGATGCTCGTGACGATGGCATTGCTGCTGTCGACGGCCGGCACCGCCGACGCACGCGATCGCAAAACGATCTCGGGCGACGCCACACCATCGGATTGCAACGACGGCGAAGGCGTCGGCGCGATCTATCTGACCGGCGACCTCAACGGGTGCCTGATCTTCTTCCCGACCGACTTCTCGTGCGTCGAGATGAACGGCTTCGCGCTCTACGAGGAGGAAGGCCGCGAAGTCTTCCGGGGAACCTATGAGGGCCGGAACGGCAAGTTCCGCACGCGCTACACGCTCGCGGCGACCTACACGCAGGGCGCATGCGAAGATTTTGAGGCGGGTGGCTTTCCCTATGAGAAGCAGTTGACCGGCGGTTGCGATCACAAGATCTTCGGCATGAAAGGCGCCTTCAAGGGACGCAAGGGCCTGATCACGTTCCACGACATCATTCCCAACCCGGGCACGTCGGGCGCGTCGAACTTCTTCTACTCGGGATACCTCCGGTAGATCCGGCGGCGGAACCTCGGCGGCGCGAGACCCCTCCTGGGCTCGCGTCGCCGACCTTCGCGCCAAACGGCGGGGCGTCAGTACGACATGATCGCGACCCACAGCCACGTCGGACCGATCACGAAAAGAAGGCCCGCCAGAGCGAACAACCACAGGTGCTTCTTCCAGACACCGCCAGCGAACGCCGCTAGCCCAGCGATGCCAAGCACGAGCGAGCCCACCATCGCCAGCCAGATGTTGGGGGCGTCCTCAGGCGTGACGCTGAGCAATGTGAGAAATGTGCCAAACATCCAGGCCACGACCGCAAGGCCGAGGACGATCCCAACGACGATCGCGGGGACCGTGATCGATCGTTTCTGTTCCGGGGAAGAGCCATTCCACGATGGTGGAGGAGGAACCACGTTCGACACAGCCCCGCACGCTAGCCGACCCAAGATCCGCCGAAGATTGGCTGGCGACACGCTAATCGGAGCCCGAGAGGAGAATTGAACTCCTGACCTACTCATTACGAATGAGTTGCTCTACCGACTGAGCTACTCGGGCAGGGCTACGAGGCTAGCACCGGCCCTAGCCGATGCCGACGGACAAGCTGCCTCACGCCGAGGCCCAAAACGACCGATGATGGGTCGATGGGCGAATCGACCCTCCACCTCGTTCCGGAGCCAGATCCTGAGGCCGCCAATGCACTCGTGCGCCTCCGAGCTGCCGTCGCGACCGACATCGCGGCCGGCCGCCGCATCGACGCCGTGCTCGACGATCTCGTCGCCCATGTGTCTCGAACGCTCCCGAAGAGCACGACGATCATCGTCTCGGTCGACGACGCTGATCGGCTTCGAGTTCGTGCAGGTGATGCTCCCGCTCGGATCGCGTCACTGATCGATGGGATGGCGCGGCCTCGCTGGTTTGGGACGTGGGCGGCGGCGATGCAACGTCGCTCCGAAGTGACCGTTCCGGAGGTGGCAGCAAGCTCGCTGTATCGAGAGCATCGAGCCGCCCATGTCGAACATCAACTTCTCACCTCTCGGGCGGTGCCCGTCATCGGACGGCACGGAATCGTCGTCGGCGCCTCGGTGACCTACCTTTCCGAACAGCGCCTGCTCGAGCCGACAGAGCTCGACTTGCTCGATGAAGTCGCCTCCCTCGCTGAGCTCGCCATCCGGCGTGACCAAGCACGCCACGAACTCCTTGACAGAATCCGTCACGACCAGCTGACGGGACTCGAGAACCGTGAAGGCCTCGAAGACCATCTGCGACACGCGCTCGACGCCGCGAGACAGCAGGACTGGCATGCGGCTCTCCTCTTCGTCGACGTCGACGACCTCACTCTCGTCAACGACAGCCTCGGCCACACCGCCGGAGACACGGTCATCGCCGCAGTCGCCGACCGGATTCGACGCAATATCCTCCCCGGCGACACCGTCGTCCGGTTCGGCGGAGACGAGTTCATCGTGGTCCTCGAACGCATCGAAGCGATCGCCGAGGCCAAATCGACCGCCGAACGCATTCGCGATGCCATCTCGCAGCCCCTCACCCTCGGCGACACCGATCTCACGATCACGGTGTCGATCGGCATCACGATCGGTGACGAGTCGACCGTTCCCCTCGACTTGGTCGACGAAGGACACGCCGCCGTGGTCCGAGCCAAACAGACCGGACGAGGATCGACTGCTGTCCATGACCGTGCGCTCGACTCGGGGGCTAGCGGTCGGCTCGATCGTGAAGTGCGGCTCCGCGAGGGACTCGACCATCACGAGTTTGTCCTGCACTGGCAGCCGAAGGTTCGTCTCGACACCGGACGGATCGTCGGTGCGGAGGCGCTGGTCCGCTGGGATCACCCCGAGCTCGGACTCCTCGGACCAGATGGTTTCCTCCCCACGGCGGAGCGGGCCAGCCTGATCGACGAACTGAGTGATTGGGTGGTGTGGCAGGCCGTTCGAGAGGCGGCGGCGTTCGCCGAGATCGACCCGGAATTCTCCGTTGCGATCAACTTGTCGGTCTCACAGCTCACGCGCTCCGACATCTTGTTTCAGCTCGGTGGTGCACTCGACTCCTACGAGATCGACGCAGCCCGCGTCATCGTTGAACTGACCGAGTCGTCCCTCGCCGACAGCACCGTCGTCGAGCGGATGCACGAGCTCCGTGAGCTCGGCGTCCGTTTAGCCATCGACGACTTCGGGACCGGCTACTCGTCGCTTGCGTACGTCCAACAGCTGCCGGTCGCGATCGTGAAGATCGACCGTGCCTTCCTTGAGGGACTGGCAGCAGACGGCGACGGCGCACCGGTCCTGTCCGCGGCGGTGGCCATGGCGCACGCGCTGTCGCTGAGCACGACGGTCGAGGGAGTCGAGACACGCCAACAACTCACCGGTCTTCGGAACCTCGGCGTCACCTGGGCACAGGGATATCTGTTCGCCGAGCCGTCGACGCAGGCATCCCTCGTCCAGCTGATGCTCGACGAATCCAGTCTCTGGTGATGATCGGCCGAAGGCGGCGTCGTCAGGCGCTGACGGCGCGCTGATACGGCGCCAAGGCTTCGCGGATCTCCGCCAGGCGAGCGTCGAGGAACGCCAACATTGCCTGCGTCCCCTCGTCGCCCCGTAGGACGTAATCGTCGATGTTGATCTGCGAGGTCATCCGTGCGCCCACCGTCGTGACCTGATGTTCGAGCTTCAGCTGTCCAAGCATCGGCATCTTCAGCACATTGGCAGCCGACGTTCGCCAGACCTCAACGAGGTCGTCGGGATCGGTCAGTTCGAGCTTGATCTGACCATTGAGGCGCACCGAGGCGCGGGCCCCGACCACCTTCGAGGTCATCCGACCGGTACCCGCCCACTGATCGAGACCAACCCACAGGTACTTGAGGAGGTCATCGGCGGGCGCGCGAAACCGAACGAGCTGTTCGGCCTCCCCGGCCGTGAAGGTGTCGGCCACGAAACCTCGACGGCTCATCGATCGGATGATCTCTCCGAACAACATCTCGTCTTTGGACTCGCGGATCGTCGCCTTGGCGTTGAACTTGTTGACGACATCGAAAAGGCTCATTGGGTGCTCCCGTGAATCAGGCGGCCTGGAAGCGGCCGAGCCAGTACTTCCGCAACGAATGGGTCGCCGCCGCCATCGAACGTCCGAGCGCAACGTGATCAACAGTCCAGTCGCGATTCACGTAATCCTCGATCGCCCAGATCAGGTCGACCTGGGTGTACGCATAGCCCGACGCGACGTCGGCCTCGACAGTGACGGTGCCGGGTTCGGCGCTCTGCACCATGGCGCTCTTCATCTCGTCTTTGACGGCCGAGACGGCCGCGCTGGCATCGACGACTCGTTGACCCCAGCCAATGACCACTCGTGCGTGGTGGCCCAGCACCTCGCCCTCGGTCGGGCTCGGCGTGAGGTGATTGAGCGCCATCGTCGTACGGGAGCCATCGGTCGTGTTCTCGAATCGTACGAAGTGGTTGCGACCGTCCGAGTCGATGTCGATCAAGGCATTGCCGTTCTCGAGCGCCGACGTGATCACCGCACCGACGAGGACATCGTCGAGACGATTGGCCCAGTCGACACGCTTCCAGTGAGCCCACGACGCACGAACCATGTCAGCGAAATGTGCTTCGAGATCCTCGTCGTCAATGCTTGCCGGCGCGCCGGGGATCGGCTCGGCACCGAGAGCTTCGATTTGTGCGCCGACCGATTCGAGTGGACTGACGTTGTCGGGAGTATCGGACGTCGGCTCCGCATCGGTGGCCGGCGGGGGCGGGTCGTTCGAAACGACAGGAGCCGGGGCCGCGGCCCAGGTCGACGGGTCGTCGTCGACAGGACTCGTGATCGGCGGATCGGGAAGATCGGAGACTGTTTCGGGATCCGCCTGCAGCGGTGCAGGATCGGGTTCGAGTTCGACGACAGCATCCGCTTCGCCGCCCTCGTTCGCCGCGCTGTCCGCGTCCGGGGACGCGGCAAAGCCGCCCACCGGGTCGTTCACGACGGGTTGAATGGGGTCGACGATCGGCTCGGGCATCGAGGCGCCGACGACCGCGGCGCCGGCCGCCGCCGTTCCGGCCACGGCTGCCGTGCCGGCACCGAAGAGACCGCTGATCCCGCCCGTGCCTTCATCATCGTCCGTGGCGCTCGCTGGCTCGGGCTCAGTGGGCGCAGCTGCGGGTGCACTCTCCGGCTCGGCAACCGGATCCGGGTCCGATGCGACCTCGGTGTTCGAGAACGTGCCCCACCGTGACGTCGACGGGTCGGTCGTCTCGGTGACCACCTTCCCGGCCGCGTCGTCCGATCCGACGGTGGCGGCACCCGCAAGGTCAGCGGCGATCGTCGATCCATCGCCCGGTGTTTCGGCGTTCGGATCGGCGTCTGCGACCACGTTGCTGTGATCGACCCAACCATCGTCGAGAACGTCGCCGGTGAGCCCAGCGGGCTCGACGGCATCAACCACGGCTTCACTCGCAGACGAGTCGACCAGCAAGCCGGAGTCGACCGACACCGTGCCGACCGGCGTATCCCCGCCGAGAGTCGCGGGATCGAAGACTTCAGCTGGCTCAGCCAGGGCCTCGACCGGTTCGGCCAGGGCATCCGGCGTGTCTGCAAGCGGTTCGGTCACGATGTCGGAGATCGCCGCATCGGGTGCCGCGGTGTCCACGACGGCGCCCATCGCTTCGGTCGCCGGTTCGACGGCTTCGGCCACCGCGTCGGTCGCCGGCTCGACGGCTTGGCCGACGATGGCTCCCGTCGCGGCCGCGCCTGCGGCGAGGCCTGCCATGCCCATCGCATTCCCAGCGCCAACCTCGACTCCAGCCGACTCGGCAGTCTCGATCGACAGTGACGAATCGTCCCCCGCAGCCGACTCGCTGAGCGCCTGTTCGGGCATGAGCTCTTCGAGCGGTTCGGGGGCCACGGGCTCGGGGGGTGGCGGAAGCTGATCGGTCGGCGCGTCCTGGAGGAGCGTCATGAGGCCAGACACCGACGAGAAAGGGACCCAGTCCGCTTCGCCCGCCCACCAGACCAGGGTGTTGGGATCACGCTGCCCAAGTCGGATGGTGTCGATGATCGCCCGCATCGCAAAGGGGCCAGCTTGGGCCCCATTGTCGACAGCGAACGACACCATTTCGTCGAGATCGGGAAGTTGCCCGGACACGGTGATGAACTCTCCTCGGCCAGCCCTGCGATACCTCCTGCGATGTCTAGCAAACATCAGTAGCGTGTCGGCGTGATTCCCCTGGTCTGCCTCGACGTTGACGGCACTCTTGTGGGATCCAGCGGCGTCGTGTCCGACGCAGTGTGGTCGGCAGCGGATTCGGCCCGTTCGCGTGGTCAGAAGCTCGCGCTCTGCACTGCCCGCGGAGCCTTCGGAAGTTCGTGGGAAATGGCGCAGCGACTCGATCCCGACGGGTGGCACGTCTTCCACGCCGGAGCAGCCATCGTCCATGCCCGAACCGCCGAGGCGATCGGTCAGATCATCGATCGACGCCATGTCGAACAGCTGATGGCACTGGCCGCCGAACGGTCATGGGTGACCGAGCTGTACAGCGCCGACACCTACGCGGTCGACTCCGACGACGTCCGTGCAATCGATCATGCCGCACTGATGGGCGTGCCCTTCGAACGCCACGACGCAGCGTTATTCGCGGCGACGAACGAAATTGTGAGAGTCCAGCTCGTGGTTGCAACTCCGGAGACGCAGGCCGTCACCGACGCCGTCGAGCCGACCGGCCTCGTGGCTACGACGGCGACGTCGCCGATCATGCCCGGAACCACATTCGTGTCGGTCACCCGAGCAGGCGTGACCAAAGCAACGGGCATCTCCGCGATCGCCGATCGTCTCGGCTACACGCTGAGCGACGTGATGATGGTCGGCGACGGGCACAACGACATTCCGGCGCTGGCAGCCGTCGGTCACCCCGTTGCCATGGGGAACGCCGTCGCCGAGAGCAAAGCACTCGCTCGCCACCACGTCGCCACGGTCGCAGACGACGGCGCGGCGGAGGCCCTGGCGTTGTCCGCCACGCTCGGCGACGTCGGCTAGCGTCATCGATCATGGGGGAATCGACCGACGGTGTGGTCGCCGAAGCCGAACTGGTCGATCCGGTCGACTCCGCTCTGCAGATGCCACGGTGGGCACCGCGGGCGATTCTGCTCTTCTGGGCCGGATTGGTGGCCCTGTGGGTACTCCGGGAGTTGTTCGAAGATCTCTCGGGCTTTCTCGTCACGATCCTGATCTCCCTGTTCTTCTCGTTCGCGCTCGAACCCGCCGTGAACTGGCTCGAGCGACGAGGACTCCGACGTGGTCTGGGGACGCTCATCATGTTCGTCGTGGCGTTCACCGTCATCGTTGGTTTCAGCTTCGTTGTCGGAAGCGTGCTTGCCGAACAGACACAGAGCTTCGTCGACGACGCGCCCACACTGATCGACGACCTCGAGGTGTGGTTGCAAGACAACATCGACGAGTCCATCGCGCTCGACAACGCTCGAGACCAGTTCCTCTCCGACGATGGCCTTGGCCAGCAACTCACGGGCCTGGCCGACAACGTCGTCGGCTTCGGCGCAACCATTGTCGGCCTGGTCTTTCAGATCTTCACGATTGCGTTGTTCACCTTCTACTTGACCGCTGACGGCCCAAAGCTCCGCCGGACGATCTGTGCGCGCCTCAAGCCCGAGCGGCAGCGTCGAGTGCTCGGAGTCTGGGATCTGGCGATTCAGAAGACCGGCGGGTACATCCTCTCCCGAACGGTGCTTGCGTCGATCTCCTCGTTGGTCACCTGGATCGCCTTCTCGCTCATCGGTGTGCCGTTCCCGCTGGCGCTCGCGATTTGGGTCGGTGTCGTCAGCCAGTTCGTACCGGTCGTCGGTGTGTACATCGCCGGTGCGCTGCCGGTGCTCCTGACGCTGATGGAGTCCCCGCCGAAGGCGCTTTGGGCGTTGTTGTTCATGCTGGGCTACCAGCAATTCGAGAACTACCTGCTCGCCCCGCGAGTCGATTCCCGAACGATGCGCATCCACCCGGCGGTGTCATTCGGGTCGGTGCTCGTCGGCGCATCGGTGCTCGGTCCCGTCGGCGCTCTCCTCGCTCTGCCGGCTGCGGCGACAGCGACCGGCATCATCTCGGCCTCGGGCGAGCGCTACGCCATCGAAGAAGGACCGCTCACACGGGTCGGCCCACCGGTCTCGGAGAGTCCCTCGGTCGTCGCCAGTACGTTGCCCGTTCACCAAGAACTCGAAGCCGCCGATCGAGCAGCGGCGGCAGAGACAGAGCCGAAGTCCGAGGCCGAGTCCGAGGCGTAGGCCTGGCCGGGTTTACTGCCCGGCCACCTCAGGATTCGAGCGCCCGGAGCTCCTCGACCAGCTTCGGAGGACCGAGAGCTCCGGTTCGAACCTCGGTCGAACCATCGGCGGCGACGAAGACCATCGTCGGCTGGCTGACGACACGGTATTCGATCCACAGGGCGCCCGGATCGTCGAGCACGTGGCTGATTGCAGTGCTCATCCCTTCGATGAACGCCGCCCGATCGTCGTCATCACCGTCTTCAGGGTTCGGCACACCAATGATCGGCACTCCGATGTTCTGTCTCGTTGCCCATGCGACCGCAGAGGACTCTTCACGACAGGTCGCTCAATGCGCACCCCAGAACCACAGGACGTGAGCCTGTCCGTCGACGACGGAGAGCGCCTCGCGTCCGCTCGGCAACGTGGCCGGGGTCGACGCGACCGTCGAGGTCTCGGCCGCCACCGAGATCGTTGCTTCTTCGACGGCGTCGGGTGCGACGGTTGGGGCTGGGGCCGAACTCGGATCGGTCGGAGTGGACGCGGTTACCGGTGCGTCGTCGGAACCGCATGCAGCAACGAACGACATCCCGAAGGCGAGCAACGCAATCACGACACGACGCATCATCACGAGGGGTAACCCGTCACCATCGTGCGATATTCGCCCCCGAAAGGGACGATACGACACGCACCGCCTTCTGCGCCGAAACTTCCCAACCCGAAAACGTGAGAACCCGGAGCCGAAGCCCCGGGTTCTCCTGCGTTTTCTCAGACGTGGTGTGACCCGAAAGGGTCACTCACTACTGAATCTTGATCTCGATGTCGACGCCTGCCGCAAGGTCGAGACGCTGAAGCGAATCGACCGTCTTCGGGGAGGGCTCGACGATGTCGAGGAGACGCTTGTGGATGCGCATCTCGAAGTGCTCGCGAGAGTCCTTGTCCTTGAAGGGACCCCGGACCACCGTGTAGCGGTGCTTCTCGGTGG
>JAHDDK010000156.1:0-1012 GCA_020629375.1 Acidimicrobiales bacterium
CCCGCCCGCCGGACTGGGCGACTACGTGTGGTTCGACACCGACATGGACGGCATCCAGGACCCCGAGGAGGATCCCGTTCCGGGTGTCGACGTCTACCTGTTCACCGACGTCGACGGCGACGGGCAACCCGACGACACCAACGGCGATGGTGTGATCGACGGCGACGACGCCATCGACATGATGACGACCGATGCGGATGGGTGGTACTCGTTCCTCGAGCTCGACCCGGGCACCTACATCGTGTGGTTCGATCCCGACTCGTTGCCAGACCGAACGGTGTTCACCGACCAGGCCCAAGGCGACGACCGTGGGGTCGATTCCAATCCTGATCCGGTCACCGGGTTCGCCCCACCCGTCACGATCGGGATCGGTGAGTTCGACCCAACGATCGACGCCGGCATCCACGATCCTGTGGTCGACCTGACGATCGACAAAATACTCGACACGACGGCGTCGAGCTCGCGGACGGCGATCTGGCTCATCACGGTCACCAATGCCGGTCCCGATCCCGAACGCGGCGACATCACCGTCGTGGATGATCTGCCGGTCGGTCTCGACTACACGAGCGCTTCTGGCGACGGATGGACATGCTCCGAGACGAACAATGACGTGACGTGCGTGTACTCCCGCGGTCTCGCTGTCGGCGAGACGACTCCTGCGCTGACGGTGAACACCGCCGTCGGAACGAGCGTGTCCGGAGCGATCACGAATGGCGCGAGCGTGCTCGCCGCCAACCTCGAGATCCGCACCGACAACAACGACGGACAGGCGACCTTCACGCCCGTCGTGACCACCAGCGATCCGATCGCCTTCACCGGGCGCAACTCGGCGACGCTGGCTCGGCTCGCTGCGCTGATGATCATCCTCGGTCTGATGATGCACGTTGTGTTCGACCGCCGCCGCCAGTGAGTGACGGGGCGGTACCGTCACCTGGCTGTGGCCGCCCCGATCACCTACCCGCCTGATCTTCCGATCTCGCAGCGGCGAGACGAGCTTCTCGCGGCCATCCGC
>JAHDDK010000156.1:1118-2412 GCA_020629375.1 Acidimicrobiales bacterium
GCTGAACGACGAGGTCGGCGGGGTGGTCGGCTACAAGGTGCGCTTCACCGACAAGGTGTCGAAACGCACGGCGATCAAGACGATGACCGACGGCATCCTGCTCGCCGAGATGCAGCACGATCGAACGTTGCGGAACTACTCGACGATCCTCGTCGACGAGGCTCATGAGCGGAGCCTCAACATTGACTTCTTGCTCGGCACGCTCAAGACGTTGCTCCCGAAGCGCCCGGATCTCAAGGTCATCATCACCTCGGCGACGATCGACACGGCGCGCTTCTCCGAGCACTTCGACGACGCGCCGATCATCGAGGTGTCCGGCCGGCTGTATCCGGTCGAGACTCGGTACCGGGAGCCGGTCGATGTCGAGACGGGCGAGGGGATCCCGCAAACCGAAGCGATCGTCGATGCGATTCGAGAGCTCGAACTCGAAGGGCCGGGCGATGTGCTCGTCTTCTGTGCAGGGGAGCGAGACATTCGTGAGGCCGCGGACGCACTGACCGAGGCCCGCCTGCGAGACACCGAAATCCTCCCGCTCTACGGACGACTGTCGGCCGCCGAGCAACACCGCGTCTTCGACCGTCGGGGTGGCGGCCGGCGTGTGGTGGTGGCCACGAACGTCGCGGAGACGTCGCTCACCGTGCCGGGCATCCGATACGTGGTCGACACCGGCACCGCTCGGATCTCCCGGTACAGCCATCGCACGAAGGTGCAGCGCCTGCCGGTCGAGGCGGTCTCCCAGGCCTCGGCCAACCAGCGAGCCGGACGCTGCGGGCGCTTGGGGCCGGGCATCTGCATCCGCCTGTACAGCGAAGAGGACTTCGAAGCGAGGGACGAGTTCACCGAACCGGAGATCACCCGCACCAACCTCGCGTCGGTGATCCTCCAGATGGCGACGCTCCGGCTCGGCAACATCGAACGGTTCCCGTTCGTCGATCCACCCGAGCTGCGCAACGTACGTGACGGTATTGCGCTGCTCGAAGAGCTCGACGCAATCGACCCGGACCACGAGGGCACGAAGAAGTGGGTGACGCCGATCGGGCGCGACCTGTCGAGGCTTCCGATCGACCCGCGGCTCGGTCGCATGGTGATCGACGCGGCCGAGAGCGGATGTCTGCGAGAGGTCATCATCATCACCGCGGCGATGTCGGTGCAGGATCCGCGCGAACGGCCGTCGGAGAAGCGCGAAGAAGCGGGTCAGATGCACGCCCGGTTCCGGGTCCCCGGGTCGGACTTCCTCGCATGGGTGCAGTTGTGGGAACACCTCGAATCCGAGCGGGAGAAGCTCTCCAACAGT
>JAHDDK010000015.1 GCA_020629375.1 Acidimicrobiales bacterium
CGCGTGCCACAGCTCGGGCACTTCGGGGTCGAGTCGTCACTGAACGACTGGAACCTCTCGAACTCTTCTCCGCATTGCTTGCAGCGGTACTGATAGGTCGGCATTCGTCCTCGAACCTCCGGAAAGCGCTGTCAGTGTAGAGGCGTCTACAGTGAGCGCCGTGTCCGACGTGCTACTCACGTTGCTCGTGGCGGTGGCCTCTTACCTGTGCGGATCGTTCCCGACCGCCAGCATCGTGGGCCGCCTCTCGGGCCACGATCACTCGAAGGAAGGATCGGGCAACCCCGGTGCTTCCAACGTGTACCGGACATCTGGGGCTGGCTACGGGCTGATCACCGTCGTCGTCGACATCGCCAAGGGACTTGTGCCTGTCGCGCTGGCGCTGACGGTGGGGCGTGAATGGGCCGCCCTTGCTTGGGCGTGTGCAACGTTCGGCCACATCCTCCCGCTCGGCCGATTCTTGAGCGGCGGCAAAGGTGTCGCGACCGCTGGCGGTGGGTCACTCCCGCTCTTTCCGTTCGTCGGAATCGGCCTCGTCGCCATCTTCGTGATCGTCGTGAAGATCACGAAGCGAGCGTCGGTCGGGTCGCTCACGATGGCCGCGCTGCTCCCCATCGGAGTTGCCCTCGTTCGACAGTCGAACATCGAGCTCGTTGCTGCCGTGGCCGTCTCCCTCATGATCTTCGTTCGGCACCGGGCGAACATCGGACGGTTGCTCTCCGGCGACGAGCTGAAGGTTCGCTGAGGCGTAAAGATCCTCGGGATTCGGCCGATCCTCCCAACATCCGCCCCGTCGATCCTCAATGGAGAGAGCATCATGAGCGCACCCGTCCGCAAAGCCGTCATCCCCGCCGCTGGTCTCGGCACCCGGTTTCTGCCAGCCACCAAGGCCCAGCCGAAGGAGATGCTGACCATCGTCGATAAGCCGGCGATCCAGTACGTGGTCGAAGAGGCGGTCGAGGCGGGGATCGAGGACATCCTCATCATCACGGGCACGGCGAAGAAGGCGCTCGAGGATCACTTCGACCGCAACTTTGAGCTCGAGACGCTGCTGGAGCGCAAGGGCAAGAGCGATCCGCTGAAGCAGATCATCTCGATCACCGAGATGGCCAAGTTTCACTTCACCCGTCAGGGCGAACCGCTCGGTCTCGGTCACGCCGTCCTCCAAGCCGAGTATCACGTGGGCAAGGAGCCGTTTGTCGTGCTGCTGCCCGACGAGATCATGTGCGGTCGCGGGGCCACGGTTCGCCACATGATCGACACGTACGAAGAACAGAACGCGTCGGTCGTCGCTCTTCGCGAAGTTGCGATGGACGAGGTCTCCTCGTATGGCTGCGCGGCGTCGGAGCCGGTCAGTGATGGCGTTATCAAGATCCCTCACATCGTCGAGAAGCCCGCGCCCGAAGACGCCCCATCCAACCTCGCCGTGATGGGCCGCTACCTCTTCACCGCCGAAATCTTCGAACACATCCACGCCACCGAGCCCGGTGTCGGCAACGAGATCCAGCTCACCGATGCGATGGCAAAGATCGCGACGACGTCGGGCCTCTACGGCGTGATCGACAACCGTGGTTCGTGGGATGCGGGCCAGAAGCTCGACTTCCTCCGGGCCCAGGTCGAGCTCGGTCTCGACCACCCCGAGCTCGGTGAGGCGTTCGAGGCGATGCTCAAGGACATCGTCGCCTCACGCTGAGCTCCCCGCTCTGATCGCCTCCGGCGATGGGCCGCTCGGGCCCCGCTCGCCATTTCTCCCGCTCTGATCGCCTCCGGCGATGGGCCGCTCGGGCCCGCTCGTTCAGCGCAGAATCAGATCGACTGGATCTCCGGCGGTGATTCCGTCGCCGTCCGGAATGATGGCCAACGCATTGCCGTTGGCCATCGCCGACAGCTGGTGGGATCCCTGTCCGCCGCTGAATCGCGCCTCCATGACCCCGTCGGCGCCGGGCGTTGCTTCGACGCGGGCGAAGTGCGTCTTGCCGTCGGAGCGGCGCGTCAGATCGACGCCAGCGCGGCCACGCAATGGCGGCAACAGCGCCGTCTCGTGGCCCATCATCGCTCGGATTCCGGGCTTGGCGAACAGCTCGAACGACACCATCGACGACACCGGATTGCCCGGTAGACCGAAGACGGGCGTCGATCCGATCGTCCCGAACGCCAGTGGCTTGGCGGGCTTGATCGCCACCTGCATCCATCGCATGTCGGCGATCTCGTCGAGGACCATCTTGACGTAGTCGAAGTCGCCCATCGACACGCCACCGCTGGTGACGACGGCGTCGCACTGGTCGGCAGCGTCGAGCATCGCAGCCCGGATCGCGTCCTCGTCGTCGCGAACGACGCCCAGATCGATGCCGGTGGCGCCCATCGACGAGACGAGCGCAAGCAGCGTGTGCCGGTTGCTGTCTCGGATCTGGCCGACCTCGAGCGGACCGGGTCCGTCGACCAGTTCGTCGCCGGTCGAGATCACGCCGACCCGCGGTCGACGGCCGACCTGCACCTCGTACGCCCCGACCGACGTGCACACGCCGAGATGTGCGGCGGTGAGCTCGGTCCCGGGCTCGAAGACGACGGCGTCGGGCTGAAGATCGTCTCCAGCTGGCCGAATGTGGTTGCCGACGGGCACGGACTCGGCCACGACAACGCGTCCTGCGGATTCGTCGAAGTCGGTCAGTTCGACCATCACGATGGCGTCGGCCCCCGGCGGCACGGGAGCGCCCGTCATGATGCGCGCCGCCTGCCCGGCGGTGAGCGTGATGTCTGGGCGGGCGCCGGCGGCGATTGTTGCAACGACGTCGAGCGTCACCGGAGCGTCGGCGACGTCGGCGGCCCGCAGCGCGAAGCCGTCCATTGCCGTGTTGTCGAACGGAGGTATCGGTCCGGTCGAGCGGACTGGCTCAGCGAGCACGAGCCCGAGGGCATCGTCGATGGCCACCGCGGCGACGGGCAGGGGAGTGCAGCGGTCGAGCACGAACTGACGGGCCTCGTCGAGGGGGATCATGACCGCAGGCTACGAGCTGTTGTGACCCAGGGCCGTCTCGTACCGATTCCGATGGCTCGAAGTGGGCTCGGGGCCGTACTCTTTGGACATGGAGCTGGTCGACTCGTTCGGACGCGTACATCGCGACCTCAGGATCGCGATCACCGATCGATGCAATTTCCGGTGTCAGTACTGCATGCCCGAAGAAGGCATGAAATGGATGCCGAGGGATTCGATCCTCACGTTCGAGGAGATCGAACGGGTCGCCCGCCTGCTTGTCGACCGGTACGACGTCGACAGCATCCGGCTCACCGGTGGCGAACCCACGGTTCGCGCCAACCTCCCTGACCTGGTGGCCCGTCTCGCGGCACTCGAGGTCGATCTCGCCATGACGACCAACGGGGCGACGCTGCGACTCGTCGCCGACGACCTCAAAGCGGCAGGACTGAAGCGGCTCAACATCAGCCTCGACTCGCTCGATCGAGATCGCTTCATCGAGCTCACCCGCCGCGACGATCTCCACCGGGTGCTCGACGGCATCGATGCGGCGCTCGAGGCCGGGTTCGATCCGGTGAAGATCAACTGCGTGCTGATGAACGGCATCAACGACGACGAGATTGTGGACTTTGCCGAATACGGGCGCGACAAGGGCGTGATCGTGCGGTTCATCGAGTTCATGCCGCTCGACGCCGACGAGGTCTGGGGGCACGACAAAGTCGTGCCGCTCCAGCGGGTCATCGACACCGTCAATGCCGTCCACCCCATCGAAGCGATCCAGCGCACGTCGGCTCCGGCCACCCGATACCGCTACCTCGACGGCAGGGGCGAGATCGGTGTGATCGCGACCGTCACCGAGAAGTTCTGCGACAGCTGCGACCGGATTCGTTTGACCGCCGACGGTACGTTCCGCAACTGCCTCTTTGCCGTGCAGGACGACAGCCTTCGCGACGCCATGCGCGCAGGCGCAACCGACGACGACCTCGCCGCGATCATCGAAGGGTCGGTGGGCCGCAAGTGGGCGGGCCACGGGATCGATGACGTGCATTTCATTCGACCGAAGCGCAACATGAGCCAGATCGGAGGCTGACGATGTCGTCACAACACGAGGGTTTCACCCATCTCGATCCGCTCGGGCGTGCTCGCATGGTCGATGTGACCCCGAAAGAACCGACCCACCGTCGAGCGATCGCTCGTGGTGCGGTCACGATGACGGCCGACACCGCCGATGCCGTCGCTCGGGGAGCGATCGCCAAAGGCGATGTGCTCAGCGTGGCGCGGGTCGCCGGGATCCAGGCCGCCAAGCGGACCAGCGATCTCGTGCCGTTGTGCCATCCGCTGCTGATCGGCGCGGTCACGGTCAACTTCGAGATCGGCGATGAGCGCATCGACATCGAGGCCAGCGTCGAGACCGTCGGCCGGACCGGTGTCGAGATGGAAGCCCTCACGGCGTGCTCGGTCGCGGCGCTCACGATCTACGACATGTGCAAGTCCCTCGACAAGGCCATGACGATCGGCGAGATCGCTCTGTGGGAGAAGACCGGCGGCGCAAGTGGCACCTATCACAGAACCGAACGCGCGGAATCCGTCACCTGATCGAAATCTACCGGTAACGTCAGTCTCCGTTCCTGGCGCAACACGGGTGGAGCCAAACCGTTGATCTTTCTCGTCGTATTGCTGATCGCCCTCGGATGGGCAGGCTGGATCTGGGCGTGGGGCCGCGATCGATTCATGAACGGCCAGGGCTTCGGCGGTTCGGGGATCCCCCAGATGGCCTCGGTGCAACGCCCCGTGGGCCCACTGGCGCCGCCGCGCAATCCACAGATGGCGCATCGACGTCGCCGTGAGGTGCTTGTCGGCCTTGCGCTCGCGGCAGTGACGACTCTTGTTCTCGCCCGAGCGTGGGGCCTCCTATGGCCCGTGCATCTGCTCATCGACGTCGCGCTGATCGGCTACGCATATGCCGTGTGGACGCACGAGCGTCCGGTCGGTGCTGACGTGCGACCGTCGGTCTCGCTTGGGCCGGTCCTCGACGTCGACCGGGAGATGGTCAGACCCGGACCCCGGGCCTGACTCGATCATCTCGTTCTGATCACCATCACGGAGTGGAGGTGAGGGGAGTTGAACCCCTGGCCTCCTCGATGCGACCGAGGCGCTCTACCAACTGAGCTACACCCCCGTGGGGCCTCCAAGACTAGCTCGGAATTTCGTGCCTCAAACCGGTGAGGGCTAGCGTCGAGAGTCTGGCGGGACGAGCAGGTTCGTCGCGCTCATCTCTGGCCGCCTGCTGCCGATCGACACGCACCTGGCGGTATTGGCGATTCCACCAAACGATCGGACAAACGGGAGCGAAATGAAGGCAATCCGCACCTACGTCGTGAAGGCCCAACTCCCCGAGGCCCTCCAGCCGTTGCACGACATCGCCATGAACCTCGGGTGGCTAAGCGACCCGCGAGTGCAATCGTTGTTTGCGCGCTTGAGCGACGATCGGCTCGGTGGCGAAACGCTCGACCCGATCGGAACGCTCTACGGCGCGTCGCAGGCTCGCCTCGAGGCGCTCGCCGCCGACCCGACCTACGTCGCCCAGGCCACCGAGTTGCGAGACTCGCTCGAGCGGTCGCTCGCCATGCCCCGTTGGTTCCAGATCGAACACCACGGAGCGCTCCAGTCCGTGGCCTACTTCTCCGCCGAGTTTGGGATCGCGAAGGCGCTTCCCCAATACTCCGGCGGACTGGGGATCCTCGCCGGCGACCATCTGAAGGCCGCCAATGAGCTCGGCGTGCCGCTCGTGGGCATCGGCCTGAAATATCGTCACGGCTACTTCACGCAGAGCCTCGACCACACGGGTTGGCAGCGGGAGTTCTTCCCGGACCTCGATCCCGAGCAGATGTCGCTACGCGAGATCCCGGGCGTGCGCATTCCGATCCAGATCGGCGGGCACATCGTGCATGCCCGTGCGTGGGAAGCCCGTGTTGGACGGGTCCCGCTCTACCTCCTCGACACCGATGTCCAGGAGAATCTGCCTGCCGACCGCCTCATCACGGATCGCCTCTACGGGGGCGACAAAGAGCAACGGATCCGACAGGAGCTCGTGCTCGGTGTCGGCGGTGTCCGTTTGCTCACCGAGCTCGGCTACGAGCCGCAGGTGTTCCACATGAACGAAGGCCACGCGGCCTTCTCCGCACTCGAACGGATTCGGGTGATGATGGCTGAGCACGAGTTGGACTTTGCCGCCGCGCTCGAGGCTATTCGTCCCGCCACGCTGTTCACGACGCACACCCCGGTTCCGGCCGGCATCGACCGCTTCGAGCGAGACTTGATCGACCGGTACTTCGCTGGCTGGTGCAGCGACGTCGGGATCACTCTCGACGACTTCATGGCGCTCGGACACGAACCAGGCTCTCCCGAGGGCGCCGAAATGAACATGGCGGTGCTCGGACTTCGCCTCGCCGGAGCGAGCAACGGCGTCGCCGAGCTTCACGGCGACGTGTCGCGATCGATGTTCCATTCCCTGTGGCCCGACCTTCCCGTCGAGGAAGTGCCGATCGGCTCGGTGACCAACGGCGTCAATGCCCGAACGTGGGTCATGCGCGAGATGGACGACCTCTTCGAACGACACATCGGCGCCGACTGGACCGAATCGTCGCCCGACCGGTGGGCCTCACTCGAGGCCGTCTCGGACGAGCAGTTGCGGTCGATCCGTTCGGCAGGGCGCGATCGGTTGGTCCAGTTCGCCCGGCGCCGGGTTCGCCAGTCCCTCATCGCGAAGGGCGTGTCTGCGTCCGAGGCCGAGTGGGCGAACGGCATCCTCGACCCCAACGTGTTGACGATCGGTTTCGCTCGCCGCTTCGCTACATACAAGCGGGCGAATCTCCTGCTTCAGAATGAACGTCGACTCCGCGATCTGCTTCGGGACCCCGATCGTCCCGTGCAGTTCATCTTTGCGGGCAAGGCACACCCCGCTGACGACCCGGGAAAGCGAATCCTTCAGCAGGTGGCCCAGTTCGCGCTCGATGCCCGGAATCGCACTCGCTTCGTGTACCTCGACGACTACGACATCGAGGTGGGCCGCTACCTCTACCAGGGCGTTGACGTCTGGCTCAACACCCCTCGCCAACCCATGGAGGCTTGCGGAACCTCGGGTATGAAGGTCGTCTATAACGGTGGCCTCAACCTGTCGATCCTCGATGGCTGGTGGGCGGAGATGTACGAGCGTGACCTCGGATTCTCCATCCCGACTGCGTGGTGGATCGATGACGTCGACTCGCGCGACGCCCACGAATCGAAAACGTTGTTCCGTGTTCTCGAGGACACGGTCATTCCCGCGTTTCACGACGACGATCACTCGATCCTCCCGGATGGATGGATCGACATGATTCGCCGATCCATGATCGAGCTCGGTCCCCGGGTCGAGTCCAATCGGATGGTCCGGGACTACGTCGAGCAGTACTACGAACCGCTTGCCGGACGGCGCCAGAACATCCATCGCGACCTCTCGACGGTGCCAGGCGAGTTGGCCGAGTGGAAGGCGCGGGTCGTTGCCAACTGGGACTCGCTGGCGATCATCGATGTGACCGACACCGCCGTCGAGGATCTCGGTGGATCAGCGTGCGATGTCGACGTGATCATCGACGCCGGTCGCCTCGAACCGGGGGACTTCGAGGTCCAGGTGCTGCACGGCCGGGTCGACATGGAAGGTGAGCTGAGCGCACCGACCGTGGCGATCGCCGAACGCGACGACGCAGTGGACACAGACGGTGTTCATCGGGTTCGTGTCCGTTCGGGCGACACGGGACGTCATGGCGTCGCCGTCCGGGTCGTTCCGGCGCATCGCGACCTCGGACACTTCACCGCGCTCGACTGCGTCACGTGGGCCAAATAGGGGTTTCCGTCAACCGAGCTGATGGAACTATTCCACGATGCGGAACACATTTGAGGCTGTCGAGTGACGATATTGGCTGACGGGGCGTCTATAGTGCTCCACGGACCGGAGGGATCTCACCCACCGTGACAACACTCTTCGTGAGATGGCCGCGTTGAGCGCCCATCTCATGACCGTCGAGACACACTGGGGTTCCGCCGCCCCCGTTTCGACGGAGGCCTGCCCCGGGTTCCGCCGCCACGGGGCAGGCCACCTTTCGTTTACGATCGAGCCGTGACCGAACCCGACCCACCTGCCGTCTCGGTGCCGGCGCGTGCGGCCCTCGCTGGCAACCCGTCGGACGGCTTTGGCGGGGCGGTCGTGAGCGTCATCGTGCCATCGATGCGGGCAACGGTCTCGGTCGGCCATCGACGGACGAGCGAACCCATCTATCTGATCGACGCGGTGCTCGCCCGCCCCGAATGGGGGTGCGCCGCTCAGGGGATTGGGTACGCCTGGTCGACGACCATCCCCCAGTCGGTTGGACTCGCCGGCTCGAGCGCGCTGGTGATCGCCGCCATCCGAGCCATGGCCGAGATCGCCGACCGAAGTCTGTCGGACCACGAGGTGGCGACGATGGCCCACTCGATCGAACGCGCCGACCTCGGGATCGCCGGTGGATGGCAAGACCAAGTCGTTCAGAGCCATGGCGTGTCCTGTCTGATGGAGTTCGGCGACGACCCACCAGCGACCATCCGCGTCACGCCGATCGACACGGGATCGACGCCGTTGTTCGTCGCCTGGACGTCGGCCAGCGAGGCATCGGGCGCCGTCCACACCCAGGTTCGGAGCGTTGCCGAAGAGCAGTGGTTCATCGACGCCATGGAGCGCTCGGCTACTGCGGGGCGTGCAGCCTTTCGAGCACTACAGGACGGCTCCGTGCATGACCTCAAGACGGCAATCGTCGACACGTACCGAGAACGCGCTGCGGCGATTCCGCTCGATCGTCGCCACGTCGACCTGGTGAACCATGCGCACGACTTCGGCGCCGCAGCCAACTATGCCGGTTCCGGCGGCGCCATCGTCGGGGTTCTGCCGAAGGACGCCGACGGCTTCATCGACCACATGCGGCGCGCCGGATACGGAGTGCATCACTGGACGATGAGCTCCACGAGCGATGAAACAGGAGAGCGATGACGGCCACCCCCGAGCCCACGGCACTGTTCGAACGGTCGGGCGATGGCACGTTCGTCGCGACCGAGTTCACCCGCGGCCCCTGGCGACCCGACGCCCAACACGGCGGACCGCCGTCGGCGCTGCTGGCCCACGAGACGGTCAACCACGTCCACGCTGACGAATTCGTGTCGTTCATCGAAGTCGAACTCGTCCGACCGGTACCGCTCGCCAGTCTCACGACGAGGGCCGAGCGAGTCCGGATCAGCGGACGGGTGCACCGCATCACGGCCGAGCTACACGACGGCGACGAACTCGTCGCTCGCTCGAGCGCAGTTGCCCTGAAGACCGAGGACCTCGACCCTCCTGAATGGGAGGCACCCAGCACCGTTGCCCCCGACCCTCCGGAGGCATTCGAACCCGCGGATCCACCGCGATGGGCGAGTGGAGACGTGACCACGTATCACCGCAACGCGGTCGAGCACCGGTTCACCGCCGGCAGCTTCCGTGAACCTGGGCCGGCCATCGACTGGGTGCGTCTCCGTGTACCGGTGGTCGTCGGAGCCGAACCGACTTCGCTCGAGCGCCTGTGCGCCGCAGCCGACTTCGGCTCGGGCATCAGCGCCGTCTACGGACCTCGATCCGCGTATGGCCTGATCAACGCCAACCTGACGATTTCCCTCTACCGGCATGCGTCGAGCGACTGGATCTCGCTTGATGCGACCACACACGTCGGGCCACAGGGATGCGGTCTCGGTGTCACCACCTTGGGTGATGTCGATGGTCCCGTCGGGATCGCGACTCAGAGCCTGCTCGGATACCGCCTGCGCGCGGAGCCGTTCGTGACTCGCTGAACGCCTATTCGATCCGCTCGAGCAACTCGAGCTTGGCGTCCTCGAGCTCGTCGTCGTCGAGTTCGCCACGCTGATGCATGCGTTGGATCGTCTCGGTCATGGCCATCAACTCCGGTGCGGAGAGCCGACCCTTGCCGGCGAACAGGCGCTCGACGGTCGTCATCGATTCGAGATCCGATTCGTCAACTTCCGGAATCTCGACGACCTCTTCTTCGGGTTCGGGGACGAATCCGGTCTTCGCCTGATGGCGGGCGGCCTGCTTCTCAGCCTTCTTGGCGGCCTTCGCCCGCTCACGCTGCAGTTTTGCGAATGTGGTGCGTTGCTTGGCCATGAGCTGGTCCCTTCTCGATACGCGGATACCTGCGAATGGGTGTCGTCGGGTTCGACATCGATCCGCATGCGTCCCAGGGGCACGGGCCTGCCATCTCGTGCAGCGGCCCACCGGGAGTTCGTGCAGCCCTCCACCATAGGGACCAAAAGCGCACTTTCGACGTCGCTACGGCACGTGACATCAGGCCGAAACGACGATTTGAGCCGAACGACCCGCCGAAATCGCCCTGGTAACGTCCATCTCATGAGGATCGTCGTCGATTTCGACCGCTGCGAGAGCAATGGGCTGTGTGTGGACATTGCGCCCGACATCTTTGAGATCCGCGACGACGACCTCCTGTACGTCCTCGTTGACGAGCCCGGCGAGGATCGGCGTTCGGTCATCGACGACGCCATCACCCGATGTCCGAAGCAGGCCATTCGAATCGAGTACGCCTCGGCGGGCTGACGTCGCCCAGGACCCGAACTGGGTCCTTCGAACCATGTGGGGACATCGGGGGGTGCCGATTGGCATGTCGTGATGAATGTGCATGTCGACGACTGGGGACGCGTCCTCACCGCCATCGAGCCCTACCGTGCGTCCAACGCCGACGACGTGCTCGTCGCGTTCATCAGTCGTATCGGCGCGGGGCGCGCCTGGCTAGTCGATGATGACGAGGTAATCGCCGATGCCGGCCTGCACGGCGACGAGCGTGAGAGTGATCTCATTCGCATCGCCAGCTCCGAACGACCAGCGTTCACCCTCGCCGAAGGCGATGTCATCCAGGTCATTCGTGTCCGGATTCCGACGATGAATGCGGTTCTGGTCGCCGCCCGAAACGACACGCCGTTCGACCACGCCGAGATCGCTGGCGACCTCCGTGCGGTCGCCTCGCTCCTCGATCTCGTCCTCGTCGCACGGGACCGCCGGGCCGGGCCGACTCCGGTCGCGCTCGTCACGCCAACCGACGGAACGGATTCGCTCACCGGTGCGCTCAACCGCGACTCGTTCCTGTCGCTGCTCGACATGGAGTTTGCCAACAACGCCCTGCTGGCTTCGGTCGTTGTCGTCGGAGTCGACGGGCTTTCGGTCGTCAACGACACGCTGAGCTTCGAGATCGGCGATCGGGTGCTTCAGTCGATCACCCATCGCCTCACCGCTGCACTCCGAAGCGTCGACACGCTGGCACGCCTCGGAGGAGACCAGTTCGCGGTGTACCTGCCGGGTATGAACCTCGAACACGCCTCGCAACTCGCGGCGCGCCTCCAGCAGCGCATCAACGCCCCCTTCACCTTCGACTCCACCGAACTGACGATCACGGCGTCGGCTGGTGTCGCCGAACGAAGCAACGCCGCCAACACTCGCACCCTGTTGTCGCATGTGTCCACGGCGCTCAACGCCGCCAAAGACCTCGGCAACGGCGGCCTCGTCGGGTACGACGACGAGCTTCAGCGCACGGCCTCGGCGCGGCGACAACTCATCGAAGAACTGCAGGACGCCCTCGAACAAAACCGGCTCAACACCGGGCTCGAGCCGATCGTGTCACTGCCATCGGGAGACGTCGTCGCCGCCGAAGCGCGGGTGCGATGGCTTCACCCCGAACGAGGGCTCATCGAATCCCACCAGTTCCTCGAAGCCGCCGAGAGCATTGGGCGCGCCGGAGAGATCGAACGAGCGCTCATTCGGTTCGCGATCGATCGCTCGAGCTTCGCCCAGGGGGACCGAGCCGTCGGCCTCCGAACGTCGATCAACATCTCGGCAACGACACTTCGGGACCGTCACGCGACCGAATGGGTTGCCCAACAGCTCAGAGAGGCCGACGACGCAACGCCACTGATGGTCGAGGTCACCGAGAGCGCCGTCGGCGCTGGCGGCGCAGACGTCGCCGAGTCGCTCGCGGTCCTGCGTGCCGCTGGAGCGTCGATCATCCTCGATGACTTCGGTGTGCATCTTGGGTCTCTGCGCACGCTTCACGCCTTCGCCTTCGACGGCGTGAAGCTGCACCAGAAGATCCTGACCACTACCGGCGGCGAAGAATCGCGCGCCGCCGAAGCGCTCTGTCGAGCCGTCTACGCAGCGGCCGAGACCGTTGGGTTCGACGTGATCCACACCGGCGTCGACACCGAGCGCGACCTCTGGCTGCTGAAGCGTCTCGATCGAAAGCTCAATCGAGACGGCTTCTACGCCCAAGGTCGGGCCGTACGGCACCACGCGGTCTAGCGAGGACGTCGATCACTCAGTCGGAGTACACGACCTCTCCGTGGATGGAAGCGTCGAGACCGGCGAACTCGTCGTCTTCGCTGACGCGTAGACCCATCACCGCATCGACCACTTTGGCGATGGCGAAGGTCGCCGCAAACGAGAAGATGATGACCGAGCCCATCGCGATGACCTGGCTGAGGAGAAACGCCGGCTCACCGAAGAGCAGTCCGTCCTGGCCGCCGACACCCTCCTGGGCGAAGAGCCCAAGAAGGAGACCGCCGACGATTCCGCCAACGCCGTGGATGCCGACGACGTCGAGCGAGTCGTCGTACATGAGACGTTCCTTCAGCTTGATCGCGAAGTAGCACACGATTCCGGCGACGATGCCGAACGCGATTGAGCTGAGCGTGCCGACGAAGCCTGCCGCCGGCGTGATGGCCACCAGACCCGCCACGAGACCCGACGCTGTGCCGAGCACCGTCGCCTTGCCGTCACGTAGCCATTCGATGCCGACCCAGCCGACCATGCCCGCTGAGCCCGCGACGAACGTGTTGATCACGGCTTGAGCAGCTGCGCCGTCGGCGGCCAGTGCCGATCCGCCGTTGAATCCGAACCAGCCGAACCACAGAATTCCGGTGCCGATGAGCAGGAGCGAGAGGTTGTGCGGCTCCATCTTGTCCTTGCCCCAGCCGGTGCGTGGTCCAAGAACCACGGCGACGGCGAGTGCGGCAACACCAGCATTGATGTGAATTGCGGTTCCACCGGCGAAGTCCAGGGCGGCCGGGTCGAGGCCCGTGTGATGCCAGCCGGTGTACACCCAGTAGGTGACCGGCGTGTACACGATGATCGACCAGAGCGTGAGGAACACGCACCAGGACGAGAACTTCATTCGGTCGGCAACTGCACCCGAGATCAGCGCCGGCGTGATAGCGGCAAAGGTCATCAAGAAGGCGACTCCGATGAGATCGGTGCCTTCGATGCCGTCGAGTCCGAGCTTGTCGAACCCACCGATGAATCGGCCGTCACCTTCGTTGCCGAGCGAGTAGGTGAACGTCACCCACAACAACGGCACGATGGCGATGCTCGCCATGTTCATCATCAGCATGTTTCCGACGTTCTTCGATCGGACCATGCCGCCGTAGAAAAGTGCCAGTCCCGGCACCATAAAGACGACGAGCGCGATGCTCATGAGCATCCACGCGATGTCTCCACCCTCCATTGGCTCCCACTCCTTGTTCGAGGTTGGTGTATTCAGTTGTGCGCCCGGAAGAGTTGCCGCGATTTCGTCGACGGATCGAGTTCGCCGGGCGTTCGTTCACACCGGCGTAACAATTGCTCACCAACGCAGGCATGGTCCGAAAACGGCGAAAGAGCCGGGCACGAGCTGTTGTGGGAGTCGCTCGTACCCGGCTCTTCACGGTGTCCGGAGCCGTCCCGCAACGGACACCGGAAACCTCTTGAGGATTAGCTGAGGACGGTGGTCGATGCCTCCGTCGAGATGCCGAGGTCGTAGCCCGGTGCGCCATGCTCGGAGAGATCGAGGCCTGCGAGCTCTTCTTCTTCGGAGACCCGGAGCAGGCCAGCGGCCTTGAGCCCGGCGAAGAGAAGGCCCGATGCGATGGCGACGAACACGAAGATCGCCACGCCACCGATGACCTGATCGACGAGCAAGCTGGCGCTGCCGTCGGTGAGGAGGCCGCCGCCCGAATCGTCGACCGGCGACGAGGAGGTGGCGAAGAGGCCGGTGGCCACGAGACCCCAGAAGCCGCAGACACCGTGCACCGAGAAGGCGCCGACCGGATCGTCGACCTTGGCGGCCTCAACGGCGCGGATCGAGAAGACCACGATCACGCCGGCGATGGCGCCGGTGACGAGCGTCCACACGCTGTTGAAGTTGCCGATGCCCGAGCAGATGGCGACGAGGCCAGCGAGCATGCCGTTGCCGGCCATGCCGACATCGGGCTTGCCCATGACGGCCCACGACGTGAACATCGCTGCGAAACCACCGCTGGCCGCAGCGAACGCCGTGAGGACGGCCACGTACGGGACAGCCATGTCGGCCTGGAGCTCCGAGCCGGGGTTGAAGCCGAACCAGCCGATGAAGAGGATGAACACACCGAGCATGGCGAGCGGAATGCTGTGACCATTGATCGTGCGAGGCTTGCCGTCGGGACCGAACTTGCCGATGCGAGGACCGATCACGATCGCACCCATGAGTGCTGCGACACCACCGGTCATGTGCACGAGGCCCGAACCGGCGAAGTCAACGAAGCCCATCTCGGAGAGCCATCCGCCGCCCCACTGCCAGTTGACGACGACCGGGTAGATCACCGCAGTGATCACGATCGAGTAGAGCAGGTAGCCCTTGAACTGCGTACGTCCGGCGACGGCGCCCGACACGATGGTCGCTGCCGCAGCGGCGAATGCCGCCTGGAAGAACCAGTCGACAGGGACGGCGAGCGGGTAGTCCGCAACGTCGGCCGGGTTGAGATCGCTCATACCGGCGACGCCGAGCTTGCCGAGGAATGGGCCGTCGGCGATGCCGAAGATGCTCGCACCCGAGTAGGCGATGTTCCAGCCGATGAGCCCGAAGAACAACATGCCCACGCACGCATCCATGATGTTCTTCATCATGATGTTCGCCGAGTTCTTCGCCTCGGTGAAGCCGGCCTCCACCATGGCGAAGCCGGCCTGCATGAACAGGACCAGCACGCCGGCGAAGAAGATAAAGATGTTGTCGAGCACGACCATGTTCAGCAGCGCATTGCCTTCTGCTGTCCCGCGCTCGATGTCGGCGATCGACTGCGCAGCAGCCGGTTCCGTAATCGAGAGAGCGGCGAGCGCCACCGCTGCACCACCCAGAAGCTTCCGTTTCATTACTGCCCTCCTACGAGCAAGAGAGACTCGGTCCGTCACCGAATCGATGTTGGGTGGCGCCGCAGCGTTGAGGCGCCTGAACAAGACGATGGCGCGGGCGATTCCGGGTGTTGAACTCCCGCGGGCGACGTTCACCACTGCGAAACAACCCGGAAACGTCCCGAAATGGCGGCGAAACACGGCGTAACTCTCCGGAAACAAAACTGGATCGATGGCCCATGTCGATGCCCCTCCGGTGAGCCGATCTCTGTGCTATGGCCCTCATCGAATCGATCTCTACGGACCGGCGACGTCAGGTGGCATCGCCCAAACTCGTCGTCGTCGATCTCTCGAGCCTGGTCTCGGACATCGACGGAGCGATCGAGCCGTCGGAGCTTGCCGCACGGTCGATCATCGTTCGAACGATGGCCGAAGCGCGTCGGGATGGCGATGTGTTCATCGTGAGCGCGCCGGTCGAACTGTCGTGGGCCGTGTCGGAGCTGTTCCCGGGCGCGGCGATGTTCATCGAGGATCCGAACGACCCGGAGGGCGTCGAGCTGACCGGCCAGTTTCTCGATCGTCAGCGCACAGGTGGATTCGGGGAACTCGTCATCGTGTCGGGGTCTCGACGCTTCTTGGACATCGCCGAGATGTTCCGCGACTCGGGTCGAACCGTCCGGGTGATCTCTCAGCCGAGCGACTGCGACATCGTGCTCAACGGCGAGTCGGATCTCACGTTGTGGTTCCCCTCGGAGTTCGCGGCCTGAACACACGGGGGTCAGCCCAGCGGCTCGACCCACAGAATCTCGCCGGTGGCCACGTCCATGGCGATGACTGCGAGGTTGGTTGCCACATAGGCGACGTCGCCGTCGACGGCGACACGGATCGCGTTGGTGAGCCCGACCTCTGCCTGCCACCTCGTGTTGCCCGTTGACGGGTCGAGGCGGGCGACGACGCCGTCGGTTGCCGCGAGTTCGAAAATCGCACCATCGATGGCGACGATGTTCGTGTTGTCGGTCGCCCAGATGTCGGCTTGGCGGTCGACATCGAGGGCGACGAGACCGGGAGATCCGTCGACCACGAGTACCCCGTCTATTGCCGTGAGCGGCGTTCCGGTCCGCCACGGGTACCGGGCAGTTTCGACACCCGTACTGTCGAGCACGATGACGTCCGACTGGACGCCCGCAGCGATCGTGCGGTCGCCGAGGGCCACGACCGCGTCGATCCCGATGACTCGGTCGTCGATGCCATCGTCGAGGACACGTCTCGAGCGTTCGGTTCCTGAGGTCGCGTCGACGGTGAAGAGCAGGTGGCCACCGTCGACCATCGGGTCATGGGTGACGAAGGTCAAGAGGTCGCCGTGTCGGACCGGTTCGGCGCACGGGCCCTCTACGGTCCACGCCCGTTGGCCGGTTTCCGGGGTGAGGGCGACGACCGAACCGGTCTCTTCTTCGACTTCGCCGACGACTTCAGGCACACAGAGATACACATGGTCGTGATCGACGCCGACGACGAATCCCTCCGTCTCCCACCACTCGGTTGCGACTGATGGGTCGGTGGCGACGACCTTCCGATCGAACTGCACGACCCCGACCTCCGCGGTCAGCCGAATTCGGCTCGGGGTCCCGTGTGTCGGATCCAGGTTTGGCACGCGCCCCGTTCCGTCGGGCGACAGATGGACGAGTGCAGACCCACCGTTGGGTGCCGACACGATCGCTGCGACGCCTTCGTCGTTGGCGTCGAGTGCATCGATCACAAACTGCCCGGCACGAGCGATCGTCGGCAGACACTCGGGCTCTCCACAGCCGGTGAGGTCGCGGTCGCCGAGCGGTTGTAGAAGCTCGATCGTCACCGACTCGGACGCACCATCGGCGGTGCAGGCCTGGGGGGCGATCGCCTCCCAGAGTCTCGCCTCGATGTCGACCCGATCGTCCGACTCGCTCCAAGTCCACTCCTCGAATCGTGCGCAGCCGGACGCGACGCCGCCGAAGTTGGTCGAGACGGTGAGCGTGGTGCCATCGATGCTGAGCGCGTCGAGTTGCCATCCGTTGTTGCTCACCCAGCCGGGGCCGACCCCGCGTGGATACCCAAACCAGATCACCGCACCGAGCACGACGACAACGGCCATTCCTGCCGCCGCCACCGTCGTACGCCGCCTGCTCACGTCATCAACGATGACACATCGAGTGCGAAGCCGACCGGCGGTAGCTCAGCTCCGGCTTCGGGCCGCGATTGCACGCCAGCCCTGGTCGGGGCCGTCGTGATCGATGTAGCAACCCTGGAGGTGCCGGTGACCTTCGGTGAGCGAATAGGCGGTGCGGCCATGGAGGAGGCGTCGGTTGTCCATCATCATGACGTGACCCGGTTCGAGCAAGAACTGCGCCCGCCGTTCGGGCTGATCGAGCAGCGTCCGGAGCGTGCGGCGCGCTCGGTAGAACACGTCGAGGGTGTCCGGGTCGACCGGGTCGACGAAATCGAGGCGATCGGAGTTTCGGATGCCGACGAAGCCTCCGGCAGCGTCGGTCTCGAAGATCGACGCCCTTGCCTGCATGCGCTCGGTGCCGAACTCGTACCGGAACGTGACTGGAGTGCATGCGAGCACATCGCGGCCCTCGGGGTCGAGCTCGCCCATCTCCTCGAAGGCGGCGAGGCCATCGACAAGGGTCGACTCACCGCCGGACGAGTCGTTGACGAGGCAATGCAAGAACTGGATGCCCGGTACCGGTGCCCGATACGGGTTGTCGGTGTGTGCCTTCAGCTCGATCGGGGTGTACGCCAGATCGATCGGATCGGGCTTGCTGAAAACATCGAACAGTCGGCCGAAATTCGTGTCTCGGATCTCGCCGAACTGCGAGGCGATTCCATCGAGCGACCCGGCTTCGGTCGCGGTGTCGGTGAGGATCGCGAAGCCGTGGATCCAGAAGGCCTCGAGGATGGCTCGCATCACGTCGTCGTCATCGGCTGCCGGCAAGGAGAAGTGAGGGAAGGGATCGAGCTGGCCAACCCACGATTTGCGTCCGGGTGGGCTGTTGGGGTCGTTCGCCCACCCGAGTTCGCGCGCCAACATCGCGTGATCAACCGATTGGGTATGGCCATCGCTCCACACGACGATCGTCGCGCCGGCTGCGGGTCGGACGTCGGTGGCATGCAGGTCCGGTGGTAGGTCCGCCGGCGCGAACAGGCGCTGCTTGTTTCCCTGGTCGATCGCGTCGGGCTCTTCGGAGCGTTCACGCAACCAGTGCGGGTGTAGCACCTGCGACCGGCCGTCGGAATCGGCACGAAGCCGAGGAGAGCCGGCGACGGGTTGAAGGGTCAGGCCATCGGCGGCGAGATCGGTCATGAGAGAAACCCCCAGAAGCGACTGAACAATCGTTCAACCCGAAATTCTGCCAGACGAATTCGATCGGCGCACTAGCGTGCAGCCATGCGCCCCAATCCTCTTCGCGACCGCCTGCTGAACAACGAACGCTCGGTCGGCTGCTGGTTGTCTTCGCCGTCGAGCATCAACGCCGAGGTCGCCGCCCGCGTGGGCTTCGACTACACGTGCATCGACATGCAACACGGCCTCGTCGACTACTCGTCGATCGTGCCAATGCTCCAAGCCATCAACCTCAGTACGACAACTGCGACCGTCCGCGTTCCATGGAACGAACCGGGCATCATCGGCAAGGTGCTCGACGCCGGTGCCATGGCGGTCATCGTTCCGATGGTCAACACCCAAGCCGAGGCCGAGCAGGTCATCGAGCGTGGCTACTACCACCCCAAGGGCGGGCGGAGTTCTGGACCGATCCGAGTGCAGCCGCTCGAGGACCCCGACTATCCCGAGATCGCCAACGACCATGTCTTGATGATCCCGATGATCGAAACGATCGAGGCGGTCGAGAACATCGACGAGATCCTCTCGGTCGACGGTGTCGACGCCATCTACGTGGGTCCGATGGACCTCTCGGTGTCGATGGGCCTCGGCCGTGCGAAGGAAGACCCGCCCTTCGTCGAGGCGCTCGACCACATCGCTGCCCGATGCGCGGCGCATGGCGTCTACCCCGGCATCCACGGAAACCCCGACATCATTCACGACCGCTTCGGTCGGGGTTTCAAGATGGTCACGGTTCAGAGCGATCTCGCCGCAATGCGCCTCAACCTGGTTGAGTCACTCGCCATTGGCCGGGGCGAAGGCGTCGACGATGCCGGAGGCGGCGGATACTGATGGCTCGAGAGAATCTCTCCGGCCAGCACGCCAGCGATACAGTCACGGTCCGGCGGCTCTACGACGAGTGGGCCCCCACGTACGACGCCGAAATCGCCACCTACGGCTACGAGGCACCTGGCGTTGCCGCCGCACGGTTGGCGTCGCTCGTCGACGTGACAACCGCAGCGATCCTCGACGCAGGATGCGGCACGGGTCTGGTCGGGGCCGCACTGAGCGACCTCGGTGCGAACGACGTGACGGGGGTCGACGTGTCGCCGGAATCCCTGGCGTCGGCGTTGGCCACGGGGGCCTACCGGACCGTCGCCGAAGTCGACTTCAACAATCCGCCCGTCGATCTCGACGATGACCGCGTCGATGCGGTCATCTGTGTCGGCGTGATGACCTACTTGCCCGACGTCGCCGCGGTCGGCCGAGAGTTCTCGCGGATCACCAAACCGGGCGGCGTCATCGTCATGACCCAGCGCAGCGACCTCTTCGTCGCGCGCAAAACCTCAGCTGCCGTCGAGGCTCTTGTCGCCGACGAGACATGGGAGATCGTCGAGGTCACTGACGGGCTGCCGTACCTACCCAAGCACGTTGAATATCAGGGAATCGACGTCCACTACCTCATCCTTCGAGTGCGCTGACCGGGGACCACTGCCACCGGTAGCCTTCGGCTTCGTGCACCGAGGTTTGTCCGTCCGAATGCGGCTCGTCGCCGCAGCGCTCATCGTCGTGTCCGGCGTAACGCTGTGGGGATCCGCAGCTATGGCGCACTCCGAGGTCCGCCAACGTGCCCCCGAAGCCGGCCAGGTCGTCGGTGGCACGGTCACTCACGTCGATATTTCGTTCTGGGTGCCCGTCGCCGAAGGCACAACGAGCCTCACCGGTCCCGACGGCGACCCGATCCCGGTAGGGGAGACGACCCTGTCACCGAACGGTCTCGTCACGTCGGTCGAGTTCGATGCCCTCGTCGAACCCGGCAGCTATGTGGTCGAACACACCGAGTTGGCCAACGATGGCGACATCCAGACGCAACAGTTCGGTTTCGTGTACCAGCCGGATGCCGAGGGGCGCGTCGCGTCGCTGATCGAACGATCGACCGGACCCAACTGGCCGCTGCTGCTCGGCATTGTCCTCATCGTCGGCGGTCTCGCCGGCTTCTTTGCGCCGTGGCGCCGAAACTGAGCCAGTAGACCGCTCCGTTCCACGATCGAGCCAGAAGTCCCGAGTCATCGTCGACGCTCACGTTGGGGGTGTGGCGCGCCGATGTGATTTGCATGTATCGAATGCGCGCGCTCCTCATCGGTTTGAGCTGTCTTGTCGCCGCCTGTGGCGGAGGCGAATCGACTCCCGACGCCCTGCCCTTCGACGACTCGACCTCCGCCGAGACGACGTCGGCGGCCCTGTCTGGCTCCGAAACCGCCACAGCCCCAAGCGACGACGCGTCCACCATCGATGATGCCGTGACGGTCGATCCGACGAGTATCGATCCATCCGAGATCGATCCCGCGAACCCTCCTGATGGCGTCCCGCCGATGGAACTGATCAACGCGACCTTCGAAAAGTTCTCGACCTGTCTGCGCGACAACGGTGTGGCCGTCGGCACCGACCTCACCATCGACGACCTGATTGCCCGGGCCGCCTCGATGCCGATACCGGAGAGTCGCGCCCAGGTGTTCGGCTTCTTGCTCGAGACCGAGGTCGACGACGATTTTCAGGCCGCCGTCAGCGCCTGCTCATCGATCATCGACGAGCAACCAACGCTTGCCGTCTTCATGCCTCCAGAGTGAGCGAGGCGTCCGCGGACGCCCCGTGATCGAGGCCGAGGAGGGGTCCGGCCCCGACCACGAGGCGCCGACGAGCCCAGCATGACAGGCACCGGATCGTGACGCGGGCATCCTGGTGAAGATGTCCTCGACCAAACCGACGATCGCCCCCGAGCCGCCCGTGGCGATGACGATCGCCGGAACAGATTCGGGTGGCGCAGCAGGCTTGGCCGCAGACCTGCACTCGTTCGCCCGGATGAAAACCCATGGCGTGTTCGCCGTCACCGTGGTGACCGCCCAGAACACGACCGGCATCCGGGCCGCCCAGCCGATTCCGGCCGACCACGTCGCCGCCCAGATCGACGCGCTCGTCGACGAGTTCGACGTCGCTGCGGTGAAGACGGGGATGCTCGGACGGCTCGAGATCGTCGACCTCGTGAGCGATCGGTTCGGCTCCCACGATCGCCTCGTCGTCGATCCGGTTCTCGTCGATCGGCGACGTCAGCCGCTGTTCGGTGACGAACTCGTCGACCGAGTCCGAACGACCCTGCTCCCCTCCGCGGTGGCGTGCACCCCGAACGTCGGCGAGGCGGAGTTGCTCGCCAGGCGCCCCATTTCGACCACCGACGACCTGCTCGCCGCATGCGCCGGCATCGCCAGGTGCGGGTCGCGAGCCACGGTCATCACCGGGTTCGAGCACGATGAGGCCACGATCTCCGATGCCTACGCCGTCGATGGGGCGTCAGCACAGATCGTCAGCCGCCCTCGGATCGACACGGCCAACGTGCACGGCACCGGGTGCACCTTTGCCGCCACCTTGACGGCGTTGCTCGCCCACGGGGCCGATCTCACCGAGGCGATCGTGCGCAGCGGCGACCTCGTGCACGCCGACATTGCGCGCGCCGCCGATTGGCGGCTTGGACCCGGCTCCGGCCCGATCGACCATCTGTCCCCTCGTTAACCCTCGCCGCCTTCGAGCCCCGCTCGGCGAGGGACGTGTACTTCAGGTGAGGGCGACGATGGCCCAAATCGACCAGAGGCCGACCATGACGAACCCCATGGCGAACTGGATCAACGCACTGATCCCGAAACCCTTGGCGGTTGCGACCGTGGACTCGCGTGCGGCGGTCCAGTCACCCTTGTCGAGATACTCGGCGATCAGGACCCCCACGAGGGCGCCGATCGGAAGTCCAAAGTACGGAATCGCGAAGAAGCCGATGATGGCGCCGACGAACATGAGCACCTGCGAGCTGAAGGCAACTCCGGAGTCGGCAGCCGCGTTGCGGGGCACGACGATCCCGACGACGACACTCGCCGCCGTGATGAGCGTCAGAATCACCATGATCGTGATCCCGAACGACGTCCACCCGACCACGAAGCCGTGCACAAGAGCGGTGACCCACAACAAGCCCAGACCAGGAACGATCGGCACGAACACCCCGACCAGGCCAATCACCATGATCAGCGCAGCGACGATGGTGACGGCGATCTCCACGAGGCTACGCTAGCGGGGCATCGTCAGCGGCTCGTCAGCGA
Organism: Acidimicrobiales bacterium; assembly: GCA_020629375.1. GTDB lineage: Bacteria > Actinomycetota > Acidimicrobiia > Acidimicrobiales > SHLQ01 > SHLQ01. Next base: position 22,722 of record JAHDDK010000015.1, read on the forward strand.
GAGTTCGACGAGGCGAGATGGTCGGGCAGGGTGCGAGTCGCCCGGCCGATGGCGGATGACAAGACCGGATCGAGAGCTCCTGTCCACAGCTGCCCGTCATATCGAAGTACGAGTTCGATGGTCGTCGTCGAGGCGTCGACTGGGTCGATCGTGCTCTGCATCGTCCAATCGGCGTGCTGTCGGCCGTCGACCTCGTGTCGAGCGAAGACGATCGTCGTCTGATCGTCTTGGGTCGTGACAGTGCGGGCAAACCGCAGCTGTTTCGAGCGCGCGAACGGGCCGACACGCGCCCGAAGCGTCGTCCACCAGGCCGGGCCGGGGTCGCCGTCGACGCCGGGTGCCGGGGTCGCCTCGGCGACGAGGTCGTTCCAGTCCGGGTAGGTGGCGAGATCCGAGAGCGCCTCGACGACCGAGGCCGCCGACGCGTCGACTCGGAGGGTGTTGCGGTACTCCACGACTCAAGTGTGCCGCCCCGTACGCTGGGCTGGGTGACCCTCCGCCCCCTCCCGGACAGCATCGCCCACACGTCGCTTCCGGGACTCGTCACCGTTGCCACGCCGTTCTGGCGCAACCCCAACCGCACGCTGGTCGGTGTCGGCGCCATCGAACGGGTGGTCATTCCGAGAAACGATCCGGCCGCTGTGGCCGACCTGGCCTCGCGCCTTCACGACGCCGGACGACACGTCGCCTTCTGCGCGGCCGAGTTCGCCACGACGTCCACGATGACCGTGCTTGTCCCGACGGCGGTGGTTGGCCGCTTCGGCGATGCCCCTCCTTGGTGGGCGGGCCCCGACGATGTCGACATCGCTGACCTCATACAGACGAGCGCCGAGTCGCCGCCGCTTCCGAGGTCGATCGACCTCACTTTCGACCATCCGGCCCAGCACTGGATGAAGAACGTCGTCGCTCCCGGCCGAGAGCACGTCCGCCGTGGCGACCTCGACAAAGTGGTGCTGGCTCGCCGGATCCGACTCACGGCCGATACGGACTGGCCCATCAGGCCGATCATCGAGTCGTTGTCGGCTCGTTTCTCCAACGCCAACGTGTTCCACATCGACGGGTTCGTCGGCGCGTCGCCCGAGTTGCTCGTGGGACGTCAAGACCGACAGGTCTTTGCGCATCCGCTCGCCGGCACGGCGCCAAGAGATCCCGATCCGCAGATCGACGCGAGCCACGTGGCCGCGCTCCGGGCATCGGCCAAGGACCGCCACGAACATCGCATCACCATCGATTGGTTACTCACGGAGCTGCTGCCGTTCTGCTCCTATGTCGACGCCGAACCGGAGCCCACCACGGTCACGATGCAGAACGTGCATCACCTCGGCACCCGCGTCGAAGGCATGCTGAGCGAACCTCCGACGCCGATTCTCGACCTGGTGGATGCGGTTCACCCAACACCGGCGGTGGCCGGCGATCCGACTCGCGTCGCTGCCGATCTGCTTCGAGAGCTCGAGGGGGTCGGTCGCGGACGTTATGCCGGGCCGGCGGGATGGTTCGATGTGGACGGCAACGGTGAGTTCGCGGTGTCGGTGCGCACGGCGTCGATCGACGGCGCTCGCGCCGAGGTGTGGGCTGGTGTCGGAGTGGTCGGGCAGAGCGAGCTCGAGGCCGAACTCGCAGAGACCCAGGCGAAGTTCGGGGCGATGCTCGGCACGCTCCTCACCCTGCGCTGACGTCGATCCGGCTCGCACTTTCACGACGCCTACCGACCGGCACCCGCGAGGGCCGCCCTTAGGCGATGCGTCGGGCCACCAGCCATGCTTCGTGTGCGTCGTTCGGCCGCCAATCCTCGTCGAAGCGTTCGATCTCCCAGGGTGATCCAATCAACGAGGGAAGCTCGCCTCGATCGAGCACGAACCGGCGCCCTGGACGTTCGTGGCGTTCGAGGGTGGTCTCGGTCGCGATGACGCAGGCGAGGCGCCCGCCGACGGCGACCGAGCGATGGATCGAACCGAGGAGGGGCCGTTCGAGGTAGTGCGCCACGATCGCGAGATCCCACGGCCCGGGTGGTGCTTCTGCGGCGAGGTCAGCGACAACGGTGTCGACCTCGACGCCGAGGGCCTCGGCCCGTTCAGCCGCGGCGTCGAGGGCGACACGGCTGACATCGATCAGGGTCACGTCGTGGCCCTGAGACGCGAGCCAGAGTCCGTTGTCGCCCCAGCCGCAGGCGAGGTCGGCGACCCGCAATGGCGCCCCCGAGGACGACGACCGCAGACGCGTCCCCGGAGCGGACAACTGCATAGGCGTCCCCGGAGCGGACAGGGTCGTGACGAGCGGATCGGGGGACAGGCGAGCTGGTGGATCCGCCTGTCGATATCGAGTGTCCCAGCGGTCGGCATCCGATTCGGTCACGCCCCGACCGTACCCGTGCGCAACGAGGGGGTTCGTGCCGATCCCTGTCATGATCTCGTTCATGTTGCTTTCGCTGTTCGATTCGCCCACCAACGTGGACCAGGCTGTCGCCAACGCCGAACGGGCCCGGGCAGCGGGCCTCACCCGGTATTGGACTCCGCAGGTCATGAACGCCGACACGATGGTGACGCTCGGGGTCGTGGCGTCGAAGGTCCCTGACATTGGGCTCGGCACATCGGTGATGGCCATGCAGACGATGATTCCGCAGACGATGGCCCAGCAGGCCCGCACGGTCAGCCAGATCAGCGGTGGCCGTCTCACGCTCGGGATCGGCGTGAATCACGAACCCGTCGTCACGAGCCGGTGGGGCCTGCCCTGGGACAAGCCGTACAGCCGGTTCGTCGAGTACCTCGATGCCTTGATTCCGCTGCTCGAGACCGGTGCCTGCGAGACGTCCGGGACCTACGTCAGCCATCACACTCAGATCGACGTTCCGGCCGACCCTCCCGAGCTGATGCTTGCCGCGCTTGGCCCGAAGATGTTGGCGCTGGCGGCCGAACGTTCTGCGGGCACCATCACGTGGATGACGGGGCCAAAGACCATCACCGAGCATATTCGTCCGGGTCTTGGCGACGATGCGCGCGTCGTCGCTGGGGTCGGGGTGATCCCGACGGACAATGTTGACGCCGCACGCGCCTTCGCCAACAAGGCACTCGCCATCTATCCGATGCTCCCGTCGTATCGGGCCGTGATGGAGCGGGAGGGCGCCACCGAGGCGGCCGATCTGTGTCTGATCGGCGACGATCAGGTGATCGCCGACGGACTCGCCCGGTACGCCGAAGCAGGTGCTGACGAGGTCGCCGTGTCGATCATGGCACCTCCGGAGGCGGCCGCCGGGGTGATCGACGTGGTCGGCGCCCTCGATTTGTCGTAAGCATCGGGCCCTAAGGTTCCGGATCGGCTGTGCCGACTAGGTTGACGTTGCGCGACCACCGCGGGCTGCGCAGCGTCTACACAGACGTACAACCACACCCCTCCGGAGGTAACACCATGGGCATGTTCGACAAGGTCAACGAAATGAAGGAAAAGGCCGAAGGGCTCGCCGACCAGGCGAAGGACATGGCCGGCAAGGTGCCCGGCGGCGAAGGCATCGCCGGCAAGATCGACGAGGCCACCGAGAAGGCCAGCGGTCTCACCGACAAGATCCCCGGCGCTGGCGGCGACGCAGCCGAGTGATCAGGTGTAACGAGAGGGTCTGACCCTCTCCTTACAGACTCGAATGAATGCCGACCGGGTTCCGGTCGGCATTCGTCGTTTTCGGCGCCTAGTACACCTAGAGGTCGAGTGGGTAGTGGGCCAGGAGTTCGTAGCCGTCGTCGGTGATGACGACCTGTTCTTCGAGTTTGACTCCTTCGCCGCCGGAGCGTGGACCAACGTAGGACTCGACCGTGAGCACCATGCCGGGCTCGAGCGTGCAGTCGATTCCCCAGTCGTCCCAGGCGGGCGGAAAGTACACCTCCGGATACTCGTCGCACTGCCCGACGCCGTGGAACAGGCAGGAGTAGTGCCGGTACTCCTCTTCGGGCGGGTACCACGACTCGAACGTCAGCTGCTCGACCGTCACGCCGGGGCGCAGCAGCTCGATGTTCGTCTCGATCTGCTTGAGGGCCAGGCCGTGCACTCGCGATTGTTCGGCGGTCGGTGCACGATCACCAACCACCCAGCTTCGGCTGATGTCGACACACATGCCGTAGGCGCCGACGAGATCGGTGTCGTAGGCGAGCATGTCGCCGTTCTCGATGATGCGCGCCGAGGCCTCCTGGAACCATGGGTTCGTGCGCGGGCCCGAGGCAAGAATCTGCGTCTCGATCCATTCGCCACCCCGGCGGATGTTCCCCGCGTGGAGCATCGCCCACACGTCCTTCTCGGACAGGCCGGGTTCGAGCGCTTCGTGCATTTCGCGCATCGTCTCGGTACACCCATGGCTTGCGCAGCGGAGCGCGTCGATCTCGTCGGCCGACTTGATGACGCGCGCTTGTTCCATCAGTTGCTGGCCACGTTCGATGATCACGCCGTGCGCTGCGAGCGACTGGCCTTCGAGATAGTTGACCTGATCGACCGCAATCCGGGGTGTCGCTCCGCAGTGATCCCGGATCACGTCGTAGACGTCGTCGGCCCACCGCTGAGAGATCTCGGCGAATCGGTCGCCGGCAAGGAAATACGTCGACCCGATCGCGGGCCGGACCTCGGAGACGTGCTCGTGATGGCCCGCCAAGAACTCGCAACCGTCGTAGTCCCACAACACGACGTGGCCGTCGGCGGACATGAACGCGTACCGGGCGGCATTGTGCATGACCCACAGCTGCATGTTGGTGGTGTCGGTGATGTACCGGATATTCATCGGGTCCATCACGAGGACGCCGTCGAAGCCGTACCTTTCGAGCTGACCACGGACACGGTCGAGTCGATGTCGGCGGATCGCTTCGAGGTCCGGCAGCCGTAGACCGGCAGCTGTCCATTCGGAGACGGCGAGCACGCCCGGACCCAACACGAGATGATGATTCTCGCCTGCCGCGAGGTCGTATTCCGGAGTGCCATCGCCGGTGAGGTGACGGGGCTCGCGGCCGGGGGCGAACGAGCCCGGAGTGATTCGTGCAGCCATGGCCCATTGTCGCTCATCGCGGCCATCGATGGCGAGCCTCGAGAACACGCATGGGTCGGAACGCCCATGGGCTGGCGGGCCACGCATGCCGACCATTTGAAGGTGAATACCCGCGGCGCTCCGCTGCCTCCGCTTCCGCCGCCACTCGTGATGGAGGGGAGGAACCCCTCCGCCAGGGCCTCTGGTCTGGGCGGAGGCCACGACGGTGGGTTGGACGGGCGCGCCAAGAGGACGGTCTCGGTCATCCTCGGAGTGGTTGTGCTCTGCTTCGCGGTTGCGGGAGTGATGATCGCACGCTTCGTCGACTCGACCTCGACGCTCGCGAGCCTGGAGGCTGGCGAATGCGTCCGCGACTGGCTCGACGACGGAGACGAGGAGTACCTGGAGGTCTTTCTGGTTCACGTCGTCGACTGCGACTCGCCCCACGCACTCGAGGTTTTTGCGATCAACGAATCACTGTGGTTCGGCGAAGCTGCGGCGCCATTCCCCGGCGACGACGCGACCTTCGCCGCCGGCGACCTCTGGTGCGCCGATCAACTGTCGTTGTTCATCGGCGACATCGTCGCCACCGAGTGGTCGGTTTGGACGTTCGTCCCTGCCGAGCAATCGTGGAATGACGGCGACCGGTCGGTGCAGTGCCTCGTCGGCCATGCTGATGAGGAAACCCTGTTGACCGGCTCGGTTCGAAACGACGGGACGTCGATCGACACCTGAGCGTGTTGCCAACCACCCGACTCGAGTCCAACCCGGTTGACCCAGATCGCCGGATCAGCGAAGTGTGCCGCCGCCAGGCTTCGGAAGCTCCACCCAGACGCGACCGGGAAGGAGCTCGACGACGTCGCCGTTTGCGTCGCGGTAGATCGTGACCGCTCCGCCATTGCGCTTCCGCCAGCGACCCTCGATCACCTGACCTTCGGTCAGGATCCAGGCGGTGCCGCTGCCGACAGCGACCGCTTCGGGAGAGTTGCGATCGGCGGGGCTGACGCCATATTCGGTGAACTGCACCACGACGGTTTCGGGGGCGACTCGCACACCAGCGGTGTCGACGGTTGCCCGCCCGTCCTGCGAGCGTTCCCAACCCGAACCGTTCCATCGGTAGTTGACGCTCGTGTTCGGATAGTTGACGTCGACCCCCGATGCCGCACGAGCCGCGTTGGGAAGTGCGGTGCCGGGTCGTCGAATGGTGAAGATCTGGGGCGGGGAGCCTCCGCGTGTGCCACCCGCTCGGCGAAGACCCGCAGCCGAGGTGAACAGGTTGTGCGGCGCCGGACGTGACGTGTTTCGGTAATACGCGCCGCCAGCGCCGGTGGAAGCGCTGATGTTGATCAACTCGGAGTTGTTGACCGCCGTTGTTGTTCGCTGGTTGGCGCCCGAGCTCGCAAAGAGCGGCTGATTGAACATGCGCAGCAGGTTGACGTCGGTGGTCCGCATGGATCGGACCGGGCCGATCACGGACGGATCTTCGGAGTGGAAGACGGCGGCGTATCGGGTCAGACCGCCCTCGACGAGCTCGACGAACACGATGTCGGCATCGTTGACCGCTGCCTGCGGACGGGCTCGCGGCACGTTGTCGATCTTCACGACGAGCGCCGGTCGAGCATTGCCGGCGACCAGCGGCCGGCCGGTCAGCACGCTGCGAGACGCCGCGTCCCGGTACCACTCGAGGTCCTCGTTGACGGCTTCGAGTTCGACCTCGGCATCGTCGAGCGTGAATCGCAGCTCGAGAAGCGCGGCGTCGATGGTCGACACCCGGTTGACGGTCGTTTGCCGATCGCCGCGTAGGCCCGGAACCGTCGCCGCGAGACTGTCGATCTCGTCGTCGATGCGTGCGACCTCGGCGACGGCGGCGTCGGTCACCGAACCGAGGACCTGTTGTTGCTGAAGGGGTCCGTCGTCCCGGTCGAGCTGCTGCAACTCGCGGGCGAAGGCTTCGGTTGCTGGATCGCCTCGTACGAACCGTTCGAGAGCGAGGTTCACCCGAATTCGTGCCGGTTCCATCCGCTCGGCTGCCAGGCGTTCGAGCGCATCTGCCGTACCTTCGATCGCGGCCGTCATCGTGTCGATCTCGGCGAGTCGGATGACCCGTTCGGCCTCGAGGTCGTCGATCGCGACCATCGTGTCGCCGACGAGTTGCTCGAGGGCGGCCGCACGAGCCTCGAGCTGTTCTTGGTCGGTCTGGGCGACGAGTGGGGCGGATGCGGCAGAAGCTGCGGTCGTGCTCGCGAGAAGGGCGCCAACCATCGCAAGGATCACGGCCAGCGACCACGATCGGGAGTACTGCCGCACGTGGAGTGGACGCTCAGCCATCGTCGTCGAGTATTTCACCTGGCGTGTCATCGACGACAACCGGGGCTTCATTGAGTGTGGGTCGTGCCGCTCCCCATGGGCGGGTGATGACGATGGCCAGAACGGTCAGCAACACAACGGTCGCCACGGCCGTGAGCCACTTCGCTCGTCGTTCCTCTCGCTCCGGTAGGCCCGGGAAGCCCGATGGCAGCCAGGGGTAGCCGAGGACTGCTGGTTTGAGGTCGCGCTTTCCGTAGGCCTCGACGTTGCGGGGGAGCTGTCGAGTACGGGGCGGCGTGGCGACAGCGAGCATCGCTGGTGGGAGCGAGCTGTTCTTGGAGAACTCGTCGCGAGCGGCGACGAAGAGGCGAGCGAGTCGGCGCGGGCGCATGTCGAGTGCCAGCGTGATGATCGCCGGCGGCGTGTTGTACCGGTAGCGCAGCAACATGGCCAGCTTGTGGTCGGCGCGCATCTCGGCGAGCGTGTCCGCAAGGAACAGCGCTTCACGTTCGGACCCGGTCGGCATCAGCGCACTCGACAGTCGCCTCGTCGGCGACTCTTCGAGATAGCGGTGCGCCTCGTTGGTCGTGATCACCGCCAACCAGGCGGTATAGGCGGCAGGTTCGGGGAGGTCGTCGAGTCGGCTCAACGCGACCTTGAACGTCACGACGGTGATGTAGGCCGCCGCCGTCACGTCCTTCACGAGGAACCAGGCGATGTCGTAGACCATCTGGGCCGCGTCGGGGTTGATCGGCGTCGGCTGGCCGATGTACATGTTCCGCCAGTCCGAGGCGGTCACCGGTGGGAACGTTCCGAGACGTTCGAGGGAGCCCGTGGCATCCACGTCCGTCACGGCTGGCGTTCCTTTCCGATCGTACGCACGACGCTGAGACTGTAGTCGGCCATCGCGGCGTGTACTTCAGCGCTTTTGGCAGTTGGCACAGAGGGTGGTCGAGCGGGCGTCGATGATGCACGCGGAGAGCGTGGTTCCGCACGTGACGCACGGTTCTCCGGCCCGCCCGTACACGAGTAGTTGGTGCTGATTCGCTCCTTCGGTGCCATCCGCGTCGACGTAATCGCGCAACGTCGTCCCGCCGTTGTCGATCCCCGCCCGAAGCACCTGGCGGATCGTGTCGGCGAGCCGCTCGCATCGTTCCCGTCCGACCCGCCGAGATCGTGGGTCGATCCCCGCGAGAAAAAGGGCTTCGTCTGCGTAGATGTTCCCGACGCCGGCGACTGGCCGCTGCGACAGCAAAAGGGTCTTGATCGCCCGAGAGCTGCGCTTGGCGTGCTCGTGAAGCGTTCGACCGCTGAACGCCTCGTCGAACGGTTCGGGGCCCATCGCCGAGAGGGTAGCGATCGTCCGGTACTCGCCGGCCTCGACAACTCGTAGGCGCCCGAACCGACGAATGTCGCGGAAGCGCAGTTCGCGATCGTCGTCGAGCCTCCACACTGCTCGGACGTGCGGGCCCGCCATCGCGTAGTCCACGTCGGCCGAGCCGTCGATTGCGTCCACACGAAAGGAGCCGGTCATTCCCAGATGGGCGACGAGCTCTCGGCCATCGTCGAGCGAAAACAACAGGTACTTGCCGCGTCGACTGATCGACTCGATCGACGTGCCGACGATCTCGACGGCTTCGGCGAACTTCGCACTCGGATGCGCGTCGGCGTCGATGACCACCGCCCCGATGAGCAGCGGCTCGAGCCCCCGCCGGATCGTCTCGACCTCCGGAAGTTCGGGCATGGGGTCACGCTAGCCTCCCGAGTCCGATGGACGATTCGACCCTGCAGCGCTTCTTCGACGAGGTCATCGCCTCCGCCGCGTTCGTCGAGACGGCCGAATCTGCTGCGGCAGCTGAAGCCTGGGCGTCGGGAGCTATCGCCGACTGGGAACAGCTCACCGGAGCGACGGTCAGCATCGAGCAGATCGCAGAACTCCCGATCGCCGACGGAGCGCGGCACCTGCTCGAACTTCTCTCCGACCCCGCTGTCCCCGTCGACCCTCGCCGACTCGAGGCGTTCGACTGGTCGGACGACGTCGATCGCCACGACATCGTCGACCTCGTGACGCTCACAACAGCCGGGGGAGAGTCGGCGGTCATCATGACCGTCGAGTCGCCGAGCGGTGCACGACACGACCTTTCCATCACTACGTTGGACGACATCGTCATCGGGGTGACGATCGGACCCGAAGGCCTCGCACAGGCGGCGACCGAGGATGCATCAGGAGCCATCACCGTCGAGCCACATCACGGCGACGCCGATTTGCTCCTACCGACCTGGACATCGATCCGGCTCGATGACGACTCGGCTGCCAACGGTCCGTTGCTCCGACGGCGCTTTGGTGCGACCACCACGGTCGCGGAATCCGCGGCTCGTTCTGCGGTAATGCCGCCAGAACGTGACCCCGACGATGATCGCTGGGCCGCAGAGCTGGTCCGCCGTGCGCTGCCTCCCTGCGACGCAGCGGTGCTTCGTCGACTCGACTCCGAGACCGAACGTCGCTTCTCGAACGGCGACGTCGATCTCGTAACGCTGGCGGAGATTGCGGGCCTGCAATCCCCGGATCGGGTGCCTTCCCTCACGGCGGCCCTCGCGGGCGCCTATCTCGCACCCCGGACGCTCCAACCCCACCCGGAGGTCGAGGCGCGGGCCATCATCGAACTCGAGCTCGCGGACTGGATCGGCGCGCTACTCGGCCTCGCTCGGGCGAACGTCGGAACCGACATCGACGGTCGTCGTCTGGTCGAGATGATCAACCGCTGTCCGGAGATCACGACGGGCATTCCCAAGGCCGACCAGGACCGGATCGCGTGGGCCTTCGAGTGCACGCTCTACGCCTTCGTGGCGACAGGGATCCTGGACGCCGACGGTGCGACGACGCCTTTCGCTTCGGTCATCATCGACGGCGCAGTGGCCGCTGCCTGGGGTCAGTACTGATCGACGGCGCGGGTGGTGGCGAGAGCCGTCGTCTGCAAGACGTCCCCGCTCGAGATCGCCAGCCCGAGTTGCAGGATCGACCGGTCATCACGGAGTACGACCAACACCGCAGATCGACGACCCACATCGATGGTGCGGACCTCGTCGAATGTCCAGGAGGGTGCCAGCGCATTCGCGACGGCCACGGCGACTGCGTCTTCGGCTCGGCTCGAGGTGCCGATGCCGGGCCGGAGGCCGCCGTCGGGGGTCGCTTCGACCACGACGTGATCGCCGTCCGCCGAGACGGCGATGTGGGGCACCTTCTCGGTGCTGGGTGGAGCGTGTCCGTGATCCTGATCGTGCTCGTCGAGATGGAACTGGTGGAGCACTCGGGCGAACGCGGTGGTGACCGACACGATCTGTTGGGCGTCGCGGGTCGATTGAATCGGTCCGAAGACGAACAAGCCGTCGGAGTGTTCGCCTGCGGTCCGGACGTAGTGACCGGCGAGCTCGCCGTGTCGGAATGCAGCGGTCGGCTTCTGGCCATTCGACAGCATCGTGATCGTGTGCATCAACCGGAAGACCTCGCTGGGCGACAGCAGATGGAGCTCCGGCGAGCGCGTGAAGAGCAGAGGCTGATCGTCGTGGGGTACGTGGAGGTAGAGCGACAGGTCGATTTTGCCCAGTTCGGCGATGAGATCGAAGGAGGCGTTGACGATCGTCGAGAAGAGGTGATCGATCGGTGGCGTGGATCTGCGGGTGAGCGCCGGGGGCGTCTGTGCCAGGGCATACGCGTCGGTGCGTGCCGGGGTCCGATCGGCGGTCATGAGCGCGAGAGTACCGGCACGTGTGAGCCGTGTCGGTGGGCCGCTCGAACCAGCCGAACCCTCACCAGGCCCGAATGGTCAGGCCGAAGCGGTCTCCAGGAAGCGGAGCGACGGCGCAGACGCTCGAATCCGCCCGCTGACCCGACGGCTTTCCAGCTCGGCGAGACCCTCCGGACACCGATCGGCGTACGGACACCAGCCGCACAGTGGGCCCGGCGACGGCTCGTAGACACCGGCGCCGACGACGAGCTCCATCGTATTCCACGTGTCTTCGAGCGCACCGATCGCTCCGTCGAGGCGGGCCGCCGTGACCTCGATGCCGATCGTCTCCTGGCCGAGGTAGAGCAGACGTGCGCTGGTGGGTTGCTCGCCCGTGTCTGCGTGAATCGCGGCAGCGTAGAGCAAGACCTGTTCGAGGCGCCCCGAACGGAAGCGCGACGTCGGCGCCCGGCCAGATTTGTAGTCGGAGACGACGAGGCCGTGCTCGCGTTCGAGGCGGTCGACGATCCCACGGAAGGGAACCTCGCCCAGCATCGTGTCGATCGGTTGCTCGGTGGCGACGACGTCGATCTCGTCGGGCTTCTCGATTGCCCACAGTCCTTCGATCGCCGTCCAGGCGAGCCACCGGAAGCGTCGTTGCGCCTCGGCGTCGAGCTCGAGCGCCAGATAGTCGGGGTCGTCGGCGACCTCGGGCCAGACGGTGCCGGCGATCTCGCGGGCGATCGGGACGGTCCGCTCGGCGGCCGGACGTTGGAGGAGGAGTTCGAGAACACGGTGGGCGAACGTGCCGGCGAGGGCGGCCTCGCCGGCAGGATCGGGGAGCTTCTCGATGTAGCGGAACTCCCATCGGCGTTGACACGACCGGAACGTCGACGCGCTCGACGGAGACAGATATGGCGGTGGTCCTCCGGGCGGAGGAGCGACCGAATCGTCTAGGACCGCATCGGCGGCGTCGTGAGGACGGTCACCGGTCACCTCATAGAGCGCTGGCCCAGCCCCATCGAATTCGAAGTCGTCGCTCACGAAGCCAGTTCTACCAGTCGCCCCTGACAGCGCCGCGCCCGGCCACCGGAGTTCGAAGTTCGTCGCATGACCTCTCCACGCTCACGGGCCGTTCATCTCCACGTCACTGACGACGAGAAAGGTCTGTGCTGTTCGCAACTGGAGGAGCAGGATCAATGACCAAGACGGGTGACACGTTCGAAGACGTGATGGCGGCCGAGATTGGCCGTCGCACGGTCCTGCGGGGCGGACTGATGGGAGCGGGCACCTTTCTCGCCGCATCGCCGTTCATGGCGAGCACAGCGGGGGCCACCGAGCTACCGAATCCGTCGCCACAACACCTGGGCGGATTCTCGAGCGGTTCCCGCAGCCTCATCAGCTTTGCGGCGATCGACACCAACAGCGAAGACACGGTGACGGTGCCCGAGGGCTACACCGCCCAGCCGATGATCCCTTGGGGTGACCCGATCGTGCCAAGTGGCCCCACGTTCAACAGCGATGCCTCGAACAGCGCTGCCGAGCAGGCTCTGCAGTTCGGGATGGGTCACGACGGCATTGCGTACTTCCCGCTTCGGGGCGGGCTCGGTCCGAGCTCTCGCATCGGCCTGCTCTGCGTCAACCACGAGTACACCATCGGCGAACAGCTCTTCACCGAAGGACTCGCACGCAACGAGGACCGCGAGATCACGGTCGAGTGGACTGCCGAGCACACACTCAAAGAACAAAACGCCCACGGCGTCTCGATCACCGAGGTGCGTCGCCACAAGAACAACTACAAGGAGTGGGAGACCGCCGAATCCCGATACGCCCGGCGCATTACACCGAACACCCCAATGAGCTTTGACGGCCCGGCCGCGGGGCATCGTCTCCTCCAGACCGCTATGGATCCCGAAGGCGTGACCCCGATCGGGACGTGGAACAACTGCGGCAACGGCGTCACCCCCTGGGGTACCTACATCACGTGCGAAGAGAATTTCAACGGCTACTTCTGGGAGGAGACCGACGGGACGGCGGACGGCATCTCCACCGAGCAGGCCGAACTCAACGCGCGCTACGGCGTTGGGGGCCGTGGCTTTGGGTACTGGTGGGCGACGACCGACGATCGCTTCCGCGCCGACCTCCATCCGCAGGAACCAAATCGCTTTGGCTGGATCGTGGAGATCGATCCGATGGACCCCGATTCGACGCCGATCAAACACACCGCGCTCGGTCGGTTCAAACACGAAGGTGCGGCGTTTGGCACGGCTGCCAACGGCGCCATCGTCTGCTACATGGGCGATGACGAGCGCTTCGACTACCTCTACAAGTTCGTCGGCGCACAAGACTGGCGGGCGGCGAAGGCCGCCGGTGTCAGCCCCCTTGCGGAAGGCACGCTCTACGTCGCCCGATTCGACGAGGGTTCGATCGGTGAGTGGCTGCCGCTCGTCCAGGGGGAGGGCCCGTTGACGGCGGCGAACGGCTTCGTTGACCAGGGCGACGTGGTGATCAAGGCGCGCCTCGCCGCCGACCTTCTTGGCGCGACGCAGATGGACCGCCCCGAATGGACGGCCGTCCATCCGGAGACCGGAGAGATGTTTGTGACCTGCACAAACAACAGTCGGCGCACCGAGCCCAACGTCGCCAATCCTCGGATCGAGAATCGTATGGGGCACATCCTTCGTCTGCTCGACGATGATGGCGATCCCGGCTCGACCACCTTCACGTGGGACTTCTTCGTGCTCGCTGGAGCAGGGGATGGGACCGACGGGTCGACGGTCGACGCCGAGGACCTGTTCGGATCGCCCGACGGGCTCGTGATCGATCGACGCGGCACGATGTGGATCCAGACCGACGGGAGCCAGCCGGACGGGTCGAACAACCAGATGCTTGCCTGCGACCTGTCGACCGGAGAGATTCGGCGTTTCCTCGTGGGGCCGGTGGATTGTGAGGTCACCGGCGTGGCGTTCACTCCGGATTTGTCCACGATGTTCGTCAACATCCAACACCCCGGCGACTCGGGCCCGGCTGACAATCCAACGGAGACGTCCACCTGGCCCGATGGCGAAGGGGCTGCTCGCCCTCGCCCGGCAACGGTCGCTATCCGCCGAGTCGACGGACAGATGATCGGCACCTAGGCCTCTCGCTTGGGACCCAGGCGACGGCGCCCGAGCGCGTGGTTACGCTCGGCTCATGGAAGTCAACCCGTTTCTTCGGTACAGAGGACGTCTCGACTCGTACGCTCCCGTACGGGACGGGGCGATGTCCGACGAGCGCTTCGTCGACCTGGTGTCGTCGCTCGACGACCGGGTCGCCACCGTCTGGGGATCCGGATTTCGTGAGACGCCAATCGTCGACGGATCTGCGCTCGCTGCGGCATCGGGTCTCGACGTCGAACTGGTCATCAAGACCGAGCCCCACAACGTCGGGGGCTCACACAAGGCCCGCCACCTCTTCGGTGTCGCGATCGCGATGTTGGTCGACGAAGCGCTCGGCGCCCAACCGGCCCCCCGGTTGGCAATCGCCAGTTGCGGGAACGCAGCGATGGGTGCTGGTGTCATCGCTGCCGCCCTCGAACGTCCGCTCGACGTGTTCGTCCCGACGTGGGCCGACGAGACCGTCGTCGCCGCCTTGGATGAACTCGGAGCGGACGTCCGTCGATGTGAACGACGCGCCGGAGAGGCCGGCGACCCGGCCTATCTGCGCTTTCGAGACGCGGTCGAAGAAGGCTCGTCGACGCCGTTCAGCGTGCAGGGCACCGACACACCGACGACCTTCGACGGAGGCCGCACCCTGGGGTGGGAGCTCGTCGACCAGGCCGGCGAGATCGACGCCTTGTGGATCCAGGTCGGTGGGGGAGCGCTCGCCACGGCCGTGTCGATGGCGATTCCTGAGGCGCGGCTTCACCCGGTGCAGGCCGAGGGCTGCGCCCCGTTACGACGTGCGTGGGATCGGTTGTCTCCCAACTTCGATTTCGCGTCGGCCGAAGCCGATCCGTCCGCGTTCATGTGGGCGTGGGAAGACGAGCCCACGAGCATCGCAACGGGCATTCTCGACGACGTCACCTACGACTGGTTGCCGCTCCTCCGTCGAACCCACGCGTCGGGTGGTGAGCCGATCGTCGTCCCCGAAGAGGTCGTCGTACGCGCCCACGAGCTGGCCCGCTCGGCCACGAACGTGCCGGTATGCACAACCGGAACAGCCGGCCTCGCCGGCCTAATCAGCCGCCCGCCGTCCGAGCGCGAGCGGGTCGCCGTGCTGTTCACGGGCATCGACCGCTCCTGAGATAAGCCGAACGACCCATATCCAAAACCGCCATTCGGGACGTTCTACCTGGGCATGGATTGGGTGGGACGCTCAACGACGCGCCTTCGAGATGACCGGGGTGCCGGCATCGTCGAATACTCCCTACTTCTCGTGTTCCTTGCCATCGCCGCCGTCGGTGCAATCTCTCAGGTCGGCGGCTCGGTCGAGGAAACATTCGAGGACGTCAACGCCGATATCCATGTCATCACTGACTGCGCGACGTGGCGAACCGCATGGTGGGAGCACCGCGACGAGCTCATCGAGCATCGCAATGCCGGGACGTGGAGTGGCGCAGCACATCGAGATACGCGGATCGAATGGGTCGCCGACCGCGACGAGCTCCGCGCCACGCGCACCGACCTCGGGTGTTGACTCCGGCCCTTGCGTGACGACAGCGTGAACTGACCGTGGAGGATCGTTGCCCGGCGCGCTCGGCTGAGCAACACTTTTCGGGGTGAAGCTCCACGCGGTGCAACAGCCCGGACGTTCGATCTCGACGGTCCACCGTCCAACGTCGGTCACGTCCGCCCTCGAACTCCTCGCCGACGATCCGAGTCGACGGGTGATGGCTGGTGGCACCGACCTGTTGCTCGAACTCGAACGTGGCGAGACGGGCTTCGCCGTGGAGGTCGTCGACGTGTCGTCGATCGTCGGTTTCGATCAGATCAAGATCACCGACGACTCGGTGATCATCGGCGGTGGAACGACTCATGGTCGGGTCGTCCGCGATCCACGTCTTCGGACGATGGCGTGGCCACTCGTCCAAGCCTGTGCCGAGATCGGCTCGCCGCAGCTCCGAAACCGAGCAACGGTCGCCGGAAATCTCGCGACGGCGAGCCCGGCGAACGACACCCTCACCGCCCTGGTCGCTCTCGATGCCCGCGTGAACCTTGCTCGCCAGGCGGGAGAAGAAACCGTGCGGCGGATCGTCCCGATCGACGAGTTCTTCATCGGGTTTCGCCAGACCGTGCTCGACCCCGGCGAATTGATCGAGTCGATCGAGATGCGCAGACTCGACCCCGCGATCGATCGAGGGATCTGGGTGAAACTCGGCAACCGTCGGGCCCAGGCGATCAGTGTCGTGCACGCCGCGGCAGTGCTGTCGATGGACGGGCCCATCGTCGCATCGGCTCGTCTCTCGATCGGGAGCGTGTCGGCGACGGTCGGTCGTTGCCCGGCGGCCGAAGACGCCCTTGTCGGCCACGAACTCACCGAGGACCGACTGCGGATGGCCGCTACGGCCGCTCGGGACTCGGTTGCGCCGATCGACGACGTCCGTGCGACCGCCGAGTATCGATCGTCGACCGTCGAGGTGCTCGTGGAGCGGGCGCTGGCGACTCTCACCCCGGACGCGGTACCTGTCGTCCCGTCTGCGGCGACAGTGACTCTCGGCGACGACCATGCGGTCCCCACGCCGACCACGGCGACCATCGTTGCATCAACGTCAGTCGGCATCCGGGTGAACGGCAAGGATCGTTCCGGGTCCGGAGGCACGTCCACGCTTCTCGACTGGCTCCGAGAGGTCGCCGCTCTCACCGGTACCAAAGAGGGTTGTGCCGAAGGTGAGTGCGGTGCCTGCACGGTGCTGATGAACGGTGACGCCGTCATGTCGTGTCTCGTCACGACGGGTCAGGCCGACGGCTCGACGATCACGACCGTCGAAGGTCTCGCCGGCGAGACCGGGCTCGACCCGATCCAGCGAGCGTTCATCGACGACTTCGCCGTGCAGTGCGGATTCTGCATCCCGGGTTTCGTCGTGGCCGCCAGACGACTCCTCGACGAACACCCCGACCCCGACGACGACCAGATCCGCGAAGGCCTGTCGGGAAACGTCTGCCGCTGCACCGGCTACTACCCGATGTTCGACGCTGTGCGTCGAGCTGCCTCCGACGGGGTGTCGGCATGACCGTCGGCGACAGTCCTATCCGGATCGACGCCGAAGGCAAGGTCGACGGGTCAGCGACCTACGCCGCCGACCGCGCCGCCCACGACGCGCTGCACGCAGTCGTGGTGTTTTCCGACCAACCGCACGCTCGTCTCCGCAAGCTCGATGTGGGACCAGCCGAATCGTCGCCCGGTGTTGTGGCGGTCGTGACGGCTGCAGACGTTCCGGTCAACGAGTACGGCCTCACGATGTTCGATCAACCGGTCCTTGTCGGCCTCGACCACACCGGCCGTTCTGTGGTCGACCCCACCGTGTCGCGCTGGGAAGCCGACAAGATCGCCGTGGTCGTCGCGGAGACGATCGAACAGGCGCGCGCCGGAGCCGAAGCGATCGAGGTCGAATGGGAGCCGCTGCCCGTCGTCACCGACATCGACTCGGCGTTGACCGACGAGACCCTCGTCCACGGCGAGGTCGACTCGAACGCCTACTACTCCCTGCGGATCCGCAAGGGCGATCTCGACGCCGGGTGGGCAGCAGCGGCCGTCGTGATCGACGGAACCTACGACCTGCCGCACCAAGAACACGCGTACCTTCAAACCGAGTCGGCGAACGCGTGGGTCGACGCCGACGAGTGTGTCGTCGTTGAGTGTGGTGGACAGTGGACCTGGGAGGACCAACAACAGATCGCCCACGCCATGGGCATCGACCACCTCTCGCAGGCGGAGATCGACGAGCGCGTGCGCGTGGTCTATGCGGCCGTGGGCGGGGCGTTCGGTGGCAAGGAGGACATGACCCTCCAGATCGTCATGGCCCTCGCAGCGCAGAAGGTCCATGCGCTCGGACTCGACCGGCCCGTGCATTGCACGTGGTCCCGCGAAGAGTCGATCGTTGGGCATCACAAACGCCATCGCGCGACGATCCACGCCCGACTCGGGGCAACGGCCGACGGCATCATCACGGCGGTCGAAGCCGACGTGCTGCTCGACGCCGGCGCCTACAACTACACGTCCAACAAGGTGTTGGGGAACGCTCACCTGTCCGTGGCCGGCGCCTACGAGATCCCCAACGCTCGCATCGACTCGACGGCGATCTACACGAACACGGTGCCCGGCGGCGCGTTCCGCGGGTTCGGCGGGCCACAGGGCGCGTTCGTCGCCGAGAGCCAGATGAACAAGCTCGCCGCGACCCTCGGTATCGACCCGGTCGAGCTTCGCCGGCGAAACGTGGTCCGCGATGGCAGCGAGGGCCTCACGCAGGTCGAGATGCCCGCGGGCGTGACCCTTCCGGCGGTGCTCGACGAATGTGCGGAGCGAGTCGGCTGGTCGGATCCACTCCGCGACGCCGCGCCGTTTCGCTCGGTTGCCACGCTGCCGCCGAGCGCCGACGTCGTGCGAGGCAGAGGGTTCGCTTGTGGGATGAAGAACGTCGGATTCAGCTTCGGGTTTCCCGAGCGCTGCGAGGCCGAGATCCGTCTCATCGGCGATCCCGACGACGAGACGCCGTCGACCGTCGAACTCTTCCACGGCGCAGCCGAGGTCGGCCAGGGAACCCACCAAGCGATGATCCAGATGGCGGCCGATGCGACCGGCGTCGACCCGTCAGCGGTGCGAGGACACTTCTCGGACACGTCGATCACCGGCGACTCCGGATCGGTGTCGGCGTCGCGCATGACCTTCATGGCCGGAAACTCGATCCTCGGTGCCGCCGAAGAAGCCGAGAAGGCATGGCGAGAAGGAGCACGGCCTGCGATTGGACGATTCCGCTACACGCCGCCCCCGACCGAGATGCTCGACCCCGAGGACGGGTCGGGTCAGCCGAACTTCTGCTACGGGTACATGGCTCAGGCGGTCGAGGTGTCGGTCGATTCCGGCACGGGCCATGTTCGTGTCGACCGGGTGGTCAGCACGCACGACGTCGGGCGGGCGATCAACCCTCGCCTCGTCCGCGGCCAGATCGAAGGTGCCGTTGTCCAGGCCCATGGCTACGTGATGAGCGAGAACCTCGTCGTGGCGGATGGCCGAATTCAGAATCCCCGCTTCTCGGGTTACCTCGTGCCCGGCATCGGCGACATCCCCGAAGTGGTCGACAGCGTCATCCTCGAGCTCGGCGACCCGAATGGCCCGTGGGGAGCGCGTGGTGTCGCCGAGATGCCGTACATCACCTACGCTCCAGCGGTCATCGCTGCTGTCCACGATGCGACCGGCGTCTGGTTCGACGGCTTTCCGCTCACCCCAAGTCGCGTGCTGGCAGGACTTCAAGGCCGGTGAGTAGCTCCACGAGCCTCATGTCGTGATCGTGACCGGGGCACCCAGCGGGAGGTGTTGCGCGAGGAACTCGATCACGTCGTTCTCGACTCGAACGCATCCATAGGTGATCGCGCCGCCGAGCAAGTCAGGCTGATCCGTGCCGTGGATGGCGATGACCGGTTCGCCGCCGCTGAAACTCTCGAGCACTTCGCTGTACCCGGACAGGACGATCGCCCACGGGCCGAGCCAGGTCTCCTCGATCGCAGACTCGCGTTTGGCGGACACGAAGAAGGTACCGACGGGCGTCGGTGTCTCGGCGGCCCCGATCGCAGCCGCCGACTCGGCAATCTGGTCGTCGCCGTCGAACACCGTCACACGGCCGGATGCGAGATCAACCTCAGCGTGGTGACGAGTTTCTGACAGGTCGTAGTCGGCGGAACGAATCCATCCTGTTTGACCGTTGGGGCGAACGGGCAGCTGCACGCGCAACCAATCATCGTTCGCTTCCCCTTCGACAACCATCAACGTGAGCGGCCCGCCGAACTGGTGCGGGTTCGGCATGCCGTACGGGAGGGGAGCATTCGGCCCATTCGGCTCGGTGCGGACCTCGAGCCAGCGCACGTGGTCCTTGGCGGTGGCAACGAGCGTCCGGTGAGGATCCGGAGGGCCGGGATCGGTCGACGCCGTCGCCTCGGACAACGGCTCCACCTCATCATCGTCTGCGTCGTCAACCGCGCCCGTCATGGGCGCCACAGAAGGCGCAGTGGTCGCAGGCACGGTGGACGACGTCTCGATCTCCAAGCCTAGACCGATCTCCTCCGTCGACCGATTCGCAGCGGTCGCGTCGAGGTCCTCCCCGCAACCGGTAACCAGCGACGTGACAACGGCCCCGATGAGAAGGAGTCGACGGGGTCGGCGCATCCGGTCATCGTGTCAGGCGCCGCCACCATGGCCCCAAACGGCTCGGTGGGTGGCCTGGGTCGCGGGTGATGCTGCGACCCAGGCCACGACGTCACCGGACGATCATGTGCGACGGCAACGTACCGTTGCGGCCACACTCGTGCAGACGCTGGCCTGCTCTCTCCCACACACCGCGAAGGCATCGTCCAAGAGCTCCTTGCCCGAGTGCGTTGGGATGAAGGAGCTCTCCGACCTCGCCACCCTGTGCGGTATGAACGGCGGCGTTACCGAATCGCATCCACTCGAGTTCGCCGGCATCGGATGCGTCTGCGGGGTCTGCCGTCGATGCTCGGCGAACGCCGTTTGCGCACACTTCCTTGCCCTGCATCGCATCACGAAGCGAGAGGAACTCGATTCCGAGTTCGGTTGCCAACGACCGGTAGCGCTCGTCGAGGATCGGGACGATGGTGTCGCGTGCCCAGTCCAGATCGTCATCGAAGAACGGGCATCCACCCTCGGCACGTTTCGAGTCGATGTTGAAGCGTGCAGACGGTTCTGGGTATCGAGTTTCGGAGCTCCGGGGGACGGGCGAAGGGTAGGACTGGAGAACGAGCCGGTAATTCGTATCGCCGGCCTGGCGCATCACGTCTTGGATGTCGCGAATCGTCGCCCGAACTTCGGGCATGACGTTGCGTTCGATGTCCCCATAGATGTCGTTGCGACGACACGAACCGCCATCGGTGAGAAACGCGACGATGCACTCTTGAAGGATCGGTCCGAATCCAAGGTCGTTGCCGCCGATCGACAGCGCGATCAGCTCGACGTCATGATTCTGGGTGAGGTCGCGTAGTTGCTCGACCTGTGGGCGCTCGCCTTTGAACTCATCGGTCCTGACGTGGTTGGTCTCCGCTCCCGAGCACGCAAGATTGATCGGGACCAGGCCGGGGATCCCGGCGGCGTTGATCTCTGCGGTGTCGCTTCGATGACAGTCGTTCGCCTCGCTCGAGCCGACATACGATCGACGTCCCCGGTCGGTTCCGGCGCTCGAGCCTGACACGGCATTGCCGTACCAACGCCCGCCTTCGCCGGAGATGAACGAGTCGCCCATCGCCACGGCGGCACGTGGCCGGTCGGTCCCGCTGGAGCCGTCGTAGCTCACTTCCTCAGAGCGGGGAGTAAAGCGGTTCTCCGCGTCGTCGAACGCAACGATCGAGTAGCGGTGGCTTCCGGTACGCCCGTCGAGCGGCCACGATGTGGTGCCCCGAACAGTCGTCTCGTACTTCCCGTCGATGTAGATGTTGAAGCCCGATGCAGCTCCGTTGTCTTCCCAGACGAGCTCGGGTCCGGTTGCACCCGTGCCGAGTCGAAGAACGGGTACTCGGAGTTCAGCGGGCGGTCCTCCGACCGGCACGGTCACCCAGGGGCCGTTGATCGTCCTTCCCGCACTGTCCGAAATCACCCGGACTCGTGCCGAGCCCCGGAAGTCCTCTGCCCAATCGTGTGCGACCCGCAGCGCCTGCGTGGTCGCAAAGCCGACCGTATGGCGATCTCCATCACCGAAGTCGATCTCCAGCGTCGGCGTATCGGCAAAGGGGTAGCACGATCGAACGCCGGCGATCTCGATTCCTTCGAATCCCATGGCCCCGGCGGTATCGAAGGTGCCGGCGCGATTGATCACCGGCTCGAGGGGTGAGTGTTGTCCGACGTCCAGGAGGCGCCATGTGAGGTTCTTGCGAATCGTGGGCAGCTGCTGGTCTACCCCAAGGGCATCGATGAGCACGTTGCGGGTCCAACCGTTTGGAACGTGCAGCCTGATCGCTTGTATCGCCGTTTGCCCGCCGAGTCGCCCACGGAGGTATGCGTAGAGCTCGATCGAGGCGTCGAGAATCAACGCCTCGACCCGCTCGTTCACTCCGTCTCCGTTGGCGTCCGAGCACCCCTGGCCCGCTGTCCAGAAGAGCCGGATCGGCAGCCGAATACCTGCGGCAACGACACCGCGGAAGACGCGCTCTTCGTACAGGCGAAGGACTCCCAGGTAGACATCGAGGCTGAGCCGCAGTTCGGCTGACGGAATGATTTGGAGATCGACAGTGACCTGACGATCCTGTTCGGAGCGATCGAACGGGGTGAAGTCGAGATTCCATTCGGGGTCGTCCCGTCGTTCACAGCCGTCCTCGTCGCATCGGAGGGACGCGGTGAATGAGCCGTCGACGATGTACTCCTGGGCAACACGGGCCGACTCGGTCATCTTTGCCATCGCATGGACATCGAGCGCAAGGGCGACGTCGAGGTCCAGTTCTGCACGAACCGTGATGATCTCCTTGATCGAGATCGTGACTTCGGCGCGGAGGAGATTGAGCGTGTGCTCCCACAGACGCTCCTGGTATTCGATGGTCAATGTGTTCTCGACGTTGATGTCGCCATCGATCTCGGCGTGGACGTCGATATCGACGTGCTGGAGGTCGAAGCGGTAGGGAATGCCGAGACATTTACGCTCGCGTTGGCGGTAGTAGACGTCGCCAGTGACATCGAGCGCTCCGTCCATGACGGCCTGTGAGGAGAACGTGGCGTTGAAGCCATTGCCGAGGTCCTTGGATGCCGTTGCAAGGCCGAGGGAGTCGCTGCCGACTTCGTCGGTGAGCGCAAAGCTCTTCTTCTTGTCGCGCCATCTCTTCGAACAGAACCCGCGTGGCTGTTGGACGGGAGAGGCCGTACCGGGATTGTCGACGTAGTACTGAACTTCTGCGAGGCGAATGGGATCGAAGGTCATCGTGACCTCGAAGGGTTCGTCCAGTTCGGATGACGTCAAGCCTGCCCACACGTGGTCGAGTGGTTTCGACAGCGCCCCGGTCTTGTCGTTCACGGTGAGCAGTCCGAGGTCTACGAGCGCGTCCTCTTGTGCGAAGGTCGGCAGCCCTGCATCGCGAAGCTCCCGTAGGGACGAGACCTCGATGGGACCATCGTCAGCCTCGCCTGCGGGAATCCACCCGTGAATGCCAGGTTGACCGGTGTCGCGGGGCGGTGCGTAGTCGATTGCGTCGATCGGGTCCGGATCAGGCGTGCGGTGCGCACTGCCGCCCGGTCCTTCGCACTGCCAGCCTCCGGTCACCCAGCTGCATTTGTGGAATCCGGAGGTGTCCGAGTACGTCTGGCCGCATCGGTTTCCGTAGTTGCGCTTGGCCTGGTCGATGTCGGCGTCGATGGCACCGACACACACTTCACTCGCACCGGCGGGCGCCGAGGTGAGGGCCAGACTTGCGGCGAGCAGGCTGATGACCAGCCCAATCGTTGTCCATTTCACGATGTGTCTCCTTCAGTTGCCCGAGGTCCGCACGGGGCCCAAGGGCGTCATGTCAGGAGGTCACACGTCTGTGCCCACGTCGTCGGGGGACAACCGATCGGGGTTTCTACGGTGGAAGCACCTACCCCGCTAGATCAACTAAGGGGCCGCCACAGGTTGCCTTGAGCTGTCACTGCGACAGAAGGCTTGGCAGTTCAACGATTTCCGTCAGGCAATCGCTCAATCTGACTCGCGGCGGGCCCTAACTCGGCAAAAGGCGCTGAACGAGCGCCGCGGAACGGGATTGGATCACGTTCGAGTATGTGTGGTTGGGGTCGCTGGTCACGACGGCTCCACCACATCGGCATTGCATCGATCGGACTCGTCCGTCTGTCGCTGTCCGTCTTGGGCGGGCTGCGACCCACGGATCTGAGGCCCGGGACTGGGACTGTGGATTTCTGTGTGTAAACGTTCGGTGGTGGGCAAAACGCCGTTCCCGAAAGGCTGGAACGACGACCAGATCATGCATCATGTTTCAGGCTTTAGGCACCTTCGTCGCTCTCGGACGACTCCCGAAACAGAACCAGGTGGTCGCCGGGCAGGATGCTCTCGCGATTCGTGGAGGCCGGGGCGAGGCGCCTGCCGTCGCGAATCACTGCGAGGAGATGAGCTCCCTCGGGCACAGCGTCGGCCCCCTCGTCGGGGCAGGTCATCTCGACGAGTTCGAGGCCGACGCCCGCATCGAGGAGTTCGTCGAGCACCCGGACAGCGGCCGGGGACTCGGCGCCGAGTCCGAGCATCCGGCCAACCGCAGCGGTCGCATCGATCACCTCGTTCGCGCCGCCCTGACGTAAGAGATGCATGTTCTCCTGTTCGCGAGCGCCCGCCACGATGTGAGCGGTCTCGTTGAGCTCGCGCGCCGTCAACGTCACCAGCACCGCCGTGTCGTCGCGATTCGGGGCGACGATCACCGCGCGGGCGTCACGAATGCCGGCCTGGTCGAGGACTTCGGTGCGCGAGGCGTCGCCGGCCACGGCGACCACGCCGTCGGCCGCAGCTTGTGCAAGCGCCTCTGGATTGGTGTCGACCGCGACCATGTCGTCGATCGACTCGCCGCGCCGGACGAGGTCGGCGACGGCCGCTTGGCCCGTCGATCCGTACCCGCACACGATGATGTGGTCCTTCACGCCATTCCTCCAGCGCCGTTTGAGAATGAGTTCCCGAGACTGTTCGGTGAGCACCTCGACGGTCGTCGACACGACGAGGATCAGAAAGAGAATTCGTGCCGGCGTGATCAAGAAGATCGTCGCCGCCCGAGCCGAACTGCTCAGCGCCGTGATGTCCCCGTATCCCGTGGTCGTCACCGTGACCGACGCGTAGTACAAGGCATCGAGCATGTCGATCGGGTCGCCGGCCGAATCGTTGTAGCCGTCTCGACCGAGCCGTACGACGACGGCGACGAACAGCACAAGCCCTCCTGCGAGCCCGACCCGACGAAGCACATCGGCGACGGGAAGGCGGGCGGTCTTCGGGAGACGGACGAGATCGATCCTCGGCACCCTGCGAGAGTAGTCCTCCGTGCTGGCGTGATCGGCGAGCCGTGGTCGCCCGGCCGACCGTTGGCGAAACACACTCGAAATCGAAGATGCGGCGACGTGGCACTCGGCACTACGTTCCAGCCATGCACCTCTCACCCCACGAACAGGAACGACTCCTTGTCCACGTGGCTGCTGAGCTCGCGCATGCGAGGCGCGCGCGGGGTCTTCGGCTCAATCATCCCGAGGCCGTCGCGGTGCTCACGTCGTGGGTCTGGGAGCGCGCTCGCGACGGCCGCTCCGTGGTCGACCTCATGGACGAAGGGCGGTCTGTGCTCACGCGCGACGACGTGATGGACGACGTGCCGTCGCTCGTTCGTGAAGTCCAGGTCGAAGCGACGTTCCCTGACGGCACGAAGCTGGTCACCCTCCACGAGCCGATCTCGTGACGCCGGGCGAGATCCTCGGTCCAGACGATCCGATCGACATCAACCTCGACCGGCCGTCGATCGCCCTTGTCGTCCGCAACACCGGAGATCGGCCGGTGCAGGTCGGCTCCCACTACCACTTTGCCGAAGCGAATCCCGCGCTCGTTTTCGACCGCGCGGCGGCACGAGGATTTCGTCTCGACATCGCCGCCGGTACCGCCGTCCGGTTCGAACCCGGGATCGACATGGAGGTGAGCCTCGTGGCGATCGGAGGCCGCCGTATCGTGGCGGGCCTGCGCGGCGAGGTCGGAGGAGCACTCGATGGCACGGATTGATCGATCGACTTACCACTCGCTCTACGGGCCGACCACCGGCGATCGTGTTCGACTGGCCGATACGAATCTGCTGATCGAGGTCGAAGAGGACCGGTGCGTCGGCGGCGACGAGGCGGTGTTCGGCGGTGGAAAGGTCATCCGCGAGTCGATGGGGCAGTCACGAGCCACCCGCGCCGACGGCGCCCCCGACCTCGTCATCACCGGAGCGTTGATCCTCGACCATTGGGGTGTCATCAAGGCCGACATCGGCGTGCGCGATGGACGAATCGTCGGCATTGGTCGGGCGGGCAACCCGGACACCACCGATGGTGTCGACCCGGCACTGGTGATCGGCCCGTCGACCGAGATTCTTGCGGGGAACGGCAAGATCGTCACGGCCGGAGCAGTCGACTCGCACGTTCACCTCATCTGTCCGCAGCTGATCGACGAGGCGTTGGCGAGCGGGATCACGACCATCATCGGTGGGGGCACCGGACCGGCCGAAGGCTCGAAGGCAACCACGGTCACACCCGGCGCCTGGAATCTGCATCGGATGCTCGAGGCCCTCGATCACGAACCGATCAACATCGCGCTCTTCGGCAAAGGCAACACCGTCTCGACCGAAGCGCTGTGGGAGCAACTCCGGGCTGGAGCCGCCGGTTTCAAGCTCCACGAAGATTGGGGAACCACTCCGGCCGCCATCGACGCGTGCCTGCGCGTCGCGGACGACTCCGGGGTCCAGGTCGCCATTCACACCGACACGCTCAACGAGGCCGGCTACGTCGAGAGCACGCTCGACGCGATCGCCGGACGATCGATCCACACGTTCCACACCGAGGGCGCAGGCGGGGGTCATGCCCCCGACATCATCACGGTCGCCGCCGAATCGCACATCCTCCCGAGTTCGACCAATCCGACCCGCCCACACACGGTCAACACGGTCGCCGAACACCTCGACATGTTGATGGTGTGCCATCACCTCAACCCGGCGGTCCCAGAAGACCTGGCATTCGCCGAATCACGCATCCGGCCGTCGACGATCGCAGCCGAGGACGTGCTCCACGATCTCGGCGCCATCTCGATGATCGGCTCCGACTCGCAGGCGATGGGACGGATCGGCGAGGTGGTCTTGCGAACGTGGCAGACCGCGCATGTGATGAAGGCGCGTCGAGGGGTGCTCGAGGGAGACGGAAACGCCGACAACCACCGCGCCCGCCGGTACGTCGCCAAGTACACGATTTGTCCCGCCGTCGCTCACGGGCTCGCCGACGACGTCGGGTCTGTCGAGGTCGGCAAGCTTGCCGATCTTGTGCTCTGGGACCCGAGGTTCTTTGGTGTGCGACCTCACGTCGTCGTCAAGGGCGGCATGATCGCCCTTGCGCAGATGGGCGACGCCAACGCCTCGATCCCCACCCCCCAGCCCGAGTACCCGCGGCGCATGTTCGGGGCGGCGCCCGCTGCCGCCCCGAAGACGTCGATCGCCTGGGTTGCGCAGGCGGCGCTCGACGCCGACCTCGCCTCCGACGTCGCCGTTCGGCGTCCCCTGGTTCCGGTTGCCGACACTCGTTCGGTGTCGAAGGCCGACATGATCAACAACGACACGACACCCTCGATCATGGTCGATCCGGACAGCTTCACCGTCACCGTCGACGGTGAGGTCATGACCGAAGCTCCCGCCGAGGTGTTGCCGATGGCCCAGACGTACTTCTTGTTCTGAGTCGATGACCAGCACGCTCGCCCTGTTGCTCGCCGACGGACGGTTCCCGTCGGGTGGCCACGCCCATTCGTCGGGCTGGGAGGCCGCGGCGGCCCAGCGATCGATGGTCGGTGCGGTCGACGTCTTCGAATTTGTCGCCGCCCGACTCGACAGCACCGGCGTGCAAGATGCGGCGTTCATTGCGCACGTCATGGCGATGATGGCCGCAGAGTCAACCGACGGCGAGATCGCCCGCATCGATGCCGAGTACGAGGCTCGAACGACGTCGCCGGCGCAGCGTCAGGCCTCTCGGGCGCAGGGGCGACAATGGGTGCGAGCCGCTGCCGGCGTCCACGACCCCGACCGTTGGCTACACGATTTACTGACGCTCATCGAACGCCCTCATCTACCGATCGGCTTCGCCGCTGTTGCGCACGCCTGGACGATCGACACCGCCACAGCCGTACAACTTCACCTCCATCACCTCGTCACCGGGATCGGCACAGCGGCGGTTCGGCTGCACGGCCTCGACCCCGGCCTGCCAGCACGATTACTTCTTCGCCTCGCCGACCCGATCGAAGACATCGTCTTGACCAGTGCTCGGTGGTCATCGTCACCGGTCGAGGACCTCCCATCACGCTCCAGTCCACTGCTCGACGTGCTCGCCGAGCATCACCAGACCTGGGACATGCGACTCTTCCAGTCGTGACCCGCCCGCCCACCCGCGCACCACGAAAGTGATCGGCCATGCATGACCTCGCCGTCGGACACGACACCCTCGACCTCGCCCCCGTCACCCCCGGGTCCCGCCCGCTTCGGATCGGGATAGGCGGGCCGGTCGGGTGTGGCAAGACCTCACTTGTCGCCGCGCTGTGCGCCGCCATGGCCGACCGCCGCTCGTTGGCGGTCGTCACGAACGACATTTTCACCAGCGAAGACGCCGACGCCCTTCGGCGAATGGGCGTTCTCGCCGACGATCGCATCACTGCAGTCGAGACCGGATGCTGTCCCCACACGGCCATCCGGGACGACATCAGCGCCAACCTCGACGCGATCGAAGCGCTCGAGATTCGCCACGACGACGTCGAGCTGAGCCTCATCGAGTCGGGCGGCGACAACCTGACGGCGATCTTCAGTCAGGCGCTTGTCGACCGCCAGATCTTCGTGATCGACACCGCGGGCGGCGACGACATCCCTCGAAAGGGCGGACCCGGGGTGGCGTCAGCCGACCTGTTGATCATCAACAAGGTGGATCTCGCACCGTTCGTCGGCTCTGACGTCGATCGGATGGTTGCGGACGCGACCGCCGTGCGGGGAGACCGGCCTGTCATCGCGACCTCCGTCACCGTCGAGGATGGCGTCGCGCCGGTGGTCGAGTGGATCGAACACGAACTGTCGCACTGGTTCGGGGGATGAGGAGCCGAGCCTCGCTCGTCGCCGAGCTCGGCCCGGACGGCTCGACCCGATTGTCGAGCGTTCGGTCCGATCCGCCGCTTCTGATCCGATCGACCGTTGCCGGCGTCTTTCTCGTCGGCGGGTCAGCCGGACCGCTCGGAGGGGATGACCTTCGGCTCGATGTCGTCGTCGCCGAAGGAGCGTCGTTGTGCATGTCGACGGTTGCCGCGACATTGCTCCAACCCCGGACCGGAGTGTCCCGGATGGTCATCTCCGTTGATCTCGGGCCACGTGCGAGCCTCGTGTGGGACCCGCGTCCGGTGATCTCGGTTCGGGGATCCGAACATGTCGCCATCACCACGATCCGCATGGCGCACGACGCCCACCTCCTCTGGCGGGAGAGCTTGGTATTCGGGAGGCACGAAGAGGCGAGCGGAACCGTCGATCAATCGACTCGCGTCGAGCGAGAAGGGAAGGTCGTATACGCCAGCGGAAGTCGACTGGGAACGCCGGTTCGAGGGTTCGCCTCGGCTGCGGGCATGGCCGACATGCGATCGGTCATCACGGAGCTGTCGGTCGGACCGCACGTGCCCGCCGACGAGGCCGTCGTTCGACTCGGAGTGGATTACGCGTCGTCGGTCGTCGACTTGGCCCCGGGCGTGCGGCTCCGGACCGACCTCAACCGATACGCGACCGATACCATGATGTGTGCGTCGAGCGTCGGTCCCGATCAGTCGGTGGAGTCGAGATAGGCCTCGTTCATCTCGGTGAGATGCGATTCGTCGACGTATCCGGGTCCGCCGGGCGTCTCGATCTTGCGGAATCGGCGACCCCGCCGACGTCGTGGCCGACCGGAGGTCCAGATCATGTCCGCGTCATGGCGAATCTCGAACGGTCGGTCGGGTTCACCGCGGCGAGTGTGCACGAGAACCTGCTGTCCGGCAGCGACGTTGGTCATGACCATCACCGCACCGCCGGGCAAGAACCAGGTGATGATGACGCCGAAGAGGATCAACCACAGGCCTGCACCGACGGCGAGTTCGGGCGGGATCTCGAGCGAGCTCACGGCTCCTGCGAAACCGGACGTGATCTCGCCGATCTGAATCGGTGCCGCGGAAATCGATTCATCGTCGGCCTCGGCGATGATCGGTTCTTGCGGCTCGGGCGTGTCCACCTCGAGCAGGTCGATGGCTTGCTCGGTGAGGACCTCGCCGGATACTTCGATCGACACCTGTGCCGACCGTTCGCTGCCGAACGCGTCAGCGATCGTGTAGACGAAGCGATCCGAACCGACGAAGTCGTCGTCGGGCACGTAGCGAACGAGATCGTTGGCCAGCACCGACACCGTTCCGTTGATGGCCCGGCCGACGCTCAACGAGATCCCGTCGGTGTTGAACTCGTCGTTCTCCAAGACGTCGAACTCGGCCGCCACGTTCTCGATCGTGCGGAATCGGTCGTCGTTCGCGACGAGGGTCGGATTGCCGACGAAGACGATGACCTGAGCCGAAGACCGCCCGCCGTCGGCGTTTTCGATGACGTAGGTGAAGCTCGACTCGCCGGTGAAGCCCTCGCTCGGCCGGAAGGTCAGAGCACGTTGGTTGCTCGTGATTTCGACCCGGCCGCCGGATGGCTGCGTGACTCGCACGATCCGAAGGGCGTCACCGTCGTCGTTGGCGAGCACCGACAAGACTCTCGACTCGCCGAACTGGACGACATAGCTGTCGCCCGTGGCCACGGGGTTGACAAACGCCAGCACCACGGGGTCGACGAAGACCGAGAAGCTCTGGCGCGAGCTCAGCGCCGGTGACCCGTTGTCGGTCACTTCGACGGTGAAGTCGAGCGTCCGGCCACCATGGGCTTCATCAGGCGTCCAGCGTACGAGTCCGGTCGAGGGGTTGATCGTCGCTCCCTCGGGGAAGTCGACCAGCCGGTACTGCAGGGTGTTCCGTGGACGGTCGGGGTCGCTCGCTGCCAGACCGACCGTGAAGTCCGTGTCGACCGATGCTCGACCGTCGGGTACCGCTGCCAGCACGGGCGACTGATTGACTTCTCGTACCGTGATTCGGACGGTCGAGGTGACCGTTATCGCATCCGAACGGACGTCTCGGACGACGACATCGAACGTGTACGACGCGGGTCCTTGCGTTTCGGCTGGGGTCCATCGGATCTGACCGGTGACCGCGTCGATCTGTGCACCGCCAGGTTGGCCGCTCAACGAATACGACAACAGATCCCCATCGGGGTCGACGGCGATGACCGGCAGCCGGAGCGAGGTGCCCTCATTGATGGTCTGGCGTGCGACGGGAGTGATCGAGGGTGCACGATTCTGGTCTTCTACCTTCAGCTCAACCGTAATTGTGTCTGTGCCGCCTCGCCCGTCCGACACGGTGAGTTCGACGGCGTACGGCGAGTCGTCGCTGGCGGTGAAGGGGAGGCGACCGGTCACGATTCCGGTGCTCGGATCGATCTCGAGGCCAGGAGGAAGGCCGGTTGCGGTCCACGACAACGTGTCTGCAGGGACGTCGATGTCGCGAGCAATGAAGAACAGCGAGACGTCGTCGTTTTCTCGAACGGTCACTTCGGTCTCGGACTCGATCACCGGATCGACGTTGATCTCGTTCACCGTCACGACGAACGATGTCGATGCCACGGCGCCAGCATCGTCGGTCACGGTCGCGGTGACCGTGTAAGCGCCCGGCCCGTCGGCTTCGGTCGGAGTCCACTCGAGCGCACCGGTCTCGGGATCGACAGCGGCGCCTTCGGGTAGTCCACTCGCGGCAAAGGTAAGGGTGTTCGCCGGCAGATCTGGATCGACGGCCTGGAGCAGCAGCGAGACCGTATCGAATTCGTTCACGGTCACATCGGGGACGAAGGCGATCGTCGGCGGGTCGTTGACCTCCAACGCCTCGAGGATGAAGTTCTGCGTCGACGACCCGAGCGCCTCGTCGCTGATCGTCAGCGCGACCTCGTGGACCGACGGTGCCGTGGCCTCATCGGGTGTCCACACGATCTCGCCGGTGGAGGTGTCGAGTGTTGCGGTGTCGGGCAGGCCGGTCGCGCTGAAGGTCATCGTGTTGGCCGGAAGGTCGATGTCGACGAACGACGGGGAGATCGTCACGGTCTCGAATTCGTTGACGGGGGTGTCCGAGATCGGGTCGAGCGTCGGGTCGGCGTTGACTTCGGCAACTTCGATCGTGACTGGTCGGGTGGCGGAGAGACTCGGAACGCCATCGTCGGTCGACGTGATGGTCACGATGGTCGTCGACGGGCCGTCCACCTCGTCGGTTTGCCATTCGAACACGCCAGTCGCGGGGTCGAAGGTCGCTCCGTCGGGGATTCCGGTGGCCGACAGGGTGAGTTCGTTCGGCGGGAGATCGGGGTCGCGGTCGATCACCACGAACCGGACGAGGCCTCCTTCGTCGACGAGCTGTGGTTCGATCGGATCGATCGTCGGATTCTGATTGGTGTCGGTGATCGTCCAGGCGATCGTCTCCTGGACACCGCCCACACCATCCGTGACGGACACGACCACCGTGTACGGCGATGCTGCACCTGCGGTGTTCGCGATCGTGCCGGAGATCTCTCCGGTCACCGAATCGATCGCGAGGCCTGGAGGCAGGCCGGTGGCGGTCCATTCCAACGTGTTCGTCGGGATGTCTACATCCGTCACGATCGGGCTGATGGAGACGGTCGAGCCCTCACCCGAGAGCTGATCACCGATGGGATCCAGCTGGGGGATCTCATTGACCTCGGTGACATCGATGGTGAATGTCGTCGAATCGCTGAGCGTCGGTGATCCATTGTCGGTGGCCACGATTGTCACCGTGAACGAACCCGGTCCGTGTTCCTCGGTGGGTGTCCACTCGAATAGGCCAGTGCCGGGATCGAGGGTGGCTCCCGGAGGAAGAGACGGGGCGCTGAACGACACCGTGTTGGCTGGCAAGTCCGGGTCAGATGCGGTGGCGGTGAAGGTCACGGTCGTCAGCTCGTCGATCACCTTGCTCGGGATCGGGTCGATCACGGGTGGGCGGTTGACGTCGGTGATGACCCACAGCCACGACTGGATGTCCGACCCTCGGAATCCGTCGGAGACAGTCACCACGGTGGAATACGACGGCTGGACACCAGCCGTCGGCGAAACGGTCCCAGAGATCGTGCCGGTCGTTGGGTCGATGGCGAGACCAGGAGGGAGGCCGGTCGCCGTCCACGCCAGTGTGTCGCCATCGAGGTCGGTTGCGGGGAGACCGAGGGTCACCGGACCGCCCTCGGGGTCGGCCTGGCCGGTCACGAGGAGATCGAAGGTCGGGGCCTGATTCGTTCGTTCGGTGGGGGAGAGTTCGGAGGTGTCGCCGGTCCGGCCGAAGTCGTCGAGGCCGGTCGCTGTGGCGCTCAGGAGGTCGCCGGGGTCCGCACTGAAGACCGCCACGAAGTCTTCGGAGCCGGCGCCGGAATGCACGACGTTGACACTGGTCACGAACCGCTCGGCCTCGCCATGTCCCGTCGGGTCGGTCGAGCTGTTGTCGAAGAATTCGATTCGGTAGGTGCCCGCCGGGGCGTCGAGACTGAACTCGGCGGTCACGAGCGTGCCCGACAAATTCAGTGTCTCGAGGACAGGGTGGTTGGGCACGCCATCGGTGTCTCCTGGATCGTTGGCCGTGACGCCATCGTCATCCCAATCGATCGCCAGGCCGCCGTTGTTTGCGATGGCGTTGCCGACGACTGCGCCGCCTCCGTCGATCGAGACGCCATCGCCGTCGTTGTAGCGGATCGTGTTCGCGCTTCCCGGCGCGAGGCCGCCGATCTGCGAGTCGGGCGAGTCGATGAGTACGACGCCGTGACCCGAGTTCGGTGCGGGATCGCCGAACGCATCGACGCCGATGTCGTTGGCGTAGACGCTTGCGATCGACGACTCGATGGTGATCGCGTCGGCGTCGTTGCCGCTGATCAGGTTGCCGTCGACGGCGACCTTCTGGCTTCGTTCGACGACGAGTGCAGGGCTCGTCCCCGCCGTGCTTCGACCA
Organism: Acidimicrobiales bacterium; assembly: GCA_020629375.1. Lineage (GTDB taxonomy): Bacteria > Actinomycetota > Acidimicrobiia > Acidimicrobiales > SHLQ01 > SHLQ01. The sequence goes on from JAHDDK010000015.1 coordinate 56,752, forward strand.
TCGGTGCCGACGCCGATTCGGTTGTCGGAGACGACGACGCCGGCAGAGTCTGCGACTCGGACGCCATGGTTGCCAGTTGCGAAGACGACGTTGGCGTCAATCGAAGAAGCCGTCACGGACTCGACTTGAATTCCGCTGATTTGGGAAAATGCGACAAGACCGTCGATGTCGGTGTTCACGAGGTTGCCGCGAATCAGGTGGCCGCTGCCGCCCTGCATTCGGATCGAACCGCCCGCATCGCCGAATACGTTCCGATTGATTGGGTCGGATCCGCCGATCGTGATGTCGTCACCACTGGCCAGAATCGAGTTCCACACGATGGGTTGTGCGTTGCGCCCGGTCCCATCGAGCCCGAACCACGAGCTCGTGACCGTGGAGCCGGAGCCGCCCGCAGTGATCGAGATGGCTTGAGCCGGACCGTTGGCGAAGATCAAGCCCGACACCTCGGTCGGGGAGGACACCGAGAGCATGGGCAAGCTCGGCTGCGAGGTTCCGTCGATGAGGATCACGGGTTGGCCGTTGAACGACGCGAGCTCGGGGTTGGTGTTGGGTCGGAACCCGTCCTGTGTTGTGCCGTCGATCGCCGTCGTGCCGGAGGCCCGAAGATTCGCAGTCGAGGCGATCGTGAACACGCCGGTATTCACGTCATAGCCCGGGTCGTTGGTCGGGATGGCGAACTCGACCCGATCGAGACTCGAGTTCGTGTCGTTCGTCTCGTCGAGGGCGGCGCGCAGCGAGCACTCAGGAAGGCCCGCCGCATTGGTTCCGCCGGTGTCACATCGATCGTCTCCCGGCGTCAAATCCGGAAGGTCGCTCGTCGAGTTGACCAACGCCGTCGTTCGAGCGGTCGTCTGATACACGTTGGAGAACTCGGAGGTCGAGATGGGGTCGCCGTTTCCGTCGAGCGTGGTGGCGGTCAACGTGATGCGGTCGCCGGGGTTTGCGGGGAACACGAGCACAATCTCCTCGGTTCCGCCGTCGTGGCCGATCACCGTCGAGGACAACGGGAAGCGACCTTCGCCGTGGCCCGACGGATCGGGCGTGAGTGTGATGTGGCCGTCGATCCGGCGGTCGCCAGCTTCGCCGTGGATCTGGACGACCAGCCGTGCCACGCCGCCCGATGCCTCGGCGCTGATGATCTCGGGATGATCGACGACGCCATCGCCGACGGCGTTCGGGGTCACGCCGTTGACACCGATATCGATGCCGAGCGCGTTGTTCGAAAAAATCGAGTTGCCGATGATCGCCGTCGAGGCGCCAGCCTGGACGTTGACACCATCTCCGTTGTTGTACGCAATCGTGTTGCCAGCTGCGGGATCAGTGCCACCGATGGTGATCAGGGCGGTGCTCTGAACTCGAATACCTTGGCCACCGTTGCGAATCGCTGTCGTCCCGTCGAGGGCCGGGCCGACGATATTCGCTTGGATCGTCGGTCCGATCGCACTGAGCGTGCCGACAATGATCCCGTGCTGGCGGTTGCCCGAGATGAGGTTCTCTTCCACGAGGGTTCGTGCGGATGATCCGGTGATGCTGATCCCGTAGGTCTGTACATCGGTGCGGATCGTGCCACTTGGGTCGGTACCCACTCGATTGTTCGAAATGACGACGTCGGTCGCCGCTCCCAGGGTTCGGATACCGGTCGTGCCGTCGACGGCGATGGTGTTGGTGTCGATCGCCGATGTGCCGCCGACCACGACCCGATCACCCGAGACGTCGATGCCGAAGTTGGTCGGGGCGGAGTTGACCAGGTCCGGTCGAAATCCGACCCAATTGCACCGTGCGACCGTGTCGTCGCCGGTCACGACGAGCGCCGCCGAGTCTGAGCCCATGAGGGCAAGCCCGGAAATCTCCGAGTTCGCCCCGCCGATTTGGAGGATCGGCCCAGTCGTGTCGGCACCGTTGATCAAGACGGTCAGGGTGTGGATGCCATCGGTGGCACAGGTGGAACCGCTCTGCGAGTCACCGACAATCGCAATCGTGTCGTTTGTGCTCGGCAGCGGCGAGCCGGGACGAATGCGCCAGTAGCCGGGTGTGCGATAGCCGAGATCGGTGGTCGGGATCTCGAACTCGATCGTGTCGACAGCTTGTGTGGCGTTGGCCTCCTCGAGTGCTGCGCGAAGCGTGCACTCGATCGCTCCTCCGGCGATTGTCTGCCCCGTCGAACAAAGGCCATCGCCAGGAGCGAGGTCGCTTTGATCGGTCGTCGAGTTGACGACGACCGTCGAGGCGACATCGAGATCGAGAATCCAGATCGCGCCGCCATCCGCGACGGCATCCGAGTCTCGACTGGCGCCCACCGCCATCCCGATAGTGCCGTCGCCGTCGAGGTCGCCGATACCGGCGATGCCCGCGCCAAAGCGGTCGCCGTCGTCGAGGGGATCCACGAGCCCTCCGAAGCCGGAGGCGATGATCTGCTCTCCTGCACTCGATCCGCTCGGGTCGAGCGAGATGAGCATGACGCCGCCACGATCAACGCCGTTCGCGTCGGCGGCGGGCACGCCGACGAGAAGGTCGACGGTGCCGTCTCGGTTCACGTCGCCGACGGCGCCGAGAGCAGTTCCAAAGCGGAGGTCGTCGGCGAGACCGGTGCTCAGGCCACCGCTCGTCTCGGAGAGGGTCTCGACCGCGGACAGCGATCCGCCATTCAGCTCGACGATGTGGATGGCACCTCGATCGATGCCGCCATCATCGGCTCCAGGCGCCCCGATGGCGAGCTCTGGATCGCCGTCGCCGTCGAGGTCGCCGACGACGGCGATCGCCGAGCCGAACTGGTCGTCGTCGTCGAGCCCAACGTTCAGGCCATTCCCGGAGCCGAACCGAGTTGCGGCGTTGAGACGCCCATCGTGGTGGATGTCCAGCACGAAGATGGCCCCGCGGTCGGTGCCGCCGTCGTCGCCGCCTGGTGCACCGACGATCGCCTCGGGAAGGCCGTTGCCGTCGGCGTCGGCAGCGATGTCGATCGCCGAACCAAAGCGGTCGCCGTCGTCGATAGGGAGCCCACTCGTGGTCGACGACAAGCGGACGTCCTCGGCGAGCGAACCGTCCGGCCGAAGCGAGAGCACGAAGATTGCGCCGCGGTCAGGGCCGCCATCGCTGTGACCTGGTGCGCCGACGAGCAGTTCGATCGTTCCGTCGTCGTTGAGGTCACCAGCGCGGACGATCGCCGCACCGAAGTTCGACTGGCTCGGCAACGGCGTGTCGAGCTCAGCCGAACCAATCGTGCTCTGGGCACGAACCGAGCCGTCGGGGCGCATCAACAAGATGTGCACGCGACCACGATCGATGGCACCGTCGTCCGCGCCTGGCGCGCCGACCGCGAGGTCGATGGTTCCATCGCCGTCCAGATCACCGATCGGGGTGACGTCGCTGCCGAACATGTCGCCGAGTTGCGGAGCCGAGGCCAGGTCGCCGGTATCGCCTGCGATCCGGCGTTCGTCGACGATCGGTGTCGACGCAGGCGTGGTCGCAAGGTCGAGGTAGTCCGCCTCGCCGTCTCGATCGACGTCGCGAGCATCGACTGGGGATCCGTCGTTGTTGGGGTCGGCCGTTTCGCCTGCCGTGCCGACGGCATCGTCGTCATCGTTCGCATCGAAGGCGTTCGCGGAGCCGTCCCCGTCCGAATCGGGCGAGGGGGTGGTGGCCGGATCGAAGTCGGCGTCTGGGTTGAGGTCTTCGGCGCTGTCCCAGAGGCCGTCACCGTCGGTGTCGATACAAGCCGCGTCCCATCCAGGGGTCGCAGCGTCGAGGAATGTGGCCAACGCCGACGTTCCGGCGACGAGGCAGCGGTTCTGCTCGAGGGACAGCTCGACCAACGAGGCTGAGGAGTCGAGCCCTTCGGGAACACGCCCGCCGAGGTCGTTGCCTGCGAGACGCAAATCGGTCAGACCCGCGAGCTCGCCGAACACGGAGGTGAGGGATCCGACACGATTGGTTCGCTCGAGATCGAGGACTCGAAGGGACGTGCGGTCGTCGATCCACGAGGGGATCGGTCCGGCGTCGAGATCGTTGTCGCCGAGATCGAACACCTCGAGAGCGACGAGTTGATCGAGCTCGGCCGGAATGGGGCCGGTCAGGTCATTGTCGCCGAGGTCGAGTATCCGTAGCGAGGTGAGGTCGCCGAGTTCGCTCGGAATCGGACTGATGATCGAGAGTCCGTGCAGCTCGAGACGTTCGAGGCTGGTGAGCGCCAGCAGATCGGGGTCGAACGGTGACGGGTCGAACGAATTCGCCGACAGATCGAGTTCGATCAAGCCGGGCATCGAGGCGAACGGTGGGTAGGCGCCGTCGATCGCATTGCGACCGACATCGAGATGCGTTAGCTGCGTGAGGTTTGTGAGCTCTGCCGGGAGCGGCCCGACGAGTCCGTTGTCGTCGAGTTCGACACGGGTCACGACTCCGCCGTCGACGGTCACCCCGTGCCATTGATCGGGGCTCGACGTCATCCAGTTGGTTGACGTCGTCCAGTTCGCACCTGCGGTCGACTCGTAGAGCCGGACGAGGGCTCCGCACTCGAGCTGAGAGATGACGGCCTGGTCGACCCCGCAGTCGAAACCGACGGTGTTCACGGGGTCGAGGTAGTCCGGCGTGCCGTCGCCGTCGGTGTCCGGGCCTGGGTTGGTTGCCGGGTCGTTGTCGGCGTCAGCGTTCTCGTCTTCTTCGAAATCGCACAGTCCGTCAAGATCGGTATCGACACAGGTGCCGGCTGTTGCGATGACCATCGGCGAGAGCTCCGAGGTCGAGGTCAGTTCGTCGTTCACCCGGGCGGTGGCTGTCAGCACAATCGCATCGCCAACCACGCCGGGCACCGAAAGCTGTGCGGACCCGGTCCCCGAAAGATCAACGTTTCTCGCCGCCTCGAACACTTCGGCCTCGGAGGTCTGGCTCGGGTTCTTGTAGACGTCGATCCGGTAGGTGTCGGCGATGCTGTCGAGATCGAACGTGATGGTGAGCAGACCGCCAATGGCGGATGCAGACGTGATCTCCGGGTAGTTCTGGAGATCATTCGGGCCATCATCGATGTCGCCCGGGTCGTTGATCGTGGGGCCTCCTGATTCGAGGTCGATCGGGGTGCCACCAATGTCGAAGATCTCCGATCGGGCGACACGGTTGGCCTTCGAGTCGATGCCGTCGATGTACACGCCGTCGTCGCTCATGTGGGCGATGACGGCCCTCCAGACACCGTTGTTGGCTGCGCCAGAGAGGAGTCGGACGCCCGTCGTTCCTCCCAGCGCAGCGCCGGTTGGGGAAATGCCAAGACGATTTGCGTGGACGAGCGTGTCGTTCGCCGAGATGATGTCGACTTCGGAGATCGTGTGGCCAGCGATGGTGTTGACACCGTCGGGGTATGTACCGATGCGGGTGCTCGTGGTGTCGGTGACGATGATCCCGTGATTGCCGTTGGGGACGATGGTCTCGCCGTCGCGACCGACGCCGATCATCGATCCGGCAATCATGTTCTCCGTCCCGGCCGACGCAACGTCGATGCCCGAGGACGAGTTGCCGGCAACCACCACACGGTCAGCCGGCAGTGTGCCGCCAACGACGGCACCTCCGCCGCGCAGAACGATGCCGGTGCCGTTCGGGTCGGGCGTCAGGCCATCGGCCCGAGTCCCCACCTGGAGATGGTGGAGCCGGACGCCGTCAGCATCGACGGCGACGCCAGCGATCGGCCATCCGCCGATCGCGATGCCGCGCACCACGCTGTCGACTGCGCTCGCACGGAAGTCGAGGCCGGTGCCCGCGATGTTGTTTCCGCGCAATTCGAGGCTGATCGATCCATCGATCGCGGCGGGACTCGCTGTCGTCGGTGCGGCCCAGCCCGTTTGCGTGGATCCGTCGATGTGGACCTGCGCGGTGACTGCCGGCAGCGGGGTCGCTGGTTGGATCGCCCAGCTGGACGTTCCGGGATCGTGGCCGGGGTCGGTGGTCGGAAGGTCGAACTCGATCGTGTCGAGCAGTGCGGAGGCGTTCGCCTCGGAGAGCGCAGCCCGCAAGGTGCATTCGACCGCTCCGCTCGGGATCGTCGCGCCCGTATCGCACACGCCGTCGCCAGCGAGGGCATCGTCGATGTCGCCAGAGCTGTTGACGATGGCCGTCGCCGAGGCCAGGTCGTCGATCTCTTCGGGTGTCAGTGCACGGGGGTAGACGAGAACTTCGTCGATGTCGCCCTCGTAATCCGACCATGTGGCCCCGGTGGAGTCCGAACCGAACACGAGGTCGGACGCTGCGTCGATGTCGGTTCGAGTCGTCGTCGTCGTGCCAACCGAGAGGCCATCGACGTAGAGAGTCATGTCGGCACCGTCGAGGACTCCGGCGACGTGGTGCCACCCACCGTCGTTCGGAGCCGCAACGCTCACGTTCCAGCTCATGCCCTCGTCCCAGATCTGCCACGACAGCGTGCCGCCGCCGAGGTTGTCCCAGATGTAGAGCTCGTACCCGTCGCCGGCGGCGTCACGTTTCTCGGCGAGCTCCCATGATTCGGCGGGCGGTCCGGCCCCTGGAGTGAACGGGGTGCGCATCCACAGGCTCAGCGAGAGGTCACCCGTGCCGGGGTCCAGCGCCCCGGAGACGGGGTCGGTGATCACGACCATCTCGTTCGTGTTACCGGTGAAGTCGAGGGCGTGATGGGACACGCCAGGGGTGTGAACAGCACCGATGATTGTGCCGTCGAAGCCGTTGCCCGACGAGTCTCCGGCGATGGGACCCCCGCCTTCGTCAAAGCTCCAGTGCCCGACAGCACCCGATGGTGGCGCCGACAACGCCGGGGAGATCACCAGAACGATCCCGAAGACGATCGAGATGACGCCGATGACGGGCCGTCGCCGAAGATGCGGTCGGAACCGCCTCATCGCCGGCCGCCGATTCCGATGAGTCCTCGGCGTCGTGGCCGCGTGGGCGCCGCCGAGGCCGGAAGACGAAGACGGATCGCCTGAAGGGCGTCGTCGTTCTCTTCGATCGACAGGTCGCCTTGGAGGTCCTCGGCGAGGTGACGAGCGATCGCGAGTTCGGTGTCGGCGCCGCCGAGCAGCGCCAGGCGATCGGTGATCGTCGACTGCGACTCGAGCACCGTGAGTTCGGACACGCTGCGGAGCGCCCCGTCGTGGGTGATCATCAGCTCGACGTGTTGTTCGGCAATCGGAAGGTCCGAATCGGCTGAGCTGGTCGCGACCTCGCAACGCACGAGTTCTGCACCCCGCATCCGACAGTCGGCGATCAGCGCCTCGACGAGCATGAGCAGGACCTCGCGGTCGCTCCAGACACCGGCGTCGTGCGTGGTCACGTAGACGCGAGGTATCAGACCAAGGGCGCCCTCGATCGAATCGGTGGACACCGGGATGAGCGCCTCGGCGAGATCGACGTGTTCGAAATGGCACCGCTGCGACCGTTCGAGTGTGAGCACGAGCCGGCGGATGTCACTGAGATCGCGGGCGATGATCTCCGGCGGCGCGGGTTCGTCGTCGTCCTCCAGACGGGTCTGAACGGCCTGCAGTCGTCCGAGGAGGAGCTCTTGGCGAAGCGAGTCGATCACGGCGTTCTTGGTCAGGCGCGCCTCCGCCTCGAGGACCTCACGCTCAGGGAGTGACAACAGGCGGAATAGGCCGATCGCGAACGTCGGGATCACGAAGGCCGTCAAAAAGCTCACCAGCGTCGACAGACTTCCAAGCCGGTTGTCTGCCGACTGCACATCGGCGATCGCCTGATTTCGTTCGCCCTCGACGAGGTCTGCTGCCTCCTTGAACAGGAGGTCGAGCTGACGTGCATCGATGGTTTCTTGGCCCGGTTCGGCGGCAGAGAATTGCACTGCGAGATCGACGAACGAACCCACAGCGTTCGTGGTCTCGGGAGAAAGCCCCCCGAGTTGCTCGTCGATCTGAGTCGTCGTCGTGTCGAGGGTGACGAGTCGGCTTCGGACGTCGACCGCCGCCGATGCCTGGGCTACCGAGGTGTCGATCCCCGCAAACTGATCGAGTTCGTCGAGGACGAGGGCGAATCCGAGCTGCGCTCGAGCGATCGTTGCGCTGTTCAAGAGTTCGTCGAGCGCGTGCACGCGGTTGGATCGCTCCGCGATCTCGCGAGATTCGATGGCGACTGAGAAGACGCCGATCGTCAGGGCGATGAGCGTGGCTGCACCCGCGAGCGCGATCACGATCGACCGGCGCCTTCGGGCTTTGCGCCGCACTTCTCTCTCGGCGCGCAAGCCATGAACGTGCATGTTGTGTGTGTCGGCTGAATCCCCCGGAGACTTCAGGGAATCAGGCCAGGTGAATCAGGTCACCCTGTGGGTCATTCTTCTCAATTCGGGTGCGAATCGGCCCTCTGTCGACGGTCGGAGTCAAGGAGGCGTCCAGGGGGTCCGACCACCACCGGTATGAGGCCGAAGTGGCACAGCGCGTCTGTGCGGGCGAATCGAGCGACGACCGCAGCGAGCGTGGTTCGACTCGATCGCGGGCTTCGGCCCCAGCGCGTCCTCTTGAGCGGTGTGCTCCTCTTTCTCGTGTTGAGCCCGACCGCCGACGAGGGGGCTCTCGGCCCCGACGCGCTGCTCGGTCTGGGCATCATCGCTGCTGTCAATCTGCTGTGGAACGCCGCGTTCACCTTCATTGACGACCCCCTCGAGGATCGTGACTGGACGGGGGCAGCACAGATCGCCATCGACGCGGTGCTCGCGCTCGGCGCGATCTCGTTGGTGGATGCGCAGTCGACGCCGCTCGCATGGATGTTGTTGCTCGTACCTGTTCTCGATGCTGCGTCGAAGTACGGCATGCGTGGTGCGATCGGCGCTTGGGCGGGTTTGAGCCTGGTGTACCTCGTGATCGTCCTGAGTACCGAAACCGACGGCTCACCGACGAGCGATGTGGTCAACATCGGGCTTCAGCAGCTCGCCGCCGTCATCGGGGTCGCCGTGCCGGTGTCGATCATGTCGAGCCAGTTTCGTCAGCGTCTTGATGACGCCGACCGGGCACGCTCGATCGCCGATCAACACAAGCACCATCTCAGCGGAATCAGTCACGCTGTTCACACCATGAGCCGGAGTCGGCGGCCGTCCGACGTGCTCGACGCCGCCCTCACCGCTGCCGTCCGGCTCGGTTTCGATCGTGTCGACGTGGCCGAACTCCGGAGTGAGTCCTGGAGGCTCGTTCATTCGGCGGGCAGCCCCTGGTCGCTTGAGCCCGACAACGATCCGCTAATCACCCGGGCACTGGACGGGGGCGGACTCGCCCATGCTGGTGTCGGGGAGTCGCTGGCTGAGGATCGGCAACGGCTTCACCATCTCGGATACGTGAGCCAAGTGGTTTTGATCGGCCGAGTAAACGATCGTCAGTTGTTTGCCATGCGAGGATTCTCGTTCTCGGCGATCTCCGCCGACGCCGTCGCGATTGACTCGCTGCGAACCTTGATGCAGCACACCTTGGCGTCGGTCGAGAACATCAATGTTCAGGTGGCGCTCGAGCAGTGGTCGGCTGAGCTCGACCATCGCGCCAACCATGACGTCTTGACGGGCCTTCCGAATCGGTCCTACCTCATGGAGGCGCTCGAAGAGCCCGAACCAGGGACGGCCACACTGTTCCTCGATCTGGATGGTTTCAAGGGGATCAACGACACGCACGGCCACGAAGCGGGCGACCTCGTGCTTCAGACCATGGCGGATCGGCTTGCGCCGCTGGTCGATGGCTCCGGATTCGTCGTGCGGCTCGGTGGAGACGAGTTCGTCATCGTGTCGCATGGACGCGACCGCGATGCGCTCGAGGCATTGGCCAAGCGGACCATCGCGACGATCGTGCAGCCGATCGACCTCGGTCGAGTGGTCGTCCGGACCGGCGCATCGGTCGGTGTGGCGATGTGGGCTGGCGACGACATCCACGGCATGTTGCGCCGATCGGACACGGCGATGTACTCGGCGAAGATCATCGGCCGTCGATCGGGGACCCCGACCTACCGATTCGACTCGACCTCGCCGCACCCGACGGTGTCGGCGCCCGAATCCACTGCAGCTCCGGATGAGCCGATCAGGTCTGCGTCGACTCCAGCTCCGAAGGCCTCGTGATGTCGACGCGCTGAGCGTGCTGTTCGTGTGACCCGTCGGCCGTCGTTGACTCGATGAGCCGGAGGGTCAGACCCAGAGTCGGTCGGCGACGTCGAGCCAGAGCTTGGTGGTGAGTCGCAGCGATTCGATGTCGATGCGCTCGTTGTGGCCGTGGAATCGACTCATGAACTCGCCAAGGCTGATGTCCTTGCTGAGGAGCCCGGCGCCGTACGACGGCACGCCCTTGCGGCGGAAGAAGCGAGCGTCGGTCCCCCCGGTGACCATCGACGGAAGAACAGTCGCGCCCGGGTACGTCATGTGGATCGAGTCGACGAGGGCCGACCACAGCGGCGTGTCTGTGGACGACTCGGTGGAGATGTTCTCGTCTTCGAAGTAGCGCTTCATCTCGACCGACGCCATCAGCTCCGGGCCGATCGCTTCGGTCAGGTGCGCCACGATGTCGGCGTTTGTCTCACCCGGCAGCGTCCGGATGTCGACGCCCAGCACCACCTTGTCGGGGATCGTGTTGATCTTCGTCCCGCCTTCGATCATGTTCGGCGAGAAGCTGGTGTGGCAGCAGGAGTGCAAGTTGCGGGCCAAGCCAGGTTCGAGCTCGGTAAGCGCCTCGTCGATTCGGCCGGGGTCGAGGAGGCGAGCTTCGATGTCGGGGTCGAAGTTCTGGGCCTTGATTCGGCTCTCGAACAGGGTGTCGATCTTCGCGCCCGGGTTGTACGCCTCGATCCGGCGGACGATCGCGGCGGCCTTCATGATCGCGTTGTCGGTTCCCCAGGGCATCGAGCCGTGCCCGGGCTCGCCGTGCACAGTGATCATCTGCGCGCCCGTGCCCTTCTCGGCGGTGGTCAGCAGGACTTTCAGCGAACCGTCGTTCTGTACGAGCGGCGTGCCGCCGTATTCGGTGAGGACG
>JAHDDK010000157.1 GCA_020629375.1 Acidimicrobiales bacterium
GTGGTCGGCCGCGGGCATCAGCGATGTGCCACCGGCGAAGTTCGGCGTGGCCGGAGCCACCTTCAACACCGTGCGTCAGGCCGCGACTGGCCTGGGCGCAGCTGTCGTGATCACTCTCATTGCGCTCGCGGCGGACACCACGACCATGCGCGGCGTGCGCTGGGCCTACATCTTCATCGCCGTCACCTATCTGCTCGCCGCAATCAGCGTGGCACTGACCTTCCCCGCGGGTTCGGCCAAGGACCGGTTGCCGACAACAATGCAGCCGTGACGTCGAAGGGCAGGGCTCAGGCGTTGATGAAATCCGCAGCCCGCTTGCCGATCACCATCGTGATCGACTGGGTGTTGCCGTTGACGATTGTCGGCATGACCGACGCGTCAGCGACCCGCAGGCCGTCGACACCGCGGACGCGCAGCTGCGGGTCGACGACATCATCGTCGTTGGGCCCCATCGCTGCGGTGCCGACCGGGTGGTAGAGCGTCTCGGAGTACTCGCGGACGAACGCCGCCCAGTCGTCGTCGGTCCGACACGATGAGCCAGGCAGATGCTCGGCGGCCGCGTAGTCAGAAAGTGGCGGATACGCAGCGAACTCCCGGGCGAGCTTGCATCCCTCGACCAGCAGCCACAGGTCGGTCGGGTCCGACAGGTAGCGCGGGTCGATGATCGGTGCGGCCAACGGGTCCTTGCTGGCCAGCTGGATGGTTCCGCGTGACTTCACGTCGACGAGCGTTGCGCCGATCGCCATGCCGTCGGTTTCGGGCGAACCGAAGCCGTGATCGATGAAGTACGCGGGAGCAAAGTGGAACTGCATGTCCGGCATCGGACCGTCGCCGAGGGTCAGGAACCCGCCCGCTTCGCCGACGTTCGAGCTCAGCATCCCGGTCTTTCGGGTCAGGTATTCGACGACGGGCTTGAAGGTCTCGGCGTGAGCGAGCGTGATGGGTTCGTTCACGGCGAACTGTGGAGCGCAAGCCAGGTGATCGATGAGGTTCTCGCCAACGTTCGGGGAGTCGTGCACCACACCGATGCCGAGGCTCGTCAGGTGCTCGGCCGGTCCAATGCCGGACAGCATCAGAAGCTGGGGCGAGTTGATCGCACCCCCGCACAAGAGCACTTCTTTTCGAGCCGAGGTGACCCTCTTGCCGTGCTTGCCTGCCCACTCGACGCCCGCCGCCCGGCCGTTCGTGATGATCACTCGGGTGGCATGGGCGTTGAGCTCGACCGACAGGTTCGGCCGCTTCATTGCGGGCTTCAGAAAGGCCGTTGCCGCGCTGCAGCGTGCGCCGTTGCGTTGGGTCACTTGGTACAGCCCGAAGCCCTCCTGGGTGTCGTCGTTGAAGTCGTCGTTGGCGGGTTGACCGGCGGCGATGGCAGCGGCGACGAATGCTTCGGATAGAGGGTTGGGTGAGCGCTGATCGGAGACACTGAGGCCGCCGCCCGTGCCGTGATGACCGCTGGCTCCACGCTCCTGGTCTTCGAGGCTCATGAATGCCGACAGCAGCTCGGGATATCCCCATCCATCGTTTCCGTCAGCTGCCCATTGGTCGAACGTCGCCCGATGACCCCGGATGTAGATCATGGCGTTCATCGAGGTGGAGCCGCCGAGGACTTTGCCTCGCGGCCAGTAGAGGCTGCGTCCGTCGAGACCGACTTGGGGGACGGTTTCGTAGTTCCAGTCGTGCTTCGACTTGAACAGCTTCGAGAATGCGGCGGGCGTCGCGATGTTTGGGTTGCGGTCGCGGCCTCCCGCTTCGAGGAGGACGACTTCGTGGCCCGCCGCCGACAGTTGGTCGGCGAGCACGCAGCCTCCTGCGCCCGCGCCAACGATTACGTAGTCCGCTGCGTCCATCAGTTCCCCCCTCGTCGGGGCGAAGTGTAGAAGAAGCCGTTGTGTCTGGAGATCGTTCGGCCGGGTACCGCTGCGCGGATCGGGTTCGGTCACTCGGTGAGTTCGAACGCCTCGTCGTCGACCTGCATCCAGAACAGCTCGTCGACGCCGTACTCGGTGAAGCGGCACCCGCACGACAGCAGCTGCCAACCACAGCACGGGCATCGGGCGATGTCGCATCCGAGGTGGTGGTGGCCGCCCTGGGCCACGCCGCAGTCGCCGCAGCGCGGCCGGCTGGTCTTCCAGCCTGGCTCGGACCCGAAGGGGGCGCGCTCGTAGGTCGTGAGCCCGAGGGTGAGGGTGCTGACGGTGCAGCTCTCGGCCCTGGTCATTTCGTGATTGCAGTCCTGACAGATCGCCATGGGTCACATGATGACGATGGGGTGTGACAGGCTCCGGGAGGAACGGCGGACTCACTTATCGATCGTCGAGCAGGTGAACGAGGGCTCGCTGCGCATCATCGAGATGTTCGGAGAGGATG
>JAHDDK010000079.1 GCA_020629375.1 Acidimicrobiales bacterium
TTCCGCATCGCCGGTGCGCAGGCCCTTCGCCTGGCGGCCGAGCGTGCGGGCACCCGGTTGCTCGAGCCGGTGATGGCGGTCGAGGCCGAGGCCCCCGAGGACTACCTCGGAGCGGTCATAGGTGCGATCAATGCCCGGCGTGGTGAAGTCGGCGAGCTGACCGAACGACACGGCGTGTCGATCGTGCGAGCTGTCGTCCCGTTGGCCGAGTTGTTCGGCTTCACCGATGCGTTGCGTTCGGTGAGCCAGGGCCGAGCTTCGGCGGCGATGTCGCCAGCGGGCTACCGGCCAGCGCCCGACTGCTGAGTGAGGAAGATCGCGGGTCGGGCGTTTCGGCGCCCGGCCCGTCGGTATGACACTCAGACGACCAGCGTGGCCGCTCGAGCCGGTTGACATCGGCCGTCGTGATGCTCAGGGACTGCCGGGGCGGAGGTCTTCGACCCAGTCGTCGAGCCGGCTGAAGTCGGGACGCCACGGGCACTGGTCGCTGTAGTCGTAGCTGCCGTCGAACGACTCGGTTGCGCGGTCGATCTGGATCATGCAGTGGTTCCACGGAGCGGTCTCGTCACGTTCGGCCATGACCTGCGCCAGCGAGATGATCGCGGCCTCCGTATCGTCTAGCGGGGTGGGGAGTTCGGCTCGCCACGCAGGGGAATGGTCCCTGCCGTAGTAGCAGTAGCCGAAGATCTCCTTCACGTAGAACGGCTCTTGCCAGCCGGCCGTGGCGATGAGCGTGATGCCCGTCCACGGCTTGTCGACGTACCCGTCGTTCTGCACGATCGTGCCGGCCAGCACCATGATCGCCTCGACGGCGGGATCGCTGGCCGGAACGGCCTCGTGCGAGTTCATCGTGGGACTCTAGCGGCGATGAGTTCCTTGATCTGTGGGGTCGGTATCCGGGTGTAGGTTTCGCCAGCCTGGTTGCGGAACTGTCGGGTGACACGGTGAATTGGTTCGCCGTCGACGAAGTATTCGATGTCGACCTTGATCGCTTCGGGCCGTCCGTCGGCGTTGTAGCGAAGGGGCTCGACGGTGAACTTCGCGGTCGCGCCGTTTTGGACGAATGTGGCGAGTTCGTTCTCGAGCGTGAGGTACGCACTGCCGTTGAGGTTTTCGTTCTGCGAGACCAGATTGATGCCTCCGGCGGGACCGAGGAATCGGAATCCGATGAGGTGTCCACCTTCGTCATCGCTGAGTCGACCGTCGGTGTCGAGCTGTGCGGTCTTCTCCGCGTTCGGTCGCGACTGTTTCGGGAACACCTTGCTGATGGTGGCGACGACCTTGGTTGTCTGACCCGAAGCATTGGTGAGGAAGGTCGCCGAGTTCGGTGGGTTGATCAGCGATGTCGGCGTGAGACCGGCGGGAGCGTTGGTCTCATCACCGTCGGGGTTTCCCTCGCAGTTTTGCTTCGACCGGGTGCCGTCGAGCGCACAACCGATGGGTACGACGCCGGCCGAGTCGTCGCTGTACAGACCACGGAAGTCATCGAATCCGCCGCGCTCGCGGAAGCTGCTGAACACCGACGAATAGCGCTGTGCAGCGACGCCGGGCACGAGGGCCATGGCGAGCTCGCACGTCATCCATCCGACCCATTGGGCGACGTCTTCGATGTAGAGGTCGACCTGGAAGACGGCTTTGAGGAACTCCTCGAAGAACTGCGCCGGGTTGTACGCAAAGGCCTGGATGAGCTCTTCGAACTCCGCCCACTTGTTCGCCAGGTAGCCGAGCGGGTCGTCGACTTGGAGGATCTCGACGAGCGCAGCCATGAAGACGACGAACGCTTCGGAGACGACGCTGAAACAACCCTGGATGAAGCTCGCCACGGTCGCAAAAGCTCCGTCAGGATCGTCGATCGATGCGACGATCTGGTCGAGTTCGAGTTCGTCGATCGAGACGAAGTCAGTCACTCTGTTGTAGGTGCGGACGGTGTGGACGACGAGCCCCGTGTCGTCCCATGGGCCGGTCGGGTTGTAGCGCTGCTCGATCTCGCCGGTCACATTGTTTCGTCCGGAGATTCGAAGGCGGAACTGGCTGAGGTCGGTCTCGCCGGGCCCGGTGACGCCGGGGCGCGGAGTGACAACGAGCGTCACGCCGTTCGGAATAGTGATGGTGTCGGTGGTGATCTCGTCGGGCTTCAACTCCAGTAGCCATTCGGCAAAGACCGATGCGGCGGGGCATTCACGGGGTTGGGTGACCACGTCGATGACGGCGATCCGTGCCGTGACCGGCGGGAGCGTCACCGACCCGCTCGATTCGACGACGGCGTCGACCGCGCTGACGCCCGCGCATGGGGGCGGTTCTTCTTCGCCGCAGGACAGGTCGACTCCGTCGAAGGCGATGCCGCCCGAGTCGACGAGGCCGGTCAGGTAGTCGTTGACGGAGTCGGCGACGTCGTCGCCGCTGCCGTTGAGGGCTCGGTCGAGGGCGACGTCGGCCATGCCGTCGAAGAGGCTGACCAGGCCCCCGGGGACGCACGGCCCCAGCTGATCGATGGCGGCGCCGCGCAGCTCGCCGTTGAGGTAGTCGGCCACGAGGGCCTGGCGGGTGTCGGCGTCCTGCCAGAGGTTCGCGATGAGGACGTCGACGAGCCCGGTGCTGATGTCGATGACAGGCGATTCGCCATAGGCGTTCGTCAGCTGATCGTTGAGTCCGTTCGCGATAGCGGATCCGGCGTTGGCAAAGATGATTCGTTGCAGGCCGTCGTCGAGGACGGCACTCGGATCGTCGCTCAGAGCAGCGGTCGTGGCCAGCGACGCGAGGTCTCCACTGAGTTGGGCTTGCCAGCTTTCGGAGTTGGCGAAGCTGGACGCGGTGAGTTGGCCTGCCCGTAGGGCAATGGCGTCCCGAATGTCGTCGGTGTCTCCTTCGGTGGCGACGGCGACACCGGCGATCTCGCCGACGGCGATGCCGAATGTTCCCCATTGGTCATCGAGGGAGTCGCCGACGAAGTCCGACACCTGCCCGCCGAGGTAGTTGGTGATGTAGGTGCGGAGGTCGTTGCCGATCTCGTCCATCGATCCGTTGGCGATGTAGGACGAGATCATCACGGTCGACAGTTCGGCGGCGAACGGCGAAACGTTTTCGAGGTCTTCGAGGTAGGAACGAAGGCCGGGGATGTATTGCTTGGCGAGAGATGCCAGCATGGCGTCGACGAACGCGCCGTCTTCGTTCAGTTCGGCGAATCCGCCGTCGACGATGGCGAGGGCCACGCGGTCCTGCCAATTGCGGTCGACTTCGGCGATGCCGCCGAAGTGTGTAGCCACGGAGGCGAGGATTGACCGGAAGGCAGCCTTTTCAGCTTCGGATGTGCTTCCGGTGAGGAAGTAGGTCGAGGTGTACGAGCCGGTTGTGGCTCCTACTGCTTTGGCGACGTTGAAGCTTCCGATGGTTGCGCTGAAGTAGTGGGAGTAGGCGGCGCTGGCGATGGCCCCGGTGGCGACGGCGATTCCGGTTGCGAAGAGCAGGGTGGTGAAGGGCTTCTTCCAGTCGGTGAGATCGTCGGCGACCGAGTCGAATTGGAGCGACATCCGCAGGAACGGAGCGGCCAGTCCCCAGCCGACGGGGTCGAACCCGAAGTAGGCGGCGCGCTCGTCGATCGACGCGTTGTTCCACATGATCGAGAAGGTGTTTGGGGCGTCGACGACCTTTTGTTCGTCGCGGCCGTCGTGGACGAGTGCCGTCGGGTGGATCCCCAGTTCGACCATGCTGAGGATCTGGTGAAAGTCGAATCGCCTCTCGGGTGTCTCGAATCCGAGAATCAGCGTTGCTTGGGTGTATGTGTCGCGGTCGGCTTGGCGGAATGCGCTGGCGCTTGACTTTTGCGGATCGTCTGGAAGCGCATCGACCTGCTCGACGAGCCCTGCTTGGTTGAGGGCGAACTGCGCGGCCCGCTCGTCGAATGTCCAGCCGGAGGCGGACATGAGGGTCATGTCTCGGAGACTGTTGTAGGCCTCTCGTTCTCCGTTGGGGCCGAAGCCAGGGAGGATGTCGCCGAACGTTGCGGCCTCATAGGGGTCGGCGATGGCAATGACGAGCAGGCGGTTGATGGCGTCGGCGTTTTGGGCGGTGACCGTGTCGGGGACGCCAGGGTCGAACCCTGCGTCGAGGAGCAGTAGTCGAAGCCGGTCAACGTGTTCGGGGTAGGCGGCGATGCCGTAGGTGAACCGGTAGTACGCCCGCCAGAAGTCGTTGCTGATCCGGGTGCGTTGCTGGTCGGTTGCGTCGGGAAGGAGTTGATCGACTGCGGCGTCGATCCCGGAGAAGCGGGCCACCTCGTAGTTGGTGTATGCGCTTGCGGTTGACCCTTCGTTCGAGGCGAATGAGCCGGTGTTGACCGTCTGGCTGACGGCAGCTCCGAGGCGTGGCCAACCGTCGACGAGTTTGTAGGCCGCGATGGTGTAGGTGACGTCTTGGTCTGGTCGGAGCGAGTTGAAACCGGATGGGGCGAAGGTGAACGCGCTGTCGTCGTCGACGCGGTGGGTGATCGGACCGAGGGGCATGCTGAACGTCAGCTGGTACCCGTCTGCGGCGCCACCGTTCTGCTGGTGCCACTCGGACCATTCGACGTCGATCCAGTAGGGCGTCGGAGCTGCCGTCACGGGACCGGGTGCGAGGTCGGGGTCGAGGGCCGGATCCCAGTCGGGGTGGGTCGTGTCGCGGGGGTCGCCGGGCGGTTGCGGAGCACTGGTCTCGTCGGCGGTGACCGTGATGGCGAGAGAGGTCGGACCGTACTTTCGGTTGCCGTTGGCGTCATCGGCCCAGGCGGTGATCGCGTACTCGTAGGTCTGGCCTGGAGTGACCTGTTGGTCGACGAAGGTGGTCGTGTCGGAGACGGTCCAGTAGCCCTGGCCGTCTCGGCTGATGTCGTAGCCGTCGGCGCGAGTGCCGATCGTGTTGTGCTCCCAGGTGAGGGTGATGCTGTCGTTGGCGTACGTGCCGTCGAATTGCTGTGGGGTAAAGAGGACAATCGTCGAGGTCGCCACCTCGATGGTCACCGTTTCGGAACGTGGTCCGTAGGTGCGGTCGGAGAAGTCGGTCGCGCTGCCGTACCAGGGGGTGACCGAGTAGGTGTAGGTCTGGCCGGGCGTGACGTTGTCGTCGGCGAAGCGGGTTCCGTCGGAAACGCTCCAGTAGCCCTGACCATTGCGGGTGATGTCGTAGCCGTCTGGTGTGCCGCCGGGTCCGGCAGCCCAGTCGAGGGCGACGCTCGTGCCGTCGCTCGAGACCTGGACGTCGGTGGGAGCGGAGAGCGGGTCGGGGTCGACGGTCTGTGCGGGATCGGCCTGACCGGAGCAGAGCCCGTTGGCCGACTCCTTCTTCTCCCACACGTTGACCCAGTCGATGTAGACGGTGGGGGTGGAGTTGCCGGCGGTCGTTTCGAACGATCCGCCGCGCGCTGTCCACGGGTTGTTGGTGTTCTGGACTTCCCAGCTGAGCCGGATCGACTCGCGAGGAGTCGGCGTGACCCAGCCGGGGGTTTCGGATTCGTCGACTTTCCAGATGAGTTCGTCGTCGATGTAGAAGACGAGGCAGTCCTGGGCGTAGTACAGGCCGAGGCGGTGGTAGTTGCCGTCGGAGTAGGAGGGGAGGTCGACGCCCGGAAGGTCGCGGTTGCCCTCGTAGGTGAAGCTGTTCCAGAACGGTTGAAGGGCGGGTTGACCATCTGTGCAGGTGGGGCGTTGGTTGGACCATTCGTAGCGATGGATGGCTTGGTTGAAGCCGTTGCCGAGGTCGGGGACAAATTCGAAGATGTCGATCTCGGTGCCGGTGCGGGCGTGGCTGTCGTAAGCGCTCCAACCGTTGGGGGTGGGCCCGCCGGACGCATCGCAGCCGTCGCTGCCGGGAGCCATCAGCCAGAACGCCCACCACGCGTTGTCGGCGGGGGTCATCTGATCGAGCCGGACGGACGCTTCGACGAAGACACCGTTGGTCGGGTCGATCACATAGCCGTCGCCGTCGTTGTTGGCGGTGCCGATGTAGGAGTACGTGCCGGTGTTTGGGTCGGCGGTCATCTCCAGCTTGTCGTTGCGGAGGACGGCGTTGGCCGTGGTGAGTCCGGCGAGGTCGCGGTTTGGTGAAGGCGAGATCTCGGTGCTGTTGGGGTTGGCTGTGGCGAAATACCACTGCTGGCCGGGTTCGTCGACGAGGCGGCCGCTGCCGCTGAAGTCGTCGGACCATTGCGGTTGGCTGTTCCAGTCGGTGGCGTTGCCGATCCAAGCCCCTTCGGGAAGGTCGCCAGTGCCGAAGGTTTGTGGGAACTTCGCGATCGTTTGGCCGCTACCTGATCGTTGGATCATTGCAAAGCGAGACGACACGGAGGCTCGATGAGCGCCGTCGGGGACAGAGGTGTCCCACGGGTGGATCGCTTCGATCTGGAATCGGTCGCCGGGGATGAACTGGTTGACTGGCAGGCTGAAAGCGACGGTGTCGCCGCGGTCTTCGTACGTGAGCCCGTTTGTCCCGGGGAGGGCTTCGATCTGGTTCCAGTACGGAGCGGTGCCGCCGGACTTTCCGTTGCGGGTGACTTGGTAGATGTAGGCCGGGCCGGTCGGCATCGTCCACGTGAGTGCGCCGTCGGTGACGGTGACGTTGGCCGGCGTCGGTGGCTTGGCCCCGACGTCGCGTGGATAGTCGAAGAGCGGGCCGGTCTCGGGTGATGACGGCGGTGTAGGGGTGGTCGGTGTCGTGGGGGTGGTGCCGTTGGTGCTGGGTCCGGCGCATTGCCAGCCGTTGGGGGTCCAGTCGCAGCGGTAGTCGGTGGATTGGTCGTTGTAGGGCTGGCCGCAGAGTTCGGTGTAGGAGTCGCGTGCGGCGGCGACTTCTTGTTCGGCGGTGCCGCCGGGGATGGAGATGGGGTTGCCCGAGCAGCGTCCGTCGACGGAGGGAGGGGCAGTTGTCGTTGGCGTTGGTGGTGTGGTGGTGGTCGGTGTGGTGGTGGTCGGTGCGGGTGTGGTTGGCGTGGTGTTGGTGGCGGGTCCGGTGCATTGCCAGCCGTTGGGGGTCCAGTCGCAGCGGTAGTCGGTGGATTGGTCGTTGTAGGGCTGGCCGCAGAGTTCGGTGTAGGAGTCGCGTGCGGCGGCGACTTCTTGTTCGGCGGTGCCGCCAGGGATCGAGATTGCATCACCCGCACAGGTGCCGGTGCCAGTCTGCGCAGCGACCGGTGTCGCAGGCGCAGCCGCGAGGACTGCCGCAAAAACGGCAAGCACGGTGATGACGACGGTGACCGTCCGGATCGGACGTGTGAGCCACACGGCTGCTGGTGAGAAGGGAATACCCATCGTTGCTCCTACTGCACGACTACGGACGCATGCGAATGCGCTGATCAGAGGGGTCACACGCAGGAGGTGGGGGGCTCGGGGGACACGGCTGGCGAAATTGTTGTCCTCGGCGCCACGGTCGACCGCGCCTTGCCTGAATTGGGTGTCTCTATGGCACGCTGGATAGGTGTGACGCCGGTGATCGGCGGCTCGCGGCGAGGTGATCGGTGAACGACATCGAGACGGAGAAGCAGCAAGCTCGGGGAGCCCTGCAGTTTCTTCGTGAGGTCCAGCAGCTTCGGACGAAACCGGTCCCTAGCTACGAGTCGTTCACCCATGGTGATCCCGGGTGGGCGATGTTCGTCGATGCGTTCGCAGTGTCTGACCACGTGCATGCGCCGTTGTTGGCCGGCGAGATCGATACAGACGAGGCGGTTGTGGTGACAGCGTCCGCCCGGTCGTCTGTGTCGCCTCCCATTCGCGCAGACGTTGCGGAGAACGTCGAGCGGGGTGTCGACGATCCGTATGCGCGTCTCTTCGAGATCAAGAACCTGATGGAGTCGTCGCCCGGCACGTATGAGTTGTTGATGTGTGTGGGGTTGGTGCAGGGCGTGGTGAATGGTCGCACGGTGGAGCGACATCTCGTGGTCGTTCCAGCCGAGATCGATCATCGTGCCGACGGCGTTGGCGAACTGGCCCTGGTGGTTGCCGGGTCGTGTCGGGTCGAGGATGACTTCGTCGAAACGGCGATGATCACGGAGCCGATCGAGTATCTGCGGACCCGGGCTCTGATCAACAATCTGGACGGCTCGTCGATCATGGATCCGGCGTCGAAGACGTTGGTGCAGTCGTTGATCACCCGGGCGTCGCCGAACGCGGCGATGCACGATGCGCGGACGTCGTCGCCCGGCGACATGCTGCACGTGTCGATGTCGCCGATGGTGTTGTTTCGTCCGCGGCGGCCGGTGGCGTTGGTCGACTTCCTTGACGCCGCGATTGTCGAGCTCGACCAGAACGAGTTCGCGCCCGAGGGTCTTCGCCGAGTCGTCGAGGAGCGTCGCGTTCCCTCAGCCGGCTCCGGCGACGGTGAGTCTGCGCCGGGGTTGTCCGACATGGGCGACGCCGTGTTGGCGTCGCTTCCGTTGAACGACGTGCAGACGCGAGTGGTGGCCGAAGCCAGCACCGGTGCGCAGACGGTCGTGCAGGGCGCATCGGGTACGGGCAAGACGCACACGAGCGCGGCGTTGGCTGCGCACCTGCTGTCGATCGGCAGGCGAGTACTCATCACGGCCCCGACCGACCAGGCAGTTTCGAGCATCTACGACTTGTTGCCGGTTGGGTTGCGGGATCTGGCGGCGCGGAGCATCGGCAGCGGTCGACGCGAGCTCGACGTGTTGACGGCCTCGATCGAGGCGATCGCCGACCGAATGGACGCTGTCGATCTGGACTCGGTCGAGGCTGATGAGGCGCGGGTGGCGGCGCGAATCGAGAGTCTTCGTCGGGATCGCCGTCGTCACTTGGCTGCGGAGTTGGCGAAGCGCCATCACGAGGATCACGAGATCGAGATCTGCGGCGTGGCTCGAACACGTCATGGTCATCACCGCTGGTTGGACGAGCAGTCGGCCCACGGTTGGTTGCGGGATCGACCGTCGGTAGACACGCCGCCGCTGGACGACCGTCAGTTCGGCGGGATGATCGAGGTCTTCAACGACGCGCAACTGGGCGAGCAGATGTCTGAGGCAACGTCGGTTGTCGGTGTGCGGTTGTGTTCGGCCGATGAGTTTGCGGCGAGCGTTGCAGTCGAGGCTTCTCCCGAGGGCCAACAGGTGCTGCAAGAGTTGCTCGACCTTGCCGGTGATGCGTCGCATCTGTGGCAGGCACAACTGGCCGATGCCGTACGGTCCCGCTCGGTGGAGGCCTATGCGGCGGTGGTTGGCCGCGTTGGCTGGCTGCGATTCGTGAAGGCTGAGCATGCGTTGGCGATGGACCGACTCGAGCAATTGCGGATCGCCGCGCCGGACACTGCCGCAGCCATCGAGCGAGGAGAGACCTTCGCGGGGCGCTCACTCGAACGGGCATGGATGCACGCACGTACTCGAATGGTTCTTGATGACGCGGTCGAGGGGGTGGCATCCGAAGTGGTCGCCGAGTTCGACCGTCTGATCGGGGACTGCCATCGCGAACGCGCTGAGGCACGCGCGTGGGCGCATGCGCTGCGCAGGATCGAGAGCCAGCCCGACACGCGGGCGCGCCTGATCGAATGCGCGCAGCTCACGAAGCCGCTGGGCGAGCGCGGCACCGACCACGCCGACACGTTCGGCATCGAGGCGCGCAACGCGTTGAATCGGGTCCGGTCGTCGATGCCGGTCCAGGTCATGTCGCTCCATCGGGTGTGGGAGCAGCTCGATCCGGCGCAGGACCGTTTCGATGTCGTGATCGTGGACGATGCGTCGCAGGTGGGATTGGAGGCGCTTGTACTTCAGACGTTGGCGCCGCAGATGGTGGTGTTGGGCGACGATTCAACGATCGGCCCTGTCCCTGACGGAATCGACCAGTACGAGCTCGACGCCCTGGTGGAGCGATTCGTGCCGACGGAGCGGGGGCTTTCGGGGTGGGGGCTCGCTGGTCGGTCGTTGTTCGACGAGGCGAAGGAGCGCTTTGGCGAAGTGATCACGTTGTCGGAGTACCCGGCGTCGGAGTCCTCTGCGCCCTCGGATGACGTCATCGACCTGACCGACGAGCCGGTCACGAGGTGGACGCTGGCGGCAATGGTGCCGGTCCTCAAACCCCCTCCCATTCCGGTCGGTGCGGTGCCGATGGCCGAGTCCACGCCGGCGGCCTCTGCGCCTCCCACTGCGCCAAGTCCATTCGCGCCGTATGTGGAGTGGGCAGCCCGTTCGATCCCCGAGATAGCGGATATCGCCCGTGAGGAGCTGGCTCAACTCGTGCTCGAGGTTGTCGAGGTGGAGGGGCCGATGTCGGTCAACCGTCTCCATCAGGTTCTCCACCAGGCGTCGGGTGGGACCGAGATCACGGCGCCCGTCCGGTTGGCGATCAACGAGGCGATGGAGCTCGAAGACGGTGTCGGTCTTGTCGTCAGGCGGAGCCCCAACGCCGGTCTTGGGGGTGGCTGGTTGCGGACGGCATCGCAACCGAATGTCCTTCTGCGGGCTCGTGGGGATCGTGCGTTTGCGCAGATCCCTCTTCCCGAACTCGTCGAAGCCCTTCGATGCATGGGCGCTCTCGTTCACGATGACGACGAAGCGTTGTTCCGTTCGGTCCTCGAGGAGTACGGCATCCCCCGCCTGACCGATGGTCGCCGGGCACGTCTCGAAAAGGCACTCGGCATCTTGCAGAGATGAGCGTGAGGCCCGGCGTGTTGATAGGCGCTGTTCGACACGGTCCGGAGGGCCGGACGAACTGACTACCGTGAGCGTGGTGTCCCGTTATCGAATCCGCACGGCCCCTCAGGATGGTCGACCCGAGGTGACCACGGTCGAGGCGTCGTCGGTGGATGAGGCGCTGGCCCTCGCTCGACGTGACGGAAACGAAGTGTTGTCGGTCGAGCTCGCGGATTCGCAGCCGCTCGATTCGGAGCCGGCGGGTGCGCCCCCGCCGACGGCGCCACGACCGGTGCCGCACCGGGACACGGGTATGGGTGGCCCGCCGGTGTTGATGCTCGTGGGCGCAATGTTCACGGGCATCGCGTGCCTCTTCATGGTGATTGGACTCGCCGTATTTGCAACGACGCGAGAGTTCGGCGCGCTGCTCTTCGCACTCTTTCCGGTGATCCATCTCATCATCGGGGTCGCGATGTTGACCTATTCGTTACGGTCGCGGGCGCGACGCAAGCGGCTGTTCGCCAACGGGATGGCGGCCACGGCCACGATCGATCGAGTCGGGTTGAACCAACGGATGCGCATCAACGGACGTCATCCGTACGAGATCGGCTGGACCTTCTACCTCCACGACGTGGCGTACCACGGCAAAAGAACGTCGATGAATGACCGCCTCGGCGACTTCGTGGAGGGCGATCGGATCTGGGTGCTCCATGATCCGGCGGATCCCACGCAGTCCGTCGAGTGGCCGCCGCTGTAGACCAGCGAGATCAGGCGAGTCCGGTTGCGGCGAAGACGGCGAGGACGTTGTCGAGGGCTGGATCTGCGGAGGAACTGAGTTGGCCGTTCCGCGAGGCCGTGTCGACGTGCGTAGGTAGCCGGTCTGACCGCGGAGCACGCGCCGGACTGGTCCCGGGCATCAATCGGAGGTGGCTGGCGCCGATTGGTGATTTATGGACAAGCCACGTTCGGTCCGTCCGGAGCCTTCGGTCCTCGTTACTCGTCGTCGAGTGGCGGGAGGTCGAGTGGTGGCCGGTCGTCCATGTCGCAGAAGAGTAGGTAGGGGGTGAGTTCGCACGCCCCGGCGATGCGGGCGGGGTCTCGGGTGGCGGCTTGTTCGAGGCGCCGGCAGGCTTCTCCATCCCCGTCGTCGCAGAGGAAAGAGAGCAGATTCGATGCGCGAGCGTCGCATTCGTAGAGGATGTCCGGCTTGTGTTGTGCACCGATCGATGCAGCCTCACTGAGATCAATGTCCTCAGTGATCGTCAACATGTATGAGATGAACTCGCGAAGCCCAACCGAGGTGGTCAGCTGCTCGATAGTCGTTTCGCCTGGTTGAAACCGGCCGACGGAATGGGCCGGGCTATGCGTAAAAGATCCGATCCGGATCTCTTCTTCCAGGCCACGAAGTCGTAGCGCGTATTCGTCCGTCACGTTTTCTGGCCCTAGTGAACGAGCCTCTGCCTGCATTGATTCGAACAGTTGCGTCCCTGCCACGATCGACGAGAAGGTCGTCACGTGGTACTCGCACTCTGAAAGGGTGTCGCGTTCTTCGATCAACCCGTCGAGTTCGGCCGTCGCTGAACTGGAGTCCGACGTGCAGCTGGTGATGACAGTGAACACAAGAGCTGCGAGCAGCAGCTTGCGTCGGCGGTTCACTGGCCTGGAGCCTTCGCAAGGCCACGTTCTAACGCGATGAACTCGTCGGTCAGCTCGGGGAGAGAAGCGAGGTTCTGAGCGATGCTGGCGAGGTGGTGTTGGGTGGTGGGGTTGAGGGCGAGTTCGGCGTAGGTGGTGTGGCCGGGGGTGAAGTTGTCGCCGAACGTGGCTTGCATTGCGTCGAGGATAGCGATGCTGGATTCGGGGAGGTTTTCGATGGGGGTGCCGTGGGTGAGGAGGGTTTGGGTGCGGTCGATTTCGGCGGCAAGGATGGTTCGGTTGGCGTTGCGGTAGGCGCTGTCCATGTTGAGTTGGGCGGTGATGCGGGCGTCTTCGGGCGAGGGGAGTGACGTATCGATGCTGCTGGCGTTGAAGGCGGCGTCGATGACTTCTTGTTGGAGGTCGATGCCGATGACGTCGAGGTAGCTGGTTGCTTGGCGGATGACTTTGACGACGGGTTTGCCGAAGGGGATTTCGTCGGCGACGAATTCGACGGTGTTCCAGATTTGGTCGGCGGTGCTGTTGAAGTTGTCGATGGCGGCTTGTTGGGCTTCGGCGGCGGTGATGTTGGCGCGGTTGAGGGCGTAGACGAGGACACCGTTCATTTCGCCGATGGCGTGGTGGTCGCTGTCGGTGGGGTCGAGGAGTTGTTGGCGCATGGCGATGTTGGCTTCGGCGCCGAGGTAGTTGCGCATGGGTTCGTTGCGGAAGAGGGCGCCCATGGCGAGGGCGAGGTTGTCGGCTTCGATCTCGATACCTGAGCTGGCTGAGGGGATGGGTTGGCCGGGCGTGTAGATCCCGGTGTCGAGGCCGGTGTCGCCGACAGTCATGGCGTGGGGGAGGGCGGCCACGATGATGGTGCCGAAGGCGAGGGTGCGGGCGCCGTCGTATGGGGGTCGGTTGGAGTGGAAGGCTTCTTCGAGCGCGATCGCTTCGATCACCGCACCGGTGGCGCGCATGGCGTTTTCGGCGAGGACAGGGTCGGTGGCGTGGCCGTCGTGGATGCTGTCGTTCATGGCAGCCATGGTGCCGGCGAGGGTGAGGGCGGAGAGCGCGATGCCAACGTCGGAGTTGTCGTAGTTGCGGGCGGTGACGATCTGGGCGCCGGTGCGCCCGTTGGCGGTGGGTTGGAGGAGGGCGTTGGTGGCGGCGCCGCGGGTGTTGATGGCGGGGTTGAAGAGGATCTGAAGCAGGTCGCTGTCGTGTTGGTGGGTGGGGTCGATGACCCACAGGCCGGTGTGGGGTTCCCGGTGTTCGGTCCAGGCGACTTCGAGTTGTTGTTGACCGTCGACGATTTCGAGGCCGGTGGTGGCGAGGGCGTCGACCCATTCGGGGTGGAGTCGGGTGTCGGTGTCGAAGAGTCGGACCCAATCGGTGGATACCTCGCCGTGGTAGGTGGTGCCGGCTTGGCGGAGGTCGTCGAACCAGTAATCGCCGAGGGGGTTGTATCGCTGCGGGTCGGCTCCGGGCCGTCGGACTCGCGGTTCGCGGGTGGTGGTGGAGGCCAGCGCGAGCGAATCGGCGAGGGCGCGACGGAACGCTGCCGGGTCGAACAGGGTGGGTTCGGCCTGGTGCAGTACTTCGCTCGTGATCTGGTCGCGGACGAGCACGGTGACCATTGCGGAGAGTTGGTAGGTGGCAACGGGTCCGAGTTCTCGGAAGAACCGGGTCAACCATTCCGGTTTGTGTCGTGCTGTTTCGAGAAGGTGTTGGATGTCGGTGAGGTCATCGATGGTGGCGGGCTTTCCGTCGCTGCCGTTCCATGTGCCGACGATTGCCGCTACCCATTCGGCCGCTGCGGCTGAGCCCATCGGTGGAGCGGGCGGACGGTTGGCCGGCAGGTAGTCGATGCGTCGTCCGTCGACGTCGATCGGCCCGTCGACCGATTCGAGAAAGTCTGCTCGCCACTGAAGGTCGTCGTGGTCGCTGCGCAGGTCGTCGGCAAGATCGCGGAGGTCGTTGATGACGTCGGGGCTGATGCAGTGGTCGAGGAGCTGGTTGGCTTCGGCAAACAAGCCAGCCAAGTCATCGGCCATGTCGTCGAGGTGTCGACCGGCGTTGCGATACGCCTGGCCAAGATCTTCGGCGGCATCAATGTCGATACGGACCTTTTCGACCATTTGAGCCCTTTCATACACTTTCAGTATTCGTGAGTGTCTCAGGTCTTGCGGACCGCAGCAACTCGCGTGCCGACAACGGCGAGATCGACGGCCATGCGAGGCCGCCCGATGGGCCTCTTTCGCGGCGAGCGGTACGAGCGCGCTTCGAGACGTCGAGCGTCGGTTCTTCGCCGTCGACGGCAGGGTTGGCCCGAGTGATCTTCGATGCTGGCGTGCAACAAGAGCTTCGCCGGCTGGACCCGCTGAACGTGGCAGTCAGATCACGCGAGTCCGGTTGCGGCGAACACGGCGAGGACGTTGGCGACGACTCCGCCGAGGATCACGCGGTCGGTGTGTCCGCGAAGGTCGGTGATCGATGCGTCGAGCCGGGTGATCTCCTGTCGGACTTCGGATCGAAGCTCGGCCATGTCGT
>JAHDDK010000016.1 GCA_020629375.1 Acidimicrobiales bacterium
AGAGCGCTGCCTTCACACGGCAGAGGTCACTGGTTCAAGTCCAGTACGGCCCACCGTATCCCGGCCCTTCGGGCCGGGAACCACAGTTCTGGCCCTAGCCAGAACTGCATTGCAAACGCCAGAACTCGAGTTTCGGCAAGCCGAAACATCGCAGTATCCCGGCCCTTCGGGCCGGGAACCACAGTTCTGGCCCTTGGCCAGAACTGCATTGCATAGGGCCAGAAACCCGAGTTCGGCAGGCCGTTGGCGTTAGCCGGAGGGGACGGTGTTGGTGCTGCCGGGGATCATTCGGACCCAGCAGAGAGTGAAGTCGCTCTCCGGATCCGGCATGAACTGAGAGTTCTCCGGGCAGTTCGCCGCGTCGGGCAACGCGTCCACGATCTGCCCATCCGCGACGCCCGTATTGCACGAACGAACCCGGGGCTCGGTGCCTTCGAAGGCGAAACAGTCCCCCACTCCGAGGCCCGTGGTCGTTGCCGGTACGACAGGCCGGTTGTCTGTCGGCTCGCCATTGGCGAACGCCGTGACGATGACGATGCCGAGGAGAAGCCCGATCAAGACCAGGACGGGCACCGAAGCCCACACACTCATCCCCTCACCATCCACCGCGGGATCCGCAGCTCGAGGCGAGCTCGACGCTGCCGCGGTCCGCGACGATGTCGTTTGCCGCGGTTGGCGAGGCGGAGGTGTCGACGCAGGCTTACCGGAGGCGGCGCGGGGCGCGGCCGAGGACGAGGACCCACCCTTCTGTAAACCCGTCCGCTTGTCGTACTCCGCCTTCTTCGCGGGGTCGGACAGAACGCTCCACGCCATGTTCACTTGTTGCATGGCCTGCTCGGCGCGACGTGCCTCAGCGTCGGGCCGACCGAGCTGACGATCTGGATGCAGCGCCCGGGCGCGACGAAGATACGCCTTGCGAATCTGGTCGGAAGTCGCTCCCGGCTTCACACCGAGCGTGTCGTAGTACGTACCCATGAACCGATGCCGAGAGTACCGGTCCGTCGTCGATGGCGGGGTGCCAGGCGGCTCCTCGATCACCACTACGGTAGGGAGATGTCGCTGATCAGCTGCGCAAACTGTGGCGAAGACGAGAATCTCGACGGCGATCGCGACGGCGACATCATCGAAATCACGTGTCAGAAGTGTGGACTCGTGTGGGAGCGCGACCTCACGCCCACGTGCGAAACCTGTGGCACAACGGATGTGCGCCCGGCATTTCAGGCGATCGTCGACAAGAGCCGCGGCACGCAGCTCTCGATTCAATCGATGCGGCTCGTCCACCTCTGCCCGAATTGCCAACCGGACCTGCTCGCCGACTATCTCGCCTCGAAGTCGCCGCTTCCGCCGGACGAGCTCCCATTCGATCCGGACTGAGCTCAGCCAGCCGGTGCGTCGAGAAGAGCGGTCGCTAGGTTCTCGAGAGCAGCCGAACGCGATGCCTTCACGACGATCGCCAGATCGGGACCGAGCGAGCTGAGCGCCTTGAACACGTCGTCGACGGGCTCGACGCCATACAGGTCGGTGCCGACCGCGATCAGCTCGATGCCGAGGTCGTCGGCGGCGAGGGCAATAGCTTCGTGCTGGATTCGTTCGTCATCACCGAGCTCGGCCATGTAGCCGACGATCGCGATGCGTCGCGGTCTGGACACGGCCGAGAGCGAGTCGAGTGCCCCGCGCATCGACGTGGGATTCGCGTTGTACGCATCGTTGATGATGAGCGCGCCAGATTGAGCGACGCGGACATCCATTCGCCAGGGCGAGACAACGGCGGCGGACAGCCCCGCGACAACGTGTTCTTGGGAGATGCCATGGTGCAAGGCAACGCCAACCGCGGCCGCCGTGTTCGTGGCCATCTGGATTCCACGAGTCGCGGGTGACGCCTCGAGCGAGCCCCACGGCGTGTCGAGACGAACATGCAGCCGGAGCTCGTCGTCGAGGGTGGCGCTCGAAACGCGCACATCGGCGCTGGGGTTTCGCCCAAAGGTCAGGACCGGGGCGGCAGAACGACTCGCCATCCCGGCGGCCAACGGAACGTCGGCGTTGAGGACGGCCAAGCCCGTTGGGGGAAGCGCTTCGATCAACTCGCCTTTGGCGATGGCGATGTTCTCGATCGAGCCGAACTCGCCGGTGTGCGCGCCGGCGACCGTGGTGACGACGCCAACGGTCGGCGCTCCGACGGCGCACAGCGTTTCGATGTGGCCGATCCCCCGGGCACCCATCTCGACGAGGGCGACCTCGGTGTCATCTGGGGCATTGATGAGCGTGAGCGGTACGCCGATCTCGTTGTTGAACGATCGCTCCGATGCATGGGTGTTGCGGGCCTGAGCAAACACGGCCGCGGCTAAGTCCTTCGTCGACGTCTTGCCGACCGAGCCGGTGATGCCGATGACCGGCCCGTCGAGTCGATCACGAGCGGCGCGACCCAACGTCGACAACGCAGTCATCGTGTCTCCGACGACGATCGCCGTCCCCTCTCCGAGGGGCGGCCTATGGGAGAGGTAGGCGTTTGCACCGAGGTCGATCGCACTCGGGATGAAGTCGTGACCGTCGCGCTCGGCGACCAGGGGAATGAAGAGTGCACCGGGCTCGACGAGTCGGCTGTCTTGAGTCGCGCTCGTAATCGCGACGTCGGGGCCGTGGAGGGTGCCTCCCGTGGCGGCGGCGATGTCGGACGTCATCCACTTCACGTGGACCAACCGTACGTGGCGATGCGGTTAGCCTCGCGCATCGTGACCACCGCACCTGCGTCTCGTCCACTCATCGTTCTGTTCGGGGGGCAGTCGGCTGAGCACGACGTCTCCTGTGTGACGGCGAAGCATGTGCTCGACGCCGTGCGCCGAGACACGCACACGATCGTGCCGATCGGTATCAGCCGAGACGGCCAGTGGTCGAAAGCGACGTGGTCGTCCGATGTGGATGCGCTCGAACCGTCTGGCGAACCCGTCGATCCGTTTGCGTTGCTTCGGGAGACGGCCGAGTCGGGCGGCGCGGTCCTCCCACTGCTTCATGGCCCCTTCGGCGAGGACGGGACCGTCCAAGGGCTCTGCGAACTCGCCGGCGTGCCCTATGTCGGGGCGGGGGTGCTGGGTTCGGCCTTGGCGATGGACAAGATTGCGGCCAAGCATGCGCTCGATGCTCATGGCCTGGACCAAGCGGCGTGGCGCGGCCTGCACGTTGACGAGATCACTGCCGGCACGGCGGCGACGCTCCTCGCCGACTTGGGCAGTCCCGTGTTCGTCAAGCCCGCCAACATGGGCTCCTCGGTCGGGGTGACGAGGGCGACCGACGAGGTCTCACTGGCGAAGGCACTGGACGTCGCCGCCCAGTACGACGAGTGGCTCGTGGTCGAAGAGGCAATTGTCGGGCGCGAGATCGAGATCTCGGTGCTCGGAAACCGTGACGTCCGGACCTCTCTACCAGGCGAGATCGTCGCTGGCGCAGAGTTCTACACGTACGAAGACAAGTACGTCGACGGCAAGGCTGAGCTGCTGATCCCTGCGCCGCTCACCGACGACCAGATCGCCGACATGCAGCGGCTTGCGGTGGCTGCGTACTCGGCGCTTCGGGTCGAAGGCCTTGCCCGCGCCGATTTCTTCTTCACCGCGGACGGGAGATGGCTCGTGAACGAGTTGAACACGATGCCGGGGTTCACGCCCATCTCGATGTACCCGAAGATGTGGGCGGCGTCGGGTCTCGACTACCCGGACCTGATCGACGAACTGATTGCCCTGGCTCACGACCGCCACACACGAGCCCGCCGCAACACCACCCGCACCTAACTGCGGCAACGACCAGACGACGGGCAGTTGTAACGAGAGGGTCAGACCCCCGAATTACAGAACAGACGGACTGCGACGGCAGTTCGGCTTCGCCGAACTGTGTAAGTGAGCGAAGCGAAGACGGCAGTTCGGCTTCGCCGAACTGTGTAAGTGAGCGAAGCGAAGACGGCAGTTCGGCTTCGCCGAACTGTGTAAGTGAGCGAAGCGAACGACGGTTACCAGCCGCCGGAGCTGCCGCCGCCGAATCCACCGCCTCCGCCGCCCCAGCCGCCGGAGCTGCCGCCGCCGAATCCACCGCCGAATCCGCCGCCTCCTCCTCCGCCCCAGCCGCCGCCACGGGGTCGACGGCCGCCGCCGTGGCTTCGGAAACCCCCGCCACCGATGACGATTCCGCCTCCGAATCCACCGCCGAACGGTCCGCCGTGATGGTGCCGTTGGCGGCGTTGCGCCTCGCGATAAATCTCATCGGCCGACCGTTCGATGGCTTCCGCCTCCGAGACGGCACGCTCGGGGTCGCTCTCCGCGAGCGACGTGGCCGACCCGAGGCGGCGCTGGAGGTCCTCCACCTGACGCTGTGCGTCACGGTCGCGAGACGACGAGAACACATGTGATTGGACGTGACGGTCGGCTCGGTCGATGGCGACCCGGGCCGATCGCAGCTCGCTCGCAGCCCGATTGCGGGCCCGTTCGCGTTCGCCAACCCGTGCCTCGAATTCGGCGAGTTCGGTGTTGACGATCGATTCGATCCGACCGGCGAGCTCCATCGCCTGCAGGTGATCCGGTGGACGCTGCGTCAGCAACGACTCGGCGTGGCCCTGCATGGCATTGACGTCGCGGACGACTTCGGGTGCCCGAGATGGAACATCGCTGCGATGCTCGGCGACCCACCGTTCGAGCATGTCAACCTCTTCCCGTGTCGTAGCCACCGCGGACGCGGCATCCTCTTTGGCCGCATCGAGGAGCACGTCGAGCTCGTCCCCTTCGTCGAGCAGTTCGTCGGCGAGATCGATCGCCGTCTGCGCCTTGTCGAGCTCCGCATCGACGGTACGCAGAATGCCGATGTCACGGGCGATGTCGCCGTATGACTCGGCGGCGAGGAGGCTCGCCTCGGCTTTGTCGAGTTGGCGATCGGCTTCGTCGGCGTGGCCGACGACCGCCGCCCATGAGGCCTCGGCGTGCTCGACTCGCCATTGGTCGAACCGACCCCGCATCTGCATGACACGACCCCGTTGGCCGTTGATCTCGGTCCCGAGGCCGCCCCGGCGTTCGAGGGTCTCGCCATGACGCGCCTCGAGCGCCTGGAGGTCTCCCGTGACCGACAGGACCTCTTCATGGAGCGGCCCGAGTTTGCGTCCGATCTCATCGACATCGATCCGCATGGCGAACGGATCGAGCGTGTCGATGGCGGCAGCGAGTTCGGTGAGTCGGCGGCGGCCCGCGTCGACAGTCCATCCCTCGGCCTCGCGTTGGTCAGCCGCCGTGAGGCCGGTACCGACGTGTTCGCTGGCCTCGCGGTGCATGGCCGCGAGCGTGTCCGGTAGGCCCTGGAGCTCGGTCGCGACGCGGTCAAGTTCGGTCGTGGCGTGCTCGGCGGGTTCGACGACGTCGAGCGCGTTGGTGACGTGGCGTGCTGTTTCGGCCCAGTCCTCGACGCTCATTTTGCGCACGTCGTCCTCGGTCACCTCGGAAACAGGCGACCAGGCCTCGTACAAGGCTCGGGACGTCTGGGCAGCGGACCGTTGGGCATCGTCGAGACGGGCCATGGCGGCTCCCGTGATTCGCTCGGACACGAGGGTGGCGTTCTGCTCGGCGTCATACCAGGCCGCCTGTGCGTCGGTGACCCGGGTTGATGCGGTGCGGAACTTCTCGGTGGCGACTTCGGCTTGGCCCTTTCGAGTGCGGTTGCGGGTGTAGAGCCACATGCCGCCGCCGACCACGGCGGCGGTGCCGGCTGCCGCTCCGAGGAATCCGCCAGCGCCAGCGGGTTCGGTGGTCAGCCCCTCGACGGTTCCCCCGACGCCGCTCGACATGCCAGCACCGATCTGACCCGCCTGGAAGAAGTTGTTCATCCGGCCGCGAATGTCGTTGGCATCGTCGTCGAGCCGACTGTTGAGGTCGTCTCCGTAATCGATCGCACTGAGCCGGTCGTTGACCGACACGGCGAGAACGACTTTTCCGTCCGCCACATCGGAGGGCGAGTCGAAGGCATCGGGGCAAGCGTCGCGGGCGGCATCCTCGAGGTCCCCCGGCACCGACTCGAAGACGAAGACCGTGAAGTCGAGTCCGGTCTCCGCCTCCGCGGCTGCGACCGACGACTCGAGACCGGCAGCGTCGGACACGCCGTACTCGTCGATGAGGTCTCGACAAGCATCGACCTGGGCTGCGGCAACGCCGGGAACGGCGAGCAACAGGAGGCACGCCACGGTGAGCAATGACACGAACTTCGTCATGACCTCGACGCTAGCGGGACGCGCCGATCGGGACGGGCGCCCGGTTGAAACGTGTTCTATGCGAGGGTTACGGACGACGCTGGTGCAGGGTCGAGCGCGGCCCGCAGGAACCGAAGCAGCTCAGCTCGACGTTGTGTGAGGGTGCGCAAGCTCGGTTCGATGCCCATGGCTCGCAGCACCTCGACCTCGGTCGCCACGCCCATGATCGTGGAGTACAGCGAGAACAGGAGTAGCCGAGCGTCGTCTCCAGCTACGCGTCCATCCTTGAGCGCGATCTCGAGCGAGTGGCGGGCGGCGTCGATGTGGCCAGCCAACCGCCCGGTGAGCTGCACCGCCACGCTCGAGCCGGGTCGACTCGCTTCTCGTAGGAGGCCAAGCAGCGCAGGCCGCTGAGTGGCCATCCGGAAGACGACCCGAACCGTGCCTTCGACCTGGTCCCAGACGTCGGTGGCGTCGATGACGACCTCGTCGAGAGCCTCGGCGAAGCGGGTGGCGGCTTCGTCGACGACGGCCTCGAACAACACCGCCTTGGACGGGTAGTAGTAGAGGATCGACTGTTTGCGCAGGCCGAGCGTGCGGGCGAGCGCGTCGAGCGAGGTGCCGTCGACTCCGTCGGTGCCGAACGAGTCGAGCGCCGTGTCGAGAATGCGCTGACGGGTGCTCACGAGGCGCGATCGTAGCGAGACACGGGTCTCCCCTACCAATTGGTAGAGCCCGTCCAGGTGGTGCTAGAACAGCGCTCTGTGATCGCAGAGGTTCTCGCGGGCAAGCGCATCGCCGTGACCGGTTCGACCGGATTCTTGGGCACCGCTCTCATTGAGCGCTTGGTCCGAAGCGTCCCCGAATGCGAGCTCGTGCTGCTCGTCCGGCCAGGCCGTCGCGGAGCGCAAGCGCGCGTCACGCGCGACGTGTTGAAGAACGACGCATTTGATCGACTTCGTGAAGAGATGGGCAAGGCCGACTTCGACGCCATGGCCGCCGAGCGCGTAACCGCCGTCGCTGGCGACGTCGGCACCGACGGGCTCGGGCTGTCGGGCGACGACCTCGACCTATTCCTCTCGGCAGACATCATCATTCACTCCGCAGCCACCGTGTCGTTCGACTCGCCGCTCGACACGGCGGTCGAGGTCAACCTGCTCGGCCCGCAACGCATCGCAAACCTGTGCAACGAACACGGCGTGAGCCCGCACATCGTTGCGGTGTCCACGTGTTATGTCGCCGGCAGTCGACGAGGTTCAGCACCCGAGCAACTCCCGGATGAGAGTCCGTACTTCGTGGCTGTCGACTGGCGGCGAGAAGTCGAGGCCGCGCGTCGATCACGCCTCGACGAGGAGAACGCCAGCCGTCAGCCCGGACAGCTCGAACAGTTCCGCTCCGAGGCCCGCCGCGAACTTGGCGCCGTCGGCACACCTGCGCTCGCGGCCAAGACCGAGTCGCTGCGCCAGGCTTGGGTGACGGACCAGATGGTCGCCAACGGCCGGGCTCGTGCGTCGTCGCTCGGGTTTCCCGATGCGTATGCCTACACGAAGGCGTTGGGCGAGCTCGCGCTCGTCGAAACCCGCGGCGACCTTCCCGTGTCGATCGTGCGCCCATCGATCATCGAGTCCGCCTGGACCGAGCCGCGGCCCGGGTGGATCCGCGGGTTCCGAATGGCCGAACCCGTCATCATCTCGTACGCCCGTGGACTCCTCTCGGAGTTCCCCGGGGTACCGGAGGGTGTCGTCGACGTCATCCCTGTCGACATGGTCGTCGCCGCGATCGTGGCCGTGGCGGCCCGCGGCCCCAAAGAAGGCGGCCCGGACGTCACCCAAGTCGCCTCCGGTACGGCAAATCCGCTTCGGTACAAGAACCTCGTCGACTATGCCGAAGAGTTCTTCACCGCCAACCCGATCTACGACGAGCTCGGCCAGCCGATCGCCGTCGCCGCCTGGCGCTTCCCGGGCCGTGGCCGAGTCGAAGGCCAGCTCGCACGTGCACGCTCGTCGCTGGAACGGGCAGATGCCGTGCTCGAGAAGCTGCCGTTGCGCGGCCGCGCCGCCGAAGCCGCGATGCGACTGCAGTCGCGCAAGGAGCTCCTCGACCAGGCGTTCGGCTATGTCGAGCTGTACGGCGCATACGCGGAGTGCGAGGCCCTGTACGGGCTCGAAAACCTGCTCGGCATGTGGGACGAGTTGTCTCCGGAGGACCAGGAGGCGTTCGGTTTCGATCCCCGGGCGATCGACTGGAAGCACTATGTGCAGGGCATCCATTTGCCGTCGGTCGTCCGTCAGGCGCGAGCCAAGACGACTCCGGGCAAGAAGGTCGGCCCGTCGCGTGCGACCCGGCTCCGCGGCCAGGTCCTTGCACCCGAACGGCACATGGCCGCCTTCGACCTCGAGAACACGCTGATCGCCTCGAACGTGGTCACGAGCTACGCCTGGCTTGCGACGCGCCGCCTTCCACCAGGAGAAAGGGCTCTGTTCGCCGCAAAGGCGCTGGCCCAGGGCCCGGGATGGTTGGCCCTAGACCGCAAGGACCG
This sequence comes from Acidimicrobiales bacterium, assembly GCA_020629375.1. Lineage (GTDB taxonomy): Bacteria > Actinomycetota > Acidimicrobiia > Acidimicrobiales > SHLQ01 > SHLQ01. The sequence goes on from JAHDDK010000016.1 coordinate 8,748, forward strand.
AAGCGACTTCCTCCGCAGCTTCTACCGGAACTACCGAGGTGCACCGGTCGACCAGATCGAGACCGATGCCGTCGAGCTGCTGTCGGACTACCTGCTCTCGAAGGCCTTCCCCGCAGCGATTCGTCGGGTCCGGGCGCATCGGGCGGCTGGGCATCGCACCGTGCTGATCACTGGTGCACTCGACTTTGTCGTCGAACCCCTCGCTCCCCTCTTCGACCATGTCATCTCCGCAGAGATGGGCCGGGTCAACGGACGGTTGACCGGCGGAATGACCGCAGTGCCGCCGACGGCGGAGAATCGCTTCCAGGCTCTCGTCGACTACGCGGACGCCAATGACATCGACCTTCGCGAATCGGTTGCCTACGCCGATTCGAGCTCGGATCTCCCGATGCTCGAAGCGGTGGGCTTTCCCGTTGCCGTGAACCCCGAAACCAAACTCGCTGCGATCGCCCGCAAGCGCGGCTGGCTCGTCGAGCATTTCGACAAGCAGTCCGGCGCTCCCGGACGTCCACTGCCCATCGCCCCTCGCACCGGGGCGCGTTCCGAACCGATGCTGTCTCGCGCACTGAACCGTGCGCCCGGCCGCGCTCCCGAGAAGACCCGACGGTGATTCTGTGAGTCCACGCAAAGCCCCTCGCCCCGGCCTCGTCCTCGACGTCGATGCGTCGACCCCGCCGATCCTGTTTCATCACGGTGAAGGCTTCCGGATGGAGAAGCTTCCACCCGGACGGTCCCGCGTGATCTATCCGGCCGAACCGCTGCGCGGCCTCGAAGATCCCGACGGTGCGATTCGCGACGCCCTCGAGAATCCGATCGAGTCCGAACCGCTCCGGGCGCTCCTGTTCAAAGGCATGAAGCTGACAATCGCCTTCGACGACATCAGCCTGCCCCTCCCCCCAATGCGGCGCCCCGACGTCCGCCAGCGCATCATCGAAGCGGTACTCGACATCGCGGCCGAAGTCGGCGTCGACGATGTCCACATCATCGCGGCACTTGCGTTGCACCGTCGCATGACCGAAGACGAGCTGCGCCATGCGGTCGGCGACCGTGTCTACGACGCGTTCTCGCCGTCGGGACGCCTCTACAACCACGACGCCGAGGATCCCGAGGGGATGACGCATCTCGGCACCACCAACCACGGCGAAGAGGTGCAGCTGTCGACCCGGGCTGTCGAGAGCGATCTGACGGTGTACGTCAACATCAACCTCGTGTCGATGGACGGCGGCCACAAGAGCACGGCCACGGGGTTGTCTGGCTATGTCGGGCTGCGCCACCACCACAATGTGGCGACGATGCGGAACTCGAAGTCGTTCATGGATCCCGAGAACTCCGAGCTACACACGAAGAACTGGCGCCAGGGCGACGTGATCCGCAACGCGGGGATCAAGATCTTCCAGATCGAGACGACGATCAACAACAACACGTTCGGCGAGACCGGTCCGTTGTCGATGCTCCAGAAGCGTGAGTGGGAGTGGACGAGCCGGGATCGCATGCAGTTCCTGGCGATGCAGGGCGGCATGCGGTACCTCACGTGCTCGGCGAAGCGCCGAATCTTCCACGGCTGGCAAGCGCCCTACGAGCTCACGTCTGTCCAGGCCGGCGAGATCGAAGCCGTCCACAAAGTGACGACGGAGAACACCTACGCCCAGCATCTCGTGCCCGTCGAAGGCCAGACCGACATCCTCACGATGGGGCTCCCGTACATCAGCCCGTACAACGTGAACTCGGTGATGAATCCGATCCTCGTGATGGTCCTCGGGCTCGGCTATTTCTTCAATCTCTACCGGGGCAAGCCGCTCGTTCGTGAGGGCGGTGTCGTGATCATGAGTCACCCCACCCAGTGGGACTTTCACCCCGTGCACCACCCGAGCTACATCGACTTCTTCGAACAAGTCCTTGCGGAGACCACCGACCCAATCGAGATCGAGAAGAAGTACGAGAAGCAGTACGCCGAAGACGAGTGGTACAAGCACTTGTACCGGACGAGCTACGCCTACCACGGCGTACACCCCTTCTACATGTGGTACTGGGGCAGCCACGGCATGGAACACGTGGGGCAAGTCATCATCGTCGGCGGCGACCCGAAGGCCGTACGCCGACTCGGGTTCCGCCCGGCATCGACCATGCAGGACGCGCTGGAAATGGCCGGTGACACCGTCGGTCCACAGCCGACGATCACGCACTTCCACAACCCGCCGATGCTGATGGCGGACGTGACGTGACCGACACCTCTCATCGCGCCGATGGCCCGTCTCGTGCGGCGGGCTTCGGCGACTCCGCCCGTACGGTCTTCGGCGGACGACCCGGCGATGGCCGAGCCACGCCCGACGAACGCATGCGTGCCGCACGTGAGCGCGTCGCCCGCCGTCTCGCCGGGACCGACATCCCCGCGGTCGGCCGGCTGCGACGTCCGTTGCAGGGTCTGCCGTTCCCGTACACGGCACCGACCGTGCCCCAGAGCGTCGAGATTCCGGACAGGGACCGCTGCACCGGGACGAACTTCCCGACGGACTGGGCGCGAACCGAGCCCGCTCGCCGCACTCGAGCCGTCCTCATGGAGACGATGGTTCGGCCAGTCATGGCCGGTTTGGCTCAACCGACTCGCCAAGGACTCGACCGGCTCGACGGCCTCGACGGTCCGGCGATCTTCGCCGCCAACCACCACAGCCACGTCGATACGCCGCTGCTCCTCTCCGCCCTGCCCACTCCCTGGAGGCACCGCGCCGTCGTTGGTGCCGCGGCCGACTACTTCTTCGGAACACGGGTCACCGGTGCGCTCTCCGCACTTGTGATCGGCGCGATTCCCATCGACCGACGACGGGTCTCTCGAGACTCCACCGACCTCGCACGCGATCTCCTCGGAGAGGGATGGTCGATGGTCGTGTTCCCCGAGGGCGGTCGCAGCCCCGACGGTTGGGGGCAGCCATTCCGTGGCGGCGCCGCCTTCATTGCGAAGAAGTCCGGACGTCCTGTGGTGCCAGTACACATCGAGGGAACCGGTCGGATCCTTCGCAAGGGCAGGAGCCGGCCGACTCCGTCACGGACGACGATCACATTCGGCGAGCCCCTGTGGGCGACCGACGATGAAGACGCTCGACGCTTCAACGAGCGGATCGAACGGCGTGTTGCCGAGCTCGCCGACGAGGCGATGACCAACTGGTACGACGCCCGCACGCGTGCTCACGCCGAAGAGACACCCCCGCTGACCGGCCCGGTCACCGCATCGTGGCGACGCGTCTGGGAACTCGACGCAGACCGTCCCCGTCGACGTGGCCGTCGGCGCAGCTGGCCCCGCTAGCTCTGCGGGTTCACATTCCCAGCTTGGCGATCGGAGAGCCCCATCGGGAAGGCACCCACTGACCCCTCCGAGCTCGCGCACTAGATGCAGGCGGCCGTGGCGGCTGCTTCGAGGGGATTGGCACCGAAGCCGAAGCGTTCGTCGTCGAAGAGCCACGTGCCATCCGTGTCGACGAGACGCTCGACGATGCATCGAGCCGTTATTTCGTCTCGGCCCAGCGCCCGGAGGGCATCGACCGCTGCGTCGATCACATCGTCGGCAACCGGCTCCTGTCCAACGCCTCCGACGGCGGTCTCGATCACGCCGGCCACGTCGGTGTCGACGCTCGACGGCGCGACGATCACATCGTCTGGCACGTCCCCGAACCCGCCATCCACTTCGAGCGCTTCGGTGGACTGGCAACGAAGCCGCGCCGATTGCAACGCCGTGATCTGCCGATCATCCAGTTCGAATCGGGGGTCGACCGCATCGAGCTCTTCGGCAAGCACGAGCGTGTCGGCGACACAGGTCGCCTCGGCGGCGCTCATTCCCTCGAGCTGGAGGATCGCAATCGCGTCGTCTCGTGGGAGCGCAGGCGCGCCGCATGCGCCGAAAATCAAAATCGCAACCACGATGGCGCAACGCTCCCACATGGCCTCTTCGTCGGTTCTCTAGTACGCCGAATGAGGCGCTTCGCCACATCGCGTCGATGCAGATCGAGTTGTGAACGTCATCACGATTCCAGATGTGGGCCATCAGCGACCGATATCCTCGGCTGCGGTCGTGCCCACGACGACCGTTGATACCGAGGAGCTGCTTTCATGGCCGTGTTCGCCAACACCCCGATCGAACTCATCAACGAGGTCTATTCGACCCTCGACGAACGACTCGCCATCGGGCGCGAACGACTCGGCCGGGCGCTGACCCTGACCGAGAAGATCCTCATCAATCACCTCGATGATCCGGCGACAGGCGGCATGGATCGAGGCGTGAGCTATACCGATCTACGTCCCGATCGTGTCGCGATGCAGGACGCCACCGCGCAGATGGCATGGCTCCAGTTCATGACCGCCGGCCTCGACAAGACGGCCGTGCCGACGACCACTCACTGCGACCACCTCATCCAGGCTCGCGTCGACGGAAAGACTGACCTGCTCGCAGCGGTCGACACCAACAAGGAGGTTTACGACTTCCTTGAGTCCGTGAGTGCGAAGTTTGGCGGCGGGTTCTGGGCCCCGGGCTCGGGCATCATTCACCAGGTCGTGCTCGAGAACTACGCCTTTCCGGGCGGCATGATGCTGGGCACCGACAGCCATACGCCCAACGCCGGCGGACTCGGCATGATCGCCGTCGGTGTCGGTGGCGCGGACGCCGTCGACGTCATGACCGGTTTCGCCTGGAACGTGCGCTGGCCCAAGGCCGGTTGGGCTGCCCCGAAGGACGTCATTCTCAAGGTCGCCGAAATCCTCACCGTGAAGGGCGGTACCGGAGCCATCGTCGAGTACTTCGGCCCCGGTGCCGAGAGCCTGTCCGCAACAGGCAAGGCGACAATCTGCAACATGGGCGCCGAGATCGGCGCGACCACCTCGATCTTCGCTTACGACGACGCCACGAGCCGCTATCTCAAGGCCACAGGCCGCGAGGAGATCGACGACGCCGCACGTGCGGTTGCTCATCACCTGCGGGCAGACGACGAGGTCTACGCCAACCCCGGCGAGTATTTCGACCAGCTGATCGAGATCGATCTCAACACGCTCGAGCCGCTGATCAATGGCCCGCACACTCCCGACCTCGCCCGCCCGCTCTCCGAGCTCGGCGCGGAGGCTCAAGAGAACAGCTGGCCGGTCGACATTTCGGCCGCCCTAGTCGGTTCGTGCACGAACTCGTCGTACGAAGACATCAGCCGTGCGGCCTCGATCGCGCGAGACGCCGCCTCCAAGGGTCTGAAGGCGAAGGTTCCGTTCATGGTGACGCCGGGGTCTGAGGCGACGATGCGCACGATCCAGCGTGACGGGTTCCTCCAAGACCTCGAAGCGATCGGTGGCGTCGTGCTCGCCAACGCGTGTGGCCCCTGCATCGGACAGTGGAAGCGCGACGACCGAGAGGGCGTTGAGGGCACGGCCAACAGCATCGTGACCAGCTACAACCGCAACTTCCCGAAGCGCAACGACGGCGACGGCGCCACCCTCGCCTTCGTGACGTCCCCCGAAACCGTTGTTGCGTTGGCCTTGGCGGGCACGCTCGACTTCGATCCAAAGACCGACACGCTCACGAACGACGCCGGTGAGCAGGTATCGCTCAACGTCAGCGACCCGATCGAGTTGCCGTCAGGCGGGTTCGAAGACGGAACCTCGATGTTCATCGCACCGCCCGACGACGGCTCCGACATCGACGTCGTCGTCTCCCCAACCTCAGACCGTCTGCAGCTCCTGACACCGTTCGAGGCCTGGGACGGGAACGACTACCTCGAGCTTCCGATCCTCGGAAAGGGCATGGGCAAGGTCACGACCGACCACATCTCCATGGCCGGCCCGTGGCTCAAGTATCGGGGACACCTCGAGTCCGAGCTCGCCCTCGACCCGAGCGACGGACAGACCAAGTCGTACCCGGCAATCGCCAAGAGCCTGCACGAGCAGGGCATCAATTGGGTGTTCATCGGCGAAGACAACGTTGGCGAAGGATCGAGTCGCGAACACGCCGCCATGGAGCCCCGTTTCCGTGGCTGCCTCGCCGTGTTCGCCAAGTCGTTCGCCCGTATTCACGAGACGAACCTGAAGAAGCAGGGCGTGCTCGCACTCACCTTCGCCGACAGCGACTTCTGGCTGGCGATCGAAGAGGGCGACACGATCTCGATCACCGGTCTCGCCGACCTTGCGCCGAACACGCCGGTCGACTGCGTGCTGCACAAGGCCGACGGCGAAGCGATCGAGTTCCAGTGCAACCACACCTTCTCCGAAGACCAGCTCGAGTGGTTCGAGGCTGGCAGTGCACTCAACGTGATTCGCAAGCAGACGGCAGGCTGACGCGCCCGTGGACCTTCGCCAGCTCAACGCGCTGATTGCGGTCTCGGAGCATCGAAGCTTCTCCGCTGCCGCCCGCGCGTTGCACACCGTTCAGAGCAACGTGTCGACGCACGTCGCCCGTCTCGAACGGGAGCTCGATGCGGTGCTCGTCGATCGCCGGACGGGTGAGCTGACCCAAGAGGGCGAAGCGGTCGTGCTTCGTGCGCAGCGTGTACAGGCCGAGCTCCAGGCCATCCCCACCGACGTGTCGGCGCTCCGCGACGACATCCGCGGCATCGTCCGTTTCGGGATCATCGGGACAACCGGGCGCTGGTTGGTGCCCGCTCTGCTCACCGAACTGAAGGCGAGCTATCCGGGAGTCCATCTCGTCGTGGTCGACGCCACGACGACGGGCCTGTTGCCCCAACTCCAGAGCGGGCAGTTGACCATGGCGGTGCTCAACCTTCCGCTCCACGAGCCCGAGCTCGCCTCGGTGTCGCTCTTCGACGAGGAACGCATCCTGATCGTGCCGAACCATCACCCGTTGGCCAGTCACGACCGGATCACGCTTGTCGAGCTTGCCGAACACGAGGTGGTGCTGCCGCCGCCCGGCACGCAGTTCCGCGCCGAGGTCGACGAAGCTGCCGCCGAACTGGACATCGTCCTCAAGCCCAAGGCCGAACTCGACGGCATGCGGCTGCTCGCATCCCTCGCCTTTCAGGGGTACGCGCCGGCGCTCGTACCGGCGACCGCAGCAGCGTCCGACACCGGGACAGGATGGAAGGTCGTGCAGATCGACGGCATGACGCCGCGCAGCGTCGGGCTCGCGCATCGGCGCTGGACCACGTTGCCTGCACCTGCCCGCGCCGTCCAGCGAGCGATCGGTGAAGTCGTCGCGGCACGAGGCGCCGAGCAGACTGGCATCAACGTGACCGTTCGTCCGGGCGAGGACATCTCGGCCGGCTGAACCTAGGCTGGCGTTCGATGACCGACGTCGCACCCGCCCGGCCCAACACGCGACAGGGCCTGTCGATCGAAACCGGATCCGACGGTCGCCGTCGAGTCGTTGTTCGCCTCCGCCACACCGGCGATGCGCCAATCACAGCGGCCGAAGCCGACCTGGTCGCCCGCGGCGCACGTCAGGCGCTCGACAAGGCGCTCCCGTTCGTGTGTGAGTTCTCCGGAAACGGGCCGGCGCCCGAAGACGAGCTCGCCGTCACCTTTGCGATTGGCGACGCAGCCAAAGCCCTCACCGACTGTTCGGGACGCGTCCCGACAATCGGCATCCTGCACGGGGATGCCTTCGCCGGTCCGGCCTTGCTGTTGGGCCTCATGGACTTCGTGTTCGTCGTCGACGGCGCCCATGCGTTCGTGTCTGGGCCGTCGATGGTGAGCGAGTACACCGGTGTCGACTTCAGTCGTGCCGATCTGGGCGGCGCACGACCGCTCACGACCGAGGCCGGACTTGCCAGCTTGACGCTGCCCACACTCATGGCCGCCGAGGAGGCGATCGACGAACTGCTGGCGGTCCTGCCATCGAGCGCCGACACGCCAGCACCGATGATCCCAAGCGCTGATCCCGTTGCACGTGCCACCATCGAAGCCGGCGACGTCATCCCCGATTCAGCGACGGGCGCATACGACGTCCGAGACATTGCGTCGATCCTCGCCGATGACGGCTGGTTTCTGGAGATCCGTCCCTCGTTCGCCACGAATCTGGTCACGGGTTTCGCCACGTTCGGCGGCATCGTCGCCGGCGTCGTCGCCAACCAACCGATGAGCATCGCCGGGACGCTCGACATTCCGTCGTCTCAGAAGGGCGGGCGTTTCGTCGCATTCTGCGACGCGTTCAACATCCCTCTCGTGACCCTGGTCGACACGTCCGGCTTCTACCCCGGGAAAGACCTCGAGTGGCGAGGCATGATCCGATATGGCGCCCAGCTCGCATTCGCCTACGCCCGAGCGACCGTCCCGCGTGTCAACATCACGCTCCGGAAGTCATACGGCGGTGCATACATCGTGATGGATAGCAAGAACATGGGCAACGATCTCGTTTTCGCCTGGCCCACTGCGGAGATCGCCGTCATGGGGGCGAAGGGCGCCGTGGAGATCCTCCATCGCCGGGCAGACGAAGACGAACGCGCCCAGCTCGAAGCCGCCTACGAGGAACGACTCCTCAACCCGTATATCGCCGCGCAACGAGGGTCGGTCGATGCGGTCATCGAGCCGGGCGAGACGCGCAAGACGCTGATCGAATCGCTGCGGCTCCTTGCGTCCAAACGCGAGATCGTGCCGAATCGACGGCACGACAACACGCCGCTCTGACATCGACCGCTCTTTCGATCCGCGGTCTACCGATCAGCGGACGAAGGTTGATCCACTCAACAGCGACAACGGGGCGCCGACTGCTTATGATTGCGACGGCGCACCACTCAATGGCGAGGGGTCGGCTAGTCATCGATCGACCACGGACCATTGGAGTACAGGCGTGACCGAGAGCATCACCATCACCGACAATCGCACTGGCGAATCGGTCGAAGTCCCGATCGAGAATGGTGGGGTCGATGCGTCCGCCTGGAAAACACTGTTGCCGGGATTGTGGTTTCTTGACCCCGCATTCGGCACCACTGCTTCGACCGAGAGCGCCATCACCTACCTCGACGGCGGCGCAGGCGAGCTCGAGTACCGCGGCTATCCGATCGAACAGCTCGCCGAGCACTCGACGCACCTCGAGGTGGCGCACCTGCTCCTGAACGGCGATCTGCCAACGACCGCCGAACTCGACTCGTGGGTGGATGACATCACCCACCACACGTTTCTGCATGAGAACTTCCGCCGGCGCATCTATGACGCGTTCCATTACGACGCGCACCCGATGGGCCTGCTGACGTCGGGCGTCGCTGGCCTCTCGACCTTCTACCCCAGCTCCAAAGAGATCGACGATCCCGACGTTCGTATGCAACAGATCGTGCGTCTGGTCGCCAAGATGCCGACGCTCGCTGCCGCCGCGTACCGCTTCAGCAAGGGCCTGCCGTTCGTCTTTCCTCGCAACGATCTGGACTACACGTCGAACTTCTTGGCGATGATGTTCTCGATCGCCGAAGACGACTGGGTCCCCGACCCTGCGCTCAAGCGCGCGATGGAGATTCTCTTCATCCTCCACGCCGATCACGAGCAGAACTGTTCGACCACGGCGGCCCGCGTCGTCGGGTCTGCGCATGCGGACCCCTACGTTTCGGTCGCGGCGGCGTGCGCCGCCCTGTACGGACCTCGTCATGGAGGCGCCAACGAAGCCGTGCTTCGCATGCTCGGCGAGATCGGCAGCTACGACAACGTCGATGCCTACATGGAACGGGTCAAGAGCGGCGAAGAACGCCTCATGGGCTTTGGACACCGGGTGTACAAGAACTACGACCCACGGGCCCGCATTATCAAGGACGCGGCACACGACGTGTTCGCCGTAACGGGCAAGAACCCACTGCTCGACATCGCGCTCAAGCTCGAAGAGGTTGCCCTTGCGGATCCCTACTTCGTGGATCGCAAGCTCTACCCGAACGTCGACTTCTATTCGGGGCTGATCTATCAGAGCATGGGCTTCCCGACCGAGATGTTCACCGTGCTGTTCGCCATTCCACGTACGGTCGGCTGGCTCGCCCACTGGCAGGAGATGCTCGAGCAAGACTCGCGCATTGCTCGTCCTCGACAGGTCTACACCGGAGAACGTGGCCGCCAGTACGTGCCCATCGACGAACGCTGATCGCCAGCCGGGCAATTCCGCCCACAACAGTTCGACAGTGACGGGGCCGATGAAGCCCTGATGGGTCTGACGTCTACTCTGGCCCCTGTGCCCCGACATCGCCGCAGACGCGGCGCCGTGCCCGACCGCCGCTGGCGCTGGATGTCCGCGGCTCTGGCTGCGTTCGTCATCACGACGATGACGGCTGCGCCATCGTCAGCCCAGGACATCGATCCGCCGACCGACGTCGCCGACGTCGAGCAGATCGGCGACTCGACACTGCGGAGCTTGGCCGACGAGCCGTCGTCAGCGCCGCCTGGCACTGCGGTTGCAGCAGAGGTGTACGGCAGCGACCTCGACGCCACCACCGCCGCAATCCTGGAGGTTGGTGGTCGGCTTCACGCCCGCGTGGACGGCTGGTTCGTCGAAGCGTCGATTCCGGTCGATCGCCTCAACGAGCTCGCCAATCACCCTGCGGTCACCCGTTTGGCCGGTGTCACCTGGACGAGCAACTCCTCGCCGTCCGCGAAGCAACTGCAGGCGAACGCCCCACTGGCCGACGCGATCGAGTCGACACTCGGCATTGATCAGTGGCATCAGTTCGGCCATCGGGGCGCTGGTCAACGGATTGGCATCCTGGACATCTTCGGCAGCGCCGAACTCACCGACGCGGTCGCGAACGGACGACTACCCATCCCCGCCGGCACCTTCTGTCGCCGCGGCGGCCAGCCGTGCCAGATCGCGACGGGCGGCGCTGGGCCTCATGGCGTCGGTGTCGCAGAGATTGCGCACACCACTGCGCCAGACGCCGAAATCTGGCTCGCTACCGTGTCGACGACCGGCGACCTCTCGGCCGCCGTGGACTGGTTCATCGCCAACGGCATCACCGTCATCAACCGATCCGAGCTCAGCGAGTTCGACGGTCCCGGAGATGGGACCGGACCGCTCAACTCGATCATCGACCGAGCGGTCGCCGCCGGCATCGTCTGGGTTTCGGCAGGCGGAAACGCCGGTGGCGACTTCGCTCGAGACGGGCAGAACTGGGTTGGGGACTTCAACGACCCCGACGGCAACGGCATACACAACTGGGCAGACGGCTCCGAGCGGATGGAGTTCGTCTGCGGGTTCTTGCTCGGAATGCGATGGGACGATTGGGACCCGAGGTCGGTCGCAACCGACTACGACCTCTGGATCTACGACTCGTTCTCGGACCGAACTCCCGAACGAACCGCGAACGACGTGCAGTCGCACCCCGAGCACCCGCCGCTCGAACGAATCGAGACCAACTGCTCGAGCCCAACAGATCGCGACTACCTCTCGATTCACCTGTTCGACGACGTCGACCCGGACGGCACCGACCAGATTCAGATCCTCGGCAATCTGACACCGATGACCGAGTGGACCAACTATGCGTCGGCGACCTTCCCCGGAGCCGACTCGGCCAACCCCGGCGCGGTCACCGTGAATTCACTCATTCGGCCGAGCAGCCAAGCCATCGCCGGATACAGCTCGCAAGGCCCCACGTTCGACGGTCGTGCAGGGATCGACCTCGCCGCGGCATCGTGCCTGCCGGCCTTCGAGTTCGCTGGGTGCTTCGCGGGCACGAGCTCGAGCGCTCCACTGTTCTCTGGCTTTGTTGCGGTGATGCGCGGCGCAGGACTGGTCCAGCAGCCCGAGGACATCGACGCGCTACTCCCCTCGCTCACCGTCGATCGAGGGGCCGCCGGGATCGACCCCCTCTACGGTCACGGCGCCTTCGTGGTCCCCTCGCCCGACGCGCTCAACGTCGTGTCCGATGTTCCGCTCTGTTTGGGATTGCCCGCCACCATCATCGGGACGAATGGACGAGATGTTCTTCGCGGCACGGAGGGAGCCGACGTGATCTTCGCCGGAGGCGGCGCAGACACCATCGTCGGTCTCGGCGGTGACGACGTGATCTGTGGTGGCGCAGGCAACGACACGATCAAGGGCGGGGACGGCGACGATCGCCTCCTTGGAGGGGGCGGTCGAGACATCGTCGAAGGACAAGCCGGCCAAGACACGCTCAACGGCGGCGGCGGAAACGACCGACTCCATGGCGGATCCGGCAACGATCAAATCAAGGGCCGCGACGGGAAGGACCGTCTGCAGGGCGGGCTCGGCGACGATACGTTGTTCGGCGGCTCGGGACGAGATCGCATCACCGGCGGAAGCGGAGCCGACGCGATCACCGGCGGCGGTGGAATCGATCGATGTCCGAGCCCCGGCGATGTCTTGGCATCGTGCGAGGAGACCTGACCCCGCAACCGATCAGAGCACGATGTCTGGACGTCCCTCACCGGCGGTCCAGTGCTTTCGACAACGCAACTCGTAGCTCACATCGGGAGCTCGAGTCGGGTCGTCGACGACCATCAGCTCGCCTTCGTACACCTGCTCACCGTCGACCACACGAGCGTTGTGGGTCGCACGCTCGCCGCACCAACAGCGCGCCTCACACTGAATCGCTTCGGCGTGGTCCGCCAGTTCGAGCAGTCGTGCGGTCGCCGGAAAGAGCCGCCCACGAAAGTCCGTCAGAAGGCCGAAGGCGAACACGTCGAGTCGGAGCGTGTCGACAACGTGGGCGAGTTGTTCGATCTGCTCCGGCGTGTAGAACTGCGCTTCGTCGCATACGAGGTAATCGAGCGGTTCGCCGTCGTTGGCCGCGATCTCGACCAGATTGACGGACGGGTCGATGACCACTGCGTCGGCCGAGACGCCGAGCCGCGACGAGACACGGGCCCCTTCACGATCGAGCATCGAGCACAGTGCACCGCGGAGGCCGCCGTGTGTCAGGTTGTGATGGATCTGCAGAGCGAGTGTCGACTTGCCCGACCCCATCGTCCCGAACGAGAACCGCAACACGCCCATGACCGCGAGGCTACTTCGGGTCCCCGGCAATGTCTGCTGTACCCCGACGGATTGCGCGGGACTCACGAGCAGCCACTCGTGGATCCACAATCCCGGCAGGCGTAACAGCTTCCGGCCCGAATCATTTGCGTTCCGCATTGGCCACAGAACGGCGCATCAGTGGACGAAACCTCGGTCGCCGCGTTGGTGACTGGCGGCGGGCTGAGCGCAGGCGGATCGGGCGGAACGTCGAGGCCCTGAGACGTTTCGGTGGTGGCTTCGGCGACGCCGGGCAGCGTCGGTTGTGTTCGTTCGCCAGTGGTCAAGATGTTTCGGGCCAGACGCTCATCGGGCGACATGTATTCGACCGCGAGGCGCCGGAACAAGTAGTCCATGAGGCTCGAGGCGATCCGCAGATCGGCGTCGTCGGTCATGCCCGCTGGCTCGAAACGCATGCCGACGAAGGCGTCGACAAAGGCACTGAGCGGCACGCCGTACTGGAGGCCATGACTCACCGAGATGGCGAACGCGTCCATGATGCCGGCGAGGGTCGAGCCCTGCTTGGACACGCGAATGAACAGCTCGCCGGGTCGCCCGTCCTCGTATTCGCCAACGGTCACGAATCCCTTGCAGTCGGCCACCCGGAACTCGAACGTTCGCGAGGATCGTGAGCGCGGGAGGCGCTCGCGTGTTGGGCTCGACACGACGGGTGCCGCCGCGAACAGCGTCTCGACAGGGTCCTCGATGTCGTCATCGCCTGCGGATTTCGCGGTGAGCGGCTGAGCGACCTTGCAGTTGTCCCGGTACACGGCAACGGCTTTGAGGCCGAGCCGCCACGCATCGATGTACACCTTCTCGAGCTCGTCAACCGTGGTCTCTTCGGGGACGTTCACCGTCTTGGAGATCGCCCCGGAGAGGAAAGGCTGGACGGCTCCCATCATGGTGATGTGCCCGGACGGTGAGATCGTGTTGTCGCCCATCGAACACGCAAACACCGCCACGTGATCGGGATCGAGATCGGGCGCACCGATGACCGAGCCGGTGTCGGCGACATGGTCCACAACGGCTGTGGCCTGGGCGTCGCTGTAGCCAAGATTCACCAAGGCCTCACCAACACCTTGGTTGACGATCTGCATCGTCCCGCCGCCGACGAGCTTCTTCATCTTGACCAATCCGAGATCGGGTTCGATGCCGGTCGTGTCGCAGTCCATCAGGAAACTGATCGTGCCCGTGGGAGCCAGAACGGTGGCTTGCGCGTTGCGGACGCCTCTACTCGCCGCCCGCACACAGGTGTCGTCCCAGGCTGCGTGTGCGGCGGAGAGGAGATCGGTGGGGACGAGCGCAGCGTCGATGTCGCCGACCGCCGCTCGGTGCATGCCCAGTACGCGCTGCATGTTGTCGGCATCCTCGGACCATCCATCGAATGGTCCGACCTTGGCTGCAAGACGGGCGGACATGTTGTAGGCGGCACCGCCCATGAGCGCCGTGATCGAGGCCGCCAAGGCGCGCCCGCGATCGGAGTCATAGGGGGCTCCAACCGACATCAGCAGGGCACCGAGATTGGCGTACCCCAGACCGATCTGTCGAAGGCGAAGCGTATTCTCGCGAATCTTCTCGGTCGGATAGTCGGCACGCCCAACGATGATCTCTTGCGCGGTGAAGACCACCTCGACGGCGGCGACGAACGCGTCGACGTCGAAGGAGGTATCGGACCGCTGGAAGCCGCGCAGATTGAGGCTCGCAAGGTTGCAGGCGCTGTCATCGACATGCAGGTACTCCGAGCAGTTGCGCACCACCAAGCCGTTGACGATGTAGCTGTGGTTGCGGGGCTCGCTCAAGTTGTACGTGAGCTCGAAGCCGTCGTCGCAACGGTGTTCGAGTCTGGTCGACGTCTTCGTCGTGTACGGCGCCTTCTTGCGGCTTCCGAAGAGAGCCTCGAGGCGCGTGGACTTACTCGGAAGGGAGAAGCCAATGCGTGCGGCGAACCGGTCGATGTCACGGGAGGTGATGCGCAGATCGAACATCGGCGACGAGGCGTAGCCCACCGTCGTGCCGTCGACTCGGGTGTATTCGAAACCGGAACGCTCAGTGCCAGCCTTCGTGTTGTAGATCCGAGAACGAATACCAAACTGTGTGAGGAGGTGTTGGGCCCCACGAAGGAGCTCGCGAGAGGTGGAGCCGAGGCCGACGTAGTGACCCTTGCTCTGTTCGACAATGACCGTGCCGCCGGCGTCGAACAGACCCTGCAGGAACGAGGCGACGATTGGTGCTGGTGCTCCGTAGACCGAATCCGGGATCATCTTGTCGGGTGCCTTCGACGCATGGATGCCGAGGGCATCCAAGTAGCGAACGAACGCCTTGCGCGAGACACGAAGTTGCGTGGTCCCGTTGGCTTGGGCGGATGGCGTGAGAGGAGAGTCGGGGACGACGTGCGAAAGGAGCGTCCGGTGTCGGGGCATGATCTCGGCTTGTTCTTCAGCGGTGCCGTAGATCGCCGAGACAACGCTGCCGGACACACAGCCATCTCCGACCACCCACCCGAGATAGTGCGCCAGGTCGTCCGACCACTTCTCTGGAAGATTGACTGCGGCTCGGGACTCATGGAGCTGGCGTTTCTGGACGGTCTCGACATCGACGGGAATCTCCAGCGATGAGGAGACAGGCAGCGCCTCGAGATCGAGCGTGCAGACGGCGTCGGTTTGGTTCAGATCCTCGGCCGCGACCCACCGGCCCGAACCTTCTCCGTCCGACACGAAGAACGAGTGGTTGGGGGTGCAGCGCACGGACATCCCGTTCGCGAAGTCGAGCTTCACGATTGGATTGACACCCGTGATGGCGACAGCCTCGGGCGCGCTGAGCTGAACCGATGCCGACGGGGAATCGGCGGTGACATCGTGGGTATAGACCTCGAAGCTCTCACCGTCTTGAAGGCGGCGCACGAGCGAATCGAAACGCACCAGGCCCTTGTCGGTGTGCACCCGAGCATCGCCCGGGAAACAGGGGTTGCTCGCCGTGATCCGTCCTGCGTTCGGTGTGGTGTGCCAGCGGTTGATCGTCGTGTCGTACTGGAGACCGGGGTCCGCGCATTCCCACCCCGCCTGAGCGATGGAGCGCATGAGTTCGCGCGCTGGCACCGTGCGAAGAATCGAACCGTCGGTCACGGCCCGCAGGTGCCAGTCGTCGCCATTGACGACAGCAGTCATGAATTCATCGGTGACGCGAACCGAGTTGTTGGCGTTCTGATACTGGATAGAGAACGAGTCGGCGCCATCGAGATCCATGTCGAAACCGGCGTCTCGTAAGGCTCTGGCCTTTTTCTCCTCACGCGCTTTGCACCAGATGAACTCCTCGACGTCGGGGTGGTCGATATCGAGGATGACCATCTTGGCGGCACGGCGCGTCTTGCCTCCGCTCTTGATCGTTCCGGCCGATGCATCGGCCCCCCGCATAAAACTCACGGGACCTGATGCGGTCCCGCCGCCGTTGAGGAGTTCGGCCGAGGATCGGATCTTGGAAAGGTTGACCCCCGAACCGGAGCCGCCCTTGAAGATCATCCCCTCCTCGGCATACCAATTGAGAATGGACTCCATCTGATCGTCGACCGACAAGATGAAGCACGCCGACGCCTGTTGCGGAACGCCCTCGACGCCGAGGTTGAACCAGACCGGCGAGTTGAAGGCGACCTTTTGATGGATGATCAACCATCGGAGTTCGTCGGCGAAGATCGACGCCTCGTCCGGGCCGAAGTACTCGCCTTCGACACCCCACCGGGCGACGGTCTCGACGACACGGTCCACGACCTGTCGAAGCGACCACTCCCGGCCGGCGGTGCCGAGCGTGCCACGGAAGTACTTCTGGGCAAGGATGTTCGAGGCGTTGATCGACCATCCGACAGGCACCTCAATGCCTGCTTGTTCGAACGCCACGGTTCCGTCCCGCCAGTCGTGGATGCGGGCGTCACGCTTCTCCCACTCGATCGTGTCATAGGGATCGACACCGGCCGTCGTGTGATGGCGTCGCAACCCAAGCCTGTCGGCGACCGGAGCGTTTGTCGGTTCGGGGGCAAGCGTCATCGTGACCCTTTCGTCGGTCGCCGGTCCGACGACCGCGTCGACCGCTGCCATCGCCCCAACACATCATGCAGGTGCCCGGTTCCCGGGGTCAGACCCTCCACCTCACGCAGAGCGCCTCCATCGGGCCAAGGAACCGGGATCACCTGTTGGAGCAACACGCTACGAGCACCACCTTGTGGGCGAAAAGGGGACGAACTGTTGAAATCGCGGGGATATCGGCCCGGGTTGTCCACACCATCGGCCGTTCTCTGGTGAACATCGGCGTATCACCCCCCATTCCGTAAGGCCGAGCTGCCGAACGGCCGAGCGATAGCGTGCCGGATATGCGACAGGTCTTCCCCAACCCTGTGGACAACATCGATGTGGTCGAGGCGTATGCGGCCGACCCGCGCCCCGCTCCCGACGACCGGCCGTGGGTTCTGGCCAACATGATTTCGAGTCTGGACGGCGGCATCGACATCGACGGCGTGTCGGGTGGGCTCGGCGGCCCCGGGGACAAGGCGGTCTTCGGGGCGATTCGGGCGATCCCGGACGTCATCGTCGTCGCCTCCGGGACCGTGATCGCCGAGAACTACCGCGCTCCACAGACGCCTCCGGGCATCGAGGTCTCGCGGATCGCCCGCGGCCAATCTGCCCGGCCCCAGATCGCCATCGTGACCGGATCCCTGCGGATCGACCCCGAGCATCGGATCTTCGACCAGGAGTTCCGGCCGGCGATCATCACGACGGAATCGTCTCCCGCGGCAGCTCGCCACCGCCTCACAGAGGTGGCCGACATCATCATCGCCGGCCACGACCACGTCGACCTGCGTGTCGCGATGGCCGAGCTCCGAAACCGAGGCGCTCGAACCGTGCTGCTCGAGGGAGGCCCGACGCTCAACGATGCGTTCGTCGCTGCGGATCTCGTCGACGAACTCTGCTTGAGCGTCTCGCCAACGCTCATTGGCGGCGCATCCTCGCGAATCGTGAACGGACCAACGGCGTCGATCCACGCCATGAGCCTGTCGCGACTCGTGGTCGATGGGTCGTTCGTGTTCGGCCGTTGGGTACGCGATCGCACGACGACCTGACGACACCCGAACGGTCACCGCCTGATCGCTGCGTGATCGATGACGATCTGCTGGCCGACGTCGATCGCGGCGGACCCGGCCTGGACTCGAAGATGATCGAGCGCAGGCTCGAGCGAATGCCCGTCGGGCGTGATCCTCGTGGCGATAGCCCACAACGTGTCGCCGGGCTGCACGACGTAGATCTCGATCGAATCGACGATCGTCGATTGCTCGGACACCGGGTCGAGCGGAGCGTTGGCCGCAGCGCCACGTGTAGATCCCAACAAGGTGATGATGATCGCCATCGCCACTCCCCCAGCGAGCAGTGGGTGGATTCGCAAGCCCGCCGACGTGGACGAGGCGGTGGGTGCAGCGAGTTCGGGGTGGTGATCGGCGTGGAACGTCATGGCCATCAGTCAACTCCTGGGGTGTGACAGCGTCGTTGGGCGAGTGGGCTGACCACGACATCCGGAGACACCGCAGCCCTGCCCAGGCGGTCGCCCGGAGCGGCGACCACGATCGGTCTCCACCCACCTCCGAGTGCGAAGACTCCGAGGATCCTTGACCGACGTACGGTGCTGAGCGAACATGTGTGCGCCGAACACCTGTTCTCGTTATACTTCGAACAGATGTACGATTGCAACCTTCCGGGACAACGAATCTCGGATCGCACTCTCGACATGCACCAACCGAGGTTCATTCGACCTCGACACGACAGCCAGACAGGGGCACCAATGGCCGGAACCAATCTGACGGATCGCCAACAGCAGATCCTCGACTTCATCGACACGTCCAACCGCGAGCGCGGCTATCCCCCCTCTGTGCGGGAGATCGGCGGGGCGGTCGGATTGACGTCGCCCTCAACGGTCCACAGTCATCTCAACACGCTCCAGAAGCTCGGCTATCTGCGCCGTGATCCGGCCAAGCCCCGAGCGATCGAGGTGCGATACGACCCGAACTCCGGCGCCGTGATCGAACGCGCACAGGTCACCCACGTACCGCTCGTTGGTGACGTCGCCGCTGGCACCGACGTTCTCGCCCACGAGAACGTTGAAGAGCTGATGCCCCTACCGACCGAATTCACCGGTGAGGGCGAGCTGTACATGCTCCGGGTCCGCGGCGAGTCGATGATCGACGCTGGCATTCACGATGGCGACTTCGTGGTCGTACGTCGCCAGGATTCAGCCCAGAACGGCGACATCGTCATCGCCGGCATCCCCGGCGACGAAGCCACCGTCAAGACCTACGAAGCATCGGGCTCAACGGTCACGCTGCTTCCGGCGAATCCCTCGTTGGAGCCCATGGTGTTCGACGCGGGCGAAGTCGACGTCTACGGCCGAGTGGTCACCGTGTTGCGTCGCCTCTGATCAACTACGCGCCGTCAGACACCGGTCCGCAGGAGCTCGTCGAGCGCCTGGTAGGTCATCCACAGGGGCACCTCATGAAGGTGCTCCTGTTGTGTGTGGGCGAGCGTCGCGTCGCCGGGACCGAAGTTCACCGCCGGAATCCCCTGCTCGGCGAAGAACGCCACGTCGGTCCAGCCAAGCTTGGCCCGAACGAGCAGGTCGTTGCGTCCGACGAACGCCGCCATCAGCGGGTGGCGTAGATCTGGGCGAGCAGCGGGCGAGAGATCCGTGATCGTGAAGGTGTCGCCGTCGTCCATGAAGGGGTCGACGACCGACTTCGCGAACGCCACCGCCTCTGCGGAGGTCCGATCCGGCGCGAACCGGTGGTTGATCGTGACGATGGCGAGATCCGGAACGACGTTGCCCGCAACGCCAGCCTCCATCTTCACCGCCTGCATGGCCTCGCGGAACTCGCAGCCGTCGATGACCGGACGGCGATGCTCGATGTCTCCGAGCGTCGAGAGCAGTGCACCGGCCCGATGAATGGCGTTGCGTCCCATCCAGGGCCGCGCCGTGTGTGCCCGAGCGCCCCGAAACGCGACCTCGAATCGCATGGTCCCCTGGCATCCGCCCTCGAGGACGGCATCCGTGGGCTCGCCGAGGATCGCCACGTCGGCCTCGAGCAGGTGAGGGACCTCGGCGAACAGTTCCCGAAGACCGTTGTGCTCCAACGCAACCTCTTCGCGGGCGTAGAAGACCCAGGTCACGTCGACGGCGGGTTCGGGGATGCGGCGAGCGAGCTCCAACATGACGGCCAGGCCGCCCTTCATGTCTGCAGAGCCGAGGCCATGCAGGATCGGCCCTTCGATGCGCGCCGTGGCGTTGTTGTTCACCGGCACGGTGTCGAGGTGACCACCGAGGGCCAAACGGTGGGGTCGACCGAGGTTCGTACGCGCAACGACGTTGTCACCGATCCTGGTGACCTCGAGATGGCCGAGCTGGCGAAGTTCGTTCTCGAACCAGTCGGCGATGGCCGCTTCGTCGAACGACACCGAGGGCATGTCGACGAGATCGGCGGTCAGCTGCAACAACTCTGCGGCACGTGCACGGTCGTAGTCGGCGGTGGTCGCGGTCATGAGGCGGCTCTTTCGGCGAGGGTGGCGATTGCGTCGTCCTGGCAAACGACTGCGAGACGGACGTAGTCGGCACCAGCGGCACCGTAGAACTCGCCCGGCGAGCAGATGAGACCAAGCTCGGTGGCGAGGCGCTCGGCGAGTGCCCAGCCTCCCTCGGGGGCCGGAGTCCAGAGGTAGAAGCCGCCCTCGGGCATTGCGGCGCGCACACCCACAGCGTCGAGGACGTCGATCAACGAACGCATTCGACGCTCGTAGTCCTTGCGCTGTTGGTCCACGTGTTCTTGGTCGTCGAGCGCGACGATCGCGGCATGTTGCGAAGGCCACGGCGCCATAGCGCCGGTGTGTTTGCGGATCTCCTGGAGCCAGAGGACGAGTTCGGGATCGCCGGCGTAGTACCCGATACGGACGCCGGCGAGATTCGACCGCTTCGACAAGCTGTGAACGGCCATCACGCCGTCGACACCGTGCTCGAGGATGGTCCGACCGCGGCCGTTCCACGCGAACTCGATGTAGCACTCGTCGCTGAAGACCGGAACACCGTGGGCACGCCCCCACTCGGCCGCAGCACCGAGATCCTCGATGGCTCCGGCGGGGTTGCCGGGCGAGTTGATCCAGAGACAGGACGCTCGTGCGGCGTCCGCAGGGTCGATGGCGTCGAGTCGAAGGCGGAAGTCGGCGTCGACAGGCACAGCGACCGATCGACCGTGTGCCAGATCGGCACCCATGGCATACGAGGGGTAGCTGATCGACGGGAAGAGCACCGTGTCGCGTTCGGGGTCGCGAAGGCGGAGCAAATGAGGCAGCCCGGCGACGAACTCCTTCAACCCGATGGTGGCCCCGACGTCGGCGGGGTCGAGTTGAACTCCGCATTGACGGTCGAACCATCGGACGACGGCGCCACGAAATTCGGGCGACCCGATCGACGGCGGGTATCGCCGTTCGCGCCCCGACGCCGACAGTGCGTCGACGACGGCTTGCGGCGGATCATCGGCGGGAGTGCCGATCGAGAGGTCGATCGCGGAGCCGTGCCGCTCGGCGGCGAGCGCCCGGAGGGCATCGAGCCGATCGTAGGGATACGGCGGTAGGTCGTAGGGCTTCATCACGACGTCACCTCGTCGTGGGTTTGGTCGCCGTCGGATTGGCCAACGATCCACTGGCGTAACCGCCCGGTCGAGTCGGCGTCGAGACGCGCACGGACGACCAAGCCATCATCGGTCGCCATCTCGGTGAGCACCTGACCCTCACGGTGGACCATCGCCATCACATCTCCTCGTTCGAAGGGAATGAGCAACTCGACGAGAGCCGACATCGACCGAAGGCGATCACCCATGGCGGCGAGGAGATTCTCGGTACCGGTGCCGTCCATTGCGCTCATCGCCACGGACCCGGGAAACCGAGCAACCCACGCATCGACGTTCGGGGCCTGGTCGCTCTTGTTGAAAACGAGCAGCTCGGGTACGTCGATCGCACCGATCTCCCGCAGGGTCCGCCGCACGACATCGATATTCGCCTGCGGGTCGGGAGCGGAGGCGTCGACGACGTGGAGTAGCAGGTCGGCATCGATGACGACGTCGAGCGTGCTCTTGAACGCCTCCACCAATTCGGTCGGCAGCTTACGAACGAAGCCGACGGTGTCGGTCATGAAGACCATCTCACCGCCAGGGAGTTGCAGGCGGCGCGTCGTCGCATCGAGGGTGGCAAAGAGGCGGTCCTCCGCGAGGACCCCCGCATCGGTCAGCCGGTTGAGCACCGTCGACTTGCCGGCGTTCGTATAGCCCACGAGCGAGACGCCTCGGTTCGAGGTGCGCTTGCGGGCCTTCGCCTGCGTTGTTCGGGTCTTGCGTAGCCGACGAAGGTCGTCCTCGAGCTTGTGGACCCGCCGAACGAGCCGACGACGGTCGACTTCGAGCTGGGTTTCGCCGGGACCACGTGTGCCGATGCCGCCCCCCTGCTGGGAGTACGACCGGCCCGTGCTCCGCAGTCGTGGCAGGCGATATTTCAGCTGGGCGAGTTCGACTTGGGCCTTGCCCTCGCTGCTGGATGCGTTCTGAGCGAAGATGTCGAGAATGACCGCTGTCCGGTCGAGCGCCGATCGCCCGAGGATCTTCTCGAGGTTGGTCTGCTGGGCGGGCGACAGTTCGTCGTCGAACACGACGGTGTCGGAGTCCACTGCGAGCGACACGTCTTTGATCTCTTGCGCCTTGCCCTTACCGACGTAGGTCGCCGGATCGGGGGCCTGGCGGCGTTGCACGACTCGCCCCACCTCGTCGGCGCCGGCGGTGTCGACGAGGAGCGACAGTTCGTCGAGCGACGCTTCGGTCTCGTCCGTCGACCCATCGGGCATCGTGACCCCGACGAGCACGATTCGCTCCCGGAACGAGCGATCGATCAGCCCGCCGGACTCGCCGCCGTACTCACCAAATGCGCCGCGGTGATCGGACTGGAACTCGCCGTTGCGGGGTTCGTCACCCACGAGGCACCTCGAGCGATGCCACGAACGTCGCCGGGCCGTGGAGTAGTGCCGTCGACCGATCGTCGGTCATCACATCAACTCGGGCCGTTCCGCCGGGCATCGCAACTGCGACGCTTTCGCCGACGCGACCCCAATCGTGCATCCGCTGCGCCGAGACGGTGGCTCCCGACCCACACGCCAGGGTGACTCCGGCGCCACGCTCCCACACGCGGAGATCGATCTGGTCGGGTCCGGCCACGGTCACGAAGTGGGCGTTGACGCCCTGGGGGAAGGCCTGCTCGATAATGGGTCCGGCGTGGGCGAGGTCGACCGAAGTGGGGTCATCGAGCTCGATCACCACGTGGGGATTCCCAACGGCGCCCAGTGCCCAACCTCGGACACCGGAGACGCCTGCAGCGGCCAGGACCGAGTCGAAGTCACCGTCGGGCTCGTCGCCTGCCGTGACCACTCCCATGTCGGCAGCCGCTGCGACGACAGACGGGTCATCGGTGGCCTGGATCACGCAGCGCCGTAGCCCCGCTGCGGTGTCGACGTCGACGTCGATCTCGCTGACCCCCCGGCGCATGGCCACCGCCTGGCCGAAGCAACGGAGACCATTGCCCGAGATCTCGGCAACCGAACCGTCGGAGTTCCAAAGACGCATAACCGGCCGAGACCCCGTGTCGATGCCAAGCATCAGTCCGTCGGCACCGACGCCGGTCCGCCGGTCGCACACCGCAACGGCGAGCGCGACAGCGTCGACCGGGACCTCATCCACGAAGGAGACGAGAAAGTCGTTTCCGAGGGCGTGGTGCTTCGTCAGATGCATCGTTCAAGTATGGCCGGTCAACGTCGATCGACGACCGTCAGAGCGGCGTCGATCGCGGGGCCGTAGTCGATCACTCCAGCGCCGTCGACATCGAGATCGATCCAGGTGATCCGCGGGTCGCGCCCGAACCACTTCATCTGACGCCGCGCGAAGCGACGGGTACGGGTCCGAGCCTCCTCGAGAACCTCGTCGAGGTCCTCGCCATCCTCGACATGGCGAAGAAGTTCGCGATAGCCGAGGGCTTGGCGGGCAGTGTGCGACAACCCATCGGCCTCGATGGCCAAGCTCCGAACCTCCTCGAGGAAGCCCTGTTCCATCTGAATGCCGTACCGACGATTGACGCGATCGTCGAGCACGGCTTTGGACATGCGAAGCCCGACGAGTTCGAACGGCACATCGGGATACTCGGTGAGCCCGGGACCGAAGCTCGAAAACGGTCGGCCGCTCCCCAGGGTCACTTCGAGCGCTCGAAGGATGCGGCGTTCGTTGCCCGGGTCGATTCGGGACGCCGCCAGCGGGTCGAGCTGCGCAAGCCGGCCGTGGAGCCGGTCGACGGACACACCGCTGCGCCGCAGATCCTCGACAATGTCCGGGAAGCGTCCGGGGATCTCGAGGTCGTCGACGACCGCCCGAAAGTAGAGACCGGTGCCGCCTACGAGCACGGGCGTCGCACCTCGGGAGATGATGTCCCGCCGTGCGGCGTACCAGTCTTGCTGGAATCGCGACACCGTGAATTCTTCGGAGGGTTCGGCCACATCGATCAGATGGTGCCGGACCTCGTTGCGTTCGGCCGCTGTTGGCTTCGCTGTGCCGATGTCCATCCGTCGGTAGACCTGCATCGAATCGACGGAAACCAGTTCGATATCGGACCGCTGCCGCGCAACCTCCATCGCCACATGCGACTTGCCGCTGGCCGTCGGGCCGACGATGCACAGGGGCCGTCGACGTTCAGGATCGGTCATCGAAATGCGGCGACGAGGCCGTACCAGTCGATGAGGACCATCGACGGGAGCTGCCCGCCAGCGCCGACGTACCCGTCGATGAAGGTCCGGCTCGCCTCGGCGCTGAACGCCTCGGCAACCGAGCGAACGGCGATCGCCAGATCGCGCTCGGCCGGGTCGAACCCGGGCGAGTCTGACCGATCCCACTCAACCACTCCGTCGACCAGGACGGCAGCGGACACGACGGGAGTTCCATGTGTCGGCACCGATGGCCGATCGACTTCCGGCATGGTGAGCAGGTGCGAGCGAACGGTCTCGCGCGAGACCCGATCGAAGGGCGCTGGCAGTTCCGCTCCGGCATCGATGGCGGCCACCGCAGCAGCGACCTCGTCCGGTGTTCGGGCAGGCATCGCTTCAGCGCGAACGAGGTGAAGCGCCGCCAGGGACTCCCCCATGGCCTCGACCACCGGTAACGGATTCTGGGCGAACTGGCTCTCGTCAGCGCGGCCGTTCAGGCGGAGCCGGCGTGCCTCACCCGGCAACGACGGGGATCCGAGTTCGGGTCTTCGGGCCGCGGACGACCTCGCGGAGCTCACCGAGCAGGTAGTGCGAGCGGCCCTCGGTGATCTCAACTTGCGCAAGCGCTCCCACCTTGAGCTCGGCGGCGAAATGCACGAGCTTGTTCTGGCGGGTTCGACCGGTGATGACGGACGGATCCCGTTTGGACGGCCCCTCGACAATGACCTCGTCGATGCGGCCGACCCGCGCAGCGTTGTGCGCTGCGGCGCTGCGTTCGATGACGTGGCGCAGCCGCTCCATACGTTCTTTGGTGACGGCTTGTGGAATGAATCCGTCGACGAGTTCGGCGGCTTCGGTGCCTTCGCGTGGCGAGAAGACGAAGGTGTACGCGCTGTCGTATTGCGCTTCGGCAGCGACTTCGAGGGTCGCCTCGAAATCTGCGTCGGTCTCCCCGGGGAAGCCGACGATGATGTCGGTGCTGACCGCGAGATCGTCGATCCCCGCACGTGCCTTGGCGAGGCGCTCGAGGTAGCGCTCGGCGGTATAGCCGCGGTGCATCGCTCGCAGGACGGCATCACTCCCCGACTGCAAGGGCAGATGCAGGTGATTGCAGACCGTCTCGATCTCGGACATGGCCGCGATCGTGTCGTCTCGGAGGTCCTTGGGATGCGGACTCGTGTACCGAACACGCTCGATGCCCTCGACCGTGCCGACAGCCCGAAGGAGATCAGCGAAGAGCGGCCGCCCTCGCCGACGTTCGCCCGTCGCCCAGTTCGAACCGGCCTCATGAGAGTCGAAGTCGTCGAGCTCGCGGGCACCGAGCTTGAGGGTGATGTCTCGGCCGTAGCTGTTGACGTTTTGACCGAGCAACGTGATCTCGGCGACGCCGTCGCGTGCGAGGTGCTCGACTTCGGCAACGAGATCACCGAAGGGTCGAGAGATCTCTGGACCTCGCACGGCCGGAACGATGCAAAAGGCGCAGCTGTTGTCGCACCCGATCTGAATCGTTACCCACGCAGCATGGTCATCGTCTCGCTTCTCAGGCAGCGCGGACGGAAACGCCGCATACTCGGCGTCGACCGCGGCCTCGAGGATCTCCACGATCTGGCCGTCGGCTGATTCGTCGAGGAGTTCGGCCGCCCGATGCACGTTGTGGGTCCCGAAGACGACGTCGACGTGTCCGGCACGTTCGGTGATTCGTTCGCGGTCCTTTTGGGCGAGGCATCCGCCCACGGCGATCTTCAGGTCCGGGCGACGGTCCTTCTCCGCCTTGAGGTGCCCCAGCGCTCCGTAGAGCTTGTTGTCGGCGTTCTCCCGAATGCAGCACGTGTTGAGCATGACGACATCGGCCTCGTCGAGCTCGGTGGTCGGCTCATACCCATCGGCCTCGAGCAGACCCGCGATGCGTTCGGAGTCGTGCTCATTCATCTGGCAGCCGTACGTGCGCAGGAGATACTTGCCCTTCACGACTGTCATCGTACCGTCTCGGTCGCCCCGCCTCTGCCCCACCGGGCTGACGGACACCAGCCCGCAATATCAACGATCTCTCAAAGTTACATCGACGAAATTACGCCGATGTAACACGGAGAGTGTCGAAGCATGCACCAAATGTGGCGAGGCGTGACACTAGGATGCCTGTCGGCGAGTGGAGCTCGGTAGCGCAAGGGCGCTTCGAGTTAGGGGTCATGACGTTCTCCTCACCTCCTTGGAGGGAATCACCATGACCAAACGATTCGGTTACCCACTGCTCGCCTTGTTCGTGCTGTATCTGATCTCGCTCAACGGGACCCAGACCGGCCAGCAGGGCAACGCCTTCTTGAGCCTGTTGCAGGGCCTCGCCGGGGCACTGCTCGACTTCCTCCGCGGCCTCGCTGGGGACGGCGTTGCCACACAGGCCATGGCGGCCGTCGGGCTGTGACCCAACCGACGAGTCGTCGCCCCGATCAACCGATCGCGACCGAACGACTCGTCCATCGCATCAAGCTCCTCATCTACCCGCCCGAGGATCGACACGTCCTCGTCAGCGACGAGATGGTGCTCTACAAGGCGCCGAAGCACGTGATGAGCTTGGCGGAGCCGATCATCGAGACGTTGGCGGTCCTCATCCTGGTGACCGTCACCCTCACCCGCCCGCGCTATGACGGTGTCGACCTCGGCGTGTTGTTGATCGGCTTGTCGCTCATCGTCATGTATCGATGGGTCCGCCTCCAAGACATCAGCCCCGGCAACGTGGCTGCAGCGTTGGTTGTGGCGTATGTGTTCGCCAGCCAGGATCTTCCCGCAATCCTCGTCGTCCCCGGCGTCGGTCTATGGTTTCTCGCCAGACTCGGCTACCGCATCTTGAGGTGGTGGCGATACGAGGTCCGCTACATCACCAACCGACGCATCATCGAAGTCACGGGCTTCCTGGGATTTCGCATCGCCTCCATGCCGGTGGCCAAGGTGACCGACGTTGTCCTTGAGCGCACCGCGCTCGGTGAGTTCTTGGGATATGCGACCTTGCGGGTCGAATCCGCAGGGCGCGACCAAGCGCTATCGAAGGTCCCCTACCTGGTCGAGCCAGCAGCATTCCATCGCTTGGCGATGCGCATGGCGTCGAAGAAAATCGACGTGAACGTCAATCACTTGATTGACGTCCGCACTGTCCGACAGGTAGAGAAGAAGTAGATCGCCCGGAAGGGCAGCCGTCCCCTCCAAACGCCAGATGCCCGCCACCTTCGGTGACGGGCATCTGGTGCGTTTTGGGGACAGTGAGTCAATCCCGGCTCAACGACGCCGATCCTCGGCGATCGACTCAGTCATCGAGGAGGATGGGGGCGTCGTCCGCTTCGGAGAACTCATCCTCATCGACCGATGGTTCACCACCCTCCTCTTCTTGCTGGGGCATCACGATCTTCGTAACCCGGTCGGTGATCTCGACCATGAGCTCGGGGTTGGCAGTCAAGAACTCTTTGGCCTTCTCACGACCTTGGCCGAGCTGTTCGCCTTCGTACGTGTACCAGGCACCCGATTTCTTCACGACGTCGTGTTCGACAGCCAAGTCGAGGACGGAGCCCTCTCGGCTGATGCCCGCGCCGTACATGATGTCGAACTCAGCCTGACGGAACGGCGGCGCCACCTTGTTCTTGACGACCTTGACTCGGGTGCGGTTACCCACGACCTCGGAGCCTTGCTTGATCGACTCGATTCGGCGGATGTCGAGCCGCACCGACGAGTAGAACTTGAGTGCACGGCCGCCCGGCGTGGTCTCCGGCGAACCGAACATGACGCCGATCTTCTCGCGTAGCTGGTTGATGAAGATGCAGATCGTGTCGGTCTTGTTGAGGTTGCCGGTGAGCTTGCGCAGCGCTTGCGACATCAGGCGAGCCTGAAGGCCGACGTGGCTGTCGCCCATGTCGCCCTCGATCTCCGCCTTCGGGGTGAGGGCGGCCACCGAGTCGATGACGATCACGTCGAGCGCTGCAGAGCGCACGAGCATGTCGCAGATCTCGAGCGCCTGCTCACCGGTGTCGGGCTGAGAGATCAACAAGCTGTCGATGTCGACGCCGATCGCCTTTGCGTACACCGGGTCCATCGCATGCTCGGCGTCGATGTACGCACAGCTACCACCGTTGCGCTGGGCCTCGGCAACCACGTGGGTGGCGAGGGTGGACTTACCCGAGGACTCCGGGCCGTAGATCTCGGTGACTCGGCCACGGGGCAGGCCCCCGATGCCGAGGGCGAGATCCAGTGCGAGCGCACCGGTCGGGACCGACTCGATCGCCAGCGAGCCTTTCTCGCCCATGCGCATGACCGCGCCCTTGCCGAATTGCTTCTCGATCTGCCCGAGGGCCATTTCGAGTGCCTTGTCTCGCTCCACGTCGTTCTCCTGTGTGATGTTCGAATTGGGGGAAGGTTCTTGACGGTGGCGACCCTACGGATGGGGTGTGACACCAGCCTGTCGGACACCGGGCGGACACCCGGGATCGAGGACGACAGCAATGTAGTTCCGAACAGCTGTTCGAACAAGCATCTCGGCGAACGACCGTTCGATTGACGGTTCAGACTCGGCTGCACTCAGCTCCAGTCGATGCGGTCGAAGGTTCGCCACAACGAGCGAGCTCGGGCAGGGTTGGTCGCCTGGACCAGACCGATCCGGCCTTCGAGATGCGCTCGAAACTGCGGATGGCCGAGGCGATTGGCGGTCGCTGGGCCGTTGCATGCCGCATCGTGGAGCACGGCCCGAAGGTGGTCGTAGTCGGCGCGCGAGACATTCACATGGCGGTTGACGGTGAGACCGGTGAGGACTTGTCGCCGGTGTGCTCGTTGAATCCGTGTCTTGTGACCTGCGACGGCGAAGCCCTCGTCTCGGACGATCGTCGTGGCCAGCGCGACGAATCGCTTGAGTCCGCGGTCGAATTCGTCATCACCCGAGAAGGCGAGATCGTCGGCGTAGCGCGTGTACGACGCATCGAACCGTCGGGCCAACGCGTTCAGCCGAACGTCGAGGCCGAACGCGACCAGGTTGGCGAGCGCGGGCGAGGTGGGCGAACCCTGCGGGAGGTGCGGCCCGCGAAGCATCGCCCGCACGGTGGGATCGACACGACCCGCTGGATAGTCATCGAACACCCATCCCGGAACGGCGTTGGTTGTGAGGCCCGTGAGGGCATGCGCCACCGGATCGGGGTACCCGAGCGCGGCAAAGGTTGCGAAGATCCGACCCGGCGCAACCGACGAGAAAAAGTTGCGGAGATCGAGGCGAAGCACGACCGCCCGACCGGTGTGTGGGCCCGCGTAGGTCTGGATCGACCGGCCTCGACGGAACCCGTGCGCAGCATCGTGCGGCGGGACGGCGTCGAGGATCTGTCGGAGTATCCGACGTTGCACGTACTTGAGATTCTGCTTCGGCGCCTCGACGAGCCGTGCTTCCCCATTTCGCTTGGATCGCCACCGATAGTCGTAGTGACGGAGGTCCTCGTCGACGACGTCGCGTTCGAGGGATCGAACGTCGGCGAACCAGTCGAGCAGCGACCGGTCGACCTGGATCAATCGCGCGACATCCGCGGCCGTGTCGAGACGGGCGACAGGCCAACGACTCTCCCCCATTCGAATTGGCGACGCAGACCGCCCAACATTCGGCCATCGATTCCCGATATCGCCGGCGGCGCCTTCGATCCAGGACCAGAGTCGAGGATCCATGTCGTTTCGTCGGCTGGGGCGCGCGATGGCCGCCGCGATTGCACCGACAAGGTCGCCCGTTCGGCCGTCGGGGCACTCCGGAGTGTGCGCCACCACCGCGCTGGCCACGTCGTCAAGCCAGGAGCCGTGCTCGAGGCCGAGGTCGTGACGAGCTCGTGCCGCCATGGCGGCAGCGGTCCATTCACCGTCGCAGAACGCGAAGGCGACGACGTCGGCCACGAGCTGACGACGCGCGTCGATCACCGGCAGCGGGACGCCCCGACTGTGCGTGTCGTGGGTGCGGAGACGCAGGCGAAGCCTGCCCGTCTGCATCCGATGCGATGGCTTTGCACCGCGATGACCCCGGGGGTGCCCCGGAGCAGGTCTGGTCGGACTGGAGATGCTCGCATCGCCGGCCCTCCCTTTCCTCGTGCTCGAAGCGCCCCGCTACCTGTGCGAGCAGTGTCGCACAGTCGCTGATCGAGAATCCAACGAGTGGTGGGGCGGTTCAGCGTGCGGACGCCTCCTGGTGGCGGAGGCCTCGGCCGGCCGCAACGGCTCTCGACGCCACCACGCAAACCACGGCGCACGCCAACCCGATCACCGCCGAGAGCCCAAATCCGTCGTCGACGGCGGCGACGAGATCCGCCGACGCGGCGACGGCTTCGTCGCTCAAGAGGTCGCGGACGGCGTCGGCGCTCCCGAACCGCGAGGCGGCCGTGCCGAACATGGCGAGGCCGCCGAGCGCCGCGCCGAAGGCGAAGCCGAGCGTTCGGAGGAACTGGAACGCCGAGTTGCTGCGGCCCATCTCGTTCGGGGTGGCTCGTGATTGCATGAGGGCGAGGCTTCCGGTCGAGACCGAGCCAACGCCGATGCCGACGATCACGAATCCGGCGAACACGACACCCACGGCGAGGTCCCCGAGCACGCCGGCGGCGACGATCGACGCGCCGACCATCAGCACGCCCGCTCCAAAGGTGATCGCCGCTTCGATCCGCCGGACCTCGGCGATCCGGCTCGACACGAACGCTCCGGTCGTCCATCCCACGGTGAGCCACACAACCGAGAAGGCCGCCCCGGCCGACGAGGCCCCCTGGGCCGCCTTCATCCAGACCGGCAGAAACGTATTCGACGTGATGCCGCCGAGCACCGAGAACACCGCGGTGAGATGGATGTAGCGGTATCGCCGGGCGAATAGGTGCTCGCGCCGGAGGATCGGGTCAAGCGAGTTGGTGGCGTGGCGCAGGTACACGACAGCGATCAGCGCGCCGATCGCCAGCGGCGCAAGTGACCGCACCGTCGGCTCGGACAATCCAACGAGGACCGTGATCGTGAAGGCAATCACGATCACGAGGCCGCGTCCATCGATTCGAAGACTCGGTGCGCCATCTTGACGTTCGGGGAAGATCGACCATCCAGCGGCCATGGCGAAGGCGACGAATGGGAGGTTCACGTGGAACACCCACGGCCACTCACCGAACCCGATCACAATGGCTGCGAGCGCGGGCCCAGCCACGCCCATCACACCCCACACCGCGGAGTTGGCGGCGTAGGCCCGCGGGCGGAGCTCTGCGGGGTATCCGAGCCCGACCGTCACGAGCACCGCAGCAAAGATCGTGCCTGCCATCAGGCCTTGCAGCGCCCGTCCAGCGATCAGCGCTGCGAGGGACGGGGCGAAACCACAGATCAGACACGAAACGCCGAAGCCGACCATGGCGGCTCGGGCGACCCGTCGGGTTCCGAGGGCGTCGATCACCGGTCCAGCAGCCAACGTGGCCACTGCGGAAGCGAGGAGTTCGACCGTCACGACCCACGGCAACCATCGCAATGAGCCGAAGTCGTCGCCGATCGATGGCAGCGCGGCCGACACCGACAGGTTGTTGTATGCGACGACGGCCACGAGGCACATCGCTGCGGCGGTGAGCCGACGGTGTGCGGCGTCGAGAATCCCCACCTTGTGGCCCACGCTGGTGTCGGTCACCCGACCTCCCGACGATTCATCGGCTCAGTGTGTCGGCGTCGGGCGACAAACACCCCACCCGGAGACTTCAGTCTCGATACTCGACTCCGGGCAAGACGCACATCATCTCGTAGAGGAGGTTGGCGCCAGTCAGCGAGGTCAGCCCGCTCGTGTCGTAGATCGGGGCGACCTCGACGAGATCACCCCCCACGATGTCGAGTCCACGGCATCCACGAATGATCTCGAGCGCCTGAGGCACAGTCAGCCCACCTACTTCGGGCGTGCCGGTCCCCGGAGCGAACGACGGATCCAGGCCGTCGATGTCGAAGCTGATGTAGACCGGCCCGCCCGCGACCTGCTCGCGGACCTCCGCCATGAGTGGCTCGAGCGAGCGATGCCAACACTCTTCGACCTGGACGACCCGAAAGCCCTGCTCTCGGCTCCAGTCGAAGTCATCGGCCGCATACCCCGTGCCGCGCATGCCGATCTGGACGACACGCGGGCCGTCGAGCAAGTTCTCCTCGACCGCCCGTCGGAACGGCGTGCCGTGGGCGATCTTCTCCCCGAACATCGTGTCGTTGATGTCGGTGTGCGCATCGATGTGCACCATGCCGACCGGGCCGTGCTTCTTCGCGATGGCCCGAAGGATCGGCAACGCAATCGTGTGGTCACCGCCCATCGTGATCGGGATGACGTCGTGGGCGAGCAGCTCGTCGTAGTGCGCGGTGATGCGTTCGATCGAGTCGAAGATGTTGAACGCGTTGGTGGCGACATCACCGGTGTCGTCGATCCGGAGACTGTCGAAGGGCGCTGCCCGTGTCGCCATGTTGTAGGGCCGCAGCAAGACGCTTTCGGCCCGCATGTCGCGGGGGCCGTATCGCGCCCCGGGTCGATTGGAGGTCCCGAGGTCGAACGGCACGCCGACAACCGCAACGTCGAGCTCCTCGAGTGGTGTCGTGCCGGGCAGACGCATGAACGTGGCGATGCCCCCGAAGCGCGGCATCTGGTTTCCACCCAGCGGCTGCGGATTTTCACTCATCGAACCCTCCCCTTCGTGCATCTCGCGAGTGTCGCACGAGCTTGACGCCTCGTTCGACTTCGACGCCGTAGCGTGTCGTGATGTACCGGCTCGCCTTGGTGACGTACGGGATCCTCGTGTCGTCAGCGGGAGTGACCTTCGTCTTTCTCGAAGACATCGAGAGCGACTTCGGGATCGGAGCGCTCGGTGTCGGCGCAGTGTCATCGATCGGGTTCGTCGTCACCCTGCTCGTGGCACTGCTCGTGTCGCCGCTCGGGGATCGTGGTCATGTCATGGCCATCGGGGCAGTCGGGATCGCGACAGGGATCGGCGGGAACCTCTGGCTCGGCGTCGCCGACGAGCTTTGGAGCCTTCTCGCCGCCCGCGCGATTGCATCGTTTGGGCTCGGCGCATTCGGCGTGGCGACGCGCAAGGCGCTGATCGGCGAATCGCCCGACGGCAGCGGTGAGATGCTCGGCTCGCTCGTGTCGTTCGCAGTTGGCGGCTTTCTCCTGGGTCCCGCTCTTGGCTCCGTCCTCGAAGGCTTCGGCGGAATATGGGTGCCCTACACCGCAATCGCCGTGGCGCTCGCCATCGTCGCATTGCCCGTCTTGCGTTGGCTCGGCGCCGCGCCGATCGCCGTCTCGCACACGAACGCCGCCTCGATGCTCCCGTGGCTTCGCCGCCCACGAGTCCGAGCGGCCGCAGCGGCACAGGCCGCCGTGTTCTTCAACATCGGTGTGTTCGACTCGACCGTCGACGAGTACCTCACGTCGCTTGGCGTCTCCAACAATGGCGTGGCCCTCGTCCTCATCGTCGTCGGATCGCCGTTGCTGATCGTCCCGACATTCGCCGGACGAGCGGCGGACTCCGCCCAACAACCGCACCGTCTGCTGCTTGTTGCCTTGTTCCTGTTTGTCCCCATCGTTGCGCTCATCGGCGTGTTCGAGACGCTCATCGCGTTCATGGTCTTTGCGTTCTGTCAGACCTTCATGGAGAGCGTCATCTTTCCCTCGAGCGCCCGGGTCGTGATCGACGAAACCGGCGCCGAGGAATCCGCGATCGGCACGGGCCTGCTCGACGCCGTCGGCCAGATCGCTGCGGCGGGATCGGCATTGGCTGCGCCGACGCTCTTCGATCTCGCCGGTGGCCCGATCGGTTCCTTCGGCATGTCGGCCGGAGTGGCCGCGGCCCTCCTCGCGTACGCCGCCTCTCAGGTTCGGCTCACCACCAAGACCGAGGTCACGCCGGTCCGACCGTGACGAACCTGCTCCGGCCGGTACCGTGACGTTCGTGCGGCGTATCGACACCCTCCTACTCACCGGCGTCGGCGTCCTCGTCGTGCACCAGGTGAGCTACGCGCTGAACGCGCTCACCGGGTCCGAATCGAGCATCGCGCACGGCCATCTCGGGCCCCTGTGGCTCGTTGCGTCGATCGCCGCGGTCGCCGGACTGGCACGGTCAGCGGTCCAAAGCATCCAAGGTCGCGGACTCGAGATCTCTCCAGTCTCACTGATGATCGCCATCATCGGCGCCTACACCGTTCTCGAATCGGCCGAACGGATCGCCGGTGGGCTCGGGGCCACGACCGTATTCGGTGAGGCGGTCTTCTGGATCGGCCTTGTCGCCGCGCCTCTCGTCGCCTGTGTCTTGTCCGCAGCGGTCGCTCGCCTGGCAGACGCCATCGCGGCGCTGGTCGAGTCACCAGCGCCGAAACCGCAGTCTGCGGCACCGTCCACAACTCCCAGGCGACTGCTGTCGACGCCAGCTCGACTGGCTGGATTTGGCAACTCACAGTCTTGGCGCGGTCCGCCCGTCCGCATCGTTTTCTGACCTCTCCGGGCGCTGTCGCGCCCACTCGGCGCCCGACGGGTGCCGAGACCCGAAACGATGATCGAAAGGACCCACCCGAGATGCAACTCTCACGACTGCGCCTGCTCGGCGCACTCTTCGCCATGGCGCTGCTCGCCGCTGCTTGCGGTAGCGATGCCACCCCGACCGAAACCGCAGCCGAGGCCGATGCCCCGGCGGCAACCAACGAAGACGACTCGACCGAGGCCGCCGACCCGGCCACCGACGACGACGCCATGGACGACGACGCCATGGACGAACATGACGCCGACCACGGCGACGACAGCGACGAGGATCACGACCACGGAGATCACGACCACGAGGGGCACGGCTCGCTCGCCGAGGTCGCGGAGGGCGATCCCATCCCCGGCGTCGACGTCTCGTTCGCCGAAACCGACGATCCCGGCATGTTCATGATGACCGTGACGCTAACGAACTTCACCATCACCCCCGACAACGTCGACGGCGATTCGGTACCTAACGAAGGGCACATGCATCTCCTCATCGACGGCGAGAAGCTCGAACGTTTCTATGAGACCGAACGGATGATCGCGGTGCCCGAAGGCGAGCATCTCGTCGAAGTCGAGCTCAACACTAACGACCATGCCGCGTGGGCGGTCGATGGCGTCGCGATCCGCGCGGGCGAAACGCTCGCTGGATCCGGGGAGGCGATGACCGACGACGGGCATGACCACGACGACGATCACGACCACTCGAACGCAAACGCAGCGATCGAAGAGGGACTCTCCCCCGATGACGCGACCGTGATGGTCACCGCCGCATTCACCGGCGGCAAGGTCGACACCGAGAGCGATCGCGTTGAGGTGAGCCTCGGCGACATCGTGATGGTCACTGTCGCGAGCGACGTGGACGAGGAAGTCCACGTCCATGGCTACGACATCCTCGCTGACGTCGGACCAGACGCCGACGGCGTGATCCTCTTCACCGCTGATGTGCCCGGTCGCTTCGAGATCGAGTTCGAGACGTCGCGGGCGTTCATCGCCGAGATCGTCGTCTCCTGATCGACGTGGTCGATCCGATCCATCTTCTGGCCCA
Source organism: Acidimicrobiales bacterium (assembly GCA_020629375.1). Taxonomy (GTDB): domain Bacteria; phylum Actinomycetota; class Acidimicrobiia; order Acidimicrobiales; family SHLQ01; genus SHLQ01. The sequence continues at coordinate 45,015 of JAHDDK010000016.1, forward strand.
TGGGGTCGGATCGCGCGGAACGCTTCCGTTGCCGCTGTGGCAGTTCAGTTGGGCTGCCGCAGCGGCACTGGTGCTCTCGTTCGTTGCGCTTGGTGCGCTCTGGAAGAGCCCGAAGCTCGCTGCCGACGCGCCCGTGTTCGTCGTGCCCGGCTCGGCGGCACTCGTCACGATCGGCACCTGGCTGCTGCGGATCATTGGGCTCGCGCTGTTCGGGCTCACCTTGGGCGCCGCGCTGTTCGGTGAGGACATCCCGGGCGAGAAGGTGAACCTGGCGCCGGTCACGATCTACGTGATGCTGTGGGTGTTCATTCCGATCGTGTCGGCGCTCGTCGGCGACATCTGGAAGGCTCTCAATCCGTTCCGGACGCTGGCGCTGGTCATGCCCCGAATCGGCGAGGTCCCCGCTCCCCCACATCGGTGGATCGCTGCGGCCACCCTCTTCGGGTTCTTGTTCGTCGAGCTCGTGCACCCATCGGGCGACTCACCTCGCATCCTCGGCTGGGCGATGCTCGTATACACGTTGCTGATGATCGGCGGCCTCCTTCGCCACGGCGAAGAATGGCTCGATCGGGCCGACGGACTCGACGTGTTGTTCGGGCTGACCGCGGCCATGGCCCCGATCGCTGTGCGCAACGGCTCCCTCGTTCTCCGGCGGCCCCTCTCGGGGCTCTCTTCGGTGACTGTGCTGCCCGGGACGACTATGGCCATCTTGATCGTGCTCGGCGGGACCAGCTTCGACGGCTTCTCCGAGAGTCCGATCTTCACCGACATCATCGGCCGGCCGACGGGCTGGGGCGCCGTGCCACCCAAGACCATCGGCATCATCGTGATGATCGCCATCGCGGCATTGCTCTACTGGATCGGAGCCCGAACAACCGCTCGGGTGACCGGAATCTCGCACCAGGATGCCGCCGACGCGTTCGGGCCGTCGCTGATGCCGATCGTGTGGGCGTATGTGATCGCCCACTACGCCCAGTTGCTCGTCGATCAGTCGCAGTCGTTCTGGTTCCGACTGTCCAACCCATACGGCCGGACGAACGTCGACGGCAGCCCGGCGACAGATTGGTTCGGTGCGGCGACCGGCGAGGTCGACCTCACGCTGATCGACGTCGACCTGGTCGCCTGGATCCAAGCGGTCTCGATCGTGGTCGGCCACGTGCTCGCCGTTCTTTACGCCCACGATCTCGCCGTCGGCCGCTTCGCAGCGCGTGACGCCGCCCGAAGTCAGCAGACGATGCTGGTCGTCATGGTCTGCTATTCGATCGCCGGGCTCTGGCTCCTGTTCTCGGCCTGAGCTCTGGTCAACGAAGCAGCGTTGCGTGGCAGGTCGAAATCACACCGGGTCGGGCGGTGTCGTCGAGGACGCGACCAACGCCAATCTCGGTGGTCGCCGTGTCGGGCGCCCACGAAGTCGTTTCGACCCATGTGCTTGTGGACGCGACCCGTTCGCCATCCGGATTGCGGTACTCGATCTCGAGAACCACGCCGTCCCACTCCACGACCTCGGGTTCGAAAGCGATGAGCGCTGCTGGCATGACGGTCAGCGTCATTGGACCGCCGGTGCAGGCGAACTCCGACGCCCCGAGGAAGTGGTCGGCGGCCGTCGGCCCTTCGACACGAGAAGACACTGCCGGAATCGCCAGAACGGCGCCGACCACGAGCGTGACAACAATGAACGCCATCGCCATGAGTAGGATGCGGTTGTCGCCTTGGGCGTTGCGATAACGGATGCCGTTTCCCGAGCGTTCGGACCCGTCGGGGTATGCCGCGTACGTAAAGCCGGACGGAGGGTCGAGCTTCATGTCACCACCGAGTCGCGTTCGGAGCCGTCCGGAAAAGCGGCATAGGTGATCAACGATGGCAGGGGGCTGGCACGGTTCCTTCTTTCGGGTTTGCTGTGTGTCGGAGCGCGGAAGCCACTCGTCCCGACACATCTCTATATTGACCCCTTTTGAGATGGAGGTCAATAGAAACCGGCTAGTCACACAGTTTCTGCATCGCGGTGTATGGCGCGGTGTCGACTCCAGAGGCATGCAGCCCAACGAGCTCGTCGACCAACGATCGCTCGCTGTCGGATCGGACCGACACCGGTGGTGCTGGCCACCAGTCGGTTTGCTCGACCACCTCGAGCCCTTCGTGCTGCTCAGAGACCCACACCGACGAATCGATCGAGACCACGTCGACCGCTCCGCTCCGGAGGAGCTCGAGGCTCTGCGCGTGACCGCCCGTGAGCACAATCGACGAGTGATCGTCGACCGAGCGACCGGACCGTTCCAGGTGGATTCGGTAGGCATGCCAGCCCGACCACGAGCCGTACTCGTTCACCCCGACTCGGCCTGTCGTCCACCGTTCGGCGTCGTCGCCTTCGCGCGCGACGATGACGCTGCGGTATCGGCCGTCCTCGAATCCGTCCAGCGACGGAACCCCGACCGGGACCAGGGGAACCCCGTCGACGATGAGTTCGGCGGTCAACAATCCGCAGGCCCAGACGACGTCGAAGGCTCCCCGACGCACGCCGGCCAGCCGCTCGTCCCACGGTTGTTCGGCATCGAACGACCACCCATCGGCGGCCGCCACGGCTTCGTGGAGCAGCCGTTCGGTATTTGCCGCAAGAAGTGTCGTTGCACGCATGCAACGATCGTATGACGACCCAGCGATAACGTTGATGGGTGTCTATTGACCGCCAGCGGCAACCCCGATGGATCCCGCTGATGATCGCCGCCTTGGTGACGGCATTCTCGATCGGATCGTGTGGCTTTGGCGAGCCGATCGCCATCTGCAGCGACGGGCTCGACGGCCAGAGTGTCGCCCGGCGTTGGAACGAGCAGGTTCTCGATGCGATTCGGCGAGACACACCCGCCCCGACCGTGCATGCCCGCAATCTCCTTCATTCATCAACGGCGATGTGGGACGCCTGGGCGGCATACGACGACGCCGTCAACGCCGCCTACATCGACCGTACGATCGGCGGGAACGACGACGACCGGGCCGTCACGATTTCGTGGGCCGCCCACACCGTCCTCACCGCTCGGTACCGCAACGCCGTCGGTGGGGCGGAGTCCCTGTCGGCCTTCGACGAGGAGCTCCGGACACAGTGCCTAGATCCACAAGATGCGTCGGGACCTCCCGCGGCGCTCGGCGTCGACATCGGCGAGGCCACTATCGAGCGGTTCGTGGACGACGGCGCGCTTGAGCTCGATGGGTATCTCGATCTTGGATACGTCCCGGCCAATCGTCCCCTCGTGGTCGCCGAACCAGGCACCGACGCCGACGATCCCGACCGCTGGCAACCGCTTCAGCTCGAAGAGTCCGTCACGCAGAACGAACAGTCACAGATCGTTCCGCTACAGAGCTACATCGGCCCACATTGGGGGTTTGTCGAACCGTTCGCCATGGATCAAAGCGACGACGGGCTCCCAGTTGCGATCGAGGCACTTCCGACGGTCGCCGACGATCTGACGACGGTGGCCGAACAAGTCCTCGACGTCCTGCGATTTCAGCGTCGCCTTGACGACAGGGTGAACTCCACCATCGACGCGGGACCCGCCTCGATCGGCAACAACTCGATCGGCACGAACGACGGCACCGGACATGCGCAGAACCCGACCACTGGCCTCCCCTACGAACCGAACCCGATGACCGAAGCGGACTTCGGCCGAGTGATCGCCGAATTCTGGGCAGACGGGCCCAGCTCGGAGACGCCGCCAGGGCATTGGAACACGGTCGCCAACGAGGTCGCTGACCATCCCGAGCTCGATCTCCGGTTCGGTGGCACCGGCGAACCGCTGTCGCGGCTCGAATGGGATCTGCGGATGTATCTCACCCTCAATGGCGCAATGCACGACTCCGCGATCGCCGCGTGGGGCGCGAAACGAACCTTCGACTCGTCTCGACCGATCACTCTCATCCGCTGGATGGCCGGGCGCGGACAATCGAGCGATCCGAACCTCCCGGCCTTCGACCCACAAGGCCTCCCGCTCGAATCAGACATCGTCGAAGTGGTCACCGACGAAACCGCAGGCGACCGCCATAGCGGCTTCACACCGGGCACCGTCGTCGCTCGGGCGTGGGCCGGACACGAGACGCTGCACGACGATGCCGATGAGATTCGCTGGATCGACGCGACGACGTGGGTGCCGTATCAGCTCGACACTTTTGTCACGCCGTCGTTCCCGGGATACGTATCGGGGCACAGCACGTTCTCCCGGGCGGGCGCCGAGGTACTCACCGCAATCACCGGATCGCCGTACTTCCCCGGCGGCCTCGGCACGTGGACCGCGCCAGCCGGGTGGCTCCGATTCGACGACGGCCCGGAAACCGATGTCCAACTCCAGTGGGCGACGTACCAGGACGCGGCCGACCAGGCCGGGGTGTCCCGCATCCACGGCGGAATCCACATCGCTGCCGACGACACGGTTGGCCGCTCCCTTGGAGCGACCGTCGCCGAATCGGCCATCGACAAAGCGTTCGCAATCGTCGGTGCAACGGCCGACCGCTGAGCTCGGTCCCCGACCTTTGCCGATGATCCTGCCCTAGACCCAGGGGCTGTTCGAGTTCGTGCTGCCGAATGTGGCGTTGTTGGCGAACCGTGACGCAGCGAACGGCTTGAGTTCGTTGGGCGTCGTCCCATGGACGAGCTGGTCGGCAACGAGCTTGCCGACGCCGATCATCTTGAAGCCGTGGTTGGAGTCCGCAATCACATACGCGTTGTCCTGGACGTGGTCGAAGATCGGCACGTTGTCTGCCGTGAACGCGCCGATGCCGCCGTTGCGACGCTGCTTGAACCACGGTCCGATTCCCTCAAACCGTTCGAAGAGCATCTCCAAGGTCGCCGTGTAATACGGAGCGAACCAGTCGTCGGCCTGGTACCGGTCGTTGAGGTGACCGTAGGGCTCTTGCTCCTCGTCCGACGTCAGCTTGATGGGGATGGTTCCGCCCTGGATTCCGGGTACTCCGACACGTTCGGCGGCATACCGGAGATAGGTGTAGACGTGGTCTTGGATCATCTCGCCGTCGGGCCCGTAGACCGGCGTGTCCATCAACTCGACGTGGAGCACCGGCGAGTCCTTCTGGTCGGCCGTGCGAAAATCGACGCCCGGCGGAAGGACGACTTCGCCCTCGAGGAGGCGCCAGTACGTCCACATTGGGGCGTCATCGACCACGGTGCCATCGGGGTACGTGAGGTCGGTGCGGTCGTTCCCACCGAGCCATTCCCAGTGGTGCGGCGTCCAGGCGCCGGCGCCGACGACCACCTGCTCGCACGAGATCGTCCCGTCGGAGGTCTCGACGGCGGTCACCGAACCCGACGCGTCGGTGACGTAGCCGTTGACGGTCGTGCCGTAGACCCGCTGCACACCCCATTGGCGACACTTCTGATCCAGCCCCCACATGACCATGTGGGTTCCGGCGTATCCAGAGCGCAACTCGTGCAGGGCAACATGTGCCGAGCCCATCTTGAAGTCGGGCCAGATGCCTTTCAGAAACGACTCGGCCTCTGCCCCCACGTACAGATCCGATCGGAACCCCGAGTCGTTCTGCGACTGGTGAATTTGGTGGTACTCGTCGACCTGATTCTTCTCCCCCACCGAGATGTAACCGACCTGTTGGAAGCCGAGGTTGACCGGATCGGACTCCCAGACCTCAACGCTCGCTCGCAGAATCGCGTGAAGCGGGCCGGTCATGTACATGTTTCGCACGCAGCCACACGCCAATCCGGTTGCACCGGCGCCCGGCCCTTGCTTGTCGATGAGCACGACGTCGGCTCCGGAGCCTTTGCCGCTCTCGGTCAGCGCCTTTGCGAGGTGGAAGGCGGTCGACATGCCATGGATTCCGGCTCCGACGACCACGAACTTCGCCGACGCAGGGAGTTCATCCGTCGCCGAGGTGGGGGCCACCGCCGGGTTTGCCAACATGCCGTCGATCTCTTCGGGGAGCGGACGGTCCTGGAACGGATACCACTGGTTATGGTCCGTCGGGTTGGGGACGTTGGGTCCCGTGGGTCCGGGTGTGTCGGTGACGGTCATGCGGGTTCTCCATGGGAGTCGAGGTCGGGTAGCTGGTTGCGGACGTGCGGCGGACCGGAAAGGCGCTCGCCGATCGCGCCGGGCAGCTCGCGGGTGGCGAGCCACAGCGGTGTCGAGGTGTAGTCGAAGTAGGAGCTCTGCTCGAGCAGGATCGTGTTCGATCCCACGACCCCATCCAGGAGACAACCCGCGTGGATCCGCACGCTGTTGTAGACCGCCGGAGAGATCCGGTCGACCGCGTCGCGGTGGACCGGATCAGCGCGCCATGCGTCTCGATCAGCCGGCGCCGCATGGATGACGAGGTTGGCCCAGTGATCGTCGATCAACTCCATCGACGAGTAGCTCAACATGCCGTCGTGGTGCCGAAGGCGGTCGAGCAGTCCGTCTTCGGCTTCGAACAACGCCGTGCGATCGGCCTCGGCGCGGTCGCTGAAGAACCCGACCACAAACATGTCGGTCATCGCCACGATCCGTGCCGGGTCGCACACGATCGTCCGGCGATGGAGATCGTGGACTCGCCACTCCAGCCGTTCATGCGCTTGCAGCGCCCGCCGTCCCGCAGCAGCCGAACGAATCAGCGCTCGCATGTCCTGGAGCAGATAGTTCATCAAGGCGAGGTCACGCGGGTAATGCTCGATGGAGGCGCAGTCATGACCCTCAGGACTCTCATCGGGCAACAGCACACGCACAGACCCAGCCATTCGGAGAGCTTCCCACGCTCGGCGCCTTCCTGCCAACAGATGACAGGGTGTTTCAGTGTGTGAAATCTGCCCAATCGAGCGCTATCTTCTACGCGACATGCCATCTGATTCGACGCTCCACGCCAGCCGCTCCGCTGAGCGTGTGCTCGACCTCCTCCAACACGTCGGTGAGCGAGCACCGACTGCGCTGACCGAGGCCGCCGAGGCAACCGGCATCCCCGTGAGCACGGCGCTACGCCACCTGCGGGTCCTGGCCGACCGGGGATGGGTCGAACGACGCACCGACGGCTCGTACCAGCTCGGCCCCACAGCGACGCGCCTTGCTCCCGCAGATACCGGCGGAGCCACGCGGGACCGACTTGTTGCTGTGGCCGAACCACATCTTCGCGGACTCGCGATGGACACGGGCGAGTCCTGCTACCTCGCCGTCCGCAGCGGGGACGAAGCGTTGTATCTATCGACGGCTGAAGGAACGCGCACGATCCGTCACGTCGGGTGGGTCGGCCGGAGTGTGCCGATCGCCGGCACGGCCGTTGGCGAGGCACTGACGGCGAACGATCGAGAGGCTGACCCGTTCAGCAACGTCGGAGCGGCGGAGAGCGATGTCGGCGCAGTGACCGCCCCGATCTGGTTCGGCGACCATGTGGTTGCGGCCATCTCGATCCTCGGCCCGGCCTCACGCTTCGATCGCGACTCGATCCGCGTTCTCAGCCCGCTCGCCCATCGGACCGCATCGACTATCGAATCCGCGTTGCACGCCGCAACCTGACCCGGCGCCACATCGGGGTCAGACCCTCGCGTCACGCTGTTGATCAGGTGGCTTCGCGGCCAGCGAGCGTGTTTGTTCCTGTCGAACGTTCCCGCGTTTTCGGCGCTGCGAGCTTCGAACGCAGATGGTCGGCGACGACGATTGGGTCGTAGACCGAATCCGGTTCATGGGCCGGGTCCAAGACGATCGGGGCGATCGTGACGTCGAGGTTCGGGTAGTGGAAGTAGGCAACAGACCGACGGTCGCCAGGCACATCGGGCCCTGGTGGAACGACCCGGTGGAGCGTCGAGGGGTATCGATCGTTGGTCAGCATCGCAAGCAGATCTCCAACGTTCATGAGCAGCGCGCCATCATCGGGCTGGACCTCGGTCCACGACCCCTCAGCACCGACGATCTGCAGACCCGGAACCGGGTCAGCCATCAGAAGCGTGAAGGTCGTGTAGTCGCTGTGGGCGCCCATGCGGAGTTGACCTTCGTCAAACGACGTTGCGTGACCTGACCGATACTCGATCGCCGCCATCATGTCGGGGCCGTGCTGGCTGATCGGACCGAGGTCGACGCCGACGATCTCTCCGACCACACGATCGAGCAGTGCAGAAACTCGTTCGAACTCGGCGATCATCGCGGACGCAGCAGCCTCGAAACCCTCTATGCGGTCCGTTGGCCACGGCGTGACTCCATGGAACTCGGACGTTCCGCGGTCGGCGGATCCCATGTTGAAACTCTCGAAAACGTCCGGAGGCGCATCGACGCCGAGGCTGTACGCCAGCGACTCGCTACCTGGGGAGCGCCACCCCCGGTTGGCGAGCGGCGCCGACACCACGTAGTCGGCCTTCGCTGTCGCATCGAGCGCGAAGAAGCGATCGCACATCGTGCGGAACCTCGTGGCGACGGTCAGATCAATCCCATGCCCAACCAGTTCGACGAAGCCCAGCTCGCCGAGCGCTCGATCCAACAGAACACCCGCGTCTGCCGCCTCGAGATCGACCGTCGACACGCCCGTTGCCATCGGCCGATCGTAGGCGAAGCCCCCGGACACGTCCCCCTCGTCTCTTCATGAGACACACGCCTCACGGCGAACCGCCCGGTACGGCCTAACGTGATGAAGCCGAAGTTTGACAAGGGAGGCGCCGTGGCAGTGCCAGAGAACGCGCCAACCAGCGAATTGAGCTTCGCGGACCTCGGGCTACGACCCGAGCTGCTCGCTGCGCTGCAACGGCGGGGCTACGAGTCGCCCTCCCCGATCCAAGCGCAGGCCATCCCCACGCTGCTGACGAGCCAAGACCTACTCGGTCGTGCCGCCACCGGCACCGGCAAGACGGCCGCATTCGCACTTCCCCTGCTCGATCGGCTTGGCGAACGCAACGGATCGGTCCGAGCGATCGTGCTCGCCCCGACCCGCGAGCTCGCGGGCCAGGTTGCCGACGCCGTCCGTGACTACGGCGTCGAGCTGGGCACGTCGGTCGCATGCCTGACCGGCGGCACACCGATCGGTCCCCAGCTCGGCGAACTGCGCGCTCGCCCGACGATCGTCGTCGGCACTCCCGGCCGGGTCATCGACCATCTTCGCCGCGGTTCGCTCGACCTCGGCTCGGTCGATGCCGTCGTGCTCGACGAGGCCGACGAGATGCTGGAAATGGGCTTCGCTGAGGACATCGAGACGATCCTCGACGCCACGCCCGCCGAACGTCAGACCGTCCTCTTCTCGGCGACGCTTCCCAAGCGCATCCGGGCGATTGCCTCGAAACATCTTCGCGACGAAGTCACCGTCGACGTTCGGCGACCGTCCGACGATGACGCCCCAAGCCTGGTCGATCATCGGGTTCACGTGGTCGCCAAACGCGATAAACCGGCGGCCCTCGGCCGCATCCTCGCCGCCGATCCTCCAACGGCGGCCATCGTGTTCTGCAAAACGCGAACCGACGTCGACGAGCTGACCGTGGCGATGAACGCCCGGGGCGTGCGCACCGAGGCCCTCCACGGAGGCATGGACCAGGATCAGCGCGATCGAGTCCTCGGTCGCTTGCGCGACGAGACCGCCACCCTGCTCATCGCCACCGATGTCGCCGCTCGCGGCCTCGACATCGACCACTTGACCCACGTGGTCAACGTCGACCTTCCGTCGTCGTCGGACATCTACACCCACCGAGTCGGACGAGTCGGGCGAGCGGGCCGCAAGGGCGTCGCAATCTCGTTCGCGACGCCGCGTCAGATCGATCTGATCGGCCGCATGGCTCGCGAGACCCGATTCGATCTCGAGGTCCGGCCACTCCCGACACTCGAAGAGGTCGACGATGCCCGTCTTCGGCGGCTCGTCGTGCGACTCCGCCACCAGCTCGAGGTCGTCGAACCCGAGACCGAAGACGAACACCTGAACGCCATCGACGCCGTTCGGGGCCGAATCGGACCGCACCACTCCGACACGGATCTCGCACGAGCAGCGATCGCTCTACTGCTGGAAGCTGACGAAGTCGATCGAACCGAGATCCGCGATGCCACCCCCCAACCTCGGGGCAAGGGCGCCAAGAACCGCGGCCCCAAACGAAACGATCGTGGCGCCAAAGGCAAACGGTCGGCTGCGTCAGACGGCGACAGAGGCTGGGTCTATGTCGGCGCCGGTCGGGCGAAGGGCATACGACCTGGCGACTTGGTGGGCGCCATCGCCAACGAGACGCGGATCCCCGGCAGCGACATCGGCCCAATTCGCATCACCGAACATCACTCGGTGGTCGGCGTCCCCGAGTCGAGCGTCGAAGACGTCGTCAAAAGGCTCGCCGGCGCGACCGTGAAAGGCAAAAAGGTCAAAACCCGCCGCTGGACCGACTAGGGATGCGCCTTCGTAGCCTCCGGCTACGAATCGATGCGGAGACCGGTCTCCGCATCGAAGAAGTGAAGTTTGTTGATGTCGAAACGAACGGTGCGCTTCTCGCCTGGGGCCACTGAGCTCTCGGGAGAGAAACGGCCGACGAAGTCGATGTCGGGGGCGAGCCCCTCGGCCATCATCTCTTCGAGGTCTGGGTCGTCGATCACCATGCGGCTGACACCGACGTCGAAGTGGCAGATGACTTCGGAGCCGAGTGCCTCGCGCACTTTGACCGTGACGTCGACGTTGCCGTCCGATGATTCGGTGGCGTCGTCGTGGACGTTGTCGGGCCGAATGCCGACGGTGATGTCTTTGCCGTCGTAGGCGTCGAGTCCGATCCGTTCGGCCATCTCGGCGGGCACGGGCACACGCTGACTCCCGAGTTCGACGGCACCATCCCGGTACGTCGAGCTCCAGAGGTTCATGGCGGGTGACCCGATGAAGCCGGCCACGAAGACGTTGCCAGGCCGGTTATAAAGCGTTTCGGGCGGTGCGACCTGCTGGAGCCGACCGCCGTTGAGCACCATGACCCGGTCGCCCATCGTCATCGCCTCGACCTGATCGTGAGTCACGTACACCGTGGTGACGCCCAGCTCCTCTTGGATGCGAGCGATCTCGGAGCGCATCGACACACGAAGCTTCGCATCGAGGTTAGACAGTGGCTCGTCCATCAAGAACACGGCCGGACGCCGAATCAGTGCTCGCCCCATCGCGACACGCTGGCGCTGCCCTCCCGAGAGTTGCGATGGCTTGCGATCGAGGAGCTCGGTGAGCTGGAGCGTGCGGGCGATCTGCGTGACGCGCTCATCGAGTTCGGCCTTGTCGACGCCAGAGATTCGCAGCGGATAGTCCAGGTTCCGGGCGACGGTCATGTGTGGATACAACGCGTAGTTCTGGAACACCATCGCAATGTCGCGGTCCTTTGGCGGAATGTCGTTGACCACCCGGTCGCCGATCACGCATTCGCCGCCGGTGATCTGTTCGAGTCCGGCGATCATGCGGAGTGCGGTCGACTTGCCGCACCCCGACGGCCCCACGAAGACGATGAACTCACCGTCCTCGATCTCGAGGTCGAGGTCGTTGACGGCAGGCTCGGTCGCCCCGTCGTAGACCTTTTGCACCTTCTTGAGTTCCACTGACGCCATTGCCGATTCTCCCCCGTTGACGTGCGAGACTAAACAGGTCTGTTGACGGCGAGCCACACGAGGCCCGCCTTGACGGGCGAATAGCAAAGTGAAACTGTGCGAATCCGGGGGGCTGGTAAACGGATCGGCTCTCCATGCACTACCGGCGCTTTTTCGCCGGTTCCAGCAGGAGGGGAATCCTATGACTCACTCGTATCCGACTCCGTCGGCGTGGAACGACGACGTCCAACGTCGCTCAGTTCTCAAGGGCGCCGCAGCTGGCGGCCTCGTCGTCGCCGGTGGCGGCATCTTGTCCGCCTGCGGTGGCGGAGGGGACTTCAGCGGCGAGATCGGCAATGCGTCCGGCACGCTGAACATCGGTTCGAACGCATCGGACGACGCACCGAAGGCTGGCCTCAAGGCCGTCGTCGACGCGTTCCCGAACAGCGACGTCGATGTCGTGATCAACACGCTCGACCACAACACCTACCAGGAGAACATCACCACGATCCTCCAGGCGCAAGACGATGACGTCCTCGCATGGTTCGCCGGATTCCGCAACAAGTTCTTCGCGGATCAGGGCCTCGTCGGCGACATCTCCGACGTGTGGGACAACATCGACGGTCTCGGCGAAGGCTTCAAGGCCGCATCGACCGCGTCGGATGGCAATCAGTACTTCGTACCGACGTCGTTCTACACCTGGGCGGTCAACTACAACAAGAACGTCTTCTCCGAGAACGGCTGGAGCGAACCCACCAACAAGGACGAGCTCCTCAGCCTCGCCGAAGACATGATGAGCGCCGGCATCACGCCGTTCGCGTTCGCCAACGACGGCAAGTGGCCGATCATGGGCACGTTCGACGCTCTCAACCTCCGCATCAACGGATACGACTACCACGTCGACCTGATGGGCGGAAACGAATCGTGGACCGACGACCGCACCCGTGCGGTCTTCAGCACATGGGCCGATCTGCTCCCCTTCCACCAAGAGGGCGCCAACGGCCGCACCTGGCAGGAAGCGGCCATCGACATGGAAGAGGGTCGTGTCGGCATGTACCTGCTCGGCACGTTCGCCGCGTCGGCGCTCACCGATGCATCGGTGATGGACTTCTTCAACTTCCCGGAGCTCGACTCGAGCATCGGTGCTGCGGCACTCGACGCCCCGATCGACGGATTCCAGATGGTTGCGTCGCCCACCAACGAGGGTGCCGCCAAGGAGATGCTCCTGCATATGTCGACACCGGCCGCGCAGGACGCGTACCTCGGCGCAGATCCGTCGGTCGTTGCCTCGAACTCGGGCGCCAACACCAGCGTCTACAACGATCTTCAGAAGAAGTCGTCGGAGCTGGCGAGCGCCGCCACCGGTATCTCGCAGTTCCTCGACCGCGACACCATCCCGGACTTCGCCAGCGCCGCGGGCGACATGTTTGCTGAGTTCATTGAGAACCCCGGCGATGTCGACACGCTGTTGTCTGACCTCGAGGAGAAGAAGGTCGCGATCTTCGCCGACTTCAACGAGACCAACTGATCGGGTTCGTCCAGTGACCGCCACGCACAACCCCTCCGGTGACTCGTCGGAGTCACTGGACGACACCCCGAACGACGAGCCGTCGTCGTCGACCTCAGACGGAGGTCGGCGGCGTCGGTATTCGTTGCTCACCGACACGGATCGCCGAGTCCTCACCACGATGGTGGGGATCCCGACGTTCCTCCATGTGACGCTGATCTGGGTTCCGGCAGTGATCACGATCCTGTTGTCGTTCACGAACTGGAACGGCTTCCGCTTCGACAACATGAAGTGGGTCGGAACCCGCAACTACCGACAGTTGTTCACGGTCTTCGAGAAAGACCTGTACGAGGCGCTCCTCAACAACTTTTGGGTGCTGTTGTTCTTGTTTCTCATCGCGACGCCGCTCGGCATCCTCATCGCGTACATCCTCGACAAGAACCTTCAGGGCACGGCGATCTATCAGAGCGTCTTCTACTTCCCCGTCGTGCTCTCACTGGCGGTCGTCGGTTTCATCTGGAAATCGGTGATCTACTCGCCACGCCAGGGAGTGCTCAACGTCTTGCTCGACCGAACCGCCGAAGGCGATCAGATCTCGTGGCTCGGCAACTCCGACCAGATCATCCCGATCGGCGAGTACGGGCTCACGCAGAACTTCTTGGCGATCATCGCTCCGATGATCTGGCGTCACGTCGGCTACATCATGGTGCTGTACCTCGCCGGGCTGAAGTCCGTCGATCCGTCGCTCAAAGAAGCCGCAGCGATCGACGGTTCGAGCGAGTGGCAGGCGTTCAAGAACATCGTCTTCCCGTCGCTGAAACCGGTCAACGTCGTGATCCTCGTCATCACCGTGATCGAGGCGCTGCGGGTGTTCGACATCATCGACGTGCTCAACAATCCGATCAGCACCGACGTGCTGTCAATCCTCGTGACCGAGTCGATCCTCGGCGAGTCGAGCAACGTTGGCCGCGGATCGGCCTATGGCGTGATGCTGCTGCTGCTGTGTTTCGGTTTCGTCATTTGGTACCTGCGCTCGACCTTCCGGGAGAACGACACCGCATGATCACTCGTCGCCGCAACCAGGTTCTTGCTCAGGCGTTCCTGTTCATCCTCGCCTTCATCTGGCTCCTCCCGATCGTCGGCATGGTCATCAGCGCGTTCCGCCCGTATGCGGAAACGTCGGTCGACCCCAACGGCTTCTTCTCGTGGCCCGAGACGCTCACGCTCGACAACTTCCGCAACGCGTGGGAACGCGGCAATATGCCTCGCCACTGGTTCGTGACGTTCATCGTGGTGATCCCTGCGGTGGTCCTCGTGCTGTTCTTCTCCAGCATGGTGGCCTTCGCTGTCAGCCGTTACTCGTGGAAGTTCAACATCGCGCTGTTGATGTTGTTCACCGCAGGCAACCTGCTTCCGCCGCAGGCGATCATTCAGCCGCTGTTCCAGATCTACAACCGAATCCCGGTCCCGGAGTTTCCGATCTTCTCTGAGTCCGGTGAGCTCCGTGGCAGCCTGTTGGGGCTGATCCTGATCCACGTTGCGTTCCAATCCGGGTTCTGCACATTCGTGCTCTCGAACTACATGAAGACGCTCCCGAAGGAACTGAACGAAGCGGCGATGGTCGACGGCGCCAGCCTCTGGCGGCAGTACTGGCAGATCGTCATGCCGCTCACCCGTCCGGCTCTCGGCGCCCTCGCCACCCTCGAGTTCGCGTGGATCTACAACGACTACTTCTGGGCCGTCGTTTTGGTCCAGAAGGGCCGAGACCTGCCGATCACGTCGTCGCTCCGAAACCTGTCCGGCGAGTTCTTCACGGACGACAACCTCGTCGCCGCCGGTTCCCTGATCGTCGTCCTGCCCACGATCATCATCTACCTCGCGCTGCGAAAACAGTTCATCTCCGGCCTCGCCGTCGGCGCCAGCAAGGGGTGACGCTGCTCCTCGCTGCGAGTTCGCGCCCTTGGGCGCTCATGCGCAGATCGGCCTGAAACACCAACGGCGCGAGTTTGCGCAGCAAACTCGGTAAGGGCTTCGCCGAAGGCGAAACCGACACGCTTAGAGCGCGTGCAGGTACCAGGTCCAGTGGTGGGTGCCGGGGGCGATGCGGTGTCGCGCGTCGACGTCGGGGCCGCATGCCGCGGTGCCGAGGCCACGCATGGCTGCGTCGACGTGTACTTCGATGTGGTCGGCTTGGTCGAGCTCGGCGAGGGTGGTGGCCGCCGTCAGCGCGGCGTCGGTGTGGCGGCGGGCGGAGAAGGTGACCGTCGGGCCTCCCGAGACTCGGATGCCCGTGCCGAACTCGTCGACGAGTTCGAACCAGCGAGCATCGACGTGGCATCCATGCTCCTGGGGAACGACATAGCGGTGATACTGGGCTTCGACCGTCGACTCCCACAACGAGACAATCGACGCAGATCGCCGGTCGGGATACGTCTCGTCGGGGCCGGGGCCGAACCATCGCAGTGTCGACCAGGTCGCCGGTACCGGGAAGTGCACGCCTACGCGAGGAACGTCGGTCCAGGCGTCCGGCAACTCGATCGTCTCGTCGATCCGTAGACGTTCGTCAGCCTCGAGTGTGACCGCACGACGATGGACGGCTTTCGCTCCCCCACTCCCGATCAGCTCGGTGATCCCGTCTGTGTCGACGAGGTCGAGCACGTCGAGGCCCCCCGCAAGCCAGTGGGGCCGAATACCGCTCACCTCGGACATCCAACCCTGTGCGACACCGTCATTGTCGGTTGGCGCTCGCCACAGCGTCGGGCGAGCAGCCGTGACCAGATCCGACACATCGCGCCCAGCCCCCCCGCCAAGCGACCGTGCGGGCGCCTCAACGAGGACGAACTGGTCGCGAGCGAGGACGTGGCCGGCTGTCGCCCAGGCGGTGTCGTCGACGAGCCGTGATTCGACGATGACGGTGATCGCATCAGCTGGCTCGACTGCGGGCACAGCGAGGGACACATCAACCACCACCTCTCCCGCCGGCGGAATCACCGGGATGTCGAGCACCTGTTCGCCCACGACGTGTCCGTCGACTTCGACGAGCGCAACGAAGGCCAGGTCGCTGGAGTCGACGTGCGGTCGCCGATTGGCGAAGGTCCACGAGTCGCCGACGTTCTTCACGCTGATGGGCCGGGCGAGATGCGCGAGCTCGCGCATCACCGGATGCGCGGCACCGTCGGGGTCGGTGACGCCGTTGATGCAGAAGTTTGCGTCGTTCGGCTCGTCGCCGTAGTGGCCGCCGTAGGCAAACCACTCGCGCCCGTTCTCGTCGGTCTCGCGTAGGCCCTGGTCCTTCCAGTCCCACACGAATCCTCCCCACAGTGAGTCACGCGACCAGAACGCGTCCCAGTAGTCGGCGAGTCCACCGTTCGAGTTGCCCATCGCATGGCTGTACTCGCACTGGATCAGCGGACGATCGTCTTCGTTGGTCTCCTCAGCCCAATCTGCCCATGCGGTGATCTCCCCGACGGACGCGTACATGGGGCAGACGACGTCGGTGATCAGCCGACCGGAGCGGGTCGGGGCGCGGTGGCGCGCTTCGGGGCTCCCACGTTCTTTCCAGTCGATGTTGAACCCGCCCTCGTATTGCACGAAGCGGGTCGGGTCGGTGTGGCGAATCCATGCAGCGGCGGCGTCGTGTGCGGCGCCGTGGCCCGATTCGTTGCCGAGCGACCAGCCGATGATGCATGGGTGCGAACGATCCCGGAGCACCATGCGTCGGACCCGGTCGAGGACGGCGAGATCGAACAGGCCGGAAGAGATCAGTGAGTCGTGCCGGGCGTGCGACTCGATGTTGGCCTCGTCGACGACGAAGAGTCCGAGCTCATCACACAGATCGAGCAAGACGGGATCGTTCGGGTAGTGCGCGGTTCGGACGGCGTTGATGTTGTGCCGCTTCATCAATTCGAGCTCGGCTCGAATTTCGTCGGGCGTCAGCGTCTTGCCCGTGTCGGCGTGGTGGTCGTGGCGGTTGACACCGTTGATCATCGTGGGTGCCCCGTTGACCAGCAGGCGACGATCGGAGATCTCGACTCGGCGAAATCCGGCACGAATGGTTGTCTCGTCCGCCGTCTGGCCAGCTGCGTCGACCAGCTCGACGCGTACGTCATACAGGGTCGGCCTATCCGCAGACCACGGGTTGACGTCGAGGCCCTCAGCAGTGGAATCGACGTGGCGGCCCGGAAACTCGTATGCCGCGACGAGCGCCTCGATCCCCGTCGGCGGCGGATCCGTGGGGACTGCACCGTCGATTGGTGATGGCAACGGATCGCCCGAGACTCGGACCGTCCAGCCGTTGGGCATCGATCCGAGTGCCCCCACGGTCACCCTGGTGGTCAGCGATCCCGTGCCGCTCTCGGCGTCGTAGTCGGCGTGGACCGCGACGTCGTCGATGCGGATGGCCGGGGTCGTGTGCAGGCGCACGGGGCGATGTAGACCAGCGTGATACCAGTGATCTTGATCCTCGATCCAGGTGGAATCAGACCATCGGGTCACGAGGACGGCGAGGTGGTTCTCGCCGTCAACGAGGTGCGGTGTCAGATCGAAGGTGGCTGCAAGGCGGCTGTCCTTCGCAACACCGATGAACTCGTCGTTGCACCAGAGTCCGAGGAAGCTCTCGAAGCCGCCAAACTCGACCAATACGCGTTCGGCCTCGGGACGAACAAACGTCGTGTGATGGAGACCGGTCGGGTTGTCTTCGGGTACGTCCGGAGGATTGCCCGGCCACGGCATCACGATGTTCGTGTAGTGGGGTCGATCTGCGGTCTGCTGGCGTGTCCACACGCCGGGCACCGAGATCGCCCCCCAATCCGATCGATCGTGGGACGCCTGGTGCCAGCCGTCGGGCGCCAGGTCGGGTCTGGCCACACGTAAGAACTCCCAGGTGCCGTCGAGCGACCATGTTTCACGATGCGGACCGCCGAGGGCCCGCGCCATCGGGAGCCGGCCGATTCCGGGCAGGTCGGGGTCGAAGAGATCAACGATCGATTGAGCCTCGTGCATGGTCGAGTATCGCACCCCATGAATGCGATGCCCTCGCCAGCAGGGGACTGAAACGGTTAACCTCGACGCATGACGACCATTGCCTTCATCGGCGCCGGGAGCACGGTCTTCGCGAAGAACCTGCTCGGCGACATCCTCTCGTTCCCCGAACTCGCGAACGCCACGCTGCGGTTGCACGACATTGATGCAACGCGCCTCGAAACGAGCGAGATCGTCGCACACAAGGTGGCTGAAGCACTCGAGGTCTCTCCCACGATCGAGACGACCACGAGCCAGAACGAAGCCATCGACGGCGCCGATCATGTCATCACGATGTTCCAAGTCGGCGGGTACGAGCCCGCCACGGTGACCGACTTCGAGATCCCGCGCCGCTATGGCCTCACGCAGACCATCGCCGACACGCTCGGCATCGGGGGCATCATGCGCGGCCTCCGCACCATTCCGGTCCTCCTCGAACTGACCGACAACATGATGGAGCGGTGCCCCGACGCGACCCTCTTGCAGTACGTGAACCCGATGGCGATGAACTGCATGGCCATCGATCGGGCGAGCACGATCAAGACCGTCGGCCTGTGCCACTCCGTCCAACACACCGCCGAGCAGCTCGCTGGCGACCTCGGCGTGTCACACGACGAGCTCGAGTTCCGTTGTGCCGGGATCAACCACATGGCCTTTTACCTCGAGTTCGGCCAACGGACCGCTGACGGCGTCGCGGACCTCTATCCAGCTTTGCGAGACTTCATCGCTGCGAATCCGGCGCCGCTTCGAGGTGACGCGGCCCGATCCGACGGAGGGATCGACGGGTTGTCCGACGCCGTTCGATACGAGATGTTCGAGCGGCTGGGGTACTTCGTGACCGAATCGAGCGAGCACTTCAGCGAATACGTGCCCTTCTTCATCAAGGAGGGCCGCGAAGACCTGCTCGAGCGCTTTGGCGTGCCGCTCGACGAATACCCTCGTCGCTGCGAACGTCAGATCGCAGCGTGGGAGGTGATGCGGGCCGAGCTCACCGATCCCGACGCGGCGCTCGACGTGGTACCGAGCGTCGAATACGGAGCGGGCATCATCCACTCGATCGAAACCGGCACGCCTCGCGTCGTGTACGGCAACGTCCGAAACGACGCGCTGATCGACAATCTGCCGTCCGACGCCTGCGTCGAGGTTCCGTGCCTCGTCGACGCCAATGGCGTCCAGCCCACGAAGATTGGCGCGCTGCCCCCGCATCTAGCGGCGCTCATGCAGACCAACATCAACGTTCAGGAGCTGACAGTACAGGCGGCACTCACCGGCAACCGCGAGCACGTGTACCACGCCGCAATGGTCGACCCGCATACCGCTGCAGAGCTCGATCTCGAGCAGATCTGGTTGTTGGTCGACGAGCTGATTGACGCCCATGGCGAGTTCATCCCACCCTTCGTGACCGGTGAGCGACTCCGCGTCTGATAATCAGGGCGGCCGACCGCCCGAACCCATCGCGCCGATGGCTCCGCCGACGCCTTGGCGTGGTCAATGGCTCATTGTCGCGCTCCCGCTGTTGGCCGCTGCAGCACTCGCGCTCGCGGCGCGTCAGCCCCTTGGCGAGCTGCCGGAAGCGGCGTCACCAACAGTCCCGCCCCACCAGCTGCTCACCGTGTCGGACCGGGCGCCCATCGGCGACGCCTTGCGTCCGCCCGTTCGTGACACTGAGGGCCGCTGGTGGACGATTCGCCACTCCTTCATCGGCGGCACGCTCGTCCGCTCGGACGATGCACTCCGATGGCATGAGGTCGAATCTGGACCGGCGCCCGGGAGCCTCCTCGCTGCGGCGGAGGACGATGGGGTGATCACCGTGTGGGCCAGAGAGGGAACCCCGGGCGGATATCAGATGGTGCAATTCCAACGCGAAGGCGATGGACGCTGGGCCCGTCTCGACACGACCACGGCCGTCGGACAGGGCAGCTGGCCGGTGGCGATACACGTAGGCGAGGCCACGATCGTCACGGTCGACGCCGTGGCGTCCAATGCAGACACCGATCGTGCGGGATTGCGATCACTCATCGAGCGGTACGCCTCGCCGGACCTCGCCGCAGCGACGTGCTGGGTCGACCCGGTGCCCGACATCGCCAACACCATCGAGCTCATGTCGTGCGATGGCGAAACCGTGGGACGCATTGGCGACCCTGAACCGGCAAAGGGGCGGGCACTGACCACGATGCCTTTTCTGGTGCAGTCGCTTCAGGTGATCCGCATGCAACGGGCCGGGTCCGACGTGGTCGACGAATTGACGCTTCGGCCAGGAGAGCGGGTCCTCTCTCTTGTCGCCCGGAATGATCGAGTCCATGGGTTGATCGTCGATTCACTCTCGGCGATCGAGCCCGAGTCGTTTTCGCTTCGGGAGCCCGGGACAACGATTCTGACGTGGTCGGCCGATGGCATCGAGCGAGAGGCGGGACCGACGCCGGCGCACTCATCGATGACGCTCGCGACCACTCCCCTCTCGGTGTCGGCCGACGGGACAATGACCCTCATCAGCCCGTTCGGAATGTTCTCCCGACGTGACGATGAGCCCTGGGAGCGCATCGCCTCGCTCCCGTTCGGATCGAATGCGCTCGGCGTTGGGTTCGACCTCGACGGCGAGGTCGCTCTCGCGACGGCGTCGGCGGGCGAATCGTGGGTTCGTGATGGTACCGACCAATGGGCGCAGCTCGATCTGGAACCCGAAGACGTCGTTCGACAGGTCGTAGCAGTGGTGGACGGCGAGCCGGTCATCCGGGTCGACAGCCGTGGTTTCATTGGTGAACTTCGGCGTTACGGCGGGCCGATTTCACCAGAATCCTGAGTACGAGACTTGCAACTTAATCGTTTTTGTTGTGGACTGCTTCGCACCGGGGGAAACCAGGCGACGACGGTTGCCAGCGACGTAGACCGCGGGAACAACACATCAGGTCTCGCTCGTTGAGCGAGGAGCAAGTTCGCATCGGGGGATGCGAGGGGGGAGCTCTTTATGACAGCCGTACAGGATCGAGCCATCACAGGAGGCTCGAAACTCAACCTCTACGGGGGGTGGAAAGTCGCGTTCTGGTTCTTGCTACCCGCATTGATCGGATTCGTCGTCTTCTATCTGGTCCCCTCGATTCGGGGGATCTACCTCAGCTTCACCGACACGAACCTGCTGTCGGGACGCGGTGAAGTCATCGGCACTGAGAACTACTCCGAGCTCCTCCAAGACGACCTTTTCTGGAACGCCATCAAGGTCACGGCCTGGTACGTGTTGATCAACATCATCAGCCAGACAATCATCGCCGTGCTCATCGCCGTCATGATGGACCGCCTCACGAAATCCGCGTTCATCCGTGGCGTCGTGCTGCTCCCATGGCTCATCCCCAACGTCGTCGTCGCTCTGCTCTTCGTGTGGCTCCTCGACCCAAATCTCGGGTACGTCGCCGACGTGTTCGGTTGGTTCGGGATCGACTCGGACTTCTTCACCAGCACGACAGCCGTGATCCCGACCATCGCTGGCGTGAACACCTGGCGCCACATGGGATACACGGCATTGCTGATCTTCGCCGGCCTCCAGACGATCCCTGGCTCGCTCTACGAGGCGGCCGCGCTCGATGGGGCAACGGAGATGCAGATGCTGACGCGCATCACGATCCCCCTGCTTCGGCCAGTCTTGGCACTCGTGCTCGTCGTGACCGTGATTGGTTCGTTCCAGGTGTTCGACACCGTCCAGGTCGCCACCGGCGGCTTTGGCGGCCGACCCGGCGGACCGGTCAACGCCTCCCGC
>JAHDDK010000158.1 GCA_020629375.1 Acidimicrobiales bacterium
CGTCTTTCGTTCGTCCAACACGGGTGTCAAGGATATCGGCCCGCCCCACCGCCTTTGGCGATCGGCGCTCCGCGACCTGACAGCAGGCTGGCCGGTCCGACGGTCAACAAGAGAGGACTGTGACACAATGGCGGGCACGAGGAGGTGCGGAGTGGATAAATCGAAGCGAATGAGCGCGTCGGACTCACGCGGCAGAGTGGAGAATGCGCCGGGACACCGCCGCCCGTCCGGCCTCGTCGGTAATCGAGCGCAAGCAGGGATCACTTCTCTCAACAAAGGCGAGTTCAAAGATGCCTGTACGCTGGCGAGAGATTCTCGCAAATTTAATCCGTATAAAGTCGATTTCAATCAGCAACTCGTCAACTACATCCACGTCGATGTGACGACAATCAACCCGATTCGCCTCAGCATCGATGACGCAGTTCGCCGATACTGGGCGGCACTCACTGCCGCCCGAGACACACAGAATGTCTCGGCAGCAGCAATGGGCTGGCTGAAGAGGCACTCGACCACAACGCACAACCGCTCGGAAAAGGTCTCTGCCGAAACCGCGAGTTTTCGGCACCTTACCGTGTACCGCGGAACCGGTCCGGTTCAGGCGATGCGGATACTGATCGAGAGGACACTTGGCGGCGAGTCCGCATCTGACATCGATCTACCTAGCCCTGGCGAGACTGCGGCCAAGACCCAGACGGGCGAGAACATCAAAGATACGCCGAACGGACGAATCGAGGAATGGTCAACCGCTGAGGGTGGTCTCCAAGGGTTTGCGACGGGTGGTGTCATGCTGATCGGATCCGTACGTGCGTCATCCGTCCAAACGGCGAACGTGAAGATCGGCGAGCAGGGGGCAACTGGCTTTGCTAATCAACGACTTCGGAACGTGGCGATCTTGAACTTCGGGAAACCGTCGGTGGCCGAGCCAGCGACCGCCGTGTTTGACTTGGCTAAGCAGAGCTACGACGAGCGTTATCACGGCCGCAAGCAAGACGCAGCCGCGCCGAAGACTGGGCGACCCTCTCCGCTTCCAGAGGGAGGCCAGGCCGTCGGAAAGTACTTCGAATGACCGCTGCCAGTGCACCGACTGGATTCGAACGCAAGACAGCGACACTCTGATCACGCATCACCGTTCGGTCGCCGCGACCCCTGCGCGAGCCAGGGTGAGGCGCTCCTCCAGGGGAGACGACCAAAGTGCCCAGAGCTCGCCTGGCGGGCAACTGCCCGACACGGAAATGAGCGTCAGGCGGGACGTCACCCCGCAACGTCTGAACAGCTCACGCCTCGGCCGCCGCCTTGAGGTTCTCCAGGGTCGCCTGGAGCATCTGAGCCGTGTACGGGCCCGTGCGATCGGCGTAGACGTCGGGAGCGTCGGTGACGGCCGCTGCCATGGCCGGCGTTCGGTTCACCATCCACCAGCGTTCGGTGAGCTTCGTGCCGCCGGCCTCGGTCGGCTCCATCTCGTAGCTCCACCAGGTGCAGTTCGCCTCGACCCCGCCCACGACGAACGTGAAGTCGCGGCCCGGCTCGGCCGCCGCCACCTGGCACTCACGCTCCCAGCTGCGTTCGGGCAGCTCGTTCTCGCCCACGAACCAATCGCCGACATTGCCGGCGCCGCCGTCGATCCAACGGCCACCCACGGCCTCGGGCGACCACTCCCCCATGCGGGTGATATCGCTCACCATCGCGTAGACGGCTTCGGGCGATGCATCGATCTCGATCGATGCGTGCTGCGAATGAATCGCATCTGCTGCGGGCTGCATGACGGCGACACTACCGAAGCCGGGTCGATAACCGACGGCGTTCAGGCTCGGCCGGCGAACACACGGTGGGGAACCTAGGACTCTCTCGCCCGCCGTCTGAGGTGCTCACGAATCTCTGGGTAGCAAACAGCTGTAGAAAGCAACGCCCAAAAGGCGGCAAACGCGGCGAACCCGTACGAGGCCATGAGACCTGGCCTCGCCTTTGCCCCGCCGTCCTCGGCGACAACGACCTCTGCAGGTCCGCCGGGTCGCGGCCGCGTGCGCTCCGAGTGCCCATCGTCGACCAGTCGAGTCTCACCGCTGCCAGGATCCACGAAGCTGATGAGCCCGCCGGCCTCGTACGTCCCTACCACGAGAGTCTCGTCCGAGCGGAGCCAACGGTTGTCCACCTTGCGAACGGCGAGCACGAGCAACACCACAGCGACACCAAGAAAGAAGAGGTTTCCCAAGAGAGTCTTTGGGGCCCGCGTCTCGAGGGGCAAGATCAGTCGTCGAGTTTGAGGGCGGAGACGAAGGCTTCTTGCGGGATGTCGACGCGGCCGATCGACTTCA
>JAHDDK010000080.1 GCA_020629375.1 Acidimicrobiales bacterium
GCCATTCGTTGACCCGCTGGCTGGCAGCTCTGGCTGTGATCCTGATTGGTGTCGCGCATCGAATCCTCCCAGATGACCTGACCATCGTTCTGCTCGCCGAGGGCGAGCATGTTGTGGCCATCGAAGGGGCGGCGCTCTCGCCGGCCGACCTCGAAGCGCTGGTCGAAGTCTCGGTACTGCTGCTGGATTGAGCGGTCGCTTCGTGTCGCTGGTGATCAGGCGCTTCGGATGGCGGCTTCGGGGAAGCGTTGCTCAGGCCGTCTTTACGGCTTCAGACGGCGATTGCGGTGATGACAGCGATTGCGTTGCCGGCCATGCTGGCGACGATGAGCCGCTGGGTTTCGACTTTGGCGGTCGCAAAGCGGTCGACCATGTCGGCTCGCAGCTCAGCCATTTCGCCGCGCAGCTCTGCTCCGAACGCGTGCATGTCGGCTCGGGTGACGAGTTGGTCGGCAGGTTGATTGGGGAGGAGCTGCATGATGGTGTTTGCGACGTTTTCACCAAGGGCTTGTTCGAGCCCGGTGTATGCATCGCGCCGGTCGCGTTCGCTGATGGACATGGCCAGTTTCCCAGATGTCGTGCAGCCCGTCGAGGGGCTGCGGTCGTGGGGTGAACGTGTGCCCGTTCGCCGAGGCAGGATCGAACCTACCGGGACGGTGTGACACCAGGCTGCTGCGACACCGGAGAACGCCGCGCCAAACAATTTGTATTTCTGGTCTGCGCGCTCCGTCTGCCCTGCATGAGGAAAGGAATTCCTATGCGGGATCAGATGGAAGTGGAGCGGCTGTGGTGTCTGCATTCCGACGAAGTGCACTCGTTTGTGCGACGTCGGGTGGGGTGTGCGCAGCTGGCGGAGGACATCACGAGTGAGGTCTTTGTGACTGTGGCTCGTTCGCTCGAGAGGGACAGCGCAGCCGACATCCAGGCCGGCTTCTTGTTCACGGTTGCACGAAGGCGGATAGTCGATTCGTGGCGCCGTCGCGAGCGCACCCAGCGGCTCGTCGAGCGGTGCGGCGATTCGATGACGGTGGAGATGCGGGGAGACGACGCAACGGCGTCGAGCAGTTTGATCGACTTGGGTTGGCTTGATGGAGTGCCGGACCGCCAGAGGACGGCGTTGGTGCTTCGGTATGTGGGCGAACTGAGCGTGGGTGAGGTCGCAGATCGCATGGGCGAGAGCTACGGCGCCGTGGAGTCGCTCTTGGCTCGAGGCCGGAGGAGTGCTCGTCGGTTGGCCGGGGATGTGCCACTTGCGGTCTGACAGACTTTTGGGAGTTGGCGAGTTTCTCGGGACGTGACCTGCTGAGCGTGCTACACCGTCGTCCATGAGTGTGCAGCACTCGATGGTGCGGGAGCGGGCCCGGGAACTCGTCGACTTGGTCGACGCAGCTCCTCGCCCTGTGCTCGATGAGGCGGCGTCCTTGCTCGAGAGCCTTGCGTCGCCACCGGACTTGGAGGCCGCGTCGATGCTCGAGCGGGTACGCGGTACTGCGCTTCGAGTCCTTGGCGACCTGCCGGCCGCAAAGCGCTCGCTCGAGGCGGCAGCTGATCATGGGCGGGTGGCGGGTTCGCCGCTGTTGGAGGGCGAGGCGTTGATGAGCCTCGGTGTGGTGGAGGCATACCTTGGCGACCCTGCGCTTGGCATGCAGCACTTCAACCGGGCGGAGTCTCTGCTCGACGGTCTGGCGGCTGCCCGCGTCGTCTTCCAGCGATCGAGCATCCACTATCGCCAAGGCGAGTATGCGGACGCCTTGCGTCTGATGAATGACGCGCTTCCGGTTTTTGAGCGTGAGGGTGATCACCGGCATGTTGCGCACACGCTCTCGAACCGTGGTGTGGTGCTCGGCTATGAGGGCAGCCTTGCGCAGGCGGCTCGCGATCTTGCCCGGGCGGACGCGATCTATCGGGAGTTCGGTTTGGCAAGCGCTGCGTCGATTGCGACGCACAACCTGGGCTGGGTCGCCGTGCGAAACGGCGAGTTGGCTCGTGGGCTGTCGCTGTTCGACCACGCCGCACGGGAACTCGAGGCGCAGGGCCGTCCGCATCCGGAGTTGGCGATCGACCGTTGTGAGGCGTTGCTTGCGGCCGGACTGCCGGGCGAAGCCGAACCCATTGCCGCCGCTGCGGCTACTGCGCTAACCGAGTCCGGCAATGTGATGGAGGGGGCCGAGGCCTACTTGATGCTGGCGCACGCACGGCTGGGTCGGGGCGACTACGACGGAGGAGGGGATGCAGCTGCGTCGGCGGAAGCTCTGTTTCGTTCGCTCGATCGGATGACGTGGGCTGCGTCGGCGCATGCGCTCGAGCTCCAGGCGAAGTGGGGGCGTGGAGGGTTGAGCGCGTCGGACGAGATGGATCTCGTCCGGACTGCAGAAGTCTTGGAGGAGCGGAAGCAGCACTCGGCTGCGCGGGATGCCTTTCTGCTTGCGGGTCGGGTGGCTCTCGCCCGCGGTGATGACGGTTCGGCGCAGGCGTTGCTGGATCGAGTGGTTGGCTCGCGTTCTCGGGGGCCGGTCAACGTGCGGGTGTTGTCGTGGCTGGCGTTGACGCTGGTCCGTCAAGCGCGGGGAAATTCGTACGGTGCTGCCCGGGCCGCTGCGGCAGGTGCGCGGGCGCTGGCCGATTCTCAGGCGGCGGTTGGTGCGATCGACACTCGGGCGACGATGAGCCGGCATGCCGAAGAGCTGTTTGCGATCGGTCTGTCGTTGGCGTTGCAGGCGGGCGATGCAGCGCGCGTTTTCGATTGGATGGAGCGATCCCGGGCTGGGTCGCTTCGGTTTCCACCGGTTGTCCCTCCGGATGACGCGGGCCTGTCGGCCGACCTGCGCGAGCTGCGCTTGGTGGCTTCCGAGGTACGAGAACGGGAGGCTGCCGGCTTGGACACCGCTCGTCTTCGTGTTCGGCAGGGAGAGTTGGAGAGCAGCGTGAGCGAGCGGAGTCGGCGCGTGGCCGGTCCGGGCAGCGACGCTGGTGTGGAGCTGTCCTCGATCGATGCAGTTCAGGAGGCGTTGGGCGCGCGGACGCTGGTGGCGTTGGATTTGGTGGAGGGGCGACGGGTCGCGGTGGTGATCGATGGCGTCGGTGCACGGCTTGTGGAGGCGGGTGAGGTCGGCGATTGTGATGACCAGATTGGAGCGCTCACCCGACGGCTCCGGCGACTTGCCCTACGGGCCGCTGGCGGTCGCAGAGACACCCTGGAGCGGTCGATCGCTGATGCGGTGGAGCAGCTCGACGATCGAATTCTTGGGGCGTTGGGTGTGTCGGGCGAGCTCGTCGTTGTGCCGAGTCGGGATCTTCGCGACGTGCCTTGGGGAGCGCTGTCTCGTCAGCGTGGTGCGGCCATCGCAGTTGCGCCTTCGGCGAGCCTGTGGTTGCACGCGGAGCGCCGCCGGCCAAGGAAGGCGTCGACCCGGCCGGCCGTGGTGGTTTCCGGGCCGGCGGTGGATGCTGGGAATGTGGAGTTCGATGCGGTTGCTTCGCTCTATCCCGACGCGGTCCGTTTGAGCGGTGTGGAGGCGACGTCCGAGGCGGTGATGGAGGCGTTGGAAGGGGCGGATGTTGCGCATCTGATCGCACATGGATCGACCACGGCGGAGAACCCGCTGTTCTCTCATCTGCTGCTGCACGATGGGCCACTGTTCGCCTACGATCTTCAGCGACTGAAGAGCCCGCCCCGGGTGATCGTTCTTTCGTCGTGCTCGCTTGGAGGGAGCAAGCAAGTCACCGCCGGCGAGTCGCTCGGGATGGCGTCGATTCTGCTGGCAGCGGGGACGTCGTCGGTGATCTGTACGTCGAGCCTTCTGCCGGACACTGAGCCAACGGCGGCGGCAGCTGCGGAGTTTCACCGTGCGTTGCGGAGCGGGGAATCGACTTCGCGGTCGCTGTTCGGCGTCGCTGTGGACTCGCCGCTCCTTGCACTGGAGTGTGTTGGGGCGAGTTGAGGTTCAGAGCATGAACCAGTCGGTTTCCAACCGCTGGTCGCCGGCGATGCAGGTGATGCGTGCGGGGCCACGGAGTGCCTGTGGGAAGCTGAATTCTCCGAACTCATTGAGATCGGCGGACCGATCGCCGTCCGGTCGACGAAGGATGACTTCCTGTGGTGATTCGGCGTCGATCTGGCCTGACAAGGTGACGATGGGGCCGGGTTCCCACTCGATGTCGAGGGTGATGCGTCCCTGCACGTAGCTGTGGTGAATGCGATCGGCTTCGTTGGACCGGACACCGGCAAGCGCGGATTCGCTGGTCGAATCGAAGACGAGGTCGGCGAGCTCTTCGTCGAGGCGTGCGAGCGAGAATGCTTCGATGGCGAATTCGGTTTGAGCGGACGGGACGGGGGAGTCGCCGATGACGGCTGCCACGAGGGCTTCGAGCTCGTCGTCGGTCGGCTCGGTCACGCGAATTCACCAACCAGGACTCGGAGGCTTGCCAGGCAGCGCTGGCGGTACGACCCGATGGAGCCCACTGGCACGCCGAGCAGCTCGGCGATTTGGGCGTAGGGGGTCGGTGGCTCGGTGGTTCGCAGGGTGATGATGTTCCGGCATTGCTCGGACAGCTGGAGGAATGCCGCACGGATTCTGCCGGCGAGCTCCTGCGCCTCGACCGGCTCGTGGGCATGGTCGGGCGATGCTTCGGTCTCGAAGGAGTGGAGTGTGCTGCTCGGAACTTCGCGTTGGCGCCGGCGCAGCGTGTTGAGCGCTTCGCGGTCGACAATGGTGGTGATCCACCCGGCGAACCGGTTGGGGTCACGCAGCGTGTGCAGCTTGGTCGCTGCTTTGAGCCATGCGGTCTGGCACACGTCGTGAGCGTCGGCCTCGTTGAGCCGGTAGGACCGCGCGGTTCGCCACACGAGCGTCTCGAATTCGTGAACCAATTCGGTCCACGCCGCTTTGTCTCCGGCTTGCGCCGAGACCACGAGTTCTCCGACCCGAGACATCGGCTCCGAGTATAGGAACACGGGCGTCATGGCTGCCGAGCCTCAGTCGTCCTCGCACCCGGTTTTCAGGCTGTTGATCACGTCTTGACGCGCCTCCATGTAGCCATCGTCGAAACGAAGTCTCTCGTCGCTGTGGTCGGCCCCAAGCTTGGCGAGCTGTTCGAGGAGGTGCGCAGTTACTTGCGGTGTCGCGAACGATGTACCGCTCCAGACGGCAGCACCCTTGAAGACGCCCACTACCTTGGGATCTCCGTTGCCGTCGACGGTCGACGAGTAGCTGTATTCGCCTGCGGGAAAGCTGCTTCTGACGTCGACTCCGAGTGCACACGCAGCGTTGAGCGGGTACGGATTTGAGAAACGCGCAAGCTCGCCGTCGTTGTCCAGTGCCTTGACTCCGATCACAAGATCGCCCACTCCATCAAAGTCGGCCGCGGCTGCGGGCCAGAATCGGCGGGATGTCTGTACTTGACCGTCGTTTCCGGCGGCGGCGACGAGAACGACGCCACGAGTTCGGAGAATCTCCAACGCTGTTTCAGTCCCCAGCGGGACTTCGCGTCCGGCTTCGTCGCAGGTGTAGCCGCCCGCTGACAGATTCAAGACGTCGGGGAAGGGACCGACGCCGAGACCGGCTTCTTCGTCGAGCAAGATCGATACCAGCTCCCATTCAGAGAGGTATTGGTCGAGTTCGTCACCGACCGCAAAGTCGAACGATCGTATGGGGAACCGAGGGGCTAGTTCTTCAAGGACGCCTCTTACGAAGGTGAGGTGCCCGGCGCTCAGTCGCATGCGATCGGGGGAGCCAACGATGTGGTTGAAATCGGAATCAAGAACGTCGACCGACGGCAGTGCGAGCACGGGGTCTGCGGACCTGTTGACATTGCTCAAGTTGCCGACCGCAGGAACTGGTTCGTTCGCCGGTGAGTGCTGCGCGCCCGGAGATCGCATAAAGAAGTAGTTCGGTCGCACCTCGAATCCCAGCTCGGACGCGTTATCGGCGGCGATCTGGTTCGAGATCCATAGAGGGTCGAAGGCCAGTGGGTCCACGTCAGCCTTTTTCCGAACAAGGGTCGGAGCCGCGCCTGTCGGAGCGTTCCTGATGGATACGAAGTCGAAGTTGGCTCTGTCCAACCCGGTGGCCGCCAGGAGCTTATTGGTTGCAGCGGTCACGTCGCCGCTGACGAGAAATGCACCTGCTTCATAGACGGCGTAGATCTCGGGTTCTGGGTCGCTGTCGCTCAGAAGATCCCGATCGATGTTCAGCTGTGGGTTTGCGAAGAGCATTTGCCCCTCGACCTCGTTGTTGAGGCACGCTTCTGGGTTTGCGACCACGTTCGCCGGAAACTCGGCAGCGTTCGCCGCTTCAATTTTCTCCGCTGTTTCGGTGCCAGCTTCCGCACCACGGTTGGACTCGTCGTCGCAGATCGTTGGCGTCGGGTCGTACAGGCCGGCGTGGTTGGCGCTCTGCTGTGTCGGTGGGTTGCAGCGGACGAATGAGGACCCGCCTGAGCCACATGCAGCAAGCAGCGTGAAGGCTGCGAGCAAGAAGCCAAACGTGTATCGGGCTGCTACGACTCGTGGCATTGAACCCACCTGACCCCTCTTGTTGGTAGCGGGCGGTTGAGCTGCTTGCTCAGAAGATGGCCCGCCGGACTCCCCTAATCCTGTTTGCTCGTGACTGGCTCCCGCAAGTGCGCTAGTGGCGATCGGGATTGGATTGGTGTGCATTGTGGGTCTCCGAGGGTGGCGTCTCCTGCGTACATCGCTCAATGGAGTCCAGATCTGTCGCTGCGGACAGATTTCGGTCACGTGGGCCCGGCTTCAGTTCGTCCTGCCGATCGACAGATTGGGTCGCCCTGGGGCGATGAACCTTCTAGGACCATCGCTCGAATCTTCGAGCAGTCGGCAAGTAGGGATCGTTGGTACGTCATGGACGAGAACGAAAAAGAGTCGAGATGGCTTCCGTGGCTGCAGCTCGTTGTGGTTCCGCTTTCGCTGCTTCTCCTTGGGAGCACGCTTGACCGGTGGGCGGGAAGCGGAGCGCTCGACTCGCAGTACGTGGCGCTTGCGATCGACCTTCTCAGCTCTCCGCCATCCGATGACGAGGATCATGCAGCTGCCGACGATGCACTTCGCTCGTGGGCGATCGACCTCCTGTCCGAGACGAGCCCCGTCGACGTTGCCCCTGAGCTTCGCGATGCGTTCGAGACTGGGCTGGTTGTGCTTCCCTCATCGAGCCCCCTTGTTTCGGAGTCAGGCTTCGTCGTGGAGATCGGGTCCATCGGGCCGACTGAGGTGCGCTACCGGTTTCGGGCCATCGAGGCTGGTTCGTACGTGGCTGAGGTGTTCGACGATCGAGATGTGGTGCACACCGCGACAGGTGAGGCACGGGCAGACCAACTCGTCGATCTGCTGGCAACGAGCTTGCAGCCAGGTGTCGACTACACGATTCGTGTTCAGGTCGATGCGGGAACGCGCGTGGATGAAACGACGACGGGGATCCGTACTCCCGGTGGAGAGCCGCCGGAAGTGTCCGAACAAGTAGAGCTGCAGAATCTTCGCCTGACCGATCTGGGTTCGACATTTGCTCGCTTCGACTACCAGACGAACGTTTGTGCAAATGGGAGCTTCACCATCAGTGGCCCGGACGGCAGTGTGGTTGGGTCGAACCAAGGTCAAGCAGATGGCTGTGGGCAAACTCACTTTGCGCTGCCTGGACAATGGACCGCGGCATTGGCTCCTGGCACGACCTACACGATTGTCCTGACTGTCGAGGCGAACGGGCGCGGACTTGGCGACGGGAATCTCGATTCGGTTACGGAGACGTTCACGACCGACGGTTGATCTAGCGGAATCGTCGCCCCAACGACAGATTCTCGAGTCTCGTGGCGATGTGTACTGCGACCATGAAACGAACGGAGACCACTATGCCTACGGCAGTTCGCAGGTCCGGCCCGCTACGGGTCGAGCGGCTCGACAGCGGAAGACGACGGCTGTTGCGAGATCTTGTAATCGATCTCGGAACGGATCTTGGTCTCGGTTCGGACAAGTTCGACGGGTTCTCGTTGAGTGACGACGGAGACACGGTGATCACTGTGCCGGAAGACTTCGACACTGACTTCAGTTCGATCCCGTGGTTCGCTCGGTCTCTGTACCGGTTTGATGCGGTTGATCTCGCTGGAACGTGCCATGACTGGGCCTACTTCGTCGGCGTTCCGCGCAAGGAAGCTGACGAGATCTGGCGGCTCGTCGCGATCTCAGGAGAGCGGCGAGCGAAAGGATGGCAAGGCAGACTCGGCTGGCTCGCGCTCAGACTGCTCGGCGGTATTGCCTACTCGGATCACGCAAGGCGACGAGCGAAGCGCCGAGCAGCTGCTCCGCCAAGCAACTCGGGGGCCTGTTGAGCACCGAGTCGAAGTACGTACCGCCTCCTCCTCCAACTCCTGGACCGCCTGCCGTCCGGCAAGCACGTTCTGAGAAGATGAGCGTGGTCGCTCGACGGTTGTGGATTTGGGTGCTGTTGGTTGCCTTGCTTGTCCCGGAAGGCTTCCTCCTGTCCTTTTTCGAGCAGGGATCGGTGGGATACAGCGCCGTCGCGCTGACGATCACGCTGACTCTCGTTTCGGTCGTGCTTCTGCCACTGATCGCTATTGGTTGGGTTCTCACACCGACTTCGGCTGAGCGTGTCGACTATCGGGTGCAGGAGTCTGTCCTCAAAGCGGAGCAAGCCGAACTTCGGCGAGTGAAGCAGGGGCCATCGATGGCACCGGTTGAGTCGGTATCCGCCCCGCTGGCGAGCGGAAGGCTCGAGGAGGTTGAGGCGGAGTTGGCTCAGATCGCCCCGTCAGCCCGCCTCGATGAAGAGCGTCGGGCCGCAGATCTGGCTTCGTCCGGCATGTTCGTCCTGGGGCTTGTCGTGGTCCTCGTCGTCCTTGTGGTGTCGATCCTTACCGGGACGGGCGGTGATGACATTTCGACGCCGGCGGCCCTTGCCCGAGCGGCCATCGTGGGTGCAGCGTTCTATCTCGCTGGCCAGCTGTTTCGTCGGTCGACCATGCTCAATGTTCGCGCTCAGGAGTTCCGTCGTGGCGCGGTTGCGCTCGACGTGCTCGAGGAACTTGCCGGGAATCTCAGTGATGAATCGGCAAGAGATCACCTTCGGCTGGTCGTCTACGAGCATCATCTGACTGGCGCGACCTCGGAGCAAGCGATCGCAAGGCCTGCCGGCGAGGACAGGGCGCTCGGACTCATCGAATCATGGGCCAATGCTCGAGCTGGTGCCTCACGTTGATGCACCCCGTGTGACACCTCACCCTTGCCATCTGCGCGCCGGTCCCGTACCTTCGGTCCTCGCATTGTCTTCCTCGAACGGAAAGGGAACATCATGACTGCACTTCACGTCGCCACCGTCGTGACCCTTGCGCGCGTTCGGGAGATTCTGAAGCTGTCCTAGCCGGCTCCGCTCCCTCGTCGTAGACGCC
This sequence comes from Acidimicrobiales bacterium, assembly GCA_020629375.1. GTDB lineage: Bacteria > Actinomycetota > Acidimicrobiia > Acidimicrobiales > SHLQ01 > SHLQ01. The sequence goes on from JAHDDK010000080.1 coordinate 9,412, forward strand.
CGCCCAAACACGCAGGGCGTCAGGGCAGCGGACCCACGCACTACAACAGAACTTCAGAAAGGACATTCATCATGCGCGCCCAAATGCGCAACCTCGGCGTCATGGCTCACGTTGACGCCGGTAAGACAACCATTTCCGAGCGGATCCTGTTCTTGACGGGGCAGATCCATCGGATCGGCGAGGTCCACGACGGCCAAGCCGAGCTCGATCACCTGCCCGAAGAGCAGGCTCGGGGTATCACCATCACGGCCGCTGCTCACACCTGTGAGTGGGACGGCCATCAACTCAACCTCATCGACACGCCTGGGCATGTCGACTTCACCGCGGAGGTGGAGCGGTCGTTGCGCGTCCTCGACGGTGCGATCGCTGTCTTCGATGCGGTGGCGGGGGTGGAGCCGCAGAGCGAGACGGTGTGGCGTCAGGCCGACCGTCATGGCGTGCCGCGCCTCGTGTTCGTCAACAAGATGGACCGGGCCGGTGCCGATCTCGATGCGTGTATTGCGGAGATCCGTGATCGCCTCGAGGCGACGCCGTTGCTGTTGCAGCTTCCTCTCGTGGAGGACGACGTGTTCGTCGGTGTGGTCGATGTGCTGTCCGGCACCTGCTGGCGTTGGCACAGCGATGATCCGACGGATGTCGTTCCGTCGTCGACGCCGCCTGCGTTGGCGGCCGACGTGGCCCGGTTGCGGGAGCAGCTGGTCGATCGGATTGCCGAGCGGGACGAGTCGTTGCTCGAGTCGTGGGCCGGTGGCGTTGCGGGGATCGACGAGATCCGTGCGGCGTTGCGTCGGTTGACGGTGAGCGGCGAGGTCGTGCCGGTGTTGTGCGGTTCGGCGTTGGCCGGGATCGGTGTGCAGCCGCTGCTCGATGCGGTGGTGGCGTATCTGCCGAGCCCGGACGACGTTGCCGCTCGCAGCGCCGACCACAGCCCGACCGACCAGGCAACTCCCGACCCGGGTGCAGTTCCCTTGGACGCGCAGCCGTTCGCGGCGTTGGCGTTCAAGGTGGTGCACGGCCAGGGCGGCAAGCTCACGTGGATTCGTGTGTACCGGGGCACCCTGCACAAGGGTGACAAGGTGCGCAATGCGTCGACGGGGGCGAACGTTCGGGCCAGCCGGATTGTTCGGCTGATGGCCGGCAAGACCCAGGACGTCGGTTCTGTCGCCGCGGGCGACATTGCTGCCGTGTTCGGGTTGGGCGATTCGGTGACCGGGCACACGTTGTGCGACCCGGCCGAGGTGGTCGAGTTCGAGTCGATGGTCTTCCCCGAACCGGTGATGACCGTCGCCATCGAGCCGGTGACCTCGCAGGATCAGGAGAAGCTGTCGGTGGCGCTCAGCCGCATGGCCGACGAAGACCCGACGTTCGCCGTCCGCACGGATGACGACACGGGTCAGACCCTGATCGCCGGGATGGGCGAGCTGCATCTGCAGGTCACCCTGAGCCGGTTGCAGGACGACCACAAGGTGTCGGTGCGTTCGGGCCAACCCGAAGTGGCCTACCGAGAGACCATCGCCCAACCGGTGTTCGGTCTCGAGCACAAACTCAACAAGCAGACGGGTGGTCCGGGCATGTTCGCCCGGGTCGTTGTCGATGTGGAGCCGACGGGGTCGGTCGACGTCGGTGAGCTCGAGTTCGTCAATGCCACGAGCGGTGGTGTTGTGCCGGCCGAGTTCGCGAGGGCGGTGGCCGATGGTTGTCGTGATGCCATGTCGCAGGGGCCTCGTGGTTTCCCGTTGGTTGGCGTGAAGGTGACGTTGACCGACGGTGCCATCCACTCGAACGATTCGAGTGAGCGGTCGTTCCGTATTGCTGGTGGTCAGGCGCTTCGTCTGGCGGCCGAGCGTGCGGGGACGACGTTGCTCGAGCCGGTGATGGTTGTTGAGGCCGAGGCGCCCGAGGATCACCTCGGGGCGGTCATCGGTGCGATCAATGCCCGTCGTGGCGAGGTTGGTGAGCTGACCGAGCGCAACGGTGCGTCGATCTGCCGGGCGATCGTGCCGTTGGCGGAGTTGTTCGGGTTCACGGATGCGTTGCGTTCGGTGAGCCAGGGCCGTGCCAGCGCCACGATGACCCCAGCCGGCTACCGACCGGCACCCGACAGCTGACGGTGAGCAGGGCCGGGCGTGCGCAAGCGCGCCCGGCTCTTTGCTAGCTAATTACGTGGAGTGCGTAGGGAGGTACGGGGGTGGCTTCTACCAATACGTTCGTCTCCGCCGCGAAGGCTCGGCAATCGTCGTCATCAAAGCTTGTTCGCTCAACGTTCGTGAAGCCTCGTCGGTGTGGCTGAGCGCCGGCGGGTCCAAAGACCGTAACGCCGAAGTCGGCCTCGGTCAGCACATGCCGTAATCCGTGGAGCATTCCGTCGTAGCCTGCGCGGAGGAACGCGGCCCCCCATTTCTGGGGTCGCCCGTACTTGATTCTTGTCCAGAGTTCTGACGTCAGCCCAAATGCGGTCCAGTGAGCATTTAGGAGATCGGCAATAAGTGGCGGGTCATCTGGATCTGGCCTGGTAGACCAGACACATCGCTGATCGAACCAACTCCGTGCGATGACCGCACCTGGACGGTAGTCGGGACCAAGGGCTTCTCGAACAGCAGCCATCCAGCTACTTGCCCAGTAGCACGCTCCGAAATCCGACTCCCCTACCGGGTCGAAACGTCCTCCACCATCGGAGGAAAAGAACCATGGGCTTGGGTGCCGGCTATCGCAGACCCTAGCTAGGTCAAAGTCACCCCTTGTCGGACCGCCAACAAGCGCATCCGCGGGTGGGGCCTTTTGCAGCGACTCTGTTTCGCGGGAAGTCACTTCGTGGCCGTGGACATCCGGGTTGCTAGCTCCGACGCGGCCCGCTCGAGACGTTCAGAGACTCCCTCTTGCTTTAGCTCTGCCCAAGGCGACCTCCCACCTAGCTCATCAGAGGCGAGATTCAACCAGCTCGCGACCATGTATCGGTCGAGCAGATGGAGGAGTGGACCGGTGAGCTTTCGCAGCCCAGGTAGTGGCTGGCCAGCAGCCGTGAACTGCTGAACTGGAAACAACTTGTCTCCATTCGAGTCCTCGATCCACATGAGAGCCATTGAGTCTGCAGCTAGTTCGACAGCTGCAGCAGACATGTTGGTCTCCCTCGCTACGGCTGGGGCTGTATACAGGGGGCCAATTTGATCAGCCCATGGTGATTTCGAGGTAGCAAGTTGCGTCTCGCTGTATCTGGGAGGCCCGGCGTGGATGCGTTTGTGTCTCTCATCGGCTGAAGGGACCGCAATCAGACTCAGCTTTCGTAGCGTCGCCTCTAGCGCTTGCTGTTGCGATCGATTCGTCGATGCCGGTGATACGAGGGACGTCGTCACATGAAAGTGCTCCCTCCTTGCAATGGCGCGTTCAGAATCTCGCCTAGCCGCCACGGCCATGAACGAATCTGAAATTTGGTATGTTGCGCCCTCTCTCACGAGCGACTCAAACTCATCGTTCCAGTTTCGTGAAGCGTGAATCGTCAACGAGCCATCGGTAGTGAACTGGACATCCCTCGCGGAAGCACTTAGGGATGTTGTGGGGGCAATTCTGCCTTTGGTCCACAGGTCGTTGACCTCATCCTCAGTTCCTTCGAACCAAACGTAGAGAGGAAACGAATACCCAGTCTGAACGTCAGTCTGAGCGCTTTTCGAACTCTTCGTCACAATGCGGCCTCGTCATCCGTACTTGTAAACGGCCGCACTGTGACTTCGTCGGCGCGGCCAAGCATCTCTTCCAGGTGTTCGATCTTCAACAAAGCGCGGTCGATCGAGCTCTGAAGGTCCCGCAGGTCGTCAGCATCGCATGCGACCTCGAAGGTTCGTTGTTCCTCGGCGTCCCAGTACCCAATCCGGATGTTTGTAACGACGACTGCTCCGGCCAGGGGACTTGCGTCCTCGTCGAACAAGTACCGAACGTTTGAGACGGTTGACGACGTTGCGTAGTTGTTTTCGTTCGCCAGCGAAACGCGAGCAGCCCGCGCAAGGGCCACCAGTGCGTCAGCACGGAGGAGCAGTCGGAACTGCTCTACGTGAGCTATCTCTGCTCCTTCGGCGATGACTTCTAAGGAGAATCGCTCATCCGTTGAGGCTTGACAGAGCGATAGCAACGTGTTCGCTAGCGCCATCGGGTCTTCGACCGTCGGTAGGGACTTGCCTATGGTTCGTGCGAGCACTGGTAGAGAGCTCTGCACTGTCGAGACGGCCAACGTCACGCGCTCAAAGTCAGCTTGGTCGAGTCTCGCAAGACTCTCTAGCCCCACCCTGAAAGGGAGCGGCAGCTCGGAAGGTGCTGCCTTTGGATCAGACACTTTCCCCCCTGGCGGTGGATGTCTCGGTGCCTCTTGTAGCCGCCGACGGGACAATACCGCACGATCCGCGACGCAAGCGTGACCTAAAGACCGACGTCCTCTGTCCAACTTCTGCCTGAGACTGGCTCATGTGTTCCCTTGATTTTGCACTTTCGGCCGCGTCACGACCGTGGTTGCTACTAGAGCTTTCGGATCCTCGGCTGCCAAAACTGAGGCCTTCAAGCTTATCTGAGCCCCTGCCAGGTGCAGTTCTTGTGGCTTGACCCACGAAACGGTCGCACACACTAGTGCTCGGATCAAGACCGAGTGGCTAGTGTCTGCGTCCGGGTGAGGAGCGCAGTTGACAATCACGGGTGACATCAAGGGGCAGATCGATTCGGTCTGGAACGACTTCTGGTCGGGGGGTATCAGCAATCCGCTGGAGGTGATCGAGCAGCTCACGTACCTGCTGTTCGTGAAGGGTCTCGACGAGACCCAGACCCGTGAGGAGAACAAGGCCAACCGCACCGGCCAACCTCTCCCCGCCGACGTGCCGTTCCCTGAGGGCGATTTCACCCCCGAAGGCACCGACCGCTCGATCCCGTACGCCGACATGCGCTGGTCGAACCTGGTCAACCTCGGCTCAGCCCAGGACCTGTTCAACACGTTCGACAACTTCGTCTTCCCGTTCCTGCGTGAGCGC
>JAHDDK010000017.1:0-64520 GCA_020629375.1 Acidimicrobiales bacterium
CAGCACACGGACCAGTCAGGACCACCCCCTCTTACACAAACCCTGCGACAGTCCCCAATATCACCCGCCTGGTAATAGACCGAGGTCCCGTCTGGATTGTCGAGCGAACCAGTGACGTTGCCAAACGAATCATGCTGTGTGATGCGACCAAGGCCGAGGCTGGCGACGAAGTAATCCCCGTCGAATGCGGCCAAGCTGTCGGGACGACGGACCACGTTGTTGGAGGCTTCGGTGCGCCAATCGCCGCCGTCATCGGTGACGATGTAGAGGCCGTCGAACTGACCGCAGCTCCGTACGGCGATCGCATTGCCGTTGGCCACCATGCGATCGGGCCAATAGCAATCCGGCGTCGAGGAGGCGACCGGGCCAGCAGCTACGGACTCACCGCGCTCCGCAACGACGAGAGCTACGGCTTCGGAGTCCGGATGAACGAGCCACTCGTCATAGTCGGCACCAACGACGCGTGCGAAGACTCGTTCTGGCAATCAGACATCCTCGACTCGTTCCTCGACATCGACATTGCCGAGATGAGCAGCTCTTCGAGCGAGTAAGGCTCGAAGAGCCGGACAACGGCTCGTCGTCCACCGCGTGGATCACTCCGGCTTCAGTTCAGCGCGTAGACGTCGATCCGACTGCGAAGTCGATCATCGAGCAGCGATACGCCCACCACGCTGCCTCCGACCGCGATCTGCGGCAAGGACATGACAAGTCGACGGCCATGGCTACGAGAACCAGCGACGCTGCTCGAATCAGGGCCACACCGTCGGATCGGCGAACTCGACTTCGATGATCGGGGCCTTGTCGACGAGCAGATCGATCGACTCGCCTTGCTCCCGGTACCACTGCGTCGAGGGGTGCGTCATGATCGCTCGGCGATCATCCGGATCGGTCACGACGTGGGCAACCGCCTCGAGCTCGGTCGACATCGACTCCTTCAGCCGGAACACGAAGTTGGGATGCGCGGTGAGATTCGCCACCCAGTCACGAACGTGGCGACCCCGACCACCCGTGATCGAGCCTGCGGTGCCGCAGATGATGATCCGATCGTCGACTCGCATGAACCAGATCTCCGTCGTGCGTCGGAGGCCGCTCTTCGCCCCCGTCGTCACGATGTCGATGGTCATATCGGTGCGCAAGGCGTCCCGAATCGCCGCCAGGTTGTCCATCACCAAAGTCTGGCATCTCCCGGTCGGCCTGTCTGAAGAGTTTGGTGTCAGGGGCGAGCGCTCATCGGGTCAATACGCCTCGAACCGAGCGCTGAGGTCGGCCATGTCGTCGGGGTCTCCGGTCAGGATGAATGTTCCGAGGCTCGCCGCCACGACGGCGAGATGGGCGTCGACGACATCGGAGGTCTCGGATTCGGCGAGTTTCAAACCAACCGGTACCGCATCGTCGAGCGCGTGAATCTCGAAGTTTCGGAGCGCCCTTGCGAGGTTCGCCTGCCGTCCGGGCTGACGCCACACTTGGGCGAGCACCGGATGGGTGGTGTGGAGCTCATCGTCTCGTTCGAGTGCTCGTTTGATGAGCGCCCACAGGCGCGAGTTCACACGCTCGCCATCGACGATGAACGGGGTTGCATCGACGATCAACGATCGACCTGTTCCTTCTCAACGCCTTGCCGATCGAGAACGGCATCCGCCCAGTCCAGGTGCGCCTGATCGATCGGGCCGTCCTTGGCCTCCCAGTCGGCGATGAGATCGAGCATCGCCTGACGACGGCGTCGGCGTTGCACCTGCGCCATCAGCGACCGCTTGATGGCAAGGGTCTTTGTGCCGTCGAGTTCGACGAGCTCGGCGAGTGCCGCTTGCATCTCGTCGTCGAAGTTGATCGTCGTCTTGACTGCCATACACATATGGTATCGAGGGCATACCTGTATGGTTCAAGTGAGGGTCGGGAGTCGGAGGCTCGAGTTTGCTCCATGATCGAGGGCTGCCGGACCATCCGACCCGAAGCGGTGGAAGCCGGCTGCCGCGACCATCGCCGCGTTGTCGGTACACATCGACCGGCTCGGGATGAACGCCTTCAGCCCATCCTCGGCAGCGACGTCGAGTGCTCGCTGCCGTAGCGATGAGTTGGCGGCCACTCCCCCGGCCAAGCACAGACCCCGGGCACCGGTCTCGGCCATGGCGCGACGAGCCTTCGTGATCAACACGTCGACCACTGCTTCCTGAAACGACGCCGCGACGTCGGCCGTGTCGACATCCGGGTTCTTGCGCACATGGTTGACGACCGACGTCTTCAGACCCGAGAACGAGAAGTCGTAACCGTCGTTCTTCATGCCCCGCGGGAACGCGATCGCCTGTGGATCGCCCTCGGCTGCAAGCGCATCGATGGCTGGGCCACCTGGGTAGCCGAGCCCGAGGTAGCGGGCGACCTTGTCATACGCCTCGCCCGCCGCGTCGTCGAGGGTTTGGCCGAGCAAGCGGTACTGCCCGTGTCCCTCCATGAGGACGAGCATCGTGTGCCCACCGGAGACGAGCAGCGTGATGAGCGGCAACTCGAGGTCCTGATCCTCGAGAAACGCCGAGTACAGGTGCGCTTCGAGGTGATTGACCGCCACGAACGGCCGATCCCAAACCAGGGCAAGTGACTTGGCCGTGCTGACGCCGATGAGGAGCGACCCGATCAGGCCGGGCCCGACCGTCGACGCCACCGCCGTGAGGTCGCCGGGTTCGACCCCCGCCTCGACCATCGCTTGGGCAACGACGGGCACCATCATCTCGACGTGTGCCCGACTGGCGACCTCGGGGACGACACCGCCGTAGCGGGCATGAATGTCGATCTGGCTCGACACGACCGACGAACGCACGTCGTGCCCGTCGGCGACGACGGCCGCAGCCGTCTCATCGCAGCTCGTTTCGATTCCGAGGATCAGCTCCGGCACGAAAACACTCCTCCGGCCAGTTCGGTCGACAGTTCGACAGGGTCGGGCCACTCCATCGCGTCGAGTCTGGCGGGCCAGCCGTCGGGTGAGTCGTCGATGGGCGGCGACCACAAGATCAGCGCGTCGTCGCCGGTGTCGGCGTAGTAGCCGGGGCGTACACCGACGGGTGCAAGCCCGAACGATCGGTACAGGCCGAGCGCCGCATCGTTGCCGGCGCGGACTTCGAGGGTCAGACCCCGCATCCCCGCCTCGCACGCCACCCGGGCGAGCGCCAACATGATGGTTCGGCCGTGCCCATGGCCCTGTGCGGCCGGATCGACTGCGATAGTCGACACGTGGGCTTCGTCGGCCAGGAACAACACGCCGCCATGGCCGATCACCCGACCTCGCTCGACCACGACGACATGGGTTCGGTCGGGTCCGGTGATCTGATCGATCGTCATCTGCCGCGACCATGCGGTCGGATACACCTGCCGGTCGATGCGTTGAATGTCGTTGACGTCTTGGAGCTCCGCGTTGCGCAACAACAGCTTCGGGTTCATCGGTTGTCCCGGGTTTGCCAGTTGATCTCCGCGTCCGGTTTGCGCAGATACAGCGGCTGGATCTCACTCGGCGACACGAACTCCTCGCGGAGGGCCCGGGGATGTGCGAGTTCGACAAGCGACCGAGCTGAAGGGTGCGCCGTCCCCGGTCCGGCGAAGTCGACACTCGCAACCGGTTCGAACACCTCGCGATAGCGGATCCCGCCGTCACCAACCATCAGCACGTCTTCGCCACCGGCGAGAAGCTCCGCGGCAAAGTCGTCAGGCTGCCACACCGCAGGCTCGGAGATGCGCTGCACTCCGCCGGGCACCGATCGATACCGGGCAGCGAACACTTCGCCACGACGAGCGTCGTAGCAGGCGGCGATCTGTTTCGGGCTGTGACGAACGGCGAACGCTCCGAGGTCGAGGCTCGATACGCCAATCATGGGCACGCCGAGCGCATGGGCGACCGCCATGGCCGATGCAATCCCGACCCGGAGGCCGGTGAAGAGCCCCGGACCGACGTCGACCGCAACGACGCTGATCTCGGATATCTCGACCCGAGCTTGCTCGCACACGAAGGCGATCTGCGGCGTCAGGTTCTCGGCATGACGCCGATCCCGCGAACTGTGGGCCGATGCGAGCACCCCTTCGTGTCCGCCGATCGCAACGCCGACCTGTGCCGTCGCCGACTCGATGCCGAGGACCAACATCAGCGATCACCGTCGCGCGGCACGTCGAGCACCTTCGCCAGCGCCGACTCTCGAGCAGCCCACCGAGGGCCAACGGGCACGAACTCGATGAGACGATCGTCGTCTCCCTCTCCGAACGTGAACCGCACCTCGAGGTAGTCCGCAGGCAGCATCGGCACGATCACGTCGCCCCACTCGATCAGCACAATCCCGCCCGAGTCCAGGAGGTCTGGGAGGTCGAGGTCGAGCGCTTCGGCCATCTGATCCAGCCGGTACACATCGAGGTGATGAAGAGGCAACCGACCCTGATACTCACGGGCCAGGGTGAAAGTCGGACTCGTCATTGGCTCGTCGACGCCGAGCGCAGCGCCGAACGCCTTCGAGAAGGCCGTCTTGCCGGCACCGAGGTCACCCACCAGCAACAGGACGTCGCCTGCGGCCGCATGCTCGGCGAGCGCTGCGGCGATGCCCGCAGTGTCGGCAGGGCTGGAAGAGGCGACCAAGAACATGTCGCGGCTGAGTCTACGGATTCGGGTCCTCAGCCACGGACACGATCGCCCGATGCATCGTCGACGCGACCAGCGTCCGAAGGCGACTCATCCCGACGACGTCGAGCGGTTCGGCACTCGGGTCGGCGTGTGAGACGACGACGACCGCGTCCCCGTCGAAGGGCGCATGAGCGGGAAACAGCGCACGGGCGAATCCGTCGTGGGCGCCCTCAGCCAAGATTCGGCACTGCGTTTTGGTGAGCGATGCGTCGGTGGCAATCACGCCGATCGTGGTGTTTTCGCCAATCGGTGCCGGCGCTGTGGGCCAGTCGAACGATTTGTCGATTTCTGCGGTCAGCTCCACTCCGCCATCTCGGACGATCTCGCCGAATGCGTTGACGACCACGAGAGCGGCGACCGTCATGCCATCGGTCGAACCCGTCGCGGCCGCGAAGCCCGACGGTTGCGCCTGATCGACACCGCGCCATTTCGCCGTGGTCGCCCCAGTGCCTCCGCCGACCGCTCCGGGTTCGAAGGTCGTGTCCGCAGTGCGCCACGCAGCCCCGCCGTCGCTCGCGGTCGGCGCCGTCGTCGAGTCACCGACGCCGAGGTCGTAGATCGACATCCCCACGACGATCGGGACCGGCCCATGCGCGGTCGGGTGACCCAGGTCGGCCGATCGGAGTTCGGTCATCACGCCGTCGGCTGCGGCCAGACCAAACGCCGACCCACCCGACAAGACAACAGCGTCGACCGACTCGACGCTTCGTCGAGGGTCGAGCAGTGCGAACTCACGCGTGGCTGGCGCGCCGCCACGCACCTCCCCCGATGCAACGTTGGGACGATCGAACGCCACCACGGTGCATCCGGTCTTGCCGGCCGGGTCGGTCGAGTGCCCAACCCGCATCCACGAGAACGGAGAGGTTGCCCGCTGATCGACGTCATCCACGGGCTCAGTCTCGCGTGCGGATCGGGATCAGACCCGCTCCATACGCCAGGCCTCACGCCAGCCGAGCATCCGGTCGGTGTGGATCACCGAGCGCACATAGATCCGCTCGGCGAGCCAGAGTGCAGCGAGCGCACCCACACCGGTGACGAGCATCGAGCCGACGATTTCCCACCAGTCGACCGCGCGGGCCGCGATGCGGCCGGGCATCGCAAACGGGGCTGACAGCGGGATCCACGACATGACCTTTGCCGCCGTACCGGTCGGTTCGCCGGCCGCGAAGATCGATGCGAAGTAGCAGATCATCAAGATCACCATGATCGGGCTCAACGTCGACTGGGCGTCCTCCTGACGAGGAGCGAGCGACGACGCCGCAGCAAACACCGACCCGTACAGGAGGTATCCGAGCAAGAACCACACGAAGGCGGTGCCGATCAGCGTGAACGACAACGCTGGCACCGCGTCCGAACCGAAGATCCGTGCCGCGACGATCGACGCTATGGCGAGCACGGCGACCTGGATCACGCCCAGCAGCCCGATGCCAATGATCTTGCCGAGCAGAAGATCTCGCGCCCGGACCGACGCCAGGACGAGCTCGACGACCTTCGTCGACTTCTCCTCGAAGACCGCCATCATGATGTAGGCGCCCGTCGCTTGGATGGCGATGAACATCAAGATCACCGACATGAAGGCCACGCGCTCGCGAACCTCCTGATCGGGATCGGCATCGAGTTCTTCGATCTCGATCCCGCCGGCGGACAGCGCCTGCCCGATCTGCTCTCCGGAGAGTCCTGCGTCGGACAACCCGTTGACCAGGGCGAGCTGCTCGAAGGCCGGCGACACGATCGCCACGACGTAGTTGTCGATTTGTTCGAACAGCAACGTCGATCCATCGAGCACACCATCGACATCTCCGGCGACGAGTGCGGCCTCGGCTGCCTCACGTCCGGCGAAGGTCTCGAACTCGACCTCTTGATCGTCGAGCTCGGCGATCGATTCGATCGTGGCACTCAGCCGTGGGTCGAGCTCGGTGGTCGAGCCGAGGCGAACTGGATCATCGCCGCCGAGCGTCGAGCCAAGACCGAAGATTGCGAAGATGATCGCAACCGTGACGATCTGGGCGATCACGAACGGGCGGCTCAGAATGCGAGTGCTTGCCTCACGGCGGCTCACCAACCGGACGGCGCGATTCATGACGCCACCTCCTCGCGGCTCGATCCGTTCGAGTGGGCGACCGCGAGTTCGGTGAAGACGTCTTGGAGCGATGGCAGCCCGTAGTCGAAGCGGGTCACGTCTCCGACGCCGCGTACTGCGGCGAGCGCAGCCTCGAGATCGACCGAATCAGTGACCGTCAGCGACGCCACTCGACCGTCTTCGATCGAGAGGTGTTCGGGGGAAGCGAACGGAGCGACGGCTGCTTCGAGGGCGGCCGCAGGTTCGGCGAGCTCGATCTCGAGCGAATGGACTCCGGCCGACCGCCGGACATCGTGGACCGAGCCAGTCGCCACGATCCGGCCGCCGAGAATGATGACCAGCTCATCGCAGAGCCGTTCGACGAGATCGAGTTGATGCGAGCTGAACAACACGCCGGTGCCCGCCTCGACACGAGCCTCGAGCACGTCTTGCAACGTGTTGACCGCGACCGGATCGAGCCCGTTGAACGGTTCGTCGAGGACGAGGAGCTCGGGGTTGGTGCACAACGACACGGCGAGCTGCACGCGCTGCTGGTTGCCGTGGCTCAACTTCTCGAGCGGATCCTTCAATCGGTCCTCGAGATCGAGCGATCCCAGGATCTCCTCGGCCCGGGCCGTCGCCGTCTTCCGGTCGACGCCCTTGAGCTCAGCGAAGTACGCCACCTGCGCCGCGATCGGCATCTTCGGATAGAGACCCCGTTGTTCGGGCATGTACCCGAAGACCTCACGAGTCTTGGTGTCGACCTCGGACCCGTTCCACGTGATCGTGCCTGCCTCGGGTGCCACGAGCCCGAAGATCGACCGCATCGTCGTCGACTTGCCGGCGCCATTTGGGCCCACGAAGCCCACCATCCGTCCGGCAGGGACATCGAAGGACACATCGTCGACCGCTTGAAGGTCGCCATACCGTTTGGACAGGTTGCGGATTTCGAGCATGCAGCAATCATGCACGACCGCTGGGGCGTTTCGAATCGGTCCTGGGTGGGTTCGGCTTCAACCGATTGGCGGAGCGATGGTCATCCCCGCGACGGATCCCGGGTTTCTCGCCCATCGATACCATTCGAACCGTGACCCGTCTCGACTCGCTGGTGCGATCGCTTCGGGCCTCGTCGCGTGCGGTCTTGGCAATCGAGTTCGTCCTGGCGTGTGTCGCTGTGTTCTACGTGTGGGCCGAGTATCAAGTGTTCTCGAGCGGCGACGTGCGTTTCGGCCCCACCGAACCAGCCGGATTCGCGCTCTCGATGCTGCTGTCGTGCACCGGCATCGTTGCCACGCTGTTGAGGCGCCGATGGCCGCTCGTGATGGCCGTGCTCGGCCCGGCCACGCTCATTGCGATCCGCGAACTCGACGTACCCGACCTAACGGTCTCGTCCGTCGTATTGGTCCTCACGCTCTACGCCGCCGGCCGATACGGCCGAGACGACCGCCGAAATGTCGTGCGAGCGATCGTCGCCATCGCCATGATCGTGGTCGTCGTCCGCGACGCCTGGATCTCGTTCGACCAACTCGACACGCTCGGCGTCACCGTCCGCACCTACCTGTTCTCGATCAGCCAAGGAATCCTCGTCAACGTATTGCTCCTCGCCATCACGTGGTGGGCTGGCGACGCCGCCCGGAAGCGACACGAACGAGAGCAAGAACTCGCCGCCCGTTCGATCGAACTCGAGATGAGCCGCGCCGAAAACTCCCGACGGGCCGTCATGGACGAACGTGTCCGGATCGCCCGCGAGCTGCACGACATCGTCGCCCACCACGTCAGCGTCATGGGCCTCCAAGCCGGCGCGGCGCGACGGATCGTCGACCACGACCCGGCAGCGGCCACCGAACCCCTGCTCGCCATCGAGGAATCGAGTCGCGAGGCGGTCGCCGAGCTCCACCGGCTGCTCGGCTTTCTGCGCCGCGCCGACGAAGTCGACCCCGACGGTGTCGGCCCAGACGCCCTCGATCCAACACCAGGCCTCGAACGTCTGCCCGAGCTGTGTCGCCAACTCGAGGCGGCGGGACTACGAGTCGACCTCACTGCCACCGGCACCGTTCGGGACCTGCCGCCAAGCGCCGACCTGAGCGCGTTTCGGATCATCCAGGAAGGCGTCACGAACTCCCTGAAGTACGCCAACGTCGACTCGGTCGAGGTCGACCTCGACTACGGAGCGGACTCCCTCACCGTCGTGGTGCGCGACCGTGGCCGAGGCGCCGCGGCGGCCACGACAGACGCCGGATCCGGGCAGGGCCTTCGGGGCATGGCCGAACGCGTTGCTCTGCTCGGCGGGTCACTCCGGCATGGCCCGAGGACCGGTGGCGGGTTCGAAATCACCGCCGAGCTGCCATGGCATGGGCGCGTCGACCCGGCGCCTGCCGCTCGACCGGCCGACACCACCGAACCCCAATCCGTGACCGCCAACAAGGACCTCGCATGATTCGGGTCGTGCTCGTCGACGATCAAGACATCGTCCGCAAGGGCCTCTCGCTCATCATGTCGTCAGAGAGCGACATCGAGGTCGTCGGCGAAGCAGCAACCGGCGAGGACGCCGTACGCCGAGTGGCATCGACACCGTGCGACGTCGTGCTCATGGACGTACAGATGCCGGGCATGGACGGGCTGGAAGCCACACGGCAGATCGTCGCCTCTGGCGCAGACACCCGGGTCTTGATCCTGACCACCTTCGAACGAGACGAGTACATCTTCGAAGCGCTACGCGCTGGCGCAGCGGGCTTCTTGCTCAAGAACGCTCCGCCCGAAGAGATCATCGACGCGATCCGGATCGTCGCCGGAGGCGACGCCCTGCTCAGCCCCAAGGTCACCAGTCGAGTCATCGATGCGTTTGCCACATCGATGCCCGCCCCGACCGAACCACCCGCTTCGCTCGACCAGCTCACCGACCGCGAACACGAAGTGCTCTCGCTGGTCGCCGAAGGCCTGTCGAACTCCGAGATCGCCACCGCCCTGGTTCTCGGTGAAGCAACGATTAAGACCCACGTGTCGAGCGTGCTGTCGAAACTGCACCTCCGGGACCGCGTTCAGGCCGTCGTTTTCGCCCACCGCCACGGGATCGTCTGAACTGGCCCTGCGGGATCAGACCCTCAACCTGTCGACAATCCGATCCAGCCGTGCGGCGATCCGGGGCCAGCCGAAGCGGTGCTGCACCTCCGCGGCGAGACCGGCCGACCGGTGCCTCCACTCCTCGACGTTCTCGAGCGCGTCACGGAGTCGTTCGGCGAGGTCGTCATCGTCGAGCGCCAACGGGTGGTACTCGGCCGGGATGACTTCTCGATAGGCGAGATCGTTGGGCAGCAGCGGAATGGCGCCGCTCGCCACCGCTTCGGCAACCGCAATGCCGAAGAACTCGTGGTACGCCGTCGAAACGACGAAATCGGCAGTACGAAGAAGTTCGAGATAGCGGGGCCTCGGCACCCAACCCCATTCTTCGATGCGATCGGTGTGCCGTTGCCGCGCCGATCGAAACTCGCGGGGGTCCATACGCGTATTGCGACCGACCACCGCCAACCGCCAATCGAGGTCTTCGATGTCTCGGAGCGCCGAGAAGAAGTCCTGAGGTCCCTTGTCGTGGTCCCACCGGTGATTCCACAAAATCAGCGGAGACGTGTTCGGTCGGGGATCGGCGTCGACGGACAGCAGGTCTGGAGCAATGCCGATGGGGACCGTGATCGAACGATCGGAGATCCCCTCGAGCTGCGCTTCGGAGCACACCGCGTGCTTGCGGATCGCGGACGTGGCGATCCGCTGGTGGAAGTCGCTGTTCCACACGATCGCCTCTGCGGTGAGCAGCGCAGACGTCGTGATCGACGCGAACTCCGACGACGTCGGACGAGGTGACCCGCTCACATCGCGATCGGGATAGGCGACGTGATTCTCGTGCATCATCACCATCGACGGGATGGTGCGAAGCTGCGGCACGATCGCCACGAGCTGCGACAGATTCGTCATGCTCGACGCCACCAACACATCGGGGGTCAGATCCCGTCGGACGATTTCGTCGGCGATGTCGATCGAGGCATGGCGCAACCGATCACGCCACCGATCTCCGGGCCGGGTGATCGCCGTGAGCTGATGAACGGAGTGCGCTGCCCAGCCGTCCACCCATGCCGCGTGCGAATCGACGAAGTACGGCTCGACGACAAGCACGTCGAGCGGGTCGCTGGTCACGACGACGGGCGATTGATGCGCGGGACCCGTTTCGAGATCGCGCACGTGACTTCATAGCCGATCGTCCCGAGGGTGGCGGCGACGTCGTTGGCCGTGATCGTCCGGCCTCCGTTGGAGCCAATCAGCGTGACGGTGTCGCCGACCGCCACGTCATCTTCACCGATATCGACCATCAACTGATCCATCGTCACGACACCCACGATCGGATGCCGTTTCCCGTTGATCAGGACTCCTCCGCCTCGCAGACCGAGGTCGCGCCGCACGCCGTCGGCGTACCCGATCGGGACGGTGGCGATCGTGGTCGGCTTTTCGGCGCGCCATCGATGGCCGTAGCCGACGGCTTCGCCCGCCCCGATCGGCTTCGCGAACGAGACGGCCGATTCGAGGGTCAGCGCGGGGCGTAGTTCCGCGGCGCCCGCCATCGCTGGATCAGGGTCGATCCCGTACATCGCAATACCGACACGACAGAACATCACATCGTTCGCTAGCCGACGGATCGTCACCGCGGAGTTGGCGACGTGAACGGGGAGGTCGGCAAGTGCCTCGATGGCACCGAACCGCTCGAGCTGCATCTCCGTGAACGGATTGGCCGGCTCGTCACCGACAGGGGCGTGCGTCCACGCCGCCGAGATCGTGACCCCGTTGTCGTCTGCATGGCTCAAGAGCCGGGCAACGTGCTCAGGCTCCGCACCGACGCGGCGCATCCCTGTGTCGACCACGAGGTGTCCGATCGCCTTCACACCGACGGCTGCGCCGGCCGCACCAAACGCGGCGATTCCTGCCTCCGTGTACAGCGAAGGGGTCAGACCCCATTCGACCATTGCGGCCATGGCCGTGGGAGGTGGTTCGGACAAGACGAGAACGTCGATCTCGTCGAGACCCGCTTCACGCAGCTCGATTCCCTCTTCGACGAGGGCGACCGCCAGCCACTCGACTCCCGGGTGTGCAGCCGCGGTCCGAGCCACATCGATCGCACCGTGCCCGTAGGCATCGGCCTTCACCACAGCGCACAGCGGTGAGGCGCCGGCATGCGATTGCAGTGTCGTGAGATTGGCGGTGATCGCCTCGTGGTCGACGACGCAGCGGGTCGGACGCAGGTTGGGACCGGATGCCATCAGAGGTCAAGGGTACGCTCGACGAGTGAATCTCCTGTTGATCCGACACGGCCGCCCCGAGCGCATCGACCACGATCCCAACGGCGCCGACCCGGCGCTGACCGACCTCGGGGCCCGTCAAGCCGAAGCGATGGCACACGCGCTCGGCGCCGAGCCGCTCGACGCGATCTATGTCAGCCCGCAGCGCCGAGCGATCGAGACCGCGGCTCCTCTGGCGGCATCGCACGGAATCTCACCCGTGGTCGTCGACGGCATCGCCGAGTTCGACCTTGGCCAGCCGAGCTACATCCCCGGCGAAGAAGCCGGGCCGATGACCGACGACGATCTCACCGCGTTGATCGAGGCCATGACGAGCGACGATTTCGTCTCCCGTGTACACGCCGGCATCAACCACATCGTCGACGAGAATCCCGGCCGGAACGTGGCCGCGGTCTGCCACGGTGGCGTGATCTCCACGGTGCTCGGTGCGATCCTCGACGCACCGGCGGGCACCTACTTCGATGCGCAGTACACGTCGGTCACCCGCCTTCGGGCGAGCCGAGACGGACGCCGATCGATGTTCACCTTCAACGAGCACCACTGGCTCAGGGGTCTGGCCCCATGAGCGCCGTCGTAGTGATCGGTGCAGGGCTTGCCGGCCTCAGCGCTGCACGGGTCTTGCACGACGCTGGCCACGACGTCACGGTCATCGACAAGTCCCGAGGCGTCGGCGGACGCATGGCGACCCGGCGCATCGGCGACGCCGTGTTCGACCACGGTGCACAGTTCTTCACGGTCCGGAGCGGTGAGTTCGGCGCCGTCGTCGACACGGCTGTCGAGGCCGGCGCAGTCGAGGTGTGGTGCCACGGGTTCGATGGACACGACGGCTACCCGCGGTACCGGGGAGCTGCAGGAATGACCTCGCTCGCCAAACATCTCCGGACCGGGCTGGCGGCAGACGGCGTCGTCTTTCGACTCGGCGAACGAATCGAACAGGTCTCGGCCTCCGGCATCGGCTGGAGTCTCAACGCGGTGAGCAGCAGCTATGTCGCCGACGCCGTCGTCGTGACCTCGCCAGCACCCCAGACTCTCGACCTTCTGGACGCCGGCCACGTGTCCGTCGACGCGGAGCTACGCGAATCGCTCGACTCGATCGATTGGAAGCGGGCGTTTGCGCTCATGCTCGTCCTGGACGGTCCGTCCGCGATGACTGACGTCGGAGGCGACCAGCGGACCGAACACGATCTGTTCACCTTCGTGGCAGACAACCACCTCAAGGGCATCAGCCCCGTTCCGGCCCTCACCCTGCACACCAATGGCGAGTTCACGCTCGAGCGATGGGACGACGACTGCGAAGCCGTCCGAGCCGAACTCATCGCCGCTGCATCTCGGTGGATCGGGTCGGCGGCGGTCGTCGACTCACAGCTCCACGCCTGGAAGTTCGCGGCGCCCCGGCCAGCGCTCGCTCAACCCTTCGCCGAACTGCAATCCCCAGACGGTGCGCCCCTCCTTCTCGCCGGCGAAGCGTTCGGCGGGCCGAAGGTCGAGGGGGCGTTCCGTTCAGGACTCGCTGCAGGATCAGCGCTCGCAGACCGACTCTGACCATCCCGACGACCGCCCCGAAAGGCGCCCGCCATGGCCCTCGACCATCTCCAACAAATCCGATACGACGTCGACGGACCGGTCGCCACAATCACCCTCGACCGGCCCGACTCGATGAACGCCTTCACGTCTCGGATGGTGCACGAGATGCTCGCAATCCTCGACGAGACCGACGCCGACGATGCCATCCGTGCCGTGATCATCACCGGAGCGGGGCGGGCCTTCTGTGCAGGAGCCGACATGTCGACCGGCTCCGATACGTTCGAGAAGACCTCGAGCCATGGCGATGCTCCGGCCGCGGACGACCGCCCGGCGCACGACGAAGACCTTCGCGATCGCGACGGCGGAGGGATCGTGTCACTGCGAATGTTCCAATCGCTCAAGCCGATCATCGGAGCCGTCAACGGCGCCGCTGCGGGAGTCGGTGCCACCATGCTGCTGCCGATGGACATCCGACTCGCGTCGACGACCGCCCGTTTCGGATTCGTCTTCACCCGTCGTGGAATTCTGCCGGAGGCGGCCTCGGGGTGGTTCTTGCCGCGAGTCGTCGGTATCTCTCAAGCACTCGAGTGGGCGTTCCTCGGAGACGTCTTCGACGCCGAAGAAGCACTGCGCGGCGGACTGATCCGAAGCGTGCACGAACCTGATGCACTGCTCGATGACGCTCGCGAGCTCGCCCTTCGCCTGGCGTCGAACACCTCATCGGTGTCGGTTGCGATGACCCGTCAACTCTTGTGGCGCATGCTCGGCGAAGATCACCCCATGATGTCCCACCGGATCGAATCCGCAGCCGTCCCGCAGCTTGGCGCGATGGCCGACGCACACGAAGGCGTGCGATCATTCTTCGAGAAACGGCCACCCGAATTCACGCTCGGCCCATCGGCCGACATGCCGGCCATCTACCCGTGGTTCGACGAACCACCGTTTCGGGTCAGCGACGAGCCCGCTTCATCCCCAGAGTGATCTCCCGCACCTCGGCGAGGTCGAAATCGACGACAACCGGTACGTGCTCTTCGAACCGCAGCGACTTGATCCACGTATCCCGCTGGCCGATCTGCACGCTGCGCAACGCCGGGATCCAGGCCGACGGCACGAAGCAATAGTCGACGTGATGACCGACTTCCTGCCCGATCGGATCGACCTGAAAGCGGGTTGGCGCCTCCCGCGGATCACCGTGCTCGAGCCCAGTGAACGCGTGATACGCGCTGACGAGATCATGAGCGTCCAGTAGCGCGACGAGCTCGAGCATGTCGTGGTTCGGGTCGTTGCGATGAAAGATCGGATTGTTGTTGAAGTCACCGGCCACCACCGTTGGCTTCTTCAGCGTTGTCCGATGGAGCCGAACCATCTGATGCAGCTGTGACGCTGGCGGCTTCGACTTGAAGGTGACCTGTGCCTTCTCGTTCATCGCCCAAACCGCGAGGAGGTGATGTCCGACTGGACCATTGACCAGAACCGGAGCGATCCACTCGAGTCGCTGGTCCCAGCGAGCCCCATCCAGGCGGACGTAGGTCGGAGCAAAGCCGAGAATCCCGAGGCCCCGTTGCACATGGCGACCGACCCACGCCATCGACGAGTGTGAGTCGCGCCGATGCTTGAGCAGCCGGACCTCGTTCGCACTCCGAGCGGCCACGGCGAGGTCGGCGTCGAGCGCGACGAGCCGCGGGTACTTCCGCTCAAACGATGGGCCAATCGTCCACACCACGATCCGATAGGTGTTCTCGGGTTTCGGGTCGATATCGATCTCGAAGCTCACGGTCGTTCTCGCTAGCGTGTCGCCATGGATCGTTTTGCACGAGGAATCTCGTTGGCGGCCGCACTCGTGCTCGTCTCGAGCGGACTCCGAAAAGTATTCAGCAGCGCGGCACGAAGCGACATGAGCCAAGTCTACGAGTTCGGAGATTCGAGCTTCGGCACGTGGTTCTTCCTTCTGGTCGGAGTACTCGAGCTCGCCCTGGGCGCCTTCATCGTGTGGCCACGGACCCGTGTGCCTGCGGGGCTGGCCATGATGGGTTTCTTCGTTGGCGCATTGCTCTTCAATGTGCTCTTCGCAGTGGATGAGGTACCCGACGGATTGAACGACCCATCGCAACTCATCGTCGCCGATGTCGTCCTCGGACTCCTCGGCTTGGGCGTGGCCGCCCTTTGGCACCGCCGAGGAGTCGAAACCGACCTCCTCACAAACCCCATCACCTGAGCGGCGACCCAGATGGCTACTGGGCGAGCGCGGTCGCAAGGACTTCGGATGCCGCCGCAACGCCAGATTGGCCGATCGGCGCGTTCATCGATCGCAATCCGGCCTCGATCACGCCCAACGTGCCGAGGATCATCGGCGGACTCACCATTCCCATATGGCCGATCCTGAATGACTGATCAGGATGCGTCGTCATGCCGATGCCGAGGGTCAGACCCCCGCGGTGTTCGCACCGCTGCCGCAACGCGGTCGCATCGATCACTCCGGTGCTGACCGTCGTCACCGCGTTCGATCGAAACCCCTCCGCGGCGACGAAGCCGATCCCGTCCGGCGTCGACCAGGCCTCGACAGCTGCACGAACCGCAGCGGCGATCACCTCGTGGCGAGCCCAGACCGCATCGAGCCCGCCTTCGTTGTCGATCAGGTCGAGCGCGACGTCCAGCGCCCGAATATGCGCAACGGGAGGCGTCCCGGAGAACGTGTCGTAGAAGCCACGCGGCTCGAGGCGTGGCCCCCAATCGAAATAGCTCGTTGCCGGCGAGCCGGCGCGGCCGCGGTAGGTCTCGATCGCTCGTTCATCGGCCCACACGATGCCCAGGCCCGGCGGGCACATCAGTCCCTTCTGCGACGCGGAGACCGTGACATCGACGCCCCAGTCGTCCATCAGGTAGGGCTCGCATCCGAGAGACGCAATGCAGTCGGCCATCAGCAGCGCAGTCGATCCACAAGCATCGAGTGCTCGCCGGATCTCCGACACGTCGTTGCGCACCGACGTCATCGTGTCCGTGTGACTCACGAGCACGGCGGCGTAGTCCTCATCGACCATGTCGAGATGCGCCGACAAAGCCTCGGCACCAACCGGCTGACCGAGGTCGGCTGTCAGCGTGTCGACCGTCGCACCTACCCGCTCGGCGTACTCGCCCCACAAGACGGCAAACCGACCGGTCTCGACCACGAGCACCCGGTCGCCGGGAGCAAGCACGTTCTGGACCGCGAGTTCCCAGGCCCCATGCCCGTTCGACGTTGCGATGAAGGCCCGAGCCGCGGTGCGGGCGATGGCCGGCAACCGTTCGAGCACTCGATCCGCGCATTCGAGCAAGTCGCCTGCGTAGATGTTTGGCATTGGCGACGACATCGCGATGCGAACGGCCTCGGGGATCACGCTCGGCCCGGGGATGGCGACCAACTGGGTACCCGCGGAGAGATCCATCCGTCGAGCCTAGGCCTCGTCCGAAAACCGGCACGGTCACTGCTCTAGGCTCCTCGCCGTGCTCGAGACCGTTCCGCTTCGACGCTCCGGCCGAGCGTTGGTCACCACGCCAGCACGCGAGGTCCTCATGGTCAGAGGTGTCGATCCTGCCGACCCGCAACGTGGTGGCTTCTGGTGGACTCCGGGCGGCGGGGTCGAAGGCCACGAGTCGACGGCGCAGACCGCTGAACGCGAACTCTGGGAAGAAACCGGTCTCCGATCGACGGCCGGTCCGATCGTGCTCGAACGTCGAAGTCAGTTCATGTTCGACGGTCGCCCGTTTCGCCAGCACGAGACTTTTCACTGGTTCGTCGTCGAGGAGGCGTTTGTTCCCCAACCTGAGTGCCTGAGCGAGGTCGAGCAGCGAGCAATCACGGATGTTCGGTGGTTGAGCCTGACCGATGTTTCAGGGCTCGATGAACCGTGTTACCCGCGGTGCCTCGCCGATCTCGTGCAGGCCGTCACGAAAGCGGGCGCGCCCAACCCGCCGTGGTTCGAGGAACAGATCGAACCGGAGAGTCAGTGACCCGTTGGGTCGGCCCCCATGTTTGCCCGATACTCGGCCGGGGACATGCCGGTCTGGCGTTTGAAGAACTTCGCAAAGTTGCTCGCTTGGCTAAAGCCAAGCTGCCGAGCGATCCACGCAACCGAAATTTCGGTGCTTCGAAGCAGCCTCGTGGCGGCGTACGTCACACGAGCATCGATGACTTCCTTCGGCGACTGACCAAGTGTCTCGCGGGTCGCCCGAGTGAGGGTCCGAGCCGAGCAACCAACGATCTGGGCATAGTCCGCCACAGACCGAGTCGTTGCAAAGCGGAGCTCAAGCTCGCGTCGGAAGTCGGAGACGAGTTGCTGGTACACCGCTCGTTCGGGCGAAATGCCATCGTCTTCACCGGCGAGGGCAATCAACTCGAGCAGCACACCCGCGATGCTTGTCCGAAGCCGATCTTGTGCTTTGGCTGGCAGTAGCTCTGGCTGAGTTAGCGAAGCGACGAGGGCGTGAGCCACCTCGATCGATCGGCCGAGAACCACGATTGGGCGATGTGCACGTCGGTCGAACAGACCTGGCGGGCAGACATCAGCCTGGATCGTCAACACCCAGCCATCGAATTGTTCTTCGACAAGCCAGCGGTGAGTGCTGTCGGGGCGGAGATGAACAACCATGCCGGGCTCGACGCGATGTTCGACACCGTCGACGACGTGAAGCCCCGCACCGGCGGTGAGGACCACGACGACGTGTCCCGATGAACGAATCGTCCATCCCTGCCGCGCGTGCGGCGACTCACGGACCTGGCCGATTGGGGTGCAGACCACCGGAGCGGTCGACGCCCCGCGAGCGCGCATGACGTCGACAAGATCGATGATTCGATCGTTCGAGACGTCCGAGGTCATGCCTCCACTATTGCGCATTGGATACCCGATCGACCACTGAGGTGACGGCGTTAAGGGCAGTGCTGTCGAGAATCGCGTTCGGTGACACGCCGAGTACCTCCTCGAGCACATCGAGTGGAGCACCCGACGGGAACCACAACGGGTCCAGGAGATGCATGCCCCATTCGCCGAATCGGCGCTCGGACACCACAAGATTGGCGTGGCGTTCGATGGAGTGCCGATCGTCGGCAAGGAGGCGACTCCACAACGCATCGATCGCCTGTGGAGAACCCTCGATGTACTGGGTGAAGACACCGTTTCGGTGCGTGAGGAATCCCGTAACTCCGTCCGATCGATTTCGGACATTTGCCCGATCGGCGAGGGCGCGGAGAGTCGTCACGTCGAGCGGTTGCGGTGAACGGCTCAAGTAGATTCGTGCTACCAACTCGCTGTCGGCCACTACCGCCACCGTACCTCAGCGAGACCACGCATCTTCGAAGAACGTGGAGAATCCGAAGGAACTTGGCCGTCTTTGACCTGACTGAGTCGCTTCGAGACCTGTGATTTTCATCACAAGAGGAGCACGATGTTCATAGGGCTAGTCACGCCCTTCTGGAACTCAGAAACAACGTCGTTGCGGGCGTCGTTTCGAATCGAGATCCAGAATCCCCCTTGTCGACTCGGTCGTGTCCAGCCCGCGACCGGGTCGATGAGGGCGTAAAGCGCGAGCGACTAACGTGCGCCGCCTATGCCACAACTCTCCGCGCACGACATCTACTCGACGGTCCATGAGGCACTTGTTGTCCACGGCGCAAACGAGCCTGCTGCGGCCAGTGTTGCCACTGCGGTAGCCGAAGCCGAATCCCGTGGCAACCGGATCTGCGGGCTCTACTACGTCGAAAGCTATTGCCAACAACTCGTGACGGGCCGGGTCCACGGTGACGTGACTCCAGATGTCTCTCGACCGAAGCCTGGCATCATCGCGGTCGACGCACGGTTCGGGTTCGCTCAGGTTGCCTTCGACGCAGGGATCGAACCCGCAGTCGCTGCATCCCAAGAGAATGGCACCGCGGTCTTAGCAATTGGGCACAGCCACACGTGTACGTCGCTCGGCTATTTCACCCGCAGACTCGCCGAACGGGGCGTCATCGCCCTTGGCGCCACGAACTCCACGGCGCGAGTGGCACCACCCGGCGGCGCAAGTCGGCTGCTCGGAACCAACCCGATGTCATTCGCCGTGCCGGGTGAGGCTGGCAATGTCGCCATGCTCTTCGACTGGAGTACGGCAGCGACCGCGCTCGGCACGATCACCATGGCCGCAGCCGCAGACGACCAGCTTCCACCCGGTCTGGCGATCGACCGAGACGGCGTGGAAACGACCAACCCTCACGAAGCTCTCGATGGTTCGCTTCTCTCGGCGGCGGGATACAAGGGTTACGGGTTGGGCCTCATGGTCGAAGTGCTGGCAGCTGCCCTCACGGGGTCGTTGGCGAGCACCGAGATCCCTCCGCTCAAAGCGCCTGAGGGTCCGCACCACGACATCGGGCAAACCTATCTGCTGGTCGATCCTTCCTCGTTCGACTCCGGCTTCGGATCAATGATTGCGACCCTGACTGCCTCGGTCGAACGAGATCGTGATGCCCGGGTGCCCGGCACGACCGCGCCCAACACGACGGCGATCGATGTCCCCGACGAGCTCTGGGCAAAGGTCGCTGCGTTGACAACGAGACGCTGAACCGCTGAACCGGGGTCAGACCCTCCCGATACTGGGGGTCAGACCCCCTTGTCGGCGAGGACAAGATCGGCCACTGATCGTTCGAGCAAGGTGGAGAGCGCGAGCTGCGACTCGGCCCGGCCGACTTCGGGCATCGAGACGATCTGCTGCAGCGTGAGATGAAGATGGTCGTTCGACTTGGCGGCCACTCGACAGAGCAAGTCACTCGATCCGGTCACCACGTGGATCGACAGCACCTCGGGAGTCGCTCGCAGACGTTGCACGAGCGAATCATGCCCACCTTGCAGAATCGAAAGCGTCGTGAAAGCCACGACCGGAAACCCGGCCTGGGCAGGATCGAGGTCGGGGCCGAACCCCGTGATCACCTCCTGGTCCACCATCCGACGGAGCCGCGTTTGCACGGTGCCCCGTGCGACACCGGCCACCTTGGCGAGTTCGGTGATGCTCGCCCGCCCATTCCGGCGCAGTGCCAGAAGAATCGACCGGTCTGTCGAATCGATCATCTGCGAGGCTCTCCCTGAATCGTCACTGCGCGAATCGCGCAACCTAGTCAGATCTACTGATCATATCGATCAACTGCATTGCACTGAAGTGTCAATTCGCTCACCGTATGTAACAAGCGGCCAGCCGATACGGAGGTTCCCATGGCATTTCTGAAGCGAGTCGACCACATCACCTACGCGTGTCGAGCAGGTTCAATCGAGAAGTGGGCCTGGTTCCACATCGAGGTCGAGGGCGGCACGTTGATCAACCGCATCGACGATGTTCGACCCGACGATCCCAATGACTCGATGAAGATCTGGTGCATCGACTACGGCGAGTTTGGCGTTGCGCTCATCGAAGGCATCGATCGAGCCAAGGTGTCGCAGGTCTCCGCCTTCGTGGAGCGGCACGGCGATCATTCGGTCCAACACGTCGCCTTCGACACCTACGATCTCGAGAAGTTCCAGGAACATATGAAGTCGCTCGGAGGCTCACCTCGAGGCGAGACGCTTGTCCGCAACGACGGCTTCGGTGTGCTCAAGCAGATGTTCGCCCGCGGCTACGAAGAGGGCAGCGCCGACGAGACCAGCTTCCCCGAATACGTTCAGCGCCCCGGCGCGCAATCTGCCGAGGAAGTCGCCATCACCTTCGCAGAAGAAACGGGTAAGGGCTTCTACGACCAGGTCGCAGACGCCGTCGATTCGGGAGACACCGAGCCCTTCTTCGACTTCTCCCGCATGCCAACCGACTGGGTCGTTCCCGAAGCCGAGCCACTCGAGGGCTATCGCGCCTGACAGAGTCCGGCTCTGGCGGACTCCGCGTCGATCCGAGCTACGTTCCATTCGCGCCAACTCGTTGTCGAATCGGTCTCGCAGAGGTGCGCCACCATGCGTTCGAAGCGCGAGTTCGGAAGCGGGCGAAGCGCGTCGAGGCGCGTCACGATCTCCGGCGTCGCGTCTTCGGACAGCCACGACAGCGCTCTCACGCTGATGACCCCGTCGACCTCTCGGGGATGTTCGAAGTTGTACTGCGCGATCCGTTGATCCGGGTTCGACAGCCCCATCGCGAAAACGAATGCCAGCCAGGCGCACAGCAGCGCCCCCGTCATCCACTCGGCGTCCGGACGAATCTCGTGAATCCGAACGAGCACGAGTCCGAGAACGATGACGAGCAGGAGTCCGAAACCGAACGACCACCATCGCAACGGAGTCTGGAAGTTCCGCTCGACGTACTCGGCGATCCGCTGAAGCGCGATCACATCGATGGCCGCAGCCAGCGCGACCACGAAGGTGGCCAAGCGTCGAAACCGTCGTCGTTCGATAAGGCCCTCGAGTGCTACGTGTCGCCGGAGGGTCAGGATCAGCACGACGGTGAGCGCCGCCACGAAGAGTAATTGGAAGAATCCCGAGCGGACCTCCGAGCGCCACGCGTCTTCGCTCAGCGGTGCACCAAGCCGGCCGAGTCGCACGGCGACGAAGACGCCGAACAGTGCGGCGACCGCTCCGAGGACGATCGTCGATTCGATGGATCGGAGTCGACGTCTCGCCGTCGAACCTTCGGTGGAGCGGCCCAGGTGAACCAGCGCGAAGAGCCCGCCGATCGCTGCGGTAGTGGCAAAGCCGAGCGCGATTCGAGGCGCGGGTAGTCGTCCGATGTCGACGATCGCCGCGAACACCTCATCGGCGGAAGCGAGCAGGCTCCAGAAGATTGTGACGACGACGAGTGCGAGGGTCAGACCCCGAACGATCACGAATGCACTGTCCCCCGGCATCGCCGGTTGGACCAACGTCCCGCGGACCCCGCTGGCCCCGCTGGCTGTCGGGTTCCCCCGCCAGGCACGGAGCGTGCGCCCGATCCGGTAGTCGAACAGGGCTTGGTTGGTCGAGGTCGCGCTCGACGCGAGAACCACGATGGCCACGCAGCTGGCGACGACGCACCAGGCAAGCCAGCGATTGTCGCGAACCACGAGGAAGGCGCTCAGCACGGCTCCTGCGAGAAGCACGCTGTTCAATGCACCCTGGTTCTTCTGCCCGGTATGACGGAGGGCCGCGCCGGTTGCCCCCAGCACTCCGACGATCGCCACAGCCAACCCGAGGCTCGGAACCCACGTTGCCGAAACGGCGACAACCGTGCCCACGAGGACGCTCAGCCAGCGACTCGTCACCGAGGTGCTGGGGCCGTCTGCGGCCACTGGCGACTCGGGAGCGTCTACCGACGTCATGGATCAGTCGCTGCTTGACGAGGTTCGGCGCGGGGTCGGGCACAGTTCGTCGAGCTCCGACTCGGCCTGGCGGTCAGCCAGGTTCCAGCCCAGCGGGCCGTAGCGAAGCTCGTCGACCGGCTCGTCACAGAGCGCACGAAGCATCGCTCCTCGGTGGCCGGCACTCAGGTCGACGAATGCGTCGGCGATCGCGGGTACCGCATCGTTCGACAAACGGGCGACGGTGATGGCATCGAACTCGGCCCCCGCATTCGAGAGGTTGTACCGAGCGACCGTCGCGTCGGGATTCATGACGTTCATCGAGAATACGAAGACCGCAGCCGACACCAGGGTGAAGCCGGGAAACCACGACCGACCCTCAGCGAAGCCGGCGATTGCGACCGCGTACGCCACGATGACGACGATCACCCAGCCGACCCCGGCGATCGACCAGAGCCTCAGCGGCGTGAGGTCGAAGGATCCCACGTACAGCAGCAATCGCTGAAGAGCCACTGCCGCTATCGCGAGGGTCAGACCCAAGACGATGATGGCAATCGGACGGAACCGGCAGCGTTCGCCCTCGGCGAGTGGGCGACGAAGTCCTCGTACGGCGCCGACGACCGCGAGGCTGAGCGCAGCAACCCAGACCAGCTGAAAGAACCCACGTCGGGCATGCTGCGCCTGAGTGAGCCCTTCTGTTTCGAGCACGTGGTCGACGCCGCCCACCGCAACCGCGATCTGGGTGGCGACGAAGCCCGCAAAGAGGACGGCGAGGCTTCCGAGCACGATCGTGACCTCGACCGGGGCGAAGCCCGAGGGTTTGATGCGCATCTCCTGCGGAGCGGTTTCGTGGGCAGCGCGGGACAGCAAGCCGAGCAGGGCAACGGCGACGAGGGCCGACAACAGCACGTGTCCGATCATCGATGGCAGGTTGTCGAGAAGCAGCAGGCTGGCGAACACGTCGTCGGCGGAGGCGAGAAGTGCACCAAAGACGAACACGACCGGCACCGCGACCAACAGGCCACGGAGAATCGCTGTGCCCTGCCCTCGCTGGGCTGCCGTTCGAACAAACCGTTGAACCATGTCGATGCCGTACGTCCACTCCACCACCTGCGACCCGGCGTGCGCCACGAAGGCAACAAACGGGAGATCGAAGAGTCGTCCGCGCTGGGAAAGCCCGACGGCGACGGTCCCCAGAAGCACGATCGCCATCGCCGTCGCTGCAGTCAGTGACCCGGACGATCGGATCGCCAGCCATGGCGCAAGGGCAAGCGCGGCGAGCACAAGGACTTTCGACGATCCGGTTTTCAGTCGCCCCGATCCCCACAACCCGCCGGCAAAGACCGCGACACCCAGTGTGCTGGCCAAGCCGATGACCCCGACCCGAAGGCCGATGTTCAGCAGGAACCCCGCAACGACGACAGCGAGCAGCTCTTTCCAGCCAAGGTCCGGCTTCTCCGATCGAGCGAATGGGTTAGGTGGGGGCGTAGGCTTCAGGGAGGTGTTCGGCCCCGCAACGCGAACATGGGTTGCGTCGGCCGCCGGGTGTTCCGGGACCGGCGGTGGTGGTTGATCAGAGATCGACATGGGTGACCGCACCTCTTCGGCTTGGATGATGAGTTCAGAACGCCGTCCGGTGGGGGAACGCCCACCAACCACCACTCAACGTAGTGAAAGGGAGGGTAAAGGTGTGGTGAAAGTGCGATTGCGGTCTTGTGACGGACGTGCGATCCGCAGGAGATCTGGTCGACTCAGAAGCTGCCGAGACGCTCGACGAGTTCATCGAGACGGTCGAGCTCGGCATTGGCGAAACTCATCCGGATCATCGAGCGATCCTGCGGTGTGAACGCCGTGCCGGGGATTGCCAACACGCCCTGCTCCAGGATCAGACGCTCGACGACTTCGACTGTCGGTACGTCGTGGCGATGCTCGACCCAGCCGTAGTATGCGCCCGCGGAGTGCAGCACGAAGCCACCGGGTTCGGCAGCCATGACCGACTCGAACCGACCTTGCTTGGCAGCGATGGCAGCCACCTTGTCGGCACGCCATTCGAGCGCCTCGGTGAGCCCGGCGTGGACCGCTTCTTGGCCGAGCCTTGGCGCGCAAATCGACACGCAGTCGATGAGCTTGGCCGCCTGGGTGAGCAGCTCTGGCGACGCAACGATCGCGCCGACACGATGCCCGGGAATGGCGAAGTCCTTCGAGAAGGAGTGGAGGCTGACCACGGTTTCTCGCCAAACCTCGTGATCGAAGAGCCCATGCGGGCGACCACCCGGGACAAACGAGCGGTAGGTCTCGTCGACGATCAGGACGACACCGTGAAGGCGAGCCAGATCGGCGTAGGCCGACAGCGTCGTCTCGTCGATGATGTGCCCGGTTGGGTTGCCGGGCGTAACGACCACGATTGCGCGCGTGCGAGGCCCAATCGCGGCAGCCACCTCATCGACTGTCGCCTCGATGCCGTCGGCCGGATCGACGATCGTTGCGCCAACCGAGTCGAGCCCGAGCCACATGTGATGGTTGAAGTACCAGGGAGCGATCAGAACGATGTCGTCGCCGGGTTCAGCGAGCGCAGAGGTCACCATGCAGAACGCCTGATTGCATCCCGACGTGAGGCAAATGTCCTCGGTGTTCACATCCGGAGTCGCGTCCGTGTCGGCAGCTCGATATGCCTCTCGGAGCTCGTCAGCGAAGGCCTCCCGGACGTGCGGCAACCCGAGCAGGGGCGCATACCGGCCACCATCGGGGTGGGTGGCGACTTCGGCGATCCGAGCAGCGATGTTGGGCGCAGTCGGAAAGCCCGGTGCCCCTTGAGACAGATCGATCAGGGGACGATCGGCTGGTACCTGTTCGAGGAGGTGCGCATGGGCGCCGATGGGCGAGTCGATCTGGCGTTTGGTGCGTTCGGTCAGGCGCATGTGATCAGCATCCCATGGACGCGATTCGGGCGTCATCAAACGTGAAACCAGCTCCAGGGCGATCAGGGATTGCGAGGTGCCCGTGTTGGGTCAACTCGAGTTCTTCCACGAAGAGCGGCGCGAACCAGTCCATGTGCTCAACCGACACGCATCCGGGCACGGCTCCGGCGAGGGCCAACGAGTGCTCGGTGAAGATGTGGGTCGAGATGGCGATGTCGTGCGTTGCCGCGTACGCCGCAGCAACACGGAACTCGCTGTATCCGCCCATGCGCTGCAGGTCGGGCATCAACAGGTCGGCGGCTCGGGCCTCGACGAGGTCGCGGATGCCGTAGCGCGTGTACTCGGTCTCCCCGGTTGCGATCGGCACATCGAGCGCCGCTCGGACATCAGCGCTGCCGACACGGTCGTGGGTGACGACCGGTTCTTCGAACCACACGAGGTCGAACGGTTCGAGGAGGCGGCCGAGTCGGATCGCCGTCTTGGGATCGAACTTCTGATTGGCGTCAGCATGGAGCGCGATGTCTGGACCGATGGCCTCACGGACCGCTTGGACACGGGCCACATCATCCACGGGCTTCGGGCTACCGAGGCGAATCTTCATCGCCCGAAAACCCCGATCGACAAACGACTGGGCCTCCTCGACCAGTTCATCGATCGACTGCGTGAGCCAGAGACCCGAGCTCGCATAGGTCGGAATGGTGACCCGGCAGGACCCCCACAGCCGGTGCAGCGGCATGTCGAGGTTCTTCCCGACCGCATCCCAGCACGCGACATCGAGCGCCGACATCGCCCCGATCGTCACGCCTTTGTGGCCCGTCGGGTTCAGCGCCGACCACGCAGCTGCCCACATCCCTGACGTTTCGGTTGCGCCCCGACCGACGACGTGTGCGTCGGCCAAGCCACGAACCATCGCCTCGAATGCGTCGATGCGTTCACCGTTGATCGTGAAGCAGTAGCCCTGCCCGACCGCGCCGTCGGACGTCCGCACGTCGACGAGAACGCAACCGACCGACGTAATGGAGTGGATGGCTGTTCCGATCGGCGTCGGGAGCGACACATCCACCACCCGGGTGTCGACGCGCTCGATGTGCATCCGCGCTAGCTCCGGTAGCTCGGGTCGAGTTGGTCGAGCAACCGAAGCAGAGCCGGCCACTCGTACTTGCCTAGCGGAAAGTGGTCGTACTGTCGCTTCGAGAGTTCCCAGATCTCCTTCGGTCCAGCGTCCAGCTCGAGCCCGGTCGCATGGGCTTGAAGAAATGCACGGCAGCCGCGGACGAAGTAGTGCATCACCATGAACGCCTCGCCGGGCGTCTCGCCCACGGTCAGGAATCCATGGTTGCGCATGATGAGCACGCGATTTCCCTCCATGTTCTGCGCCAGGCGGGTCCGCTCGTCGAGCGTGAGCGACAGGCCCTCCCAGTCGTGGTAGCCGATCTCGCCGTAGAGCATCGCTGTGTCTTGAACGAGATGATCGAAGCCCCCTTTGATCGACGTGATGGCCAACGCCTCGGGGACGTGGGCGTGGAACACGACCTTGTGTTGCGGGAAGTCGTTGTGGATCGCTGAGTGGATCACGAATCCGGCCGTGTTGACGTCGGCGGGACCTTCGAGGACGTTGCCCTCGGCGTCGACCTTGATGATGTTCGAGGCCGTGACCTCGTTGTAGAGCAGGCCGAACTTGTTGAGGAAGAAGTCGTGGTCGCTCCCTGGGACACGCATCGTGATGTGGTTCCAGATCGTGTCGTCGTACCCGAAATGTGCAGCGAGGCGATACATCGCGGCGAGATCGACTCGGGCCTGCCATTCGGCGCCCGTGAAGCTGCCACTGTTGGTTGCCGTGAAGTCGTCGGCGGTGACCTCGTCGAGGGTGTCGCTCATGTCTGGTCCTTTGGGTTCGGGTTGGCGTCGACGGGCGCCGGGGCGTCGCCCACGGTGTGCAGTAGAAGGTCGTTGTGGCGTTCGAGGAGCTGCGCTGCGAGGCAGTGGGCAGCGGTAGAGCCGAACTCGGCTTCGGCCCGAGCGTAGAGCTCCTCGACCGCCTCGGTGAACGGGAGATCGATGCCGAGGTCCTCGGCGAGTTGCGTGGCGAGCCGCATGTCCTTGGCTGCGTGGCTGAGCGGAAACGAGGCGTCGTATGTGCCGGCCAGGATTTCGGGCCCGTACACATCGGCGGCGTAGCTGCGCCCAGCAGAGTGCTGGATCATCTCGAGCATCGCCTGGGGTCTGACCCCACCCTTCACGCCCAACAGCATCGCTTCGATCAACGTGATCGTCTGCGTGTAGCAAAGCGTGACTTGGGCGATCTTCGCCACGACGCCCGCACCAGGCGGTCCGACATGGGTGACTCGCTCCCCGATCACGTCGAGTAGGGGTCTGACCCCATCGAACTCATGCTCTTCAGCGCCGACGAAGATCGCCAACGTTCCGGCCTGCGCACCTTCGGGTCCGCCGGATACCGGCGCATCGAGAACAGTGACACCGCAGTTGGCGCCTTCTTTCCGGATCGCCGAAGCCGTGACCGCGTCATTCGTCGACAGTTCGATCCACGTTGAGCCGGCTGCCATCACGCCGAGGAGGCCCGACCCTCGCGAATCGCCAAATGCGAGCTCTCGGATCTGTGGAGGCCCAGGCACCGACGTGAAAACCACGTCGGTGCCCTGCGCCGCTGCTTCTGCGTTGTCCGCAGCCGTTGCGCCGGATTCGACGACACGACGTAGACGTTCCGAATCGAGGTCCGAAACAACGAGGTCGTGGCCCGCGTCGATCAGGCGCCGTGCTGCGCCACCTCCGATGTTGCCGAGACCAATGAACCCGATTCGCATGCGACGGTCTCCCCTCGGCGGCTCCGGTGGTTCAGGGTGCCGATGCTGGCGACGGTACCAACACCGCATCAACAAGATCCTGTTGGGCGTTCGCAAGGATCTTCGCCGTTTCCTTCGTGCGCGACGGCTTCGTCGCACGCTGGGCGATCACTTCGACGAACGAACGAGTCACTCCGCCGACCTTGGCGTACCGACGTCGAACGCCGCCACGCACGATCACTTCATCGCCTTCACCAATCCGCTGGATGACCGCGGAGGGGTCGACCCAACGGACAGGCACCGACCACTTCCCATCAGGCGTATCGGTCGTAACTTCCCAGTTGAGAAGCACCGTTCCAGACGGCAGCACCGTCTCTCGGGGCTCGCTCGACAACGTTCCCCTGATCACCACGAGATTCATCTCGGGACCTTTCCAATGCCGTAATCGGCACATGATGTGACTCGGGGGAAGCTGAGACAAACACTACGAAGCGCCTCTGACAGTCCGTCTGAACACAACCCAGCCCACGCACAGCCGACTGCGCAGACTTCGGGGTCAGACCCCCACCACTCGACCATCGCCAGTTGGATGTCGGGATTTCGGGGTCAGACCCCGGGATCTCGGGATCTCGGGTCTGACCCCAAGCATTGTTCTCTCGCTGCGGAAGAAGCACAGCGGGTCAGTGGGGGTCAGACCCCGATGCGGGAAGGACGCCCGTCCGTGCGAGTTGCTCGAACCACAGGGCGCTCGATTTGGGGATCCGTTCGAGGGTCTCTGGAACGACTTCGACGATCCCAAAGCGCTTCGCGTACCCCTTCGCCCATTCGAAGTTGTCCATCAACGACCACGCGAGATAGCCCGCCATCGGAACGCCGTCGTCGATGGCCGACAGGACCGCAGAAAGATGATCGTGAAGGTAGTCGATGCGATCCTGATCGTGGACACGCCCGTCGGCACGATCGTTGTCGGGCATGGCCGCACCATTCTCCGTGATGACGATCTTTGGCAGTCCGTACTCCTCGTTGAGCCACGTGAGGAGGCGGTGAAGCGACGGAGCGTGGATCTCCCAATCCATCTCGGTTCGAGGCGTACCGAATGGCAGCTCCTGGCCCACCGCCGAAAGCACCTGTCGGGTGTAGTAGTTGACCCCTAACACGTCGATCGGCGCAGCGATCACGTCGAGATCTCCGTCCTGCACGACCGATTGATCCCAGCCGAGTGCCTCGACAGTCGCGGTCGGATACTCACCGCGGCGGATCGGGTGGATGTACCACTCGTTGTCGAACCCGTGCCGGACATCGGCCAATGCGACGTCGGCGGGTGCGTCCGTTGCTGGCTCGGCGGGCGTGAAGTTGAGCACAATCCCGAGCTCGGCATGGGGTGCGGCCTCGCGAAGCTGTGCGATCGCGAGCCCGTGCCCGAGGAGGAGATGATGCGCAGCGGCCAACCCCGCCTCGAGATTCGTAGTTCCTGGCGCGTGCTCGCCCGTGACGTGCCCGAGCACCGCCGACACGTACGGCTCGTTGAGCGTCATCCACGTCGGGATGCGTTCACCCAACCGTTCGGCCATCACGCGGGCATAGTTTGCGAACGCCTCGGCGGTGTCTCGATTGGTCCACCCGCCACGATCCTGGAGCGCCTGTGGCAGGTCCCAGTGATACAGCGTCGGCATCGGCGTGATCCCTGCGTCGAGCAGACCGTCGACAATCGCCTCGTAGAACGCCATTCCTGGCTCGTTCACGGTCCCGGTGCCATCGGGGATCACCTTCGGCCAGGAGATCGAAAACCGATACGTCGACAGGCCGAGCGACGCCATCAACTCGATGTCCTCGCGCCATCGATGAACATGATCGCAGGCGACCAGGCCATGGGTGCCGTCTTCGATCCTTCCGGGTTCTGCGCAGAACGTGTCCCAGATTGAGTCTCCCTGTGGAATGTCGTTGGATCGACCTTCGATCTGGAAGCTCGAGGTCGCGGATCCGAAGAAGAACCCATCCGGGAAACGACGTGGCGTCTCGATGTTTGCCATCAGGCGGGCCGGGTCGTCGAACCCTCGTAGAGAGGTCCGTGGTCGATGTTGGGAAGCACGTACTTGGCGAAAAGGTCGGCTTCGGCGGCGTGTGTGTATCCCGAGAGGATGAAGGCATCGATGCCGATCTCGCGGTATGCATGAAGCTTGGCCAGGACCTGGTCGGGGTCACCGACGATTGCTGCACCTGCGCCGGAACGGGCACGACCGACGCCCGTCCAGAGATTCTCCTCGACGAAACCATCGTCTGAGCTCGACTCACGCAACTCGTTCTGGCGGGCAACCCCGGCGGATGCCGTATCGAGACTCTTCTGGCGGATTTTCTCGCCTTCGTCCGCCTCGAGCTTCGAGAGCAGCCGTTCGGCAGCCGCACGCGCGTCGGATTCGGTCTCCCGGACAATCACGTGGGCACGAAGGCCGTACTTCAGTTCACGGTCGTAGCCCGCCGCGAGTGCGGTCATTTCCTCGACCGTGCCGGCGACGCCGGCAACCGTGTCGGGCCAGGTGAGGAAGACGTCCGCATGCTCGGCAGCGGTGTCCTTCGCCGCCGGACTGAATCCGCCGAAATAGAACGGTGGGCAATGGCCGGACACCGTCCGCATCCGAGGTGGATCAACGACGAGATCGACAAACTCGCCATGGAACTCGACGGACTCGCCGTTGAGCAGCGCCCGGAGCACATGCATCCACTCCCGAGTTCGCTGATAGCGAGGCGCACTTTCCAACGGTGCCCCAGGGATATCGCTCGAGATGATGTTGATCGTGAGACGGCCGCCGGCCATCTGATCGATGGTTGCGAGCTGACGAGCGAGCTGCGGCAGCCACATTTCACCCATCCGGACAGCCAGGAGCAGCTGGATCTGTTCGGTATGAGTGGCGATCGCTGCAGCGAAGGACGTGGAATCCATGCCGAGCTGGTAGCCCGACGGCAGGAGCACATTGTCGAAGCCAAGCCGGTCAGCTGTGGTGACAATCTCCGAACAGTGTGTCCAGGAGGACTGAAGTCGTTCTTCAGGGACACCAAGGAACTCGTAGTCGTCGTCGCAGAGTGCTCCGAACCAGCTGATCTCGGTCACGGCAGGGGTACTCCTTCGCTCGCTTCGACAATGTCGTAGCAATCGTTGCGGTCGAGATGGACATCGGCAGCTGCGATCGCAGCCGTGAGCCTCTCGGGCGTTTGGGTGCCAAGCAGCGCCACGGGCCGCGAGGGGTTAGCGAGAACGAACGCCGTGGCGATCGTCGCTCGGTCTGTGCCTTCCCGTTCGGCGAGTCGGTCGACGACCTCGAGAAGTTGGGGTCTGACCCCCTCGCCGCTGAAAAGACGTCCTCCCGCAAGCGGCGACCACGCGAGAGGGACCACGCCGTCACGCATCGAGCGATCGAACGTGCCGTCGCGCATCGGTTGAAGTTGAACCACGGAGAACTCGGGCTGGGTCGACACAACCGGAGCCGACAGGTGATGGGCGAGCGCGTCGTATTGATCGACAGTGAAGTTGGAGATACCCACCATGCCGATCTTGCCGGCTGCAATCAGGCCGTCGAGGGTGTCGGCAATCTGCGCCGGATGGGCGAACATGTCCGGCCGATGAATCTGCCAGAGATCGATGTGGTCGACTCCGAGCCGCGACAGTGAGGCGTCAACTGCAGCAACGAGGTACTCCGAGCTGGAGTCATAGGGCAGCGGCGGCATGATTCCGCCCTTGGTGGCCAGCACCATGCGGTCACGGAGCCCGGGAGCATCCGCAAGCACCTGGCCGAGTCGCTCTTCGTTTTGGCCAAAACCGGTACCGCCCCAGTCCAAGCCGTACACATCGGCCGTATCGATGAGGTTCATTCCCACATCGAGTGCGGTTTCGATGAGCCTGTGGTTCGCAGCTGGGTCCTCAGCCGTGAGACGCCAAGTCCCATATCCGAGCGCTCCAACATCAGGTCCGTCGGTTCCGAGCCGACGAGGAGTCATGTCGACGAGAGTCATGGTGGGGCATCCTATGGTCTTCAGTTTCCGACTGGACCGGCTCCGCCCGTGAGAAGAAAGTTCGTTCTATGAACCATCGCCACATTCGCTACGGGATCATCGGTACCGGGATGATGGGCGTCGAGCACATCTTGAACATCCTCGCACTCGAGGACAC
Source organism: Acidimicrobiales bacterium (assembly GCA_020629375.1). Classification (GTDB taxonomy): domain Bacteria; phylum Actinomycetota; class Acidimicrobiia; order Acidimicrobiales; family SHLQ01; genus SHLQ01. The sequence continues at coordinate 32,702 of JAHDDK010000017.1, forward strand.
CAGTGTTGTGGCCATCGCCGATCCCGATGCCGGCTCAAGAGACCACGGGCTCGAGGCGGCGGGGGGCGAGGCGCGGGTTTACGAGGACTATCACGATCTCCTCGCCGACGAGGATGTGGACGCCGTGGTCGTTGTGACCCCGAACTTCACCCATCTCGAGGTCATGCGAGACGTGCTTGCAACCGGCAAGCACGTGCTCTGCGAGAAGCCCCTTTGCACGACCGCAGCCGATTGCCAAGCTCTAGTCGAGATGGCCGAGGGGTACGAAGGCGTGGTCTGGGTCGGCCTCGAATACCGGTACATGCCTGCGGTTCAAGCGCTCATCGCTGAGGTTCATGCCGGCACGGTGGGTGACGTCAAGATGGTGGCGATCCGCGAACATCGCTTCCCGTTCCTCGTCAAGGTGGGCGACTGGAACCGATTCTCGTCGAACACGGGTGGCACGTTGGTGGAGAAGACGTGTCACTACTTCGATCTGATGAATCTGATCGTCGGTCGACGGCCAGTCCAGGTGTACGCCTCGGGCGCGCAGGATGTGAACCATCTAGACGAGTCGTACGGGGGTCAGACCCCGGACATCCTCGACAATGCGTTCGTGGTCGTGGACTACGAAGGCGGGGCTCGGGCGATGCTCGACCTTTGCATGTTTGCTGAGGCCACCAAGGATCAAGAGGAGCTGTCCGTTGTGGGCAACCTCGGCAAGGTCGACGCTCGGATTCCGACTTCCGAACTGCACGTCGGCATTCGCTCCGGGAAGGGCATCGCGGACATCGGCCAGGTCGACACGCGTGCGATCACGAACGACGCCATCAAGCACGAAGGCCTCCACCACGGTTCGAGCTATCTCGAGCACGTCGATTTCGCCGCTGCCATCCGGGGTCAGACCCCAGCCCTAGTGACGCTCGAGGACGGCCTGTGGTCAGTGGCCATGGGCGAGGCCGCACACCGTTCTATCCAGGAGAACCGTCCCGTCCGCCTCACCGAAATCCTGGGCATCTGAGCTTCGTTCACTCCCGAACGGGAGGAACAGGAGATCTGACCAACGAACTTGGAGGACGGCACGAACCGGTCTGGGGTCAGACCCTAACGGACCCCAACCGAGCGGTCGATCGTTCATCGAAACTGCGCCCGACCGGGGTCTGACCCCTGCATCTCCGAACTGCGCCCGATCGGGGTCTGACCCCTGCATCGACCGCGGGCATTTCGCCAGGTTGGGATAACGAGCCGTGTGTACCCGACTAGACAGACACGTCCGCAATGGGCATCCTCGGAGGAGATTCGTTATCGCCGTCGTCTGACGTGCCTTCTCGCTGGCTTCGGCTGGCCTTTCACATACGTGCACGTGAGGACACAAACGATGAGACCGCTTCGAATCGACTATGACGGCGCCTGGCATCACGCGATGAATCGCGGAGCCGCCCATCAGCCGATCTTTCGGGACGACGTCGACCGGCACACGTTCCTAGGGTTCGTCCAGAAAGCCGTCGAAAACACCGGTATACGGATCCATGCGTACTGCCTGATGGGTAATCACTTCCACCTTCTTGTCGAATCCGTGGACAGCTCGCTCAGCGCCGCGATGAAGATCATCGGTCAGGAGTACACACAGTGGTTCAACCGACGCCACGGCCGAGACGGCGCACTCTTCCGCGGCCGATTCACGTCCAAGATTGTGGAAGACGATGGGCATCGGCGGACGATCGTCGACTACATCCACGCCAACCCCTTCAGCGATCAGACAGCTCGATCCGGATTCTGCTGGTCCAGCTTCGATGCCTTGAAAGGGCTCATTCGCCCGCCGAGCTTCCTCACAACGAGCGTGGTCGGCCGGATCTTCAGACCCAAGAAGCGCGCTACTCGAGATCGTCGAAACCCGTGTTCGCCCCACAGAGGACAACACCGACGACCTCGTCCTTCGCAGGCCGGTACATGCCCGCTCGCAGCACAGCCACCGTCGTGGCCACCGCAGGCTCGACGAGAACTCGAAAGGTTGTCCAGAGCCAACGACGCGCCTCGAGGACGACCTCATCCCGAACCGTCAGGCCCGCAGCGTCGACCCGGGACAGCGCCTCCCAAGCTAGCTCACCGATCTGTGTAGCCCCGAGCGCATCCGCAGTGACTCCGGAGACTTCCACGTCCACGGGGTGTCCGGCTCGTACGGCCGACGCGTACGCGCTGGTACGTTCGCCTTCGCATGCGATGATCGCTGGCCCCTTCGTTGACCCGTCACCGTACGAGGCGATAGCGGCACCGCCAGCGAGTCCACCGCCGCCGCAGGCGTACAAGATGGTGTCCAGCTCACGGCTCGACCTCTCAACCTGGTCGACAAACTCTGTGGTGACTGTTGCAGCACCGGCCATGACGCTCGGATGGTTATACGCATGGATGTTTGTCGCCTCAAACCGCTCGACGTGTTCGAGACATGCCTCTAGGGACTCTGAGTAGATCGAGCCAACCTGACGAACGTCAGCACCGTAGCTGCGGAGCCGATCGACCTTCGACGGGTTCGAGATCGTTGGGACGAAGATTGTCGGGGTCAGACCCCGCTGCTTGGCCGCCCACGCCACCGCAGCCCCATGATTTCCACCCGATGCCGCTGCGACCCCGCCCGGGCCGATCTCATTCGTTGCGAGGAAGTTCGTAGCGCCACGAGCCTTGAACGACCCCGAGTGCTGTAGGTGCTCGAGCTTGAACACGACCGGTGCGCCTGCTTCGAGCCCGAGCTCGTCCCGGCTGACTTCGAGCAGTGGGGTGGATCGGACGACGTTGCGGAGCCGCAAGCTTGCAGCTCGGACTTCGGCGATTGTCGGAAGAGTCATAATGGATGATTCAACCATCCCCTATGCGGGCAAGGGGCGAACCGCAGAAATCGTGCCCATCGATCGCCGGAAGGCACGCCACAGACCGCTCGAACGAGGGTCTGACCCCCGTTCGTTCCGTTCGCTGACTGGCCTCGGTTGCGAGAGCTCGCTGACCGTGACCGCACGGCTTGGAGGGGTCTGACCCCGTGCAACGAGGGTCTGACCCCGGGGTAGTCGCCCCGAGGTCAGACTCGACGGATTCTCGAAGCGCGGAACTCGTTCAGCCCTTGACGGAGCCGGCGAGGAGGCCGCGTACGAAGAATCGTTGCATGCTGAAGAACACGACCAGCGGGACGAATGCCTGCACGAACGCCGCAGCGGTGAGCAAGTGGTCCGTGTTGTCGAAGTCGCCAGCGAGATTGGCGATGCGGACTGTCGTCGGAACCGACGACTGTGCATCGAGCATGGTGTTCGCGATCAGGTAGTCATTCCAGGTCCAGAGGAACTGGAAGATCGCGAACGATGCGAGCGCGGGCACAGACAACGGAACCACGAGACGCCAGAACGTGGTGAAGTGATCGGCGCCATCGATACGGGCTGACTCAAAGACCTCTTTCGGTAGCTGCGAGATGTAGTTGTGCAGCAGAAAGATCGCGAACGGCATGGCGAACCCGGTGTGGGTCAACCACACCGCCGCCGGGTCCCCGGCGAGATCGATATCCGGCAGAAAGGTCATCGTCTTGTCCGTGAACGGAAGGGTCAGATGCGCGCCTCCGATGTACAGCCGAAGCAGTGGGATGAGCGCAACCTGTAGCGGAATCGCCAGCAACGACACCGTCGCAATGAAGAGCCACTTCCGCCCCTTGAAGTCGATCCAGGCGAATCCGTACGCCGCGAATGCTGCGAAGGCGATCGGAATGATCGTCGCTGGCACCGAGATCGCCGCCGACGTGATGATGGAGTCCGTCAGATCGTTGGTCGATCCGGCGCTCAGCACGTCGGAGTAGTTCTCTACCGTCGCATCGCGCTCGTTGAGGATGTTCCAGAAGGCATCGTTGCGCTGAGCGTCACGGTTGCGGAACGAGTTGACGAACAAGCTGAAGCTCGGGATCGTCCACACAACGACCAACATCCACAACACCCACGTCGGGATGTCGGCGAGTCGCTGATAGATCCGATCGCCGAGGCCATTTCCCCCCTGAGGAGCAGTGATCGCTGCCATCTCAGACCTCCCCCTTCTGCATGTTGTAAATGTTGTAGACCATCACCGGAAGCACCGTCAGGAACATGACGACGGCGACCGCCGAGCCCAGACCTCGATTGCCGAAACTGAACGACTGTTCGAACATCTCGTTGGCGAGCACGTTGTTGCCGAACTTGCCACCCTGACCGGCGACCTTGACGATGTCGTACACCTTGGTGACCTGCACGATCATCGTCGTGACCACCACTCCGACGGTCGGCAAGATCGACGGCAAGGTCACGTTGAAGAACGTCTGCGACTCGGTTGCACCATCGACGCGGGCGGCTTCGATGAACTCCTGCGGCACCGCCTTGATGGCTGCGGACAGAATCACCATGGCGAAGCCGGTCTGCATCCAGATCAGGATGATCATCAAGAAGATGTTGTTGAACGGCGTGTTCGTGAGGAACAGCACGGTGTCGGGAACGATCTCGCCCTGCGCACTCGTGGTGTACCCGCCGATGGCACCTGCCAAGAATCGATAGGCGAGAAAGACCACGACCCCGAACATCAACGATTGCGCCGTTGCTGCTTGGCCATTCTGCAACCGCGTGACTGCCGTGTAGGCCAACGCCGCGGCGATCGCGACGAGGAACACGATGACGAACAGGCGGAGCGAACCCGTCTCTGCTCCGAGGCCGATCTTGAGGAACAAGAATCCGGCGACGAACAGCAAGATCAACGGACCGGCAAGGGCATCGAGCCGAGGCTTCGATGTCACGACGAAAAACAGCGCTGCGGCAAGGAAGAGACCGAAGATAACGAAGCCGATTGGCCGGAAGGTCAGCCCCCCGGGAAGGCCAAGTTCGCCGGTCCCCATCTTGCCCAATCCGACCCAGATGGCATTCAGGACACCGGTCTGGTTCTTACTAATCGGGCGGGCTTGGTACTGCAGACGCCACACGATCGATGCGCCGACGAACGAGATCGCCATCGGCATGAAGATCAGCGTCTTGGCTGCGTTCTCACCGACCGAAGAACGGTCCGCAAGAACGGCGATCAATAGCCCAGCGACGGTCGCCACCGTCACCACGGTGATCACCCACCAGAGGTTGTTGAAGAACGTGCCCCGAAGCACCGAGAGCGCACCCATCGACAGGATGAACGCGCCGACCGTCAGGAGCCCGACTGTCGTCGGGTTCCGTTCGAAGCCCGGCTCACCGTTGCGTCGGATGTTCGTCACGAGGCCGATCACGATGGCGGCGACCGCAAGGACGAAGGCGATCCAGAAGAGCCGAGACGTGAAGAGCGCCGACCATTCGGAGAAGTCAAACGACTGATCTGAGGTGAAGAGTTCGTTGTAGTTCTCGAATCCGACGTAGTCGACCGAGTCCCGTCCTCGAAGCGACAAGAGGAAGGTGGTGATCGCCGGGACGATCAGGGATCCGAAGAGGAACAGCAGAGCCGGGCCAAGGAAGACCGTGGCTCGAGCTCGGTTGTCGAACTCCGCCATCGCCTTCGGTCCACGACTGCCGTTCCATGCAATCGCAAGTCCGAGGAGGACCATTGGCACGATCATGCCGATCCAGCGACCCGATCCAGCTCCGGTCCACTCGCCGCCTCCCCACGCGCCGTACGAGAAGCCGATCGCTGCGCCGATGAGGGCGGTCGGAATGGGGTTCCGAAGTCGAATGACCCCGCCGAGTCCTGCGCCGACGACCGCACCGATGAGGCCGGCCACGTAGTCAAGCGATGGGTAATACCAAACCTTGAGTTTCCAGGCGAGCAACGCACCTGCGATAGCTCCCATCGCGACGCCAGCGGCCAATCGCACTTCGCGCTGGGGGATCGATGCGGTGAGATACGAGCCCGCCCCGAAGACAATCGCACCGATAACTGGCCATTCGGCATGCCCGAGAAGACCGCCGCCCGAGAACAAATAGAGCGGGTCTTGCGCAGCAAAGATCGGGAGCACCGACAAGGTGCCTCTCATGATCCCGAAGAACAAAGCGCCGAACAGTGCCCCGGCGATACCGGCGTACATCGGCCAGCCACGTTTGGCGGACGACACAACCATGTTCGAGATCACCCAGATCCCGATGCATACGACCACCGAGATGAACACGGTGCCGAGCATGTCGAGCAGCCGCTCGAGTTTGCCGCGATCGCCAACAGCGATTGCGACCCAGACCACGACGATCGCCACGGCGAGCATGCCCACGAATTTCGGCACGTTCGTTCTCGCCAGACCGATCAGGCCGAGAACGGCCGATACCCCCAACCCGATGGCGGTCAGCCCACCGAGCACGGTCAATACGACGCCCATGACGTCTCCCCCCTGAAGTTTTCAATCCGAATCGAGATGCCGGGGACAGGCGGTCTGCCTGTCCCCGGCTCTCGTCGATCAGATGATCCTGCGACCGATTCGCAGAATCACACAATCACTGGCCCGAAGGCCAGTTGGATCAGCTGCTCGGCCAGCTGGCGTCCATGACAGCAGCGGCTTCCTCAACGGTGGTGTCACCGTTGACGAGGGCCGTGCCCTGCTCCCAGAAGGTGCCAGCGCCGACATCGGCGGGCATGAGGTCGGATCCGTCGAAGCGGAGAACCTCAGCCTCTTGCATGATCGCAATGAAGCTCTGCTCGAGCGGCGCCCACAGCGAGGTGTCAGCGCTGAGGTTTGCGGTGTTGAAGCCCGAGAGGACGTCGCCGCCACCCTTGAGCTCCTGCTGTGCGACCTGACGGCGGTCGGCATATACGCCCGAACCGAAGTACTCCATCACGGCCCACACCTCGGGACGATCCTCGAATGCGCCGGCGAGCGTGCCGGAGCCGAGCACCGGACGACCCGTCGAACCCTCGGGGAAGTAGAACACGTCAACAGCGGTTTCGCTGCCGTCGGCGGCGGGAGTGCCCTCCGGGAAGAAGGATGAGAAGAACGACGCCTGGCGGTGCATCATGCAGTCGCCATTGACAAGCGGCTCACCGTTGGCCTGAAAGGCGGTGGTGGCAATCGAACCACCGGCGGCGAACACGGCGCCCGGCTTGTTCCACTGCTCGAGCACGGCGCTCATTGCGCCGGTGACCTCGGGGCTTGCGAACGGCAGTTCACCCGTGGTCCATGCGTCGTAGTTCTCGGGCGTGGTGGTGCGGAGCATCATGTCCTCGACCCAGTCGGTGAAGGCCCAACCGGTGGCGTTGCCGGACTCGATGCCGATGCACCACGGGGTGTTGCCGTCGGCGATCATCTGATCGGAAAGCGCCCACAGCTCGTCGAGCGTGCCGGGGATGTCATAGCCATTGGCTTCGAATCGGGCTGGCTGGTACCACACGAGCGACTTGAGGTCGTTCTTGTTGGGGACACCGAACTGCGTGCCGTCAACGTTGCCGAAGCCCATTGCGCCATCGCTCCAGTTCTCGCCGACAGCGGCGGTCACGTCGTCCGGCAGCGGCAGCACGAGGCCATCGCGGGCGAAGTCAGCGAGCTTGCCCGGCTGCGGGAAGATCGAGATGTCGGGGTTCGAGCCAGCGGCGAGCTGGATGTTGATGTCCGCTTCCCACTCGGCGGAGCCTTGGTAGAAGATCGTCATGTCGTTCTCGTCGGCGAAGGCGGAGAGCGCTGCGAGCAGCGCGCCGGCTTCGGCTTCGGAACGTTCCGGGCCCGAGACGGTCACCGTGGTGCCGGCGAGCGGGTTGGCATTTTCATCTTCCATGGCGTCGCTGCCAGCGTCAGCTGCAGCGGCTTCGGCATCGGCAGCGCGGTCTTCGGCGTCGGCCGCTGCGGCCTCTGCGTCGGCCTGCGCCTGCTGAGCGTCTTCGAGCGCTGCTTGAGCTTCTGCCAAAGCGTCGCTGTCGCCAGTATCGGTGGTATCAGAGGCCGTCGACGTGTCGGAGCCGCAAGCGGCAGCCACGAGCGCAACGGCGAATAGAGCTGCGAACAGCTTCATCCACTTGCTTCTCATTTCAGGGGTCCCCTCCTGGTTGGGATTCTGTGGGAGACGCGGACCTGTACCCGCGCACCGTCGCAAACTGTAAACGTTTGCAACGCCGAACGTTACCGCACTGTGTGCGCCCTGTCACACCGCGAGCGCCAACTTGGCGAACACGCTTCCCGACGACTCATGAACTGAGCCATTTCGCCAAGCTGATCCGGAGGGTCTGACCCCGGGTCGTGAGCCCGGGTCGGCCGAGTCCCTGACCCACGTGTCGACAGGTCGGGGCATGTCAGGGTCTGACCCCGACCGGCTCAGAGCCCCCACGACCGGACTGGCGAGCTTGCCAGCACGGCTTCAGAAGATGGTCAGCGCCGCTCGCCCACTGTCGAAGCGCGAGGCACGAGTTCGATCCACCCGGGGTCATCGACCAGCCGAATGATCTCGTCGTCCGGAGCTGCGGCCATCGATGCCAGCAACGCGTCTGCGGCCGCTGCACCGAGTCGTCTATGGGCGAGCCGCAGCGTCGTCAGGTCGACCATCTCCGCGAGCTCATGCCCGTCGACTCCCACGACGGCGACGTCGTGTGGCCACGAAAGCCCCGCGTCTTGCAGCGCGCGCCAGGCGCCAAGCGCCATCTCGTCGGACATGGCAAAGACGGCGGTCGGCGGATCATCGAGGCCGAGAAGCTCGGCCATGGCTTCTCGCCCACCAGTAGCGGTGAAGCGACCGGACCGTTCGAGGGTCTCGTCGTAGTCGATGCCGAACTCGGCGAGCGCGGCCACATAACCCATGTGGCGGAAGCCCGGCACCGAGAATTCGAGCGGATGATTGGGCTCACCAGAGATCAACCCGATCCGGCGATGACCAAGATCGAGTAGGTGGCGAGTCGCCTGCCGACCGACTTCGACATCGTCGATCACGACGGACGGAAACGCAGGTGTCGTCGAACCGGCGGTCACCATCGGAACTCCCGCTTCGCGCAACAGGCTCGCCTGATCGTCGGAGATGTGGAGATCGATCACGATCACGCCATCGACGCGTTTCTCGATGTGCATCAGGTCGGCAAGAAACTCGGACCGAGCCTCCGGATCGGCAACCGGTTGGGCGATCGCTTCGTAGCCCTCCGCACGGAGCCGATCGACCGCTCCGGCGATCATTCGGGAGAATGACCACCCGTCGAGCTCGGGCGCAGCAATTTGCACCAACTGTGTGCGGCCGGTGGCAAGTCGTGCGGCTGATGGATCGGCGCGATATCGGAGTTGCCGGGCGACGTCCTCGACGCGCACCCGGGTGCTTTCGGCCACGTTCGGGAGCCCACGAAGTGCCCGGCTGACCGTGGCGACGGAAACACCGGCTTCGCGAGCGACGTCCTCGATGGACGGGCCGCGCCGGCGTTCGGAAGTCATGGGCAGTCAGGCGTCCGTGCTCGGTGCGAGCCGGCCAATAATGCCCTCGTCGGGGTCCAGGGTCAGCGAATCCATCGGCGCATCTCCGCTGCGATACAAGACGGTGCAGTCGAGGTCGAGATCGATCGGCTGGTCGCTGATGTTGGCGGCGAACAACACGTCATGACGCCGAAACGCAACGACGCTTCGGTCGGGTTCGACCCACTCGAACGGCGCGTGAGCGATCTCTTCGAGTTCGGCGCGCACGGCGATGAGTCGGCGATGTCGATGAAGCCACGACGTGGGATCCTCGCGTTGGACTTCGACGGTGTCGGCAGCCGAACGTCCGCCGAATGGCAGCCATGGAGTACCGGTCGTGAATCCAAAGCCGTCGATCGGCTCCCACGGGATTGGAGTCCGTGTGGCGTCTCTCCCGCTTGCGGCATCACCGTCTTCGCCGATGGGATCGAGCTTGTCCTCGGGACGCAATTCGGAACTCTCGAGGCCAAGTTCTTCGCCTTGATACAAGAACGGCATGCCGGGAAGTCCCATCAGCAAGACGCAGAACGCGAGGGCTCGCCGTCGGCCCAGGTCGCCCCGACCAAATCGAGTGACGGATCGGTGTTCGTCGTGGCTGTTCTGGGCCCAACCAAGCCCGGCCGAGATCGAGCGGATGGGGGTCTCGAACGTCGACTTGATAGACGTGGCAGACCAGTCCATGTGCATCGCGCCGAACCAGAATCCGACGTGGAGCGCGTCGCCGCCCGACACGAGACGATCGAGCTTGTCGAGACGGTGAAGGTCATAGGTTTCGCCGAGCAGGAGCGCGTCGTACTCAGCGGCGATGCGATTCCACCGTCGGTAGATCTCGACCGTTTCGGGTTGGAGAATGTCGTGTTCGTGCTCGAAGGCGTTCCATTGATCCCATCGGAACATCGAGTCATCACACGGTCCGATCTGCGGGTTTGACCGGAGCTGCTCGTCCTTGACCAGTGCTTGGGCAACGTCGATCCGAAACCCGTCGACGCCTCGGTCGAGCCAGAACCGCAGCACATCGTCGAATGCATCGACGACGGCCGGATTGCGCCAGTTGAGGTCGGGCTGAGACGGAAGGAAGAGGTGCAGGTAGTACTGGCCCGACGCCTCGTCGAGGGTCCATGTCGTGCCGCCGAAGTATCCGACCCAGTTGTTGGGCGGGCCGCCGTCGGGCGCGGGGGCCGCCCAGATGTAGTGGTCTCGGAACGGATCATCGGGTCCGGACTTCGCGCGGACGAACCATTCGTGTTGTTCGCTCGTGTGGTTTGGGACCAGGTCGATGATCACCTTCATGCCGAGCTCGTGGGCACGGGCGACGCACGAATCGACCGCATCGAGATCTCCGAAGAGTGGGTGAACGGCGGTGTAGTCCGCCACGTCGTAGCCCCAGTCGTCCATCGGTGAGGGGTAGAACGGCGTGATCCAGACGACGTCGATGCCGAGCCAGGCAAGGTGATCGAGGCGCGACGTCAGGCCACGGAAGTCACCGACGCCATCACCGTCGCCGTCGCAGAACGACCGAATGTAAATCTCGTAGCCGACGGCGTGATCCCACCATCGGGACATGTGTGTCATGGACGACCTAACGCAGAGAACAGATCTGGGCCGACTTGAATGTAACCGTTTGCAGAGTAGTGCGGCCAACAGTCACACCGACTGTAGATACGTCATCTCCTGGAGCGATCAAGCGCAGCGGGCTCGTGCCGATAGGCGATATGGCGTGGGTTGGTCACAAACCCACCGACCAGACCACTCGCGCGGCGTAGTGTTTGAGCCGCACCCAAGATCACGAGGACCACACAAGATGAATCCCGACCAGCTGCGCAAGATCACCGACGACATCGGCTTCATCGCCGCTCTCGATCAGAGCGGCGGCAGCACACCCAAAGCCCTCAAGGCCTACGGCGTCGAGGAAGATGAGTACGAGGGCGAAGACGAGATGTTCGCCAAAGTGCACGAAATGCGCACCCGTATCATCACGAGCCCGTCGTTCACCGGCGAGCGCGTCATGGGCGCCATCCTCTTCGAGAACACGATGAACCGCCAGATTGACGGCATGGACACCGGCGACTTCCTGTGGAACGAGAAGAACGTCGTGCCGTTCATCAAGGTCGACAAAGGCCTCGCCGACGAAGCCGACGGCGCCCAGGTGATGAAGCCGATGCCCGACCTCGACGATCTGCTGTCTCGTTCGGTCGAGAAGAACATGTTCGGCACGAAGATGCGCTCGGTCATCAAGCTCGCGAACGAAGTCGGCGTCGGCGCGGTCGTCGATCAGCAGTTCGAGATCGGCCACCAGATCCTCGGACATGGCCTCGTGCCGATCATCGAGCCCGAGGTCGACATCAACTCTCCCGAGAAAGCCACGGCCGAAGGCCTGCTCCGAGACGCCATCGCCGCCCAGCTCGACACCATCGGCGACGACCAGGTCGTCATGCTCAAGCTGACGCTCCCCGAAGAGGCCAACTTCTACGCCGACCTCATCGCCCACCCGAAGGTGGCCAAAGTTGTCGCGCTCTCCGGCGGTTTTGCCCGTGACGAAGCCAACCGTCGCCTCTCGGAGAACAACGGCATGATCGCGAGCTTCTCGCGTGCTCTTGCCGAAGGACTCTCCGCCAAGCAGAGCGAAGACGAGTTCGACGCCACGCTCGACGCCACCGTGCAGTCGATCTACGACGCCTCGGCCACCTGATCCCCCGTGCTCGACGACGCCGCCCTCGCCCCCGATCCGGATCGGAGGGCGGCGGTCGAGCGCGCCCTCACGCAGATCGCCGGGCCCGGAGCCGTGCTTGTGGCATCGGATCGTCTCCTCGCGGCCGACGTCGCTCGGAGATCGTGGGCGGGCGAAGGGTTGAGCTTTGCCTCCCCGCTTGAGCGCGTCGCCAGCGCTGTCGCCACCGATACGGAAGGCATCGATCAGGAGTTCATTGCTGACCTCGAAGTCCAGGGAATGAACCGCCTCACCTATCTGGAAATTGCGGGCATCGTCGCGCGGCTCTCGACCGTCGATTGGTACGCACGGGGGATCGGCGCCGCGCCCCCACCGCTCGGCACGCCGTCGGATGAGCCGCCAACGGCAAACGTCGCCGCTGACGCAGCGATCACCGACTCGTGGGTTCCCATGACCTCCGAGGCGAGCGCACCGCGCACCCTCGACGCCCTTCCCGATGAGGGCGAGGCGCTTCGCTCCCTGCTCGAACCGACGTATATCCCGATGGCGAAGATCGGGGACTGGTCGGCGGGCGACTCGCTCACGCGACCCCAGATCGAACTCGTCGCATCTCGGACCTCGTATCTCAACGAGTGCTTCTATTGACTGCTCTCCCACGCATACTTCCTCCGTGAGAGTGGAGCGCCAGCAGGGCTCGACATCGACCTGAAAGCCATCGTCAACGGTACGCCGATCCCCGCAATCGACGGATCGGGCGAGCTGATCGGTCTCGTCGACGCGCTGGGAACCGATGCGAGCGGCGACGTCAAAGCCGCTCAGGCCGCGTTGACCGATCGCCTGGGCGACGCCGCCGCCGAGCGGGCGGCCGGCGTGGCCGCCAGCTTTCAGATGATGAACCGAATGCTCGACGCCGTCGGAGCGCCCGTGCGAACCAAACCGCACCTCGTCGACGTCGCCGTCGAGATGGGCTTCGACCCCGCCGACCTCACCCGGTAACCGCCTCACGGGTGCCAGCGAACCCGGCGGAGCGTGAGTCGGTGAGTGGGGTCTGACCCCTACCGAACGTTCGTTAGGCGGGGTCAGACCCCTGCTCGCCCACACTCGCGATCGCCCGGAGCCCAGCACACCGCCTAAGAAAAGCGCTGCTCGAGCTCGACGACCTCGGGTAGGCCGATGGTGTCGGTGAACTCTCCGAATGCCATGAGCTCATCAACGAACGCCGCCGGAGTGCCGTCGGCGCGAAGCCGACCGAGAAACTCCTGCATCGCCCTCGTCGCGGAGAGCAGCGTCCCAATCGGCGCAATGATCATGGCGAAGCCAAGCTCGGCGATCGTGGCGTGGTCGAGCGGCGGCGTCTTGCCACCTTCGGCCCAGTTGAACAGCAACGGCACGCCCCCGAACTCCGTCGACACCCGTTCGATCTCCTCGATACCTTCGAGCGCTTCGACAAAGAGAACATCAGCGCCTGCCTCCGCACACGCGTGCGCACGTCGAATCGCCTCGTCGAGGCCATGGGGCGCCCGCGCATCGGTGCGGGCGATCAGCACGAGGTCGGGATCGGTTCGAGCGGCGGCGGCGGCGCGGACTTTGCCGACCATTTCTTCGTGCTCGACGACCTGCTTGCCCTCCATGTGCCCGCACTTCTTTGGGAGGACCTGGTCCTCCAAGTGCAATCCAGCCACGCCGGCGCGCTCGTACTCCTGCACCGTCCGAATGACGTTGATCTGATTGCCGTACCCCGTGTCCGCATCGGCAACCACGGGCAGCCGAACAGCGTCGACGATCCGACGTGCGTTGCCCACCATTTCGTGAAGGCCGAGCAAGCCGACGTCCGGCCGGCCGAGCAGGCCAGCGGATGTTCCGAACCCGGTCATGTACACCGCATCGAATCCGGCTTGCTCGATCAGGCGGGCGCCGAGCGCGTCGTAGCAGCCGGGCAAGACCATGGGATTGCGTTCCGACATCGCCGATTGAAGTGCCGCACGAAGGGCGGGTCGCGGATTGGTCCGTGGAGCGAGGAGGTCGGCCATGGCAGCTCTTTCCCAGAGGAGTCCGCAGCCGGCCGAGAACCGCTCTCGCCCCAACCGAATCGTCGGGGTCCGGCGCTCGTCAGACAGTACCCACTTGGCCAGGACGTCTACGGTTCGAGCCATGAGCCAGTCCCCCACCGACGATTATCGAGCGGCCGGGTTCAACCGTCGGCTCGGTCCAGGCGAACACATCGCCGTCCTTATCGTCGACATGTGCCGGGCGTACTTCACCGAGGGTTCGCCCCTGAACCTCGCTGACAGAGGACCGGTCGACGCGTGCAACGAGCTTGTCTCTGCAGCACGAGCCGCGCAGGTGCCAGTGCTGTGGAGCCGAGTGGAGTTCGGCGCCGATCCACTTGAGGCGCCTGGCCGAGTGTTCTACCGAAAAGTGGGCGCCCTCTCCTCGTTCGACGCCGGCAATCCACTCGGCGATTGGCTCGATGGGCTCGAGCCAATCGAGGACGAAGTCGTGGTGACGAAGACCGGCGCGTCCGCGTTCTTCGGAACGTCGCTCATCGACGAACTCCGGCGCCTCGACATCGACACGTTGCTGATCGGCGGCGTGTCGACCAGCGGCTGCGTCCGAGCAACGGCGATCGACGCGTGCCAACACGACATCGTGGCGATCGTCGTCGACGACGCCTGCGGCGACCGCACGGAAGACATTCATCGTTCGAACCTGTTCGACCTCGATGCGAAGTACGCCGACGTCGAACCGCTTGGTCGAGCTCTCGAGATCCTGTCGGAAGCCGTCTAGAGAGCGTCAGTTGCGGACAGTTCACGTTGTCGTGACGTGTTACGCCCGTCACAGGTAGCCCCGCGCGTGATAGGCCCAGGGGACGCACCCTCCCGAAAGGCACTTCCCATGGACGTCGGCATCTTCATTCCCATCGGCAACAACGGCTGGATGATGTCGAAGACGGCACCGCAGTACATGCCGAGCTTCGAACTCAACAAGGAGACGGCGATTGAAGCCGAGAAGCAGGGCTTCGAGTTCTTGCTCTCGATGGTCAAACTCCGCGGGTTCGGCGGGGACACCGAGTTCTGGGATCACAACCTCGAGTCGTTCACCCTGATGGCTGGCCTTGCGGCAGCGACGAACGACATTGGCTTGTACGCGTCGGTGGCGCTCCCGACGATGGAACCGGCGATGGTCGCTCGAATGGCGTCGACGATCGACGACATCAGCGATGGACGTTTTGGCATCAACATCGTGTCGGGCTGGAATCAGATCGAGTACAGCCAGATGGGCGTCTGGCCCGGCGACTGGTACTTCGAGAAGCGCTACGACTACGCGACCGAATACGTGACGATCATGCAAGACCTGTGGTCGACCGGTGCGAGCGACTTCAAAGGTGAGTACTTCCAGATGGACGACTGTCGTCTCTCACCGCCTCCCCGGGACAACAAGGTTCCGCTGGTCTGTGCCGGGCAGTCCGACCGGGGCATGGAGTTCTGCGCGACGTACGGCGACTACCAGTTCATCATCGGCACGAGCGACCTCGACGTTGTCCGAGCTGATGCCGCACGCCTGATGGAAGCCGCCGAGAAGACTGGCCGCGACGTTGGGGTCTACGTGCTCTTCCAGATGACGATGGGCGAGACCGACGAAGAAGCCGAGGCCAAGTGGCAGTCGTACAAGGACGGCGCCGACCTGGAGGCGATCAAGTTCTTGATTGGCGCGGCCGAGATGGACACGGCTGGCGCCACGGCCGACAAGATCGCCGAGATGCAACAGGCGTTCAACCTCAACATCGGCGCCATCGTCGGCAGCCACGCCACAATCGCTGCACGCCTCGACGAGGTCGCAGAGATCCCGGGCGTCAAGGGAACGATGTGTGTTTTCGATGACTACCCCGTCGCCACGAAAGAGTTCGGCGAGAAGGTCATGCCCCTCATGCAATCCCGCAAGTGAGGGTCTGACCCCAACCTAACGAACGTTCGGTAAGTCGGGGTCAGACCCCAACCGAACGCGCGTTAGGCAGGGTCAGACCCCAACCGAACGCGCGCTAGGCAGGGTCAGACCCCAACGAACGGCGGGTCGGGAGGGGCCTGACCCCAGAGCGGACAGGGGCCTCCGGCGATCCGCAGCGCGAGCCTCTTGCGAGCCTGCGGCGATAGACAGCAACGATCCGGCTCCGCCGGTCGTTGCGGACAGGGGCCTCCGGCAATCCGCAGCGCGAGCCTTTTGCGAGCCTGCGGCGATAGTCAGTCGTAGCGCGACACTTCGTGGCGGCCGACGACGAGGTGGTGGACTTCGTCGGGGCCGTCGGCCATGCGGAGCCAGCGTTGGCCCATGTACATCTCGGCGAGTGGGAACCATTGGGAGAACCCGGCGGCGCCGTGGATCTGCATGGCGTCGTCGACGATTTTGGCGGCCCGTTCGGGGACCATTGCTTTGACGGCCGAGACCCACACCCGGGCTTCGGCGTTGCCCATCGTGTCCATGGCCTTGGCGGCGCGGAGCACCATGAGGCGCATCGCTTCGATTTCGATGCGGGCCCGAGAGATCATCTCGATGTTGCCGCCGAGGGTTGCGAGAGGTCGACCGAAGGCTTCGCGGCTCTTACCACGCTCGACCATCATCTCCAGCGCCCGTTCGGCCGTTCCGATCGAGCGCATGCAGTGGTGGATGCGGCCCGGACCGAGTCGCAGCTGGCTGATCTCGAATCCGCGGCCAGGGCCGAGAAGCACGTTGTCCTTGGGGACCCGCACGTCATGGAACTTGATGTGCATGTGTCCATGCGGGGCGTCGTCGTGACCGAAGACCATCATGGGCCCGACGATCTCGACCCCGGGTGTGTCGATGGGGACGAGGATCTGCGACTGCTGCTTGTGTGGCGGAGCGTCGGGGTCGGACTTGACCATCACGATCATGATTTTGCAGCGAGGGTCGCCGGCGCCGGAGATAAAGAACTTCTGGCCGTTGATCAGCCACTCCTCGCCGTCGAGCTCGGCGACGGTCGAGATGTTCTTGGCGTCGGACGAGGCGACGTTCGGCTCGGTCATCGCGTACGCCGAGCGAATCTCACCGGCGAGGAGCGGCTCGAGCCACTGCTTCTTCTGCTCCTCGGTACCGACATGCGCGAGCACTTCCATGTTGCCGGTGTCGGGTGCCGAACAGTTCAGGCACTCCGACGCGAGACGGTTCTTGCCGAGCTCCCCGGCGATGTATGCGTAGTCGAGGTTCGACAACCCCTCGCCTGTCTCAGCGTCGGGGAGGAAGAAGTTCCACAGCCCTTGCTCTCGCGCCTTGGCCTTGACCCCTTCGAGCAGTTCGAGCTGACCGGGCATCCACGCCCAGCGGTCTTCGCGGCCTTCACCCAGCCGGTAGAACTCCTCGGTGATCGGGTCGATTTCTTCGGCCATGAACTTCACGACGGCGTCGTAGAGCGGTTGGGCTTTCGCCGACATGGCGAGATTGAGGGCCTCGCTGCTCGGATCCTCGACGTGCAGACCTGGACGTGGCATCGGTTCCCCTTTTGGATGTCGTGGTTCGAACGCTACCGCGCATCCGTGGCACGCTCTGAGCCGTGGCCGACCTGATGGATCGTTACCCCTTCATCGACGATCTCGAAGCGCGCGCTCGTCGCCGTCTGCCGCACTTCTCCTGGGAGTACCTCGCGAGCGGAACGGGCGACGAATCGTCCATGAATCGGAATCGCTCGGCGCTCGGTGAGGTCGTCCTTCAGCCCGAGCTGTGCAAAGGCGTACTCGAGCCGACCACAGACACGACGCTCTTCGGTACGACCTATTCGGCGCCCATCGGTATTGCCCCGGTCGGGCTCACCAGCCTGATCTGGCCCGGGGCCGACGCTGCGCTGGCGACGACGGCCGCCGATGCACGCATCCCGTATGTCCTGAGCACGGTGGCCACCGGTCTGATCGAAGATGCGGGACGCCTCTCGAACGGCATGGGCTGGTTCCAGCTCTACCCACCACGCGATCGCGCTCTCCGCCAAGACCTGCTCGACCGTGCGCTGGCCGCCGGGCTGACGACGCTCGTCGTGACTGCGGACGTTCCGTTCGCGAGCCGTCGTGAACGGCAACGCAAGGCTCACGTTCGGGTCCCTCCGGTCATCGGGCCGCGGGTCATCTGGCAGGCAGCCACTCATCCGGCATGGACAGTTGGCGTGCTGCGAACCGGCATGCCGCGCTTCCGGACGCTCGAGAAGTACGTCGACGCCAACACGATGAAACACATGGCCGGTTTCGTGGGCGCCAATCTCGGCGGGTCGTTGTCGTGGGACTATGTCGCTGAGCTCCGCGATGCCTGGGATGGTCCGCTTGTGGTGAAAGGCCTGCTCGATCCGGGCGATGCCCGCAGAGCGGTCGCCGCCGGCGCCGACGGTGTACAGGTGTCGAACCATGGAGGCCGCCAGCTCGAAGCGGCGCCGGCGGCCATCGACGCACTGCCCCAGATCGTCGACGCGGTGGGCGCTGACACGGCAATTCTGTTCGACTCGGGGATCCGCTCGGGTGCCGATGTGGCACGAGCGATTGCGCTTGGTGCCGACTTCGTTTTCTGTGGCCGCGCCTACATGTTCGGCCTCGGGGCACTCGGCGCCGACGGGGCCCAACATGCCCATCGGATCCTGCACGACGGACTCGTCAACGTGATGCATCAGACCGGCTGCTCGACGCTCGCCGACCTGCGAGACCGCGTCGCCCACTGACCGTCCAGAAGGTGTCGACGACGCTCGTCCCGTACTGTTGACCTCGGGCAAACAGGGGGAACGTCGATGAGTGGGATGCCGTGGCGACAACGGGCTGAGCCGCCGGAGGTGACGATCACCTCGGGACGTCTACGAGGGGCGTGGAAGGACTCGGCGGAGGTCGCGGTGTTCGCCGGCGTGCCCTTCGCCGCTCCCCCCGTGGGCGATCGGCGATGGAGGCCGCCTCAGGCGGTGGAGTCGTGGACCGGCGTGCGAGCGGCGACGAAGGAGTCGCCGACGGCATACCAGCGTGCGGCGGGCATGGATGCGTTCATCACGATGCTCGTGAACGGACAGGGTTGGAGCCGTGCCCGAGCGACGATGACCAAGACGTTGTTCGACAAGGCGCCACGTCCGAAGGAGAGCGAGGACTGCCTGTACCTCACCGTCCGGACGCCGGACCTGGGCGCCGACGCTCAGTTGCCAGTCATGGTGTGGATCCATGGCGGCGATCACTCCGACGGGTCGGGGTCTGACCCCTTCTATGCGTCGACCTCGTTGGCGAAGCACGGAGTCGTCACCGTCAACATCAACTACCGACTCGGCCTGTTCGGCTACTTCGCACATCCCGAGCTGTCGGCCGAAGGCGGCCGCGGGGTGTCGGGCAACTACGGCACGCTCGACCAGATCGCCGCGCTGGAATGGGTGCGGGACAACATCTCGGCGTTCGGTGGCGACCCCGACAACGTGACCATCTTCGGCGAGTCCGCGGGTGGCGAATCGGTTCTGCACATGATGACGTCGCCCGGAGCGCGCGGGCTCTTCCACCGAGCGATTCCGCAGAGCCCGGCCAACGGCGGCCAGATGATGCATCTCCGCCGCCCGTTCCTGAACTACGACGCCGCCGAAGATCGAGGGCTCACCTTCGCCGATGCACTGGGCATCACTGGCACTGGCCAGCTCGACCGCCTCCGAAGCCTGGCGCCCGACGAATTGATGGCGCTGGTTCGTGCCGCTCCGAGGCTCGGCGATCACTACCCCGTGATCGACGGAGAGGTCTTGCCCGAGTCCCCCCTCGCCGCATTTGCGGGCGGGCGGCAAGCCTCGGTTCCACTGCTCATCGGCTCCAACGCCGACGAAGGAACGTTGATCAAAGCGGCGCTGGACAGCCAGTCGCCGATGGTCGAGTTTCGCCATCAGCCGGTCCCAGGAGATGGAGTGCAGCCGGAGATGGCCGAGGCGTTCGGTGACGATCTGGAAGCACTCACCACCCTCTACCCCGGCCTCGACCACAACGCCGAACGGGCGGCGGTCGACTTCATGGGGGATCACTTCTTCGGGGCGCGCGCCTACTGGTGTGCCCGCCACCATGCAGCAGCCGGCAATCCGACCTGGCTGTATCTCTTCACTCGTGTTCCGCCGAGCCCGAAGCAGACCGCCGGGGCGTACCACGGTGCCGAGTTGCCCTTCGTCCATGGCGTCAACATCCCGGTTCTGCCGCTGACAGCTGACGACAAACCCCTGGCCGCCCAGATCCAGGCGTACTGGACGTCGTTCGCCAAGACCGCAAACCCGAACGGCACCGCGTCGGTGTCGTGGCCGCCATTCGATCCGGCCGACCCCGTGTGGCTCGAACTCGACCACACCATCGAACCGAGAACGGTCGACCGCGTCGCGCAGTATGAGATCCTCAATCGTCGAACCGAACGGCTGGTCGCGGACATGGCGGAGCTGTCGAATGCTGCGCCGATCGATCTGACCGAGGTCCGCTCGACACAGCGATAGGCGGGCGTCATCGTCGCACTCACGAATCGGCGACTCGACGCGCTCCGCAGGTGGACGTCAGAAATAGCGAGGTCGTCCGATCACACGGACAGCGCTGCCCGTCAGCCGAGGGACCGCAGCGCGGCGGTTACGGCAGCGGCGGCGATGACGACGACGATGAACGGCGCTCGCCGCCACACGAGCACGGCAGCGACCGCAACTCCGGCGAGGCGGGCGTCGACTTCGATCGTTCTGCCCTGCGCAACCGTCAGCTGCACGATCACGGCCATCACGACGGCGGCCGGCACGAGTCCGGCCATTCGGGTCAGCTTGGGCTGGCGGTCGAGCCACGGCCCGAGCACAAACGCTCCGACGAGGCGCTGCCCCCACACGCCGATGACGAGCGCGACGATCACGGCGACGCTCATCGTCATGACCGACCTCGCACGGGAGCGACGGCAAGCACGGCACCGAAAACGCTGAGGATGATCGGCAGCCCGGCAGGAACAAACGGCAGCAGACCGAGGCAGATCAATCCGCCGGCCAGACCGGCGACGAACCCGTCGCGTGTTCGAAGAAGATTGCCGATGATCGCTAGTAGCGCGGCAGGAAAGACCGCATCGAGGCCGAGCTGCGCCGTGTCACCCACCACGTTGCCCACGACGGTGCCAACGGTGATACCGGAGAACCAGCCGAGCATCATGGCCGCCGTCGTGCGCCAGAACTCCCGCTCGACTCCCGATGCTGTGGGCTGCTGGATTGCAATCGCGACGTTTGGGTCGAAGGCGTTCAGCGCGGCGAGGGCCCGGCGAGCAACCCCGGCCGGAAGCCGGGGCACGAGCGACGTGGTCAGGATGCCGTACCGGCTGGCGACCACCCACCCGGCGACGACGGCCGCCCAGTCGGACCCACCGCCTTCCCGTACAGCCAGCCAGGCGAACTGCGATGTCGCCGAGAAGATCACAGCCGACGCGGCCAGAGCCCGGCCCGCCGATGTCCCGGCGTCGATGAGCGCGACCTGCAACGTGACGCCCAACGAGAAGAACGTGAGCGCCATGGTGGCGAAGTCGATCTTCGAAAGACGTAGTGCGTCGGACGTCGCAGGATTTTGGTCCACTGACCCAGTGGATCACGAAATCGCTCCGACGTCTTCCGGGCAGGTCGGAGATTCAGTCGAGGCGGAGGTCGAAATCGAAGCGGTAATTGCCGACCGGATCACCGTTGGGGAAAACCGTCCCGCTGATCGAGATCTCTGTTTGAACGACCTGTCCTCGGGCGCCGAGATACGCGCCGGTTCCGCCGGTCACGACCCGGGTCGTTACGGCTACTCCATCGCTGGTTGACTCAAGTCCCTGGGTTGTGAGCAGGTCGCCAGGAAACGGATCCGTCTCGGTGATCAGCCCAAAGAGGAACTCCTGCTGGGTCACCAGGTGAGGATTCGGACGCTGAGGGTGGAGGATGACGTGCCCGCGGCAGAACCATTGCCCGATCGCGCCGTCTGTCGTCGGGATGAATCCATCACCGGCGATCGTCCCGCCCGGGTAGATCAATCCCTCCAGATAGAAGGGAGATCCACGCAGATCGAACTCTTCGAGACCGGCATCCTCTCCGAGTAGCTGCGGCATCGGTGCAACGCGACCCGTCTCCCCGATGGGGGCGACGTCGAGCGTCAACATCGACGTCTGAGCTGCGGCGCTGGGCGCCAGTGACAGGCCAGCACCGACTCCCACCGCTCCTCCGACGGCGGCCCCGAGTCCGAGCGCCGACCTTCGACTCAGCCCCCTCGATGATTCGTCCAGATTGGTCATGGTGCTTCTGCCTTTCTTCTGCTCTTCTCTGGAGTTCTTCGTGCACGACGTTCCGGAGGCGGCGGTCCCGCTCCGGACAACTCATCGGCGATCACGGATCACCGGGTTCGAGAACTGGGAACGCCGGACAGGTCGACGGAACAGGCTCCTCAGCGACTCCGAACTGCACCCACTCAGCCGCTGTGAGGTTGCGGCCCGCTGCATCGCACGCCATCTCGATCCATCGAGACGGGTCGAGGTCCCAGACGAGCCCGTACCCATCCGTGAACGATGTCGCATATCGACCGTCCGAGCTCACGTTTGTCGCGACCTCCGGATCGCCCGGTAGTGGTTGTCCGATTGCCATCCCGGTGGCGACATCGAAGACTCGCGGGCGACCATCCAGGTTGGCCACGAGTCGAGACCCGTCCGGCGTCACGGCGAGCGGGGCGTAGCTCTGAAGGCCGGAGGTCGCTCCGACGAATTCGCGACCCCGAGGTCGGAAGGACGACCCATCACGCTCGGAGATCACGCCGTCATCTCCGGCCGTGAACAGCGCATCGCCCGTCGGCGAGAAGCGCACGGCGGTCACTTGACCGTTGCCTTCAGCGATGAGCCGCTCGAAACGAAGCGTCTTCGCATCGAACGCGGCGGCGCGCCCGTCGGACGCTGCAATGACAACCACCTCGCCACCCGGGTCCAAGGCGAATCCAACGACGTTGTCGGATCCGTTTGTGGCGAAGTAGTCCGACTCGGCGAGCACCTCACCCGACGCCACGTCAATGAGTTCCACAAGAGGTGGCCCAGGTTGTCCGTAGCCCACGAAGAACCGATTGTCCGAAGAATCGAAGAGCCCAGACCACGCACTCTGGCGGTTGACGGTGATCTCGGTCATGGACAGGTCGTCGGCGTCGAGGAGATGGACGCCTCGAGCGTCGGCGAACGCAGCGGGCCCGAAGACGTCCAGCAGCAACCGTCCAGCCGCGCCGAACTCCACACGCGAGACGAGTGGCTCCAACTCCACAAGTACGGCGTTCTGACGCTGACCTTCCATCGAAGTTGCGCGGGTTCCATCGTTCGAGACGAGAAACTCGAAGGGGTCAGACAGCGGAACGGCCCGCGCCACGAGTCGACGACCATCGAGCGAGAAGACTCGTAATCGCGAGCCGGCGACGGCGAGGGTCTCCCCTGTGGGCGAGATCGAAACGGGCACGCCACCCGGACTCAGCTCGTCTCCTAGATCGACCTCGCGGTCGGCGGAACTGTCGACCTCCATCGTCCGAAAAACACCCGTCGGCAACCCCAACACGAACATCCCGTCGTGGAAGTCGAGCCCAAAGCCTGTCCGTCCGCCCGACGTGATCTGCTGCGAGATGCGCAGCTCGCCCACTTGTCTCATGGACCCTGCGTCAACCTCGACGAGGTAGCTCTCCGTCGCAGCGACGATCGTGTCGTCGGACACCCACCGGATCGTGGTCGGGCGACCCGGTCCTCGACCTTGTGACTCGATCAGCCGCGGCCGGGTGACCGAAACGTCGCCGATTCTGTCGAGATCGAGATCGTGTACCCGGATCGAAACTCCGCCAGCCGTTGCGACTCGTGTGCCGGTCTGATCGAAGGCAATATCGGCAACGCCGCCAGGGAAGTCGAGAGGCTCATGCGCCGAGGCGCCAACATCGACGTCCATGGCTTCGAAGTCCGTTTCGGGATGGGCGAGAGCCGTACCAATGAGTCTTGGCTGCCCCTGGACGGACCACAGTTCGAGTGTTCCGCGCTCCGTGCCGGCGGCGAGCAACGTTCCGTCGGGCGAGAAGGCGAGGGCGCCGACCGGCCCTCCGGTGTCGAGGTGCGCGACCACAGTGAGTCTGCGGTCGAAGAGTTGGACCCCGGAGGCAAGGTCGGCGACGGCGATGAGGGCCGAGTTCGACGACGACGCGAGGGCACCGCGACTCTGGACCTCCGCGACATGAGCTGTTCCGGCTTCAAGATCGACGAGTTCGACCGTTCCTCGACTCAGCGCTACGACCGCAGAGGCCCCCACCCAGTCGACGTCGAGAACATCACCTTCTGATCCGTGTGCGCCGAGAAAGGAGCCGAGCCCGACGAGAACCTCGTGGAGCGCACCGAGCGACTCAGGACCCGGATCTCGTCGGTGCGCTTCAACGGCGAGGAGGAGTGCCGTTTCTCGGTTCGTCTCGACAAGGCGCGCCGCCGACGAGCTCATGCGACGTGCATCGGCCACCGTTCGTTCGGCTTCGGCCACGAGTCGTTGATCTCGCTCCCGCCCTTGCGCTCCGATTGCAAAGATCGCAGCTGCGAGGGCGGTCACGAGCAGCACAGCTGCAACCCTCAGCGCGTGGCCGAGCCGACGGTTCCGCCCTTCGATGAGCTCGGCGACCGCCCGTTCGGCGGCACGTTCGGCCTCAGCAGCGTGCGTGCTCGCTTCGATCAGGTCGTGTTCGTCGGCCGAAAGAGTTGCACCCCGTTCGACCAGTTCGACGGCTGATGCGAGACGTGCGCCTCGGATGAGCTCGGCATCGTCTCGTCCTGCGTCGACCCATGCGTGGGTTCGCTCTGCGATGACTCGCTCCAGACGCAAGTGCTCGAGATCCTCGTCGATCCATTGGCGAAGTCGTGGCCAACCGTCGAAGAGCGCTTCATGCGCGATCTCGATCGTGGGAGCTCGGGTGAACGGGTCGGTGTCGGTGGTCAACAACCGAGCGTCGATGAAGGCCTCGATGACCTCCTTCATGCTGGCTGGAACATCTGCGCGTTGCGTCCGACGACGGGTGAGCCGGTCCTCGTATCCCAAGTGCACTAGTCGCCGCATGAATCGGCGGAGGCCCGACCGTTCGGCATCGTCGAGATCGTCATGGAGCGCCTCGGCACGTGCTGCCAAAGACGCCATCAACCCGCCGATGCGCTCATAGGCGTCGAGGGTCAGGACATACGTGCCACTTCGGTCCGCCTCCCGCCAGAGCTCGGACAGACAGAACTGGAGAAGTGGGAGGGAGGCCGTCGCACCGCTGGTATCAGCCAGCAACGTGGACACGAGCGCAGCATCGACTCGCCCCCCAGCCAGACGTGCGGGTTGGGTGATAGCGGCTTCGAGGTCGCCCGGCTCCATCGCCCGAATCGGAACAATGCCGTCCTGGCAGAGCGACCCAAGGCGCGGCCAACGAAGCGCTTCGTCGAAGAAGTCCGATCGCAACGTGGCGACGACTCGTACATCGACCTCGTTGCTGTGGACCATTCGATGGAGTTCGTCGACGAAGGTCTGTGCGTCGACGGGGTGGGCGAGCGTGAAGAGTTCTTCGAGCTGGTCCACGAGCAGGTTCACGGTCCCGCCGTCGGACGACATTGCCGCGATCCGTTGGACAAGAGGCCCGTGATTCTCGACCGTTTCGATCGATCGAAGTGCGGTCTCGAGTGCGGCCACCGGATCGGATCCGGGTTCCATCCGGACGATCCAGCCCTCGTCGGATGCGCGTTGCCGTCGGATCGCCGGGAGTACGCCGGCTCGGGCGATCGACGATTTCCCCGCACCTGATGGCCCGACGATCACGATGAAGGGGGCTCCGCGACTGAGGCGGGCAACCACCGTGTCGACAGCGAGGCTTCGTCCGAAGAAGTACCGGGAATCGTGCTCATCGAAGGCTGCGAGGCCGACGTACGGAGTGGTCGACGAGGCCCCTGTCGAGCTGGGTGTCCGCGGGCCGAGCACCGACTCGATCGTTCGGTGTACATCGACGAGCGTCAACGTGCCCGCGTGAGCCGCCTCGAGCGCCTCTGCCAGACGCCCGTCGATTTCCGGCGTCTGAGGAACGGCCCCAAGCAGTTGTTTGCCGAGCCGCGCAAACGCACGTGCATCATCCGTCTCGTTGACCGCACGTCCGAGAAGCTGTTGGACACCAATGCCGACGAGCGACACTCGTCCATCGTGGACCCGCACCGAAGATGCGTCGAGAGCGCCATGGAGCTGGCCGTCGGCTGCCGCCGCGAGAAGCACGGATGCGATCGCAGAGAGCACCTCGAGAACGTCTCGGCCTTCGCGTCCCTCGATCCACTCCGCGCAGAGTGTCCCCCTGGATCCGCCGTGCACGACATAGATGGCTCCGTGCTCTCGCCAGACGTCGAGCAGGGGCACGTGCGCAGAGTGGGTGAAGCGCATGAGTCCTCGCGACGCGTGTGCGAGTGATCGAACGACGACGGGGTCGTCAGCGATCGGTGGCCTCACAATGGTCATCTCGCCGGTTGCATCGATGTGGTCAGCGATGCACGTCCATCGTTCGATCGGGCCCCGCCGTTCGATCAACTCCATGGGCCGATAGCAGCGCGTTGGCGGAGTCGTCGTCGCCGTCGACAGCGCCTCGCCCTCCCTCAACGCTCGACCGAATTCCTCGAACTCGGCCGATGGTTCCAGCCCGGTCCGCTCGATGAGAAGCGACCGGTAGCGATCCAATGCCCGAACCGCATCCGCCGGACCGTGTACTCGCCGCCGAGCAACGAGCTCGAGCCGTCGAAACTCCTCGGACAGAGGCTCGGCTTCCAGCAGCAGACCAACGCGGGACAGTGCATCTTCAGGGCGGCCGCTTTCGATGCACGTACGCACCTCGAGCACCTGGTGTGCCGTTCGAATCCCGCGCAACCGGGTCACCTCGACACGGCACCAGGCCCGATCGCCCAAGTCACCGAAGGGCGCGCCGCGCCAGAGCGTCTCGGCGTCTTGTGACAACGCCGAACTTCGTCGGATGTCTCCCTGATCGAGTGCTTCACGAGCTCGAGAGACCAGAGCGTCGTATCGGGATGCGTCGAACTGCGAGTCGCTGATCGTGAGTGTCAGCCCGACGGGTGACGAGACAATCCGATCACCGCCGATCGCCTTTCGGAGCTTGGACACGTAGGTCTGGAGGGTGCGTTCGGCGCGATCGGGCGGCACACCGTCCCAAACCGCGTCCATGAGCACCGCGAGCGAGACGGGACGACCGGCATGAGCGAGGAGGCAGCCGAGGAGCACCCGCTGCCGAGGTCCTCCAATGGCCACCGCCTCCCCGCCTGACTGCACGGCGATGCCGCCGAGAACCCGGAACATCATCCCGGAGCCCACCACCGTTCGAGTCTCACCGGTTCCACCACCCTCGGTCAACTGCCCACTTCGGTGAAGAAGTCCCAGGCCACCCGAGCCCCGTCGAGGCCGGAGGTGTCGTACTTCTCGCCGAACCAGCGATTCTTGAGAACGTCGACGGCAACATGGCGGTGTAGAGCGCCATCAGGACAACCGTCGAAGTCGAACTGGATGCCGAGCTCACCGAAGTCGGATTCAGATGGGGTGGTGTCACAGCCGACCAGTCCAGCCATCTCCGTGAACGCCTCGAACACCCCCTTGTCGAGAATCTCGTTCACCCCAGGCACCTGCCGGAAATCCGAGGGCCCGTCTCCTGCATACGGGAAGCCTGGATTGTCGAGGCCATGGACGTGCATGACTGGTGTCGGCACGTCTGGAGTGCACCCGGGCGGAACGTACATGCCCCCCATCACGTAGGCGGTCTCGATCACGTCCGACGCCCCGCAGATCAGGGTCATCGAGAACATGGCTCCGAGCGCATCACCTGCGATTCGGATTCGATTGGCATCCACACACCAGTCATCGACGAGTACCGAAGCGAGATCTCGGAAGAATTCGACGTCGTCTCGGCCTTCTTCGTCGAAGTCGGGCACGATCTCCCAGTTCTTACCGATCGTCAACAAGGCGGGTCCGTCCAGCTCGGTGTCGAGGCCATTCGGATGAACGGAGAGGAAGTTCTCTTCCTCAGACAGCTCGTCGAATCCCGAATACGAGCGGAATGCGGCGGCGTTGTAGGTCAGCGAATGGAAGGCGACGACTGCGGGTCCCGTCTCCGTTTCGGTCCAGGACTCCGGAACGTGGATCTCGACGATGTACTCCTTTCCGCCCGACGAAATCACGAGCTCCTGCGAGCCTGTTCGAAGGGATGAACCGCACGCTGGCGGGGCAACCGTTGTGCTGGTCGTGCTCGTCGTCGACGTCGACGGTGTGATGGTCGACGTCGACGACGCGCTATCTGTCGGGGCCTCGGTCGAACCGCAGGCCGTGGCCAACACAACGATGATGATCAGTGCATGCAAACGACGCATCGTGGAGTCCTCTCCCTCAGGGCACGGCGTTTCCGTGCTCAGGAGAAGACAACTGCGACGATGTTGCCAATCTGTTGCAAGCCCAATCCGGGCGTGCTTGCTGGGTGATCAGCTCACGAGATGGAGATGACCTGGGGGGACGTGCCGACGTCGACCGAGAAGTCGAATCGTTCACCGTCGTCGCAGGTCACGGCACGAAGATCGACCGCTCCGGCTGCCATCCGAACCGTTGTCGAAGCACCAGCGGGCAACGTGTCGTCGTCGAGTTCGTCGAGTCCGTAGTAGCTCGCCCAGTCGTGGCTCCAAAGCAGAAAACAGATCTCGGCGCCGGTGTCGTTGCGCAACTCGACCTCGGTCGAACCTGACACCGGGTCGGCGGCGACCGTGATCGACTCGCCGAAAAGGGGCTCGTCGTCCACGGCGATCAGCACTTCCCAACCGCCATCGGGGATACCCC
Organism: Acidimicrobiales bacterium; assembly: GCA_020629375.1. Classification (GTDB taxonomy): domain Bacteria; phylum Actinomycetota; class Acidimicrobiia; order Acidimicrobiales; family SHLQ01; genus SHLQ01. The sequence continues at coordinate 61,559 of JAHDDK010000017.1, forward strand.
CATCGTCCTGAGCACAGACCCAGAACCCCTCGCCATCAGCGCCGAAGTCCCAGAGCTGATCGACCAGGGAGTAGTCCTCGACGAGGTCACCGTCGACGAACCACAGCGCCGACCATCGCACGCCGTCGGCCATGTCGATCCAGTCGGCACTGAAACACAGTTCGGCAGCTCCGGCTTGCACGATCGCGAGATCGTCAACAGGGAATCCGGCAGTGTCGATGCCGGTAGAGAAGATCGGTCGATAGAAGACCGCGTCACTGGGCGACCAATCGCTTCCCGGGACAGGTGTCGAGCGTTCCCACACTCGCTGTGGTGTGGCGCCATCTGCCTCGGCGAAGAGGCCCGCCGCCAAGGCGATGGGCCGGATGCCATTGATGAACCCGCCGATCGGGACGCACTGGTCGTCGTCGTCGACGGACCCGTCGCCGTTCGTGTCGACGAGCACCCGGCAGTCGGCGACTTCGGATCCTTCGCCAGCACTCACCTGCGTGGGCACACCGATCAGGCGTCCGTCGTCGTCGATGGCCGCACCGCCGGAGTTACCACCGGCGATCGTGGCGTCGGTCTTGATCCATCCCCGGTCGACCGTTCCCGCCGCAGGGTCCTGGGTAAACCCGGAGATCGACCCGTCGGTGAAGGTGATCGTCTCGCCGCCGATGCCCGGGTAGCCGAGCACCCGGATCCGGTCGCCGAGATCGACGGCGTCGGAATCACCGAGCTCGATGAACGGGAACGACGCCGCCATCGGCTCGCCGTTGACCGACTCGGCGATCTGGAGGACGGCCAAGTCGAGCGCCGGGTCGACCGCGAGCACGTCGGCCCGATACACGACCTCGGGCACTTGATCGGCCCGGTCGATGACGCCGATCAGGATCTGGTCGTGCTCGCAGGGCGGTTGCGGGTCGATGACGTGGAAGTTGGTCAAGATCCGACCGCCAGCCGTCACGATCGAACCAGAACCCGAGCAGCTGGGCCGGCCGTCCTCGTCGGCGACGAGGATCTGGACGGTCGCCCGGGCGAGTTGCTCAATCGTCGGGGCGACAGGAACAGGTTCATCCGGTTGAACCGTCTCGCTCGAGTTGTCGGCCGGTTCGGTGGTCGACGGCGTCGACGTCGTCTGTTCGGCAATCGTGGTCGTCGTCGCGATCGGATCTGGAGCAGCGTCGTCGGTCCGACTCGAACGGGTCAGTGCAACGGACACGATCAAGCCAAGCAGCCCAAATCCAGCCGCCAACGCCACAACGACAAGAACCCAGACACCACCTCTGCCGCGTTTCGGGGATGGAGCGGGCACCGGTCGGACATTCAGCGAGTCGCTCGGAGCGCCGAACGACGGACCTTGTGGAGGAAGAGGCGGCGGGGTGATCGGACGTTGATCCGCCAAAGGGGTGTGCGGGGCCGGCGGAGGCTGCGGCGGTGGTGGCGTCGGCGCCGGTCGACCCTCAGGGTCTGGTGGTGGAGGTGGGGGCGATTCGACCATGTCCATCCAGGACCGTAGTTGCTCGCTCCGCTGCGACCTGCGTCAGCTCACATGGCGTCGATGATCGCGTTGAGGGTGGCGCTGGGGCGCATGGCGGCTTCGGCGAGGGCGAGATCGGGCGAGTAGTACCCGCCGATGTCCATGGGTTGGCCTTGTGCGCCGTTGAGTTCGGCGACGATCGCCGACTCTGCGGCCTTCATCTCGCCGGCGATTGGAGCGAAGCGGGAGGCGAGGTCGGCGTCGTCGGTTTGTGCTGCGAGGGCTTCAGCCCAGTACATGGCGAGGTAGAAGTGGCTGCCCCGGTTGTCGAGCTCCATGACCTTGCGGGAGGGTGACTTGCCGGTATCGAGCAGCTTCTCGGTGGCGACGTCGAGTGCATCGCCGACGATCTTGGCGGCGGCATTGCCGGCCGTCTCGGCCACGTGTTCGAGCGAGACCGCCAACGCCAGGAACTCGCCGAGAGAGTCCCACCGCAGGTGGTTCTCCTTCTCGAATTGCTGGACGTGTTTGGGGGCCGAACCTCCGGCGCCCGTTTCGAACAACCCACCGCCCTGCATGAGTGGGACGATCGAGAGCATCTTGGCGCTCGTGCCGAGCTCGAGGATCGGGAAGAGATCGGTGTTGTAGTCGCGCAGGACATTGCCGGTAACCGAGATCGTGTTCTCGCCGCGCCGCTGGCGGTCGAGGCTGAAGCGGGCGGCGTCGCCGACGTTCATGATCTCGATCTGGAGGCCGTCGGTGTCGTGATCGCCGAGATAGTCATTGACCTTCGCGATGAGTTCGGCATCGTGTGCTCGGGTCTCGTCGAGCCAGAACACTGCGGGCCAGCCGGTGGCGCGGGCTCGCCCGACGGCGAGCTTGACCCAGTCGCGGATGGGGGCGTCCTTGACCTGGCACATGCGCCAGATGTCGCCATCGCCGACGGCGTGTTCGAAGACCGTCGAACCATCGTCGCCGACCACGCGCACGGTGCCGGCCGCGACCTCGAAGGTCTTGTCGTGGCTGCCGTACTCCTCGGCCTTCTGGGCCATGAGGCCGACGTTGGGGACGGTGCCCATGGTCGACGGGTTGAACGCACCGTTGGCGATGTGGTTCTCGACCGCGGCCTCGTACAGATCGGCATACGACGAGTCGGGGATGACGGCGAGGGTGTCCTGCTGATTGCCCTCGGCGTTCCACATCTGACCCGAAGCGCGGATCATGGCGGGCATCGACGCGTCGATGATCACGTCGCTCGGCACGTGCAGATTGGTGATGCCTCGGTCGGAGTCGACCATCGCGAGCCCGGGGCCGGCCGCATACACGGAGTCGATGTCGGCGAGGATCTCCGCCTTCGTCTCGGCGGGGAGCGACTCGATCGCGGCGAGGAGATTGCCGAACCCATTGTTGAGGTTGACGCCGGCCTCTTCGAGCGCGGCTGCGTGCTTGGTGGTGACGTCGGCGAAGAACACGTCGACCGCATGGCCGAAGATGATCGGGTCG
>JAHDDK010000017.1:64600-65224 GCA_020629375.1 Acidimicrobiales bacterium
ACTTCGCCCGCGAGCACGGGCACGGACTCGCGGAGCACGGTGACGGTGCCGTCGTCGGCGACGTGTTCGATACGAAGGCTGCCGTCGGTCTCGACCGTGGTCGATACTTCGTTGGAGCGGAAGTCGTCGGCACCCATCGTTGCGACCCGCGTCTTGGTGTCGGGAGCCCACGCACCCATCGAGTGCGGATTCTTCTGGGCGTACTTCTTCACCGCGCCAGGCGCACGCCGATCCGAGTTGCCCTCGCGCAGGACGGGGTTGACCGCAGATCCCTTGACCTTGTCGTAGCGCGCCCGGATCTCCTTCTCGGCGTCGCTCGCCGGCTCGTCGGGATAGTCCGGTACGGCAAAACCGTCGCTCTGCAGCTCGGCGATGGTTGCCTTGAGCTGCGGGACCGAGGCGGAGATGTTCGGCAGCTTGATGATGTTCGCGTCGGGGGTCTTGGCGAGCTCTCCAAGCTCGGCCAGGGCGTCGGGCACCCGTTGATCCTCGGTCAGGTGGTCGGGAAACACGGCGAGGATCCGTGCCGCGAGGCTGATGTCCGCAATCTCGACGTCCACGCCCGCAGCGCCGGTGAAGGCGCGCACGATCGGAAGGAAGGACAGCGTTGCGAGGGCCGGGGCC
>JAHDDK010000159.1:0-1731 GCA_020629375.1 Acidimicrobiales bacterium
CTCGTCGAACGGCACCTCCCACTCGACCTCGGGCAGCTGCACACCGATCTTCATGCGCCAATGATCCCATCGAGCAAACGACTCCGCACGAATCCCGCGTTGCGTTCGACGCGCACCTGGCACCACTCTTCCGAAGGATCGTCGCAACCGGAAGTTTAGCGTCCTAAACTTCCGTAATTGGCCATATTGCGGAAGGATCGAGGTTGACCATGCACGGACGCTGGATCGACATGTCCTGGCAATCGCGAACCGTGTCCGCGTGGCTACCGGACGGACTCGCGGATCGCCCCGGCACGTTCTCGGACGCAACCGTGCGATCAGCAGAACGGGCCGTGGCCGCTCTCCAGCTCGTCGACCGTCGAATCCCAACCAACTGGGAGCCGCTCGCGCGACTCCTGTTGCGCACCGAGGGCATCGCCTCGTCGAGCATCGAAGGCGTCCGGGCGCCGATTGCGCACGTTGCCGCAGCCGAACTCGGAGCCACCGAGACCGCCGCTGACTGGGTGGCCGACAACCTGGCGTCGGTCGAAGCATCGCTGTCGTCGACCGGGGATCTCGAGATCGACGACCTCCACCGCTGGCACGAGTTGTTGATGCGGCACTCCCAACTTCCGGACGACATGATCGGCCGCTTCCGGCCGGCCCCGGGCTGGATCGGTGGCATGTCACCACGCGACGCGGCCTTTGTTCCGCCTCCTCCAGACCACATCGACGACCTGGTCGGCGACCTCGTGAGATGGATCAACGACGATCAGCTCGACGCCGTGACGACCGCCGCGCTGGCCCATGCCCAGTTCGAGACCATTCACCCGTACGGCGACGGAAACGGCCGATTGGGTCGCCTCTTGATCGGGTGGATCCTTCGACGACGCGGGGTGATCGAACGGCTGCCCCCGCCGATCAGCGTGCTGATCGCCCGAGACCCCGGCGGCTACCTCGCGGGGCTGCATCTCTTCCGTGAGATCGGCTCAGACGACTGGGTTCGGTGGTTCGCCAACGTCGCGACCAATGCAGCGACGGCAAGCGACGAAATGGTCACCGCAGCACAAGCACTACTCGACGAGTGGGTGGCAGCCACGAACCACCTTCGGGCAGACTCCGCTGCACGCCGACTTGTCCCTCTGCTGCCAGGCTCTCCGGTCGTGTCGTCGAGAACGACAGCGACGCTGCTCGACACGTCCGAGCGGTCGGCGCGGACGGCGCTCCACGAGCTGACCGCGCTCGAGATTCTCGAACCGATCGACACACCTCGTCACCCAGGCGCCGGGCGACCGGTCCGGCTCTACGCAGCGACCAAGCTGCTCGAAATCACCGCGGCCTGGACGCGCTAGGGAGCTGCGCGAGTAGGGCCCGAGCGGCCCATCGCCGAAGGCGATTGGAACGGGAGAAACGGCGAAGAAGCGTGCGGGCACAATCAGGTGCGCAGCACCTACCCGCTCAGCTCCTGGGCGCGAGCACCCCGATCAATCGCCGCCGCGCACTGGAGGCATCCGAAGGAACGGCCACGGGTTGGGCATGGCCTCTACGCTCACCTCGATCAGGCACGGCCCGTCGGTGTCGATCGATTCGCCGAGCGCGGGAATCAGCGACTCGGGCGAATCGGCGTGCCAGTAGTTCACGCCGAACGAACGAGTGAGTGCGCCGATGTCGGGGTTGGTGAGCGTGCTCGCGATCGTACGGTCCTCGCCGAAGCGTTCTTGTTGGATCCGTTTGACGTTGCCGAACGCGCCG
>JAHDDK010000159.1:1848-2266 GCA_020629375.1 Acidimicrobiales bacterium
GCCGAGGGTTCCAGCGGCTCCCGACGACAAGAATGTCCGCGGTCGCCGGTGGTCATAGAAGAGGTGTGCGGCAAAGCCGATCTGGGTGACGTCCTCGACGATGACCCCGTCGTCTGGCAACACGTCCCGAATCGCCGCGCAGTACGAACGCTGCGGCTCGAGATGCGCGGTGTCCGCGGCGAAGGTCGCTCGCAACGCATCGAGGTCCGGGCGTGACTCGGCTTCGGTCGCCGGGTCGAGGATCTCGAGGAGCGACCGGCACACGTCTGCCGCGTCGCCGTGCACACCAACGGCCGTGATCCCGTGGCGGTCGAGTTCATCGGCATCAACGTTCACCTGGATCAGCGTGAGATCGTCGTCGTATCCCCACGTTCCCAGCGGCCATTCGATCCGGCTCCCGATCCCGAGGACCACATCG
>JAHDDK010000160.1 GCA_020629375.1 Acidimicrobiales bacterium
ACGTCAGCGCAGCGGTCATCGGCTTGGTGATCGACGCGATCCGGAAGTAGTCGTCTGTGTCGACCGGCGTCTCCTCGACCAGGTCCGTCACGCCGATGGCAACCGTGAGGATCTCGCCGTTCGGCAGCTGCACCGCCAATGAAACGGCCGGCGCGCCATTGGTTGCCTGCCACGCTTCGGTGGCTGCGAGGAGCTCTGCCTCGAGCACGTCGAGATCCGCATCGGGATCGTCGATCGACTCGTCGACCGTTTCCGGCTCGTCGACCTCCGCCGCGGTGATGGGAGCGGCGGTCGTCTCGGGCGCCGCAGTTGTGGCAGGCGCAGCCGTCGTCTCGGTTGCCGCAGTGTCCGTACTCGTAGAACTACAGCCCGCCGCGACCATCGCCGCCACAAGCAGCGCCAACAGGGTCCGAATCATCCGAGTCCTCATCACCCGAACGTAGCGCCCAACGCTGTCAGTGGCCCTACCTAGTGTCGCGTTGATGAAATCGCCATCCGCTGATCGCTGCAAACCGACGTGCGAACACTGCGGCGCTCTACTCCATCGCTCGGACTCGCGGACGAGGTTCTGTTCACGTTCCTGTGCGGCGCGAGCGAACCGCAATCGGCTTGGAACTGGCCGTCCGCCGCTCCCATGCAAGCGGTGCGGCACACTGCTAGCAGAACGTTCCCAGCGGAACAGCGTGTTCTGCAGCCGAGCCTGTGCAAGAGACTTCCGCTACGAACAGCAGGTCGCTGCGTGGTTGGGAGATCCATCGGGCCGAGATTGGTCCAGACGGTTGGACGGCAGACCCCTCTCGTCGATCCAGCTACCTGCGTTTATCCGAAGATGGCTGATCGAAGAGCACGGTTCGACCGCGTGTTGGCGCTGCGGGTTCGACGAAGAAAACCCGTTCACCCAGCTGTCTGTTGTCCAGGTGAACCACCGTGATGGCAACCCACTGAACAACACCCCTGCGAACTTGGAACGCCTATGCCCGAACTGTCACAGCTTGAGTGAATTTCACGGACGGCGCGGCCGAGGGCGACCAGCCCGCTACGACAGAAGGTGAGAGCGGGTGAGGGTAATCGAAACCCCATTTTCGGCTTGGGAAGCCGACGTAATAGCCATTATACGACACCCGCACGAGCGCCTTTCGGGGTGGACCCGGGGTCTCAACGTAGCGAAGTCGCAGTCCTCGCATCAACCTGCCCCTTCGTTCGCCAACGTTGCCAGAACCCGCGTTGCACCGTGACCAAACGTTTGTGGGAATTCACGACGAGCTACGGAACGAAGGTCACACTGGAGTTGTGTCGACCCATCCGAAGAAGAGATCGCTCCAAACGAAATTGCTTTCGCGATCGAGACGGATGAGCAGTCGACATGGTGGCCCGACCGGGCGCGACCGGCGTAGCTCGTGATGGAGAATGTGTCAGGCCCCTCGTTCGCCATCGAATTTGCGGACCTCTGGACAGACGCAATCGGGCCGGCGGGCGACTCAGAACGTGGCTCTCTCAGCCAGCTCGCCGGAGCCGGCGAGCACATACACGGTCGACTCGAGATCCGTGTTGACGGACGCTGTCTGCCGTCGCTCGGCTACTTCGGTCCCGACGACGTCTGCCTCAACGAGTGGGTTCGCGCGCTGACCCATCTGAGAACAGCGATCACTGGGGACGGCGAAACCACGTATCTCTACGACGAGGGAGAGCAAGGCCAGCCCGGCTACCACTTCGCGAAGGTCGGAGATGAGGTAGTCGTCTCGGTTCGTGATGGCATCGGCGGCGGCCGAGCGGATCCCGAGTGGCTTGGCGTGGCCTGCCAAGCCGTCGATGTGGTCGATGCGATCGCAGCATTCTCCAGACAGCTGGAGAGTGCGGTCATCTCTGCGGCTGGGAAACGAGGTCGAGAGTGGCTTGCGGCGGTCGTGGACGAATGACCGAGCAGCGGGGCGGCACCGGAATGCATAGCCCGCACCGCTTACCTGAGCCATCTCCGAAACGACTCACCAAGCTCACTCCGACGCCCGACGAGAAGGAATGGAGAGGAACCTCCGGCCGTAGAGCCTGACTGAACGGTCAGCCCTCGAGTGGGCGGATGGGGCCGAAGAAGCCGTCAATGCGTTCGATCCGACCCTCGTCGTTGATCGTCGTGACGTCCATGCCATCGAGGAGCACCTTGCCGTCGAGCACGATGCGCCAGGTGTAGCGATGCCGCCGGTTTTGGATGTCAACCTCGCTCGTGCGACTGAGCTCGGCGCCCGGGAAGAGCTTCCGAAAGCGGCGAG
>JAHDDK010000081.1 GCA_020629375.1 Acidimicrobiales bacterium
TGTCGTCGCTCGGATCAAGGCTGGTGATCACTGGCGGGTCAACATCAGGCGCACCATTCGGACCCACGCCGGGGCTTCCGCCCACCTCGAATGAAGCACGCCACGATGCCGGCAAGGAGTTGTCGAGGAACAGATCGCTTAGCTCAAGCGATGGACCCTGACCAGCCGGGGCGGAAGGCCAACCCGCTCCAGCCTCGAAAGAGACCGCATCTAGCAACAAGCCGATGTCCGATCTGAGCAGGACCTGATCACCCGTAGCATCTAGCGACACCGACTCGGGCCACTCAACAATGGGCACGGCGGATGGGACAAGCGGGTGTAGCTCCTCTAGGCGGCTCCGATCCGCTGTCGCAATGGCAGCCGCACCGGGTGCGAGCACTGTTCCCGGAGCGAACGCAACCATGCCGGCGATTTCGAATCCCGCTATGTCAAGCGACACCACACCTGTGTTGATCACCTCGATGAACTGCACGCCGCCACTAGCAGGGAGGTAGTGTATTTCGCTGATTGTCAGGCTGGGAATCGGCGGTAGAACGGCGTCGTTAGCCGCGCCGGGAGTTCCGCCGTTGACGGCCGAAATTCCCCATGCCCTGGTGCCTGTTGCTTCATCGAAAGCAGCCTCGTTGTCAAGCGAAGGGTCGATGAGGGAAAGGGACGGGCCGCTCCCGTTGGGTTCGGTCGGCCAAGGGTCCGAAGGCAGGTACGTAACCGCATCGACGACCACCCCATCCGCTGTTGTGAGCAACAAGGGCGCCCCGTCGTCGGTCAGTCGACCCAGATACTGCTCGATCGTTGCCTCGACTGGCTCGCCATAGATCGCGGCGAATGCTGCCGGATCGTGCGTGAGAACGAAGTACTCTCCTGGAGCCAGCGAGCTTCCGACAGGAAAGACGAAATCTCCAACTGCCTCAACCTCCATCGACGACAAGTCGACTGTCGAACCGGTTGGGTTGAGAATCTCCACGAACTCCACACCACCAGGGGCAGGGTTGTAGTGGACCTCGTTGATGATCAGCTCGATGTCGACCTGTGCTGAGGACTGCCCCACGCCTGCAAGCATCGAGGCGATCAAAATCACCACGCCACAGATTGGCATCGATTTCCTATGCTCCACCATGCCCGACTCCAAAAACCACCCAAGCCCGAATACTCAATAGTAGCAGTATCGCACGATGCCTAAACGTGGCGGTAGTTGGGTGCGCTAGTGACGCTAGGTGACACGCGCCTGCATTCGAACCTCGACTGGGTCTGCCCCTGACGCAAACCCCGGTGGTTGGTTGACGGTTTCGTCCTTCGGGTTTATGGAGGATGATGGTCGCTCAGATTCTCGAGGAGACGAGGATGAGCGAGAAGAAGCAGCGGCGTTCGTGGACGCCTGATGAGAAGACCGAGATCGTGTCGCTAACGGACGCCGACCCACGACTGTCGCGAAGGTGGCAGGCGTGAGCCAGCAGGCGATCTACAAGCCCCGGAACTTCGGCCCGCAGCCGCTGGGCCGGGCGAGCCTTCCGAGGCGGACGATCAGATCATCGAGATCGCCAAAGCACACCCGTCGGATGGGACCCGGATGGTCGCAGCGATCGCAGCCCAACAGTTGGGGGTGCCGGTGAACCGCAAACGAGTGCAACGCATCATGCGAGCCCACAAGCTCCTCCAACCCGTCCGCAGTCTCGACCGTCGACGACGACCGGGGTTCTTCCGGGTGACCCGCCCGGACGAGTCGTGGCACATGGACATGACCAAGGTTCGGACCGCTCAACACGGCTGGGTCTACCTGCATGCGACCGTCGATTGCTGCACCCGAGAGCTCGTTGGTTAGGCGATCGATCTACGCGGCCGGACCGAAGAAGCCATCGCATGCGTTGAACAGGCTGTGCTCGAACGCCGGGTCGAGCCGGGCCGGTTGACGCTAGGCACGGACAACGGCACCCAGTTCACGTCCCGAGGGTTCCGCAAGCATCTCTCGGATCGTGGGATCACGCATCGGCGGGGCGGCTACCGCGACCCCGAGTCTCAGGCGTTCATCGAGTGCTGGTTCGGCCAGTTCAAACGCCGTTGCGCATGGCGCGCCGAATGGGAATCCATCGACCACGCAAGGAGCGACATCACCAACTCCAACGACACCCGCTCGACCTCGTTCGATTTCTCTGTCATTCCATGATCCTTCCCGGACCACGACCCACGGCCGCGGGCCGATCTCAGATCACACACAGAAATCCACAGTCCCCGTCAGCCCCCTTCCACGATATGTGTTTCGCGGATGGCTCCCGCCTTCATGTTGGGAGATAATGACCGGGTGAAGTTTTGGTCATTGCTCCTTTTCTCCTTGTTCGCGTGTTCCTGCGGTGTCTCCGGGGAGGAGCTGAGCGAGCTCGAAGCACGAGTGCTTGCACTCGAACAACGGGAGGAGACCAGCTCAGGCACTTCGCGCTCGCTGGTCGAACAGTCGGAAGGCACGGTGTCGGTGCCCGATCAAGCGATAGGCGAGCACGGAGATGGTCTGCCCACAGTGGCGCCAAGTGGAGCGGTGGTCCTGATCGAAGCTGCGCTCGTCGAGTCGCCCTTCTACGGACTCGCCTCATCCGCTGAAGGTGGGACCAATCTGGAGACTGACGGACGAGAGGCCGTTGTTTCCCTCCGGGGGCTTGGCCTGGTCGATCGAGAACTCTTACTCATCAGTCTCCTGCGAATTGGCTTCACGGACGAAGACCTCGCTGCAATCCGAACGACCGAGACCACTGGTGGGAGCGCGATCACGACAGATGGCGCCTACACGCTTCGCTGGAACTCCACGGAGGACTCCCTTGACTTAACTGTCAGCCCGAGTCAGTGAAGAAGTTCCTTCGAACGTGATTTCTCGGATCGACCGGCGATTGTTTCGATAACGCCGCGATGGAATCGACATGGGCGACACTCAAACGAGAGATCCGCCACATCCACGGCGACTGGACCGAGCTCACCCGCAGCCAGCTCCGCACGATCCTGTTCGATTACATCGAAACCTTCTACAACCGGCGCGCGCACCAAGCCGGCCTCGACCACCAAACACCTGCCGAGGCCTATGCAAGCCTCCAAGGCAGCATGATCAACTGACAACAACCCGTGTCTCACGGACAGGGGGAACTCCACAGCGCCATCCTGCATCAACAGCGACACCGTTATCTTCGCTGCCAACTCCAGTCTCCCCGGTCAGGAAGTCTAGAAGTAGCGCGAGCGTCACTCGCCGCCATTTCGATTCTCGCGTCTGCGCCACCATTTCGACAGGTCCCGCCGAATCAGGTCCTCCAATGCGGAAACATCCTCAGCGTAGCGAGAACCTAGAGCGTCCCGCGTTTCGTCAAGAACGGTCTCTCGCCGCGAGCGAACCCCGAGCACCCTTACCATGTTTCGAGTTCGGTCAAAGCTATACAGTTGCCTGACCGCGCGGCTATCGGCCAACCGAGTACTTGGGCGAATCCGCTGGTTGCCCGTCGGACGCAGTAGGACTCGGCTGTTGCTATGCGGAAGCACCGTACTGTGCATCTCGATGTTCAAGAATTCACACAAACGCGCAAGGCTTGAGCGAGGAGTGCGATAGAGCTCCTCCGCAATTTGAATGTGGACACGGGAGAATGCGCTCAGGTACGCCGCAACCTGCGAGGTATAGTACCCGAGGGATTCGTAGAACCAGAAGGAATTGTATCCAAGCTCAATCCGGGCCGATTCCTCACGGAGTGCTTCCTCGAACGAGAGGCGTTCCGGCCCAATGTATGCCCAGTTGGAGATAGCCCGCGCGACCGGCTCCCTCAATACGATGACAATTGCGGGGTCGTCCAGAGTATCTTGGATCTTCGGAATCACCTGAGCATGGTGAAAGAGGTAATGCACGCTGGCCTCTCCACGAAGCGCAACACCTGAATCTGATTCGAACAACGCCTCATACGAGTCTTGGTCTGACTGCCAAGGCATACCAAAATAGCCGGAAAGAGGGTCACGGGAAGAAACGCTCAGTAATGACTCGTGAGCGAAGTAGCGAGGCTCTTTCGGAACCGACATATGAACATTCGGATTCTCGCTTAGGTAGTCTGCGATCGAGGTCGTACCAGCTTTCGCTGCGCCAACGATAAGAAAATTCGGAAGAGGCATCTATTCAACTCCGTTCCGGATCCAAGTCGGCGCCATAACCAGGCCGTACGCCCCATCCAAGATCTCCTCTTCCACTGAGCCTTCCGTTTCTACTTCGCCCGTCCAGACAACAGCTTGCGTAGGCTAACCCAAGGCTCCCGTCGAAAGAACAGGCCAGCCATGCCGAGCGCCTGCCCAAGAAGACCAACCGAAATCTGGACGAGCGCAGGGCCGTCCATCCAGCTGGCTGCTGCCAGAGCCGGCGCCGCACTCGCGACCGCTAGAGCCGCGACTCGGCCCAACTCGGACCACGGCACGATATCACCGATAGCAGTCGAGAGTAGTTCAGCGGTAAGCCTCAGACCCACCGTAGTACGCACACCGTAGTGGGTCAACACCGTCGAGCCCGCCGCGGCGTATATTCCGAAGAGTCGAATCGCAACAATCGTACCGACGATATTGACAATTAGAGTCGCTATGGTTATTCGAAAAATGACCCGAGAATGACCAGCAGCCGTTAGCAAAGTGGGCCACATCAGCACTCGGGACGGAATGAGCAATAGGTAGATGCGTAGGATGGGAACAGCGCCTGAGAACGCTGAACCAAAGAGAATTTGAATAATCTCCGGTGCGAAAATGAACAGGAAAACACACGCCGGGAAGAGGATGGATGAAACTGCGACCGATGAACGACACTGCAGAGACAGCGCTGAATCAGGCGAATTGCCGCCGCGCAGGGAGCCGCTAAAATCCCGCTGCAGAAGACTGCTGACCGTCGATGTAATCACCCCTAGCAGCGGAATCTCGATGGCGCCCGCCGAGTATTCGGCAAAGTCCTCACTGTTTGAATTGGACCCAACGACAATTTTGTCCGTTTGCTGGTGAATCTTTCCCGCGCCCGAAGACAACATTAGGGGAGACGCTACAGCCCAGATCGTACGAAAGTCTTTTCGAGACGTTACCGCAGTTCGGCCGATTGAAGGTACTGAGATGGTCAACGCAACCGCAGTCGGCGCAACCCACGCAAGCGCCATCAAGTTTATGATAGCTGCAAGGGAGTCAGGCCGAAATGAGACGATCAAGAAGAGCGAAAGCGCCGTCGGAACGCTGGCCGAGAGCGCAGCTCTCCAAATCCTTCGCTGAGCAACAAACGCGCTTCCCAAAACCGCAAGTAGGTTCTGCCCGAGCGCCACTAGAGAGAACGCTCGAAGCGGACTTGCCAAGTCAGCGGACCCAAGCAAGGTCGAAATCTGTGGAGCGAGGATGAAAGCCGACACGAGCGTCACCACAGCCCACGACGACGCGACGATTGCGATTCCCGTGACCACGTATCTCGAGCTTTGCGAATCCTCAGCATCGATATTGTGCAACAGAGCGGTTCCGATACCCCCGCTCACCAACGGGGCGACGAGTGCAAAGACAACGATCACCCTTCGCAAATCAGCGAAGTCTTCGAGCGGCAGCAGCCGCGCCGACGCGGCGCTAACGGCGACGGCCGAAATCGAAGCTACTGCCCCAGCGGCTGCAAGGGCGATCGACTCGCTTGACCGTCGCGCCTGCCCATCGGCCATCATCTACTGACCCGTCTGCCCGCGGGGGTACGGGAGAGCTCGGCGGACCGCGGCCGATCCGACGCCAACGCCTCTAGACAATTTCGGAACACAGCATTCTGGTGGTACGCCGCCACACGTTTCTCGCTCCCGCTGCCTGTCTCGTCCATACGCTCTAGCCGGAATCGTCGACGATGCTGCGGATTGCCTCGCACCAGCGTTCGCTTACCAAAGCATGGCGGTATCGTTCGGCCCTACCTGCGGCGACAGCCGACCGCTCTCTCCATCTACCGGAGGCACTCTCGTCATCAACTGAGCGGATAAAGCGAACCGCCAATTCGACAAACCGGGACTCGGGAAAGAGACTCTCGCTGAGCACGGAATCGTTCAGGATCGCGCATGGACCTTCGTGACTCGTGGAAAGTGGCACGACTCCGGAAGCCATACTCTCGGCTAGAGCCATGCCGAATAGTTCTTCCCAGCGGGCGGTCCGGGCTGCAGGTGACAAAAAGTAGCGAGCATCGCTGAACTCGCTGGCGAGGGCTGATTTCTCAAGAGTGCCCAAGAGCCGGACCCTGGATCGAAGCTGCATCGGGATGTCCGATGCCTTGAAGGCACCTGCGACCACCAGCTCATAGTCATCTAACGCTTCAACCACGTGCAGAGCTCGGTGCAGACCCTTCTCCTCGACCGCCCGACCGGCGAAAGCGAGCCGTTTCGGGCGCTCGCTGTCGTGGTTGGCCGAAAAGAAGTCGTCGGCGATAACGTGCCCCGACCAGAATGCGCCCAGGTCTTGACCGAAAGCGGACCGGACACTCGCCGCAATGTGCTCCTCCACCCCCATCACCAGGACAACTCCGGATCGGAACGCGTCCGTCCACGCTGAGCGGCTTTTCTTTGGCATGATCAACTGTTCTGGGAGTCTTGCCGAACGCCCTCCGTCCCACACCGGCCAAGATGTGTACAGCAGCACCGGACACGATGCGTTCGACACCAGCCGGGGAAATCGAGAGTCCCAGGGCCCAAAACAAGCAACGATAAGGTCGACATCTCGAGGTGCGGTGTAACGGTAACCTCCGAAGCGCCCGACTGACCTAACCGTGAGCCGGGCGCCGAGTTGCCGGCTCGCCGAGCGGAGGCCGATTAGGTGGGCCTCGATTGGAGAGGGATGGACAACTTCAATTCGCAAACCGACCACTTCCCATCTCGTTCGCATCAAGCTCAAAACCACGCGAAGACGTTGGAGCATCGAGCCCCGACGAGCCGAAGCCGATGGCATCGGCGGCCGGCAAGGAGTCAAGGTCTCTGCGAAGTCCAAGACCCAAAACGACCCAGAACTGTAGGCCCTCCAAGACAGCGCCGGAGAAGAGGAGCGCGGTAGCTAGCCCCCACACCACTGCATGGCTGTGCACATTCATTTGAGACGATCTCCGTACCGCAACGTAGAGAAGCGAACCCGCCATGACGACACCTAGCACCCCGCCAACCCAAAGCGCATCTAGTATGACATTGTGTGCATTCCCGGTGGCCCGCGCTCCAGCGTTGTACTGAATTTCCCTCAGTCCGTTGCCGAGGAGAGAGGATGAGCGTATGACTTCCTCCCAGACGGCGTACCGAGTCGCTACGTTGTTGATTAGTTCGGGCGTATCTCGGTACTCCGTGAGTACGTCCCGAGCGATGAGCGGCACAGCAACTGCCAAACCACCGATTGCCAACACCTTCGCTGGCAGGCGGCCTCGCAACTCCCTGTACGCAACAACACCCATGGCTACGATGAGGGCAATTACGGGCCCAGACGTAGGCGTCTGGACCAACGCAATCCCTGTAGTACCAGCAAACACAAGTCTCAGGGGCAAGCGTACGGGGACGAAAAAGGACGAGACCGTAGCCACCCAGAGGGCCTGACCTTGAGCAAGGGTGTGGACCTCGCTCGGCAACGTCGCGAGTTCCCGAACTGCGACTAGCGCCAAGCCGGAGACACTGAGCATCGTCGAGTTGATTGCGGTCTGCGAGCTCACGAGTATATAGAGGGGGACAGAGATCCCGAGGAAGATTGAGATCCTGGCAACAGCCCAATCTCCTAGTGGCAGAGACACAACGAAGAAGTAGCAAGCAAGCGCAAACGCCACTACAAGCGGAGGGAAGTTGACGAATCGTTGCTTCGGAGGAAACTGAGAGATCGCGGCAGCCAGAACACAGATGCCCGATGTAGAAACGCCCGCGCGCCCCTCCCCGAGCATGAGCAGGGGCCAGAACCCAGTCAGAGCTAGCGACGTTGCAGCTTGTTCAAAGAACCGGCGGATATTCACGGCAGACTCGCAGAGTTGAGAGCACGACTGAGCTGTTCAAGCCGCCGAGCTACCGCTGCGCCGCTGAGCTCCGCCTCGTAGCATTCAGCGCGTGCGCGAACGTACTCATCAGCGAACTGAGGCGAGTGGATAGCGGTGATGGACTCGCCAATGAGTTTGGCATCAGTCGAGTCGACAGTTTCGCCAAGTCCAAAACGGTTCAAGAACTGAGCGCAGTCAGACTCTTGGGGGCCATGAAGGAGGATCGGCATCCCTAGTGCCACATACAAGGAGGCTTTACTCGGAAAGGCCAAGTTGGCATGTAGACGCCCGCGACCCGTCCGCCAGTAAGGTACATAGCCGAACGAGAAGTGGCTCGAGCGTTCCCGAAGTTCATCGAGCGGCAGCGCCGGCCCATAGTTCACCCAAGAGCGTCTTCTGACCCTTCGTGAGTGCCAGCCGTTGAATCCGACTCTCAGTCTCTCTCCGTTGACCTCCATGTTCCGGGCAGCAGCTAGGAATGCGCGCCATTCACGAGTTGCGTACAGCGACCCTGCAAGCAGCGCTCCTGGCGGATGACAATACTGTCCAGCTGCGAGGCGGCTGGAACCGAAGTCCCAAACGTGCTGTGGCGGCGAGTACCGAAGAACAATTGGTGGGGCCGTGAGGTCGTAGCACGAGCTGTAAAAGTCAGCCATCGTGTCACTGACACACACGACGGCTTTTGCGTTCGCTATCGCCGCATCAAAATCGGCCGCTAACGCCTCCGAGTCTCTCCGACTCATCGCTCTCGAAAGAAACGTCGAGTGATCCCACACCCCAACCCCAATTGGGTGCCCAGCTTCGAGTGCCTCTCGAGCGAACCTGGCAGACGCCGCCGAGTTGAGATACACGAGGAGCCGAGAGCCTCGCTCGTCGCCGAAACGCTTCACGATCATGCTCGTGTCAATTATGTCTTCGCTATCCGAACCAGCCTCCCTCACTCTCCACGTTGACTGATTCGCACCCGAGGCGATCCAGACTGTCCGGAGCTCGGTGCCCTCGGGTCGATTGTCGACCATTCCGTTCAGAAAGTCCGATGCCACGCCAGGGCCAGCCGTCCCACCGCGGAGGACGGTCAAGTTTCGAGCGTCCGTCACGACGAAGGGGCCTTCCGTGCAATGGCGAGCACTTCCGACTGGAATGGCGGTGCAGGAACCGAGACCACCTCGTCGCCGGCCCTCAGCTGCGACAACGCCAATAGCGACTTGTCCGCTCGATTCAGTGTGCTCACCGACACATCGCTGAAACCAGCGGAGCGCAAAGATGACTCGAATCCCCGAGGAGTAGGAATGCAGACATGACGCAGGGGCTCTAGCCCTCGCCAGTTCCTTCCGAAAGCATCGCACAGGGGACTGGCGGCGTTCGGCGCAATCTGAACCAAAGTTCCTCCGGGCTTCAAAACGCGCCAACACTCTTCGACGAAGGTGAGAGGTGAAGGTGTGTGTTCGATGACATGAGAAGTCGTGACCACATCGAAGGAGCCGGCCCTCACGGCATCCAAAAGACCCACAATCGCCCCGGAGCAGCCTTGGACGGCCTGTGGGTCCGGCTCCAAACCGACTGTTCGGTACCCGGCCGCCCTATAGATCTTCAGCGCGTCTCCGCTACCGCACCCGACGTCCAGCAGCGACCTGCCAGCACCTGGGCCAAGGACGGGAAGTGCGACAGCAGGGCCTGAGACACGCATCCACGATTCGAAGAAGCGGCTGCCGCTGCGGCTGGTTTTCGAAAGCACGCCGGAAACCAGCGGACGGGCTGAGTAGAGAGCGACCCTCGTCCGTATTCGAGCAGGCAAGGGCATCTGATCATGGGTGTAGTACCCGCCGTCAGCGTGTTCAGCGGCACCGCGCTGCTCGCATCGAACGACCGACCCGCAGTCGGCGCATCGGGAATAGTCTGCCTGACCCGGCCAGCCAAACCAAATGTCGCTTGCTTCACGTACGAACGCAGGAAGCAGTTCGCCGTGACAGTACCCACAGCTCGTGATCTTGACGCTTGTCACAGACCGGCCCTTCTTCGTCGCTCGTAGGTTCGCAAGAGCCGAGCGTATTCCCAAGGAAGCTCAGCGAGGGCCGATGACCACGATCTCGTTCGAGAGGCGTTCTCTTCGTGCATGCGTCGGTACGTCACAAAGCTGCTGGACGAGCGAACTCTGCCGCCTGCGCCGAGCACTTGTGCGTACAGCCACTGCTCATGAGTCTTGTTGGCAACAGATAGTGAGCTGTCAACGAGCTCCCTGCGGAAACAGCATGCCGAGCCATAGAAGAACGTACTCCACCTGTGACGGAGCAGATAGAGCAGTAGTTCTCGATATCCGCTTCGCGTCCAATCTGGATTGACGATCCGGTCATTGACTGTGCCGAAGCACTCAAGGGATCCGAAAAGGAGGCCTGCACCAGACTTCGATATTTCGCTGAGCATCAGCTCTACGCGGCCATCGGCCCAGAGGTCGTCCTGATCGCTGAGCATAACGAATGGTCGGGTCGAGAGGAGTATCGACCGACGGAAAGTCTCTCGATGTCCTACATTGAAATTATTGATTTCGAGGTGAGAGGCAATTCCTTCGCTCTGAAACTGCTGCTGCCATCGCTCAAGAATCGTCGCGGTACCGTCGGTCGACTTGTCATCCACTACGATGACTTCATCGCCTGGAAGCAACTGCGGAAGGATCGACTGCAGCTGCTCCTCGAGGTACTGCTCTCCATTATATGTCGCAAGACACACCGAGACTTGAGAGCGCGGACCCCTTCCCCCACTGGATTCACCAGAGGACATCTCGGTCCTGTCCGAGATGGGTGAACTCGCGATGCGAGTAGAGCCAGGTGCATTAGTCATTCTTGTTCCCAAAAAGCCCGATGGCGGAGATGGTCTCGGGAATCGTCATTGGTTCGAAACCTGCTTCGAGAAGGAACTTTGCGTGTTGAGGCTGCCCAACAAGGCCTGCTTGAAGCCGTCGAGCTAGCCCGCGAAACTGTGGAACGGGAAATCGATTCAGCAGCATCACCATTGCGGAGACCAAGAAGCTTGGAACCGGGACCATCCGTTTACCCGCCGGCCGAACGAGGTGGCGCTGGTGCATACCCACATTTGGGTGGAGAGCGATCCAGCAAGACCTATCAAATCTGTCAGCGTTGCCTGCAAGGAACGACACTGCTCTAGCCACGTCCTTTACGGAGATAATCGATAGCGGTTCGCTGTTTCCCGTGATTCGCGGCAGCACGGGAAACGAGAGGGCAGACTGTAGCTGCTGCGTTAAGTCACGATCAGGACCGTGAACGGAGGTGGGACGATAGGCCACAACCCTCGGTCCGCACTTGGATCCGAGAGTAAGCACCTGCTCTCCGGCAGCCTTGGTCAGCGAGTAAGGAGTCGACGCGTCGTAGTTCTCAGACTCGTCGAGGGGCATCGAGCCTTGAACCGCTGCAGAGCTTATGTGGATCAGTGAGGCACGCCCGCTGGCTGCCAGCACTAGAAGTGCAGGAATGGCGACGTTGGCCCAAGCCATGTCAGCCGACATCTGCCCCAGCGGCGTCGCTGCGCCTGCTGCATTGATGACGACACTTGCCGGCTCAAGAACGGCGCGCAGCCGATTTGTGTCAATAGCCAGTATCTGATCCATCACTTCGCTGGCGAAAGCACTCGGATCATTTGTACTTGGCAGTGCAAAGTTCGCCCGCAATCGATCGAACTCCGCACGCTCGACCTCGAAGACGTCTCGCTCGCTGTTGCGGAGTTCCCGCAAGACCGCGCCTCCGACGAACCCCGAACCTCCAACGAGCGCAACCGAGTCAGTCATGGCGATTCCCGAGTTAGGTCGCGGACAAGCGCATCGTACTCCGTGACAGACCGCTCAGGAGCGTATCGGTCTCTAGCAAGCCGCAAGCAGGCAGCGCTCCGGCGATCGCGCTCTCCTTTGTCGAGAGCCTCCGATACAGCCGACCAGAAGCCATCGAAGTCGCCCGGCCGCACCGACCATCCGACACCGTGCCGTGAAATTATCCGGTCGAGTTCGGAGCCCTCATCGACGATCCCCAGGATAGGGCGACCCGACGCGAGCGCATTTCCGATCCTACTCGGAACTGAGATTCCGCCCATTCCCCGGACGAGCGAGATCACGATCACATCGCATCCCGCATGAAGGTCCGGCGTTCGATCTCTTGGAACCCAATCGCTGAAAGTAACGTTCATCGACTCAGCGGATCGCTCGAAGACGTGGCGGTTCCGGCCGGCGCCAACAAAGTCGAAGTGTGCGTTTGCATCCCGAGCCTGTGACACCGCCTGAACCAGAAATTCACCGCCCTGGAGGGGACCCATGTTCCCGGCAAACTGAAACACGACAGAACTTTCGGGGACGGCGACCGCACTCCTAAAATGTTCACTGCCGTCACGAAGCCGCGCTCCATCAAAACCGGCGTCGTGCGCAATTGGAATACAGCAGATCTTCGAAGCCACCTGCCCCCCCACCTTGGCTTCTATCCGATCGGCTTGGTCGGATCCGATCACGACGATCGAGTCGACTCCCTGGTAGAGGGACACACTTAGTCGATCTAGGACCCTCACTACTAGTGACCGAAGACGCGAAGGCTTCCGCCCGACATCGAGAACCTCCGGGAACAGATCGTGTACAACTAGTGCCAGTTTGGCATTTCGAAGCTTCGCTGCAACCAAGGCGAGGTAGGGCAGTGCCGGGGGATTCGTCACTACGAGAACTACATCATCTCGTCGCAATCGGAACAATAGTGAAAGGAAGGTAGCGATGGATATCGACCCCAGATCGACCAATCGACCCGCAAGATGCCCTTTGCCAAACGTCGTCGACCGCACCCTGAATATCTCAACTCTTCCATCAAGCAGCTCGCGCCTTTCAGCGCGTGTTCCACGCGCTGAGTACGTCGGCTGGGCGCAGACGACGCCAACATCGAGCTGCTCCGCAATTCCTAGAGCTATCGCAGTCATGACCTCACCGGTAGAGGTTCGCTCGGGATGAAACAGCTCGCTGGCAACCCAAACTCGGGCTGTCCTGCTCATCGGACGTTCCACAGGCGAGGTAGCCACAAATAGATCCCAGCAGTAGCCACAATCATCGTACCAGCGATCGCGACCGCTGTAGAAGAACCTCGGATCGCTAGAAGTCCCATCAACCCAGATGTCGCTGTCGCTAGCCCAACGAGCAGCGATGTTAGGACATGAGAGTCAAGCCGATCAACGAGCTGCTGGTACACATGTTCGCGGTGTGGCACCGACCAATCGTCACCTCTTGCAATCCGTCGAGTCAGGGTGAAGAATGTGTCAGCGGCGTAGATCGCCAAAGGTGCGGCAGCGGCAACCATGTGCGCTCCAGAATCGACAGAGAGGATCGCGCAGCTGGCCAACAAGGCGCCACTGAAATAGCTGCCAACGTCTCCTAAGAAGACCCTCGCTACGGGGATGTTGAATGGCAGAAATCCGACACCTGACCCGAGGGCTCCAGCCGCCACCACAAGAAGGTTCGCAGACTCCAGATATATGGCTTGCAGCGCATACACCGAACCGGCGAGCGAAAGAGTCACTCCCGATATTCCGTTGATTCCATCCATAAAATTGAAGGCATTAACTGTCGCAACCACAAACACGGCGCTCACAATCACAAGCGGCAGTGTTGAAATGATCGAGGCCGCCAAGACAAAGCCAAGTGCGATTTGAGATCCAAGGCGTAGACGCACACCCAGGCCTCCCAGATCATCCATGAACCCGAGCCCAGCAAACCCTGCCAGTGCTGTGGCCAAACCGAACTTCTCCAAGTCAGAAAGCTCCGCTAGCAGTAGCCAGCCGAGTACAAAGGGAAGAACGATAGCAAGTCCACCACCCCTGGGCGTTGGCTGGCTATGCGATGAACGTCTGTTGGGAGTGTCAACGACCGCTCGTCGATCAAGCCAACGTATGGCGATTGGCAACAACGACGCCGTGCCCCCAGCTACTCCGAGGGTCATCGAGACGAACAGGGCCATCAGTGCAGGTCCTCCCCTAGCGCTCTGCTGGGCCTTCCGCGAAGCAGAGCCGCCCGGTTAGCGCAATTGTCCATTCGATACTGCTCCAAAACGCGTTCAGGCAACGATCCAGCACTGACGACTGGCTTGAGCGAACGCACCGTCGATTCTGTCTGAATCGCTGCCATGAGGACCTCGATCATCGGTTCTTCACCGAGGCTTTGAGCGGTTCCCACCAAGTGCGGTTGTCCGTGTACCAGGCGACGGTGGCATCAAGGGCGTCCTCGAAGCTGTGCGTGGGAGCCCAGCCAAGGTCGCGGATCTTCGTGG
>JAHDDK010000018.1 GCA_020629375.1 Acidimicrobiales bacterium
CGCCGAATTCGAACGCAGCGACGAGCCCATCGACCCGGCGTACCCCGACAGCCCGGTCGCCCGCTGGTCGCGCGGCTACCTGCGGCACCTGCTCCGGGTGAAGGAGCCGACGGCCGCGCGCCTGCTCACCATCCACAATCTGTGGTGGCTTCTCCGCTTCGTCGACGACATGCGGACCGCCATCGTCGAGAACCGGTTCGAGGCGTTTGCCGCCGAGGTGCACGAGATCTGGGCGTGAGCCTTCGGCCCTGCGCGGCACCCGGCCATCGCACAGATAGTCTCGGGCGCTGACGTCGACCGACGAGAGGTACACGAATGGAAGGCCTCATTCTCCCGGCACTGCTCTTTGCCGGCATGTGGTTCCTGCTGATTCGCCCACAGCAACAGAAGCTCAAGCAACAACGCGAGACGATCTCGGCCGCGTCGGCTGGCGATCGCGTGCTCATGCAGTCGGGCATTTATGGAACGCTCACCGAGGTCGATGAGCACTCGGTGTATCTCGAAGTCGCCGAAGGAATCGAACTCCTGATGGCCCGCAGCATGATCCAGGACATCCTCACCCACTTCCCCGGTGAGGACGCTCCCCAGGACGCCGAAACCGAGGACTGAGTGCCCCGCAACACACTCTTGTCGCTGCTCGGCATCGTCGTCCTGTCGGTCGCCGCGCTCGCCTACACGCTCATTGCGAACAATCAGCCATTGCTCGGTCTCGACCTGCAGGGCGGCGTCTCCGTTCGGTATCGGGCGACGCAACCCGTCGAGGATCCCGAACAGATCGACCAGGCGGTCGAGATCATCCGCAATCGTGTCGACGGCCTCGGCGTCGCCGAACCGGAGATTCAGGCGCAGGGCGACGGCATCCTCGTATCCCTGCCCGGTGTCGAAGATCAGCAACGAGCGCTCGAACTGGTCGGAGACACGGCGATCATGCGATTCCGGCCGGTCCTCCAAGACCTTGCGCCCGGAACCACCGACCGGCCGGCTGCCTACCCCGAAGACCTACCGCTCGACGAGAACGGTTTCACCCCGCTCGAGGCGATCGAAGAGGACTCGATCATCGTCGTTCCTGCCGACCCGACTCTCGCCATCCCGGCCCGCTACGTCCTCGGCCCGACAGGGATGACCGGCGAAGGACTCTCCGACGCAGCCGGCGTGTTCGACGGCCTGCAGTGGGTGGTGTCGGTCGACCTCCAAGGCGGCGACATCGGCGAGAATGCCTTCCGCGAACTCACCACACAGTGCTTCATCGGTGCACCCACGTGCCCGGCGACTGGCGGCGGCCCGGGTCGGATCGCCGTCGACCTCGACAATCAGGTCATCTCCGCTCCGGCAGTTCAGGACGCTGACCTCGGCAACTCGTTCCAAATCAGCGGGTCCTTCGACGAAGAATCTGCCCGCGAGCTCGGTCTCAAGCTCCGCTTCGGCGCTTTGCCCATCGAGCTCGAGCCCGAGAACCAACAGATCGTCTCGGCGACAATCGGACAAGACGCACTTCAGGCAGGCGTCATCGCCGGCATCGTTGGTTTGATCCTCGTTGCGATCTACATCATCGCCCTCTACCGAGTGCTCGGCGTCATCGCCATGATCAGCTTGGCGATCTCGGCGGCGCTCCTGTGGTCGATCATTGCGTTCCTCGGCGAGAGCCAAGGTCTCGCCCTCACGCTCGCGGGCATCACCGGCATCATCGTGTCGATCGGTGTCTCGGTCGACTCCAACATCGTGGCGTTCGAACATCTCAAAGAAGATGTCCGCAACGGCCGCACGGTACGCACCGCAATCAACAAATCATTCCCCGTTGCGTTCTCGACCATCGTCAAGGCCGACGTCGCATCGCTCATCGGCGCCGTCTTGCTCTACGCCCTCACGGTGGGCGCCGTCCGAGGCTTCGCTCTCTACCTGGGCATCGCCACTGTGCTCGACCTCATCGCCACCTGGTTCTTCCTCGGCCCGGCGCTCCAGTGGGTGGCCCGCACCCCGTCGGTCGCCGGATCCGCAGCGATGATGGGCATTCCTGGGTTGTCGGCCGACCAAATCGGCTCGGCGACAGGGGAGGACGAGTCATGAAGCTCACCCCCGAAAATGACGGACTTCGCCACTTCGACTTCCCCGCGCTCTGGCGTAAGGCGCTCGTCGTGTCGGGTGCACTCGTGGCGGTCAGTGTCCTCGCACTGGCCATCGGCGGGCTCAACCTCGGCATCGATTTCGAGGGCGGCACGAGCTTCGAAGTCGCCACCGACGCATCGACCGACGAAGTCACGGCAGCGATCCCTGCCGAGTTCGCCTCCGAATCGCGTGTCCAGGAGGTCGAGGACGAGACGGGCCGCTATGTCCGAGTCCGCTCCGGAGTCGAGGACGCAGGCGAAGTCGACGTACTACGAGGCGCACTTAACGAGATTGGCGAGATCACCGCATTCGAGTCCGTGGGGCCCACCTGGGGCTCAGCGATCACGAATCAGGCTGCACGGGCCCTCGTGTTCTTCTTCATCGCCATTGCGCTCTACATCTCGGTACGCCTTGAGTGGAAGATGGCGCTCGGTGCGTTGGCGGCAGTGGCGCACGACATCATCATCAGCGTCGGCACGTACGCCATCTTCCGATTCGAGGTCACGCCCGCCACCGTGATCGCGTTCCTCACGATCATGGGCTACTCGCTCTATGACACCATCGTCGTGTACGACAAGGTCCGCGACATCACGGCACGAGTCGGAGCCACGGGCCGCTACACGTACACCGAGATGATGAACCTCTCGCTCAACCAGGTGCTCGCCCGTTCGATCAACACCACGGTCAGCTCGATCCTGCCGGTCCTGTCGATGCTCATCGTTGGATCGCTGATTCTCGGCGCCACGACTCTCCAGGAGTTCTCGATCGCGCTTCTGGTTGGCCTGATCGTCGGTGGCTACTCGTCGATCTTCGTTGCCTCGGCCGTCGTGACCTGGCTGAAAGAACGCGAGCCCGAGTACGAACAAATCGCAGCAAAGGTCGCCAAGAAGGACGACAGCGACGGCGAGGGTGGCACTCGTCGAGTGGCCGCCGCCGATGCTGCTGCCGCCGAGCCCGCCCGCAAGCGGCGCCAAACCGAATCGGCGACGTCGACCGGTCCGGCCAAGCCCCGCAAGACGGCGAAGCCGGGCGGTGCAGGTACCGCGACGACGGTGCCGCCACGGCCCCGCAAAACCAAGAAGAAGAAGTAGCTACTATCTACGGATGGACCTGACGGCGTTCATCCGAGACGTCCCCGACTTCCCCGAGCCGGGCATCGTCTTCAAAGACATCACGCCGTTGCTGGGCAATGCGGTTGCGTTCGCTCAGGCCATCGATGCGTTGGCCGAACCGTTCGTCGACGCGCAGATCAGCGCAGTGGCTGGCATCGATGCTCGAGGCTTTCTCGTTGGAGTCGCCGCTGCTCAGCGGCTCGGAGTCGGATTCCTCCCGATCCGAAAGGCGGGCAAGCTCCCGTCCGATACCCATCAGGTGTCCTACGAGCTCGAATACGGCAGCGATGCGGTCGAGATCCACGTCGACGCGTGCGGGACCGGCGATCGCATTCTTATCGTGGACGATGTGCTCGCCACCGGCGGGACCCTCGCTGCGGCGGCCGAATGCGTGTCGATGACCGGCGCCGCCCCCATTGGTCTCGCGGTCCTCATCGAGCTGCGGTTCTTGGCAGGCCGTAACAGGCTCCCGAATGTCGATTTCCACACGGTGATCGAGGTCGTCTGACGTGGTCACCGTGACGCGAGTCCTTCCGTGGCGCCGGAGTTCGGTCCGCGTCGAAGGCGAGCTCACGGCCATCGTTGCGGCGTACGAACGTCGTTCGCCTGGCGCGTCGATCGACCGGATTCAACGTGCGTACCGCCTCGCCCAGGCGTCGCACGCCAGCCAGAACCGCCGCAGCGGTGAGCTGTACATCTCTCACCCGCTGTCGGTCGCCAAGGTCGTCGCAGAGATGGGCCTGGACGACACGTCGATCGTTGCGGCGCTACTCCACGATGCGGTCGAGGACACCGCCGTCACTCTCGACGATGTCCGCTCGGAGTTTGGCGAGGACGTCGCTCACCTCGTCGACGGCGTCACCAAGCTCGATCGGGCACGCGACCAGTCCAAGGAAGAGCAGAACGCCGCGACGGTCCGCAAGATGATGCTTGCGGTCGCGCAAGACATTCGGGTTCTCATCATCAAGCTCGCCGATCGCCTCCACAACATGGAGACGATCGCGGTGATGCCCGAGAAGAACCAGCATCGAAAAGCCCAGGAAACCCTCGACATCTACGCGCCCCTCGCTCATCGGCTCGGCATGCAAGAGCTGAAGACGCGCCTGGAGGATCTCGCGTTCGCCGCACTGGAGCCGCGGCAGTATGCGGAACTCGACTCGATGGTGCAGTCTCGAGCGCCTGAGCGAGAGGTGTACATCGAGCAGGTGATCGGCGAGATCGAGAGTCGCCTCGACGAGCTCGAGATCGACGACGCCATCGTGAAGGGTCGAGGGAAACATCTGTATTCGATCTACGGAAAGATGGTTCTCCAGGAGCGAGTCTTCGACGACATCCACGACCTTGTTGGCGTGCGAGTGATCGTCAAAGACGTACAGGACTGCTACGCCGCGTTGGGATCGATCCACGCCACCTGGAAGCCCGTCCCCGGGCGATTCAAGGACATGATCGCCAACCCGAAGTTCAACCTCTACCAGTCGCTGCACACCACGGTGATCGGACCGCTCGGCAAAGAGGTCGAATTCCAGATCCGTACCGAGGAGATGGACGAGCGCGCCGAACGAGGAGTGGCCGCGCACTGGAGCTACAAGGAACCCGGGAGCGCAGCCGAGCTCGCCTGGTTCAACCGCATCGCGGATTGGAACGAGGAGACCTCCAATCCCGAGGACTATCTCACCAAGCTCAAGTTCGACCTCGAGAAGGAAGAGGTCTACGTCTTCACCCCGAAAGGCAAGATCGTTGAGCTACCAGTAGGCGCCACGCCGGTCGATTTCGCCTTCGACATTCACACCGAGGTCGGGTACCGGTGCACTGGTGCCAAGGTCAACGGCAAGCTCGTCCCGCTCGAGAAACGTCTCGAATCGGGCGACCGCGTCGAGATCATCACCTCGAACAATCCCGACGCCGGGCCGTCCAAGGATTGGCTCAACTTCGTTGTCACGCACCGGGCAGGCAACAAGATCCGCAGTTGGTTCTCGCGTGAACGTCGACACGAGTTCATCGAGGCCGGTCGCGAAGACCTCCTCTCGAGCCTGCGCCGATCGGATCTACCGGTGCACTCGACGATGAAAAGCCCCGAGCTGCTCGAGCTCGCTGGCGACCTCAACTACACCGATGTCGATGCGCTCTTCGCCGCGATCGGCGAGGGACATGTGTCGCCAAGGACGATTGTCAATCGACTCCGACGAGCGAACGAAGACGACGAGGCGCTCCTGCCGGAGACCGTCGGTCGGGTCGTCCGGCGGCGATCCACACCGAAGTCCGACGAGTCCGGTATCTACGTCGAGGGTCTCGAAGACCTGCTCGTGACCAAAGCACCGTGTTGCACGCCGGTTCGCAACGACTCGATCATTGGATACGTGACCCGGTCGCGGGGCGTGTCCGTGCACCGGTCGGACTGCTCGAATGCGAAGTCGTTGCTGCGTACCGAGACGGACCGGATCATCGAGGTCGAGTGGAATGCGAGCGACACTGGCCTCCAGGAGGCGTCGATTCAGCTTGAAGCACTCGACCGCCCGGGCCTGCTTTCCGATGTCGCCGGGGTGATGGCGTCGCACGGGCTGAACGTGATCTCGATGGAGACGTTCACCGGTTCCGACCGGATCGCCCGGATGACGTTCACCTTTCAGTTCGCCGATCCGGCGCACCTCGAAGCGATGCTCGGCAGCGTCCGCCGGGTCGAGTCGGTGTTCGACGCCTACCGAGTCCTGCCGGGAGGCGTTTCGCCGGCGTAGCGCTGCTGCACCTCGGTCCTCCAGAAGCTTCCGTTCCCTCCATCTCCCGCCCGCCGACGATCGCTAGCCTGATCGGCCGTGGCACCGGCAACGTTCCAAGCACTTCGGGGTACGAGAGACATCCTTTCGCCGGACTCCGAGCGGCATCGTGCGCTCGTCGACGTGTTCGCCGAGCAGGCGCGACTGGCGGGCTACGGCCACATCATGTCGCCGATCTTCGAAGAGCTCGGTGTGTTCCAACGGCTCGGCGACTCCACCGATGTCGTGTCCAAGGAGATGTACGCGTTCGAGGATCGCGACGGCTCGATGATCGCGCTGCGCCCCGAGCTCACGGCGTCGGTCGTCCGCGCATTCGTTCAGCACCGGCCGGACAGCCTGCCGTGGAAGGCCTGGTACGAGGGGCCCCAGTTCCGTCACGAGAAGCCACAAGCCGGGCGCTACCGGCAGTTCAGCCAAGTGGGCATCGAGGTGCTCGGCTCCGACGACCCCTTCATCGACGTCGAGGTGATCGCTCTCGGCTGGCGCTTCTACGAAGCGCTCGGCATGTCGCAGGTATCGCTCCTGCTCAACTCGCTCGGCGACGCCACCTGTCGTCCGCCGTATCATGAGGCGCTCGAGACGTACCTGCGCGACCGATTCGACGACCTGTCCGAACAATCGCAGGCGACCCTCGAGAAGAACCCTCTTCGGGTGCTCGACAGTAAACGCCGCGAAGATGCCGCGATCATCGCCGACGCCCCACTGATGGTCGACCACCTGAGCCCAGAGACCGCCGAACACTTCGCGGTGGTGCGCGCTGGTCTGGAGGCCCTCGAGATCCCGTATGAGATCTCGCCTCGGCTGGTGCGCGGTCTCGATTACTACACCCGGACCACCTTCGAGTTTGCGTCGACTGCGCTCGAGAACGCCCAGAACGCCGTTGGCGGTGGCGGTCGCTACGACGGGCTTGCCGAGAGTCTCGGTGGCAAGCCGACGCCCGGCATCGGCTTTGCGCTCGGCGTCGACCGCATCCTGCTCGCCTGCGACGCCGAAGACGTCTTTGCCGCCCCCACGACGGCACCCGACGTGTTCATCGTCGATCTCACCGGCGGGACCGAAGCGCTTGCCCTCGCAGACCAACTACGCCAGGCCGGAATCGCCGCCGATCGGGGGTTCGATGGCCGGTCGATGAGGGCGCAGATGAAAGTCGCCGACCGCAGCGCCGCGCCGTGGGCTGTGCTCGTCGGCGAGGACGAAGTCGCTGCGGGCACCGTCACGATCCGCGACATGCATGGTGACACCGGTCAGGTGTCCGTCCCTCGCGCCGATCTCGCCGCCACACTGAAGAACCGCCTCCACCGGTGACAACGACCGGTCAGAACTGAGGAACCGATGCCCATCCGAACGGACTACTGCGGCGAATTGTCGCTCGAACACGTCGGCCAGACCGTTACGGTCGCCGGCTGGGTCGACACGCGCCGCGTGCACAGCGAACATCTCGCCTTCGTGGATGTGCGCGACAACACCGGCGTCGTCCAGGTCGTCGTCGACGAAAAGCTCGACGTCCGCAGCGAATACGTTGTCGCCGTCACCGGGACCGTGCGGGCGCGACCCGAGGGCATGGTCAACGAGGCGCTGGCATCGGGCGAGATCGAGATCGCCGACACCACCGTGGAGGTCCTGAATACGGCCGAGCCGCCACCGTTCCCGCTCAACGAGCGCACCGACGTCGACGAGAAGATCCGCCTCAAGCACCGCTACGTGGACCTGCGCCGCGACCGAATGCAGCGCAACATGCGGGCCCGGGCGAAGGTCAACTCCGCGATCCGAACCGCGATGGAGCGTCAGCGCTTCGTCGAGATCGAAACGCCGATGCTGATCGCCTCGACACCCGAAGGTGCGCGTGATTTCGTCGTGCCATCGCGGCTGCACCCCGGCAACTTCTACGCCCTGCCACAGAGCCCCCAGCTGTTCAAGCAGCTGTCGATGGTCGGCGGCATGGACCGCTACTACCAGATCGCCCGCTGTCTACGCGACGAGGATCTCCGTGCCGATCGCCAGTTCGAGTTCATGCAACTCGACGCTGAGGCGAGCTTCGTGACCCAGGACGACGTCTTCGAGTTCATTTCCGAAGCCGTTGCGTCCGCGGCCGAAGCGGTCACCGGCGAGCGCCCCACCGAGTTCCCGCGGATGAGCTGGTACGAGGCCCAAGAGCGATTTGGTTCCGACAAGCCGGACGTGCGCTTCGGGATGGAGCTCAACGAGCTGACGCACCTGTTCGCCGAAACCGAGTCGAACGTGTTCAAGACCCCCGTTGTCAAGGGCATCTGCATGCCTGGCGGCGCCGACGAACTGGGCCGAAACCGGATCGATCAGCTCACCGCGGACGCCAAGCGGTGGGGCGCAAAGGGGCTCGCCTGGTTCCGCGTGAAAGAGGACGGGCTCGAAGGTGCCCTGACGAAGTTCATGAGCGACGACGAGATGGCCGGCGTTCAGACCGAACTCGGTGCGTCGCCCGGAGACATGGTCTTCTTGATCGCCGATACCCGACGGACAGCCAACAAAGTCCTCGGACTGCTGCGACTCGAGCTCGGACGGCCTCCCGTCAACGACGGTGGCTTCAACTTCTTGTGGATCACCGACTTCCCGCTCTTCGAGGACGTTGTCGATGGCAACCCGATCCCGGCGCACCACCCCTTCACGATGCCCCACGTCGATGACGTGCATCTGCTCGACACGGCAGAGGGCGACGAGTGGCTCGACATCCGCAGCCAGGCCTACGACCTCGTGCTTAACGGCTGGGAGCTCGGCTCGGGGAGTATCCGGATCCACCGCTCCGACATCCAGGCGAAGATCTTCGACATCCTCGGCATCGGTGCCGAGGAGCAGCAAGTGAAGTTCGGCTTCCTCCTCGATGCCTTCCGGTACGGCGCCCCGCCGCACGGAGGGTTTGCCTTCGGCATCGACCGTCTGACGGCGCTACTCGTCGGCGAGGAGAACATTCGCGAAGTGATCGCCTTCCCGAAGACGCAGTCGGGTGCCGACCCGCTGACGAACGCTCCAACCCCTGCAGACCCAGCTCACTTGGACGAGCTCGGCCTCCGCGTCCTCCCACGCCAAGACTGAGTTCGCCGGCTGAAGCGACGGATGCGCACATCGATCGCGCACGCACAGCAAAAGGGGCTGCCTGGTCGGTAGTTGCTAATGATGCGTGCCTGACCCCACGTCACTCGAGTTGTGACACGCATGCGCTGGCGCACAAACTCGGCGCATGGTCGACAAGCAGGCGTTCGTTGAATTCATGGTCGAGTCGGACGTCTTGACGTTCGGCGATTTCGTGACCAAGAGCGGGCGTCCGACCCCATACTTCGTCAACACCGGCCGGTACAGAACAGGCGAGCAGATCCGCCAACTTGGTTCGTTCTACGCCGATGCCATTCTCGACAAATGGGGCACCGACTTCGACGTGTTGTTCGGACCGGCCTACAAGGGGATTCCGCTGTCGGTCACGACGGCTTCGGCACTTGCCGAGCGCGGGCATGACGTGGGCTTCTGCTTCAACCGGAAAGAGGCGAAGGATCACGGCGAAGGGGGTGTGCTCGTCGGGCACGCGCCATCCGACGGAGACCGGGTGCTCATCATCGAGGACGTGACCACTGCAGGAACATCCATCCGCGAAACCGTGCCCGTGCTCCAAGCAGCGGCGGATGTATCACTCGCCGGTCTGGTCATCTCGGTCGATCGACGCGAGCGGGGTCCAGGAGGCGGTGCCGCACTCGCTGAGGTGGGTGCCGAATTCGGACTCACCACACATGCCATTGTGACGGTCCATGACGTCATCGAGCTCGCCGACATCGACGCCGACACGCAATCTCGGATGCACGCGTACCTCGATACCTACGGCGCGGCCGAGTGATCGAATCCGGCGCCCAGACCCGGTGAGCCGCTTCAGCACGGTCGCCTTGGCGCTGCTGTGCCTGCTCGTCGGGTCGTGTGGCCTGGGCAGGTCGAATGTCGAGGGTTGGCCCGATGTCGATCTCGGTGTGCCCGTGGAGATCTACAAGTCGACCGATCAACGCGACCTCCACATCCACATGTTCGCTCCCGTCGATGCCGAGCACAGTGATCGGCGCGGCGCCGTGCTGTTCTTCCACGGCGGTGGTTATCGCTCAACCCGCGTGCCACAGTTCGAACATCAAGCGAAGGCCGTTGCGGACGCCGGCATGGTCGGCCTGATCGTCGAGTACCGCGTGACCGCCGAAGGCACGACTCGCGACGATGCGATCGCCGATGGAGCGGATGCCGCCCGGGTGGTTGCCGCGAACCCCGACGTCTTCGGTGTCGATCCCCAACGCATCGCCATGGCCGGTTCGTCTGCTGGCGGGCACCTCGTGACGCAAGCCGACTCCAGCGCTGCCGCTCAGGTGCTCTTCAACCCCGCGGTCAGCCCAGCCACGTCGGTTGCCGATGCCTCCGTCGAGACCATCGTGTTTCATTCGCGCGAGGATCGGATCGTGGAGTTCGACAACGCCGAAGGCTTCTGTGCAGCGCTTGCAGCGTGCGAACTCGTCGCGTTCGACGAGGGCGACCACGGCTTCTTCAACGATGAACCCGCCCTGACGGTCACGACGAACGCCATGATCGACTTCCTCAAAGCGCGGGGTTGGTAGATCGATCATGGCGATGCGAACCCGGCAAGCCACACCGGACGACGTCGATGCGATTGCCGAAATCCACGTCCGGTCCTGGCAGGTTGCCTACGCCGGTGTCATACCCGCGGAGGTGCTCGACAATCTCGATGTCGAGCGCCGCCGAGAACAGTGGGCCGAGACGGTCACCACCGGACTCGACGATCACGTCGTCTTCGTGGCGGAGACCGCCGACGCGTCGCTCGCAGGGTTCGCGATGGCCGGTCCCTATCGTGGCGAACCTGCCGCTGGTGTCGGGGAACTGTGGGCGATGTACACCGACCCAGACATCTGGGGGAGGGGCGCCGGGGATGCCTTGATGTCCGCGGTGCTGGGCTGGTTCGCTGCTGCGGCGATCTCGAAGGCTCACCTGTGGGTGCTCTCTGACAACGGCCGGGCGCGGCGCTTCTACGAGCGCTCGGGTTGGATCGTTGCCTCCACCGACCCGGTGGAGACCACGTTCGAGATCGGCGGAGCCGAGATCCCCGAGGTCCGTTATGAGATCGTCGTGGCGACTCCGCAATGACCGATCTCTTCGCTGCGGCAGCGGCCGAACGGCAGTCCGAACGGGCGCCGCTCGCCGATCGCCTGCGCCCGATTCGACTCGACGACATCGTGGGTCAGGATCATCTACTCGCACCCGGACGCCCGCTTCGGGCCCTGATCGAGTCGGACACGCTCGGTTCGATCATCTTGTGGGGGCCACCCGGGACGGGCAAGACCACGCTCGCACGGGTGATCGCCCGCACGACCAAGCGCTGGTTCGATCAGCTGTCGGCGGTGAGCGCATCGGTGAAGGACGTTCGAGAGGTTCTTGCCGCAGCCGAGAGCCGTCTCGGGCAGCACGATCAGGGAACGATTCTGTTCCTGGATGAGGTGCACCGGTTCTCGAAGTCTCAACAAGATGCACTTCTGCCCGGTGTCGAGAGCGGGTTGATCACGCTTATCGGGGCGACGACGGAGAATCCTCACTTCGAGGTGAACGCCGCGTTGCGCAGCCGCTCGACGCTGTTTCGTCTCGAACTGCTGGACGAAGCGGCGCTTCGAGCGTTGACCGACAAGGGGCTCGATGCTGAAGGTGCGGAGGCCGATGCCGAGGCGATCCAACTGCTCATCGACCGTGGCGGGGGAGATGGCCGCCAGGTCCTCACGGCGCTGGGGGTGGCTGCCGCGCTTGCTCGAAGCGACGACGCCCCGGTCACGGTCGACCACGTCGAGGCGGCCCTCGGTACCAAGGCGATCCGGTACGGGCGAGACGACCACTACGACGTCATTTCCGCATTCATCAAGTCGATCCGCGGCAGCGATCCCGATGCTGGCCTGTACTGGCTAGCACGCATGCTCGATGCAGGGGAGTCAGCGCGTTTCATCGCCCGGCGGCTCGTGATCCTCGCCTCCGAGGACGTCGGCATGGCCGATCCGATGAGTCTCATCGTGGCCGATGCTGCGGCACGGGCGGTCGAGTTCGTCGGACTCCCCGAAGCGCAGCTCAACCTCGCGCAGGCGGTCGTGCACCTCGCAACCGCACCGAAGTCCAACTCGGTGACGAGTGCGCTTGGTCGGGCGAAGAGCGCCGCCCAGCAAGGCGGCACCGGAGAGGTGCCAATGCACTTGCGAGACGCCCACTACAAGGGCGCTGCGGGTCTCGGCCATGGGCAGGGCTATCGTTATCCCCACGACGATCCTGACGGGTGGGTGGACCAGAACCACCGGCCCATCGAGGTCGCCGAGGACGTCTACTACCGGCCCTCATCGCATGGGGCCGAACCCGCACGGTGGGAGCGCTGGATGCATGATCGCTCGACAACGACGCCGGACCGCACGGCTGGACCGGGTGACACCACCGATGGTGAGGCATCGTCATGATCCCGAAGCGGTTGTTCTGGTGGTCGAGCGGCTACGCCGCTGGTGCGGCCTCCTCATGGTGGGTTCAGCGCAAGGTCAAGCGCACCGTCGAGACCGTCCCCGATCTCGTGAAGAAAGAAATGACGGGACGAGTCGTCGACGCAGGCCGGAAGGCAAAGGCACAGGCCAACGCGACGCCCGTCGTTCGAGCAGCTCGTGATCGCTTTGGTGTGCCGGAGCCCATCGTCGAGCCCGAACCAACCCCTGTCCGCTCGGCCAAGGTCATCGACCTACGGCGCGTGACGCGTCGCCGCCAGCTCGAGGTCGAAGTCCCGGTCGATGAGGTCCCGGTCGATGACGTTGTCGTGGCGGACGAACCGGAGCGAACCGTCGACGAATCAACGACGCGGACATTTGCCGATCGTGCGGCCTCTCTGCGG
Organism: Acidimicrobiales bacterium; assembly: GCA_020629375.1. Taxonomy (GTDB): domain Bacteria; phylum Actinomycetota; class Acidimicrobiia; order Acidimicrobiales; family SHLQ01; genus SHLQ01. The sequence goes on from JAHDDK010000018.1 coordinate 12,900, forward strand.
GAGCGCACCCGCCGGTAGCATTGGCGCCCATGGAGGCCAAGGACGTACGTCGCCGATTCACCGAGTTCTTTACCAAACGAGGCCACGAGGCCGTGGCATCGGCGAGCATCATTCCCCACGACGACACGCTGCTGTTCACCAACTCGGGCATGGTCCCGTTCAAGCCCTACTTCCAGGGCACCGAGAAGGCGCCCTACAAGCGGGCAACGACCGTGCAGAAGTGTGTGCGCGCTGGCGGCAAGCACAACGACCTCGACGAGGTCGGACGGACCGCACGACATCTCACGTTCTTCGAGATGATGGGCAACTTCAGCTTTGGCGACTACTTCAAGGACGACGCCATCCCGTTCGCCTGGGAACTCCTCACCGACGTCTTCGGACTCGATCCCGACAAGCTGTGGGTCACGGTTCACCTCACCGACGACGAGGCCGAGGAGATCTGGGCGACCAAGGTTGGTGTGCCCCGAGAGAAGATTCAGCGACTCGACGAAGACAACTGGTGGCGGATGGCCGACACGGGTCCGAACGGGCCCTGCTCGGAGATCTTCTACGATCTCGGACCCGAGTACGGCCCCGAGGGGGGTCCCGAGAATCCCGAAGCCGACGCGCGCTACGTCGAGATCTGGAACCTCGTGTTCATGCAGTTCGATCAGCAGGAGTCTGGCGAGCAGCTTCCGCTCCCCAAGCCATCGATCGACACCGGCGCCGGCCTCGAGCGGGTGCTCACCGTCCTCCAGGGCGTCGGTTCGGTGTGGGAGACCGACGAGTTCGTTCGGTTGCTCGCCAAGGCGAGTGAACTCTCCGGTGTCGCCGATGGCGCCGACCCGAAGAGCGACGTGTCGCTACGCATTCTCGCCGATCACGCCCGATCGACGACCTTCATGATCAACGATGGCGTCTTCCCTTCAAACGAAGACCGCGGGTACGTGCTACGCCGCATCATGCGTCGCGCGATCCGCCACGCCTACATCCTCGGCGTGACCGAGCCCGTCATGCCCACGTTGGTGTCGACCGTGGTCGAACTGATGGGGGACGACTATCCCGACATTCGTGAGGCCGAGCAGAAGATCCGCGAGATCGTCGAGCACGAAGAAGTCGGCTTCCGTCGCACGATCGAGACTGGGCTCGGGATCCTCGACACCGAGATGGCTGCGCTCGACGACGATGTGCCGTTGCCCGGCGACGTTGCCTTCAAGCTTCACGACACGTTCGGCTTTCCGCTCGAGCTCACCGAAGAGATCGTCGGAGAACGTGGCGGCACCGTGGACACTGCCGGGTTCGCTACCGCAATGGACGAACAACGCGAGCGAGCACGTGCGGATCAAAAGTCCAAGGGGGGCACGGTCGACGTTTCCTCGTTCGTTGCCCTCGTTGACGAGCATGGCGCGACCGCGTTCGTCGGACGCACCGACGTGACCGATGTTTCTGCGACGGTGTTGTGGGTCGGCGACGACGGCGTCGTCCTCGACCGCACGCCCTTCTACGCCGAATCGGGTGGCCAGATTGGTGACACGGGCACGCTCGTTGGCCCCAATGGAGCGGTCGCCGTGACCGACACGACCTACGCGGTCCCCACCGTCCATCTCCACCACGCCGAAGATGCTGCCAGCGTCCTGAACGTCGGCGACACAGTCACGGCGTCGATCGACGTGAGTCGCCGCGACGCCATCCGCCGAAATCACACCGGCACTCACCTGCTGCACTCCGCGCTTCGTCGGGTCCTTGGCGATCACGTGCAACAGCAGGGATCATGGGTCGGCCCCGAACGTCTGCGGTTCGACTTCAGCCACTTCGAGTCCGTCACGACTGACCAGCTGCGCGAGATCGAGGATCTGGTAAACGCCGACGTCCTCAGTAACGACACGACGACACATGACGAGATGCCGATGTCGGACGCGCAGGCCAAGGGCGCGATCGCGTTCTTTGGGGACAAGTACGGCGACACGGTCCGTGTGCTCGAAGCCGGGCCAAACTCGATCGAGCTGTGCGGCGGTACCCACGTCCATGCGCTCGGCGACATCGGCCCAATGAAGATCCTGTCCGAATCCTCGATCGGTTCGAACATTCGCCGTGTCGAAGCGGTTACCGGCACGGCGACCATAGACATTCTTCGGGCCGATGAGGACACGATCGCGGCGGCTGCGGGGATCGTCGGTGTTCCCGTCGACGACGTCCTCGGTGGGATCGAACGTCGCATGGCCGAACTCGCTGAGCTCAAGAAGGAGCTTTCATCGGTCAAACAGGCTGCCGCAGGATCCCGCGCGTCCGAGTTCGCTGCGCAAGCGGTCGACGGTGTCGTCGTCGCCCGTGTCGACGATCTCGACAAGGTGTCCCTCAAGAACCTGGCCGTTGCCATTCGCGATCAGGGCGTGTCGGCGGTTGCTCTCGGTGCGGCACTCGATGGTGGGGGAGTAGCCCTCGTCGCTGCCGTCGACGAGGCTTCCGGTCACCACGCCGGAAAGTGGATCGCCCCGGCGGCGAAGATCATCGGCGGCGGGGGCAAGCCGGCGCCAGTCATCGCCGAAGCCGGTGGTCGAGACCCCGAACAGCTCGACGCCGCCCTCGACCACGTTCGGTCCACCGCCGGAGGCACGTGATCGTCGTTCCTGACGCAGGACGGCTCGCGGGTATCGACCCAGGGAGCGTGCGAATCGGGGTAGCGATCTCGGATTCGGACCAGACGGTGGCGACGCCACTCGAAGTCGTCGATGCTCGTGACCGCGAGGCTGCGATCCGGAACCTGGCCTCCATCCTCGACGAATGGGAAGTCGTCGGCGTGGTCGTCGGCGATCCTCGAAACATGGATGGCAGCAGCGGGGCTGCAGCCAAACACGCTGCTGCGTTTCGCAAAAGGCTGGCTGCCACCATTCGCGTCCCCGTCGTCACCTACGATGAGCGGCTGACGACGGTCAGCGCCCATCGAGCCCTCGAAGCCGCTGGCCTCGACTCGCGACAGCGTGCCGGAGTCGTCGACATGGTGGCGGCACAAGTGATCCTTCAGAGCTGGATGGACCAGAAGCGGACATGAGCGAAGACACGAACGACACAGACAACGGTATGGGCAAGCTACGGAGCCGTTTCGGTCCCGTCCCGGAGCGGGACCCGTCTCGGCCAGCGCCGGGCCCACGCCGTGCCGATGAGAGTGTGCAACGCCCCACCCCGGGTCCGCAGCGGATTCGCTCCGGTGGCGCGCCAGGCCTGTCTTCACCGCGCCCCGCCGAGACGGTCTCGAACCCCGATGTCTCAACGCGCGATAGCTCGATGGCTGATGTCTCGACCGCTGTCGCTGTCCGGCCCACTCCCGCGCCACTCTTCGACGAACCCGCAGACGACGTCTTCGGCACGCCGCAACCGTCCGAGTGGGCCACCATCGACGCGGAGCCGCTCCCGATGAATGCGGCAGACGAGCCGCCCGTCGAAGTCATCGATCGTCGGGACTGGGTTCGCGTGCCTCGCCGGACGGGTCCCGTCTTTCGATTCTTCGTGGTCGCCCTCGTGCTCGGCCTCGGCGCGAGCACGGTCTACAGCCGGGTCACTGGTTGGTTCGACGATCAATATGACCCTCCCGGTGAGCCCGGTGACGCGGTCGAGTTCGTGATCCCATCGGGCGCCACCGCCAACGACGTGACCCAATCGCTCTACGCCAACAACGTCATCACCAATCCGACGCTGTTTCGCTATTGGCTCGGCGACAACTTCGAAGGCGACTTTCTTGCGGGCGACTACGCATGCCTGCAAGAGAACATGTCGTTCGACGAGGCCCTCGATTGCCTCGACGGCGTTGGACCGCTGCCACCGCAGTTCTTCTCGATCACTATCCCCGAGGGTCTTCGTGTCGACGAGATCATCGAGGTTCTCAATCGAGAGAACCCCGGGTTCAGCGAAGCGGCTCTCGAAGAGGACCTCAAAGCGACGTTGGTGAGCGTCGGTCTCACGGGCGTCCCCGAGGAACCGATTCCGGGATCACCCGACCCGACGGGCTCCGGCAAAGAAGGGTTGCTCTTTCCGGCTACCTACCAGATCGACGAGAAGAAGTCCGAGGACACACTCGACATCTTGCGTCGTATGGCCGACACCATGGAACTGAAGTTCACCCAGATCGTCGACTCGGAAGGCAAGGCCTCCATCATCGACGAACTCGAGCTCACCGATTACGAAGTCATCATCATCGCCTCGCTCATCGAAGAGGAGTACCTGATCGATGAGGACCTCGGACGAATCTCGCGAGTCATCTACAACCGTCTGGCGAACGGCCGCTTCTCATTGGGTATCGATGCAACGTCGTGCTACGCCGCGCAAAAGCCCTGCGCCGACCTCAACGTGGAGGACCTGAATTCGGAGTCGCCGTGGAACACACGCAACCTCTCGAACTTTGGCCTTCCGCCAACGCCGATCAGCTCCCCAGGAGAGAAAGCGCTCCGCGCGGCACTCAACCCGGAGCTCGGGGACTGGCTGTACTACGTACGGACCGAAGAGGACGGCGGGCACACGTTCGCCGTCACGGACGCCGAGTTCAACGCGGCCAAAGCCGTGTGCATCGAGCGCGGGTACTGCTAGGCGCCATGCGCGCCCCGCTCGTGGCCGGCGTCATCGGATGGCCGGTCGATCATTCGCGAAGCCCGGCCATTCACAACGCCGCTGCGGCCGCAGCCGGGGCACCACTCGTCTACGGGGCCATGCCCGTCGCTCCTGGTCAGACCGAGAGCGCTCTTGACGCCGTCCGTGCCCTCGGACTCCGAGGGCTGTCCGTGACGATGCCGCACAAGGAACGCGCCGCCGAGCTGGTCGATCGGCGCTCTGAGGTGGCCGAGCGGCTCGGGGCGGTCAACCACGTCCGAAACGACGAGGGAGTCCTGTGGGGAGACAACACCGACGGCGAGGGCTTCCTGATTGGGCTCGAGCACGAGACGGGTAGCCGTGTTGCGGGACGATCAGTCGCAATCGCCGGGACCGGTGGCGCAGCTCGTGCGATCCTCGCAGCCTGTCATGCGGGCGGCGCGGCACGACTTGGTCTGCTCTCACGAGATCCGACCAGAGTCGGAATGCTTCGCCATCTGGCCCCCGACGTCATCGCTCTCGAACCCGCAGCACTTGGGGACTATGACCTTGTCATCAATGCCACGCCGGTCGGTATGGCCGGAACGGAACATGACGGCAAGATCCCGTTCGAGCCCACGGGCTTCGCGGGGTCGGCGACGGTCGTGGACATCGTCTACAACCCGATCGAGACCCCGCTGATGGCTGCGTCGAGAGCCTGCGGTCTGACGGTCGTCGGAGGGCTGGCGATGCTCGCCGGACAGGCGGCGGCGCAGTTCGAGTCCTGGACGGGCGTCGAAGCGCCCCTCGACGTCATGATTGCCGCTGCCTCGGCCTGAGGAGCATCAGACGCGATCAAACCCACGCTGCGTGTCAACTCTGGTTGCCTCGTGCCGATTGAACAGCACGACCCGCACGCATCGGAGCAGCGCAATGTCATTACAGGGAACCCTCCGAACCCTCGGTATCACCGAGGTTCTCGAGTTCCTCGCGGACCGAAAGGCCACAGGACGTCTCGACATCGACGCCGGCACTGGGACCGCGACGTACTGGATGTTCCGGGGCGACGTTTCATCGACGTCATACGACTTCTCCGGTGAACACGGCTCCGACCCGGCCGAAGCGACGTATTTCGCCCTCTCCGAGATCGATGGAACGTTCATCTTCGATGAAGATGAGGCGCCGCCGCTCGGCGAACCCTCCGAAGACGTACCGTCGGTCCTTGCCCGTACCGCAGCGATCGCTGAACAGTGGTCGGAGATCCAGCAGGACATTCCATCGGTTCACCACATTCTTCGCCGCAATACCGACATCGACGGTTCGGTGACGATCCAACCCGAGTGGTGGAAAGCCATCGAGTTGGTCGGGAGCGGTACCACATGCAAAGCGATCGCCGTTGCCCTCGACATGAGTCCTCTCGAGGCGAGCACGATGGCTCACGAGATGCTCGAGGCCGGGCTCCTCGTCGCAAGTGACGACATCGCCGAGCCGGTCTTGGATGAACCGCCAGTGGATGACCCAGCAGCGGATGAGCCGGTACTTGATGCAACAGCAGAGCCGGATGAGCTCGCCGTCGTCGATGACGTTTCCACGGAGACCGAGACCGAGCCGCTCGCGGATGACTACACCCATGATGAGAACATCGAGGCGGCCGAGCCCGCCTTCATGCTCGAGGACTTCGCCTCGCAAAGCGAGCCCGCCGTCGAGCCGATCGCCGATTCGGGATTCGAGACCTCGGTCGACGGTGCGCTCGAACCCGGTGCGGTCGAACAGGGCGCGCACGATCAGGGCGAACCGCTGGTGGCCACGTCGACCGTCAGCGCCGAAGCGCCGGACGACTCGCTCGCAGCTGACGCTGCGGCAGGCCAGGCGCTCGCCGACGCACTTCTCGATCCTGCCGCGATGGGTGACGTCGAACCCGAGTCCGCCAACTCTCCTCGGACTCTCGACGAGATCAGCCAGGCGGTGGAACAACTCACCGGAGACAGCAGTGGTTCGGTCATTGACCGCGAATCGCCAGTGGCTGTCGACTCGTTCGATGTTGCCTCCGATGTCGTCGCTGACGTGCTACCCGAAGAACCGGTTGCAAGCGCCGGCGTGATGAACGACACGCTCATGGCCGCAGCGCCGGATGATGGAATGCTCGATTCGCCGGTTCACGTCGACGCTCCAGATGCGCATGTAGCGGCGCCGGAGACGCTCACCGCGGCGGATGTCTTTGAGTACGCAGCGGAGCCCGCGCTTCCAGCGGAGCCTCAGTCAGCGCCCGAGACACACCTTGCGCCCGAGACACAGCTCGCGCCTGAGACGCATGAGGCGGAGGACGATGGTTGGGCCTCCGACCACAGCAAACCGGCACCTCAGGTCCGACTCGAGCCGAGGCCTGCGTCCCCTGGAGCGGCATCTGCGGATCTCTCCGCACCAGACGCCTCTGCGCCATTCGCTCCCGAGCTGAGCCCGTTTGACTCGGTCGCTCCGCTTGGGTCCGACCCGTTCAACGACAGCGCTGCGGCTCCGAACCCCTTCGCCGACATTGCCGGAAGCGACTTGGTGGCCTCCGACGATCCCCTGGAGTCGCTGACGGAGATCATCCCGCAGACTTCGCGCTTTGTCGGTCTCCCCGAGCCCGCTGCACCAGGACCGCCTTCGGATGCGTCGATGGCCGAGCTGCCGGGGGTCGTCAACGACTCGTTTGACAGCGCCAACTTCTCATCGATGGACTTCGAGCAACACACCCCGCCCCCCGAACAGGCCGAGCCTCCCGCTCCGGGTGGGCTGAACCTGCCGAGCTTGAGCGGCGTCGACACCGACCTCGGCAACTGGCAGATGGATGACACGTTTGCTCCGCCTCCACCCGGGCCCGACGCCCAGCCCGTCGATCCGTACAACCAGCTCAACGACCTCGTCGAGGAGAAGGACGACAGGAAGAAGGGCAAAGACAGCGGTGGCCTCGGACGGTTCCTCCGACGGGACTGACCCGTGACCGTCATCGTCGGACTCGCCGTCGCCGGTGCAATCGTCGGCATTGCGCTCGCCCGTATCTCGATCCTCGTGCCGGACTCGACCGGAGTGTCCTGCTCGCGCGAAGACGTCTCGACTCCCGTTGTCTCGCTCGTCACCGCAATCGTGTGGGCGACAATCGGCGCGACCGTGGGGTGGACCATCGCCTTGGGTCCGCTGCTCGTCTTCGCCTCTGGCAGCATCGCGCTCTCGGTCGTCGACGTCGTGCGGTTTCGGCTTCCCGATCGCATTCTGTTCCCGACCCTCGGGGCGACACTCGTGGCGATCATCGTGTCGACCATCGGCGGAGCACCGACAACACATCTGCTGCCGGCGGTCATCGGCGGACTCGCGTACTGCCTGATCCTCGCAGTGCCGAGCATGGTCAGCGCCGGCGGGCTGGCCTTTGGCGACGTCAAGCTCGCCCTTCTGCTCGGACTGATCGTCGGGTGGATGCGCGCCTCGATTGCCGAGGCGATCGTGCTCGTGATCTACGCCATGATGGCCGGCATGCTCCTTGGCATCGTCTCGGGATTGCTCGTCGGAGTGGGTCGGCGAGTCATCGGCCCGCACTTCTTCGCCGACCCGGACGAGCCGCTCGGTGACGACGGCGTACCGACCATTCCGCCGCTGCTCAAGACGGCGTTCCCGTTTGGGCCTGCGCTGGCGGCAGCAGCGCTCATCGTCACCGTGGCCTCCGGATCCATCCTGCAGGGAACCGGGCTGGTCTGACCGGACCTACAATCGGGCGATGGACAGGTCCGCGAGCGCTTCGGAGAACGGCGTCGAGCACACGATCATGGTCGACCTCGGCGATCGGGCGTACCCCGTCGAGATCGGTCACGGCGTTCGGCATCGCATTCGCGAGCATCTACCGACCTCGGCGATGCGGGCGGCGGTGGTGACGCAGACGAACATTCCGGTCGAGGTCGATACTGGACTCGAACAGCGGGTGTTCACGATCGGTGACGGCGAGGCGCACAAGGTCCCGGCGACCGTTCATGAGTTGTGCCGCGATTTCGCCCAGTGGGGGCTCAACCGCAACGATGTGGTGGTCGGCGTGGGCGGTGGGATCGTCACCGACCTGGCTGGATTCGCCGCATCGGTCTATCACCGCGGTGTCCCCGTGATTCATGTACCGACAACGCTGCTCGGACAGATCGACGCTGCGATCGGGGGTAAGACCGGGGTGAATCTCGTCGAGGGCAAGAACCTGATGGGGAGCTACTGGCAGCCCGCCGCAGTGTTGTGTGACCTCAACACGCTCGACTCGCTTCCCGAACGGGAGTTTCGTGCCGGGCTGGGCGAACTTGCGAAGTATCACTTTCTTGGTGGCGGGCAGCTCGACGAGCTGCCGCTCGCCCAACGCGTTGCGGCCTCGGTGAGAATCAAGGCGGACGCGGTCATGGCGGACGAGCGTGAGGGTGGCCGTCGGGCGCTGCTCAATTACGGCCACACACTCGGTCACGCTCTGGAGACATCGAGCGATCACGCCCTGCTCCACGGCGAGGCCGTCGCCGTGGGGATCGTATATGCCGCCGAAGTCGCTGCGGCCATGGGGCGAATCGATGCCGATCGAGTGGCCGAACATCGGCGGGTGATCGGAGCATACGACCTACCCATGCGGCCGCCGCCGGGCATCGACTTCGGAGACGTCCGGCCGCTATTCGGCCGCGACAAGAAGGCACTGACCGGAGTGACGTTCATTCTCGATGGTGACGCCGGTTGTGAGATCGTCGACGACGTTCCGGACGAGGCACTCGAGGCCGCCTGGGCGGCACTGTGCCGCTGACCGGCGACGCCACCGAACGCACCGGATCTGGTCCGCTGATGCAGGCGCGCTCCGAGACGATCCGCCGAGCCCTTCGAGAACACCAATTCGAGGCGCTGGTGGTTTCGCATCCGACCAACATTCGATGGCTGACCGGATTCGCAGGATCCTCCGGCACGGTCATCGTTGATTCCGGGTCCATGACCTTGGTGACCGATCATCGGTACGGCGAACGTGCTCCCGAAGAGATCGAAAGTGCCGGAGCGGACTGTGTCGTCGACATCGCCGCGGGGCGTGGAATCACCGCAGCCGCGGCTCACCTCGACAGCTATGCCACGATCGGAATCGAAGGCGATCATCTCTCGATGAATGCCGGAGAACAGTGGCGAGCGCGTTTCGGCGAGACGCGTATCCGACCGACCTCGGGCATCGTCGAGGCTGGGCGCGCGATCAAGGACCAGGCCGAACTCGGCGCGATGCGTCGAGCCGCGGCAATCGCCGACATCGTTCTGGCCGAGACGATCGACGCCGGCCTCGAAGGGCGCACCGAAGCCGACATCGCCCGAACGATCGAGGACGGAATCCGAGGTCACGGCGCAGACGGCCCAGCATTCGACACGATCGTCGCTTCAGGCCCCAATGCAGCTCGACCTCACCACGCCCCGACGCAACGCACCATCCAGCCGCAGGATCTCGTGATCATCGACATGGGAGCGACGGTCGACGGCTACCGCTCCGACATGACTCGCACATTCGTGATCGGGGAACCGGACCCGGACCAGCGACGACTCCTCGACGCAGTATTCGACGCGCAACGCCTCGGTGTCGCGGCCGTCGCGCCCGGTGTCGGGTTCGCGGACGTCGACGCGGCGTGCCGTTCGTACCTGGAATCCATCGGGCTCGGTGACGCCTTCGTCCACGGAACCGGCCACGGCGTTGGTCTGGACATCCACGAAGCCCCCGCTGTGTCGTCGACGGCGACTGGTACGCTCACCGCCGGTCACGTCATCACCGTGGAGCCCGGGTGCTACCTCCCCGGAATCGGTGGTGTGCGTTGGGAGGACACCGTCGTCGTGACCACCGATGGCGCCGAACCCCTGACGCTCGCCCCCAAAGCTCCCTCACGTTCTCGCTAGGAGTCCCAATGCCCACAATCACCACGAACGACTTGAAGAACGGGATGCACCTCGATCTCGACGGTGACCTCGTGCAGATCCAGGCCTTTCAGCACGTGAAGCCCGGAAAGGGCCCCGCCTTCGTACGGACGACCCTGAAGAACGTCCGCAGCGGATCGACGGTCGACCGGACCTTCCGAGCCGGCGAGAAGGTCGAACGAGTCATGATCGACAAGCGCGACATGCAGTACCTGTACCGCGATGGCGAGGACTACGTGTTCATGGACAACGAGACGTACGACCAACGCAACGTCGCTCCCGCGACGCTTGGCGAGGCGGCGCACTACATCATCGAAGGCCGGTCAGCGACCGTCATGCTGTTCGGTGAGGAGATCATCGGCACCGACCTTCCAGCCTCGGTCGAGCTGACCATCGCGCAAACCGAGCCTGGTGTGCAGGGCGACCGTTCGTCGGGTGGCACGAAGCCCGCAACGCTGGAGACCGGCAAGGAAATTCAGGTGCCCCTATTCGTCAACATCGGCGACGTCGTCAAAGTCGACACTCGCTCCGGCGACTACTTGTCCCGAGCGTGACCGATCCGTTCAAGCTCACCCGGCGCGAAGACCGGGAGATCGCTCTCGCATTGCTGTACGAGGCCGACATGACGGGCGACGACATGGCTACCGTGCTCGCTCGCCAACTCGAAGAAGACGGCTATGGGCTGGATGTTGCAACCGGTGTCGCAGCGAACCTCGCCGATCTCGATTCAATGATCGACGCAACGTCGGGTGATTGGCCGGTCTCGCGAATGGCCGGGATCGACCGAACGATCCTGAGGATGGGCGTCTTCGAGCTCGCTCACCGCCACGAGGTGCCGACGTCAGCAGTCGTGTCGGAGGCCGTCGCGCTCGCCAATCAATACTCGACCGAGAAGTCTGCGCCGTTCATCAACGGCATCCTCGCAGCGTTGACGAAGTCGCTGCGGCCCGATGCGTGAGCGCTGATTGGGTGAACGACCTGGCATCGGTCGGAGAGTACCGACTGCGATGCTGGACGTCAGCGGATGCGACTGCGCTCGCGGCAGCATGGCAGGACGAGGACATTGCACGCTGGAATCCGGTTCCCGACGACACCTCCGAGGCTGCTGCGCGACGCTGGATTGAGCGCCACTGCATGCCGGCGATCGACGGAGCCTCTGTCGATTTAGTTGTGACGAGCGCGACGCGGGGGTCAGACCCCCGCGTCGCGCTCGAATTCGCCGAAAGCCAGGCCGACCCGGTCATCGGAGAGATCGGCTTGCGTATCGATCCGTCTCGAATGATCGGCGAGATCGGGTTTTGGTTGGATGCGTCGTACCGCGGACGTCAGATCAGCGGGTCTCTACTCGGTCTTTGCCGCGTGTTGGTGGCCGCAGTGGGATCGCCCACTACTGTCGCCGTAGTCGATGCGAAGAACGTCGCAGCGAAGTCCTCGATCAACCGCGTCGGATGGCCGGAGGTGCAGACGCGGCCTGGCTCGGGAGTGGTGGCCTTCCAGGTCCCGGTCGGCTGACGCTCAGGTCCGTAGTCCGCCGGATACGACGGTCACGGCGTGGCCGCCGACCCAGATCTCACCGTCGGCCTCGGACACATGGACTCGGCCTGCTCGCCCGAGCGCCGTGCCTTGCGACGCCACGTAGGGGGCGACGAGGTCGCCGTCGCGTAGCAACCACTGTGCGAGGGCAGCATTGAGACTTCCGGTGACTGGATCTTCGGCCGGTGATCCGCCGGCACGAAAGAACGCTCGCACTTCGAGTGCCGGATCTCCGCCCGTCGTCGCAGCCACACCGACCTTTCCGACGACACCGACGGGATGAGGCCCGGCGACGCCGATGTCGTAGCTCTCCACGGCACCGAAGTTGGGAGTGAGCGCAAGCACGGCCTCCGCGTCTTTGAGCATGACGGCGACCCATCCCGGCCCGTTGTCGGCCCACTGGGCCTTGATGATCTCGCTGCGATCGATCTGCAACACTGCGCAGACGAGATCGAGCTCGGCCTCATCGACGTCGCCGCCGCGAATCAACTCGGGAGCCGCGAACGCCAGACGTCCACTGTCGCGACGGAGCGTGACGAGGCCGATTCCGCACTCCTGGACGATCGTGTCGTCCGCGTGGGGGGCGCCACCAGCCTCAAGCCAAGCATGACACGTGCCAATCGTCGGATGGCCAGCGAAGGGGAGCTCGTTGCCGGGGGTGAAGATGCGAACTCGGTAGTCCGCTGCCGGGTCGGTGGGCGGGAGGACGAACGTCGTTTCCGACAGGTTCGTCCAGTGAGCGATGTGTTGCATCTCGTCAGTCGAGAGGTCGTGGTCATCGCAGAACACGACGGCGACCGGATTTCCACGGAACGCCGTGTCCGTGAAAACGTCGACTTGGCTGAATCGATGAGAGTTGGCCATGAAAAAGTCTGCCACGGCTTGTTTCGGTTCGGACCCAAACCACTACGGTGTGATTCTGACCGTGAAACGAGTCCCGTGAGGCTCGTACGGCCAGGAGGATCATGTCGACTCGCCCCGAGACGGGCGCCGGTTCGGATGCGAATGGCGCCGACGAGCAGACCGATGCCCTGGCCCCCGTGTTCGGCCGACGTGCCGCTCGGACGTTCGTGGCCCGCACCGAAGTCCTGACGAACGATGACATCAGCCGGGCCGTGCGGCGTATGGCCCACGAGATCCTCGAACGCAACCACGGTCTTCACCACGTCGTGATCGTCGGGCTCGAACGCGGCGGTGTCCCGATTGCTCACGCAATCGCCGCTGCGCTGAATCACATCGACCCCCAGCCCGACGACGTTCCACTGGGCACCCTCGACGCCTCGTTTCATCGAGACGATCTTGGCGGGCAGCCAGGATCGATCATTCCGGCGGTGACGACGATGCCCTTCGATGTCACGGATCGGCATGTGATTCTCTGCGACGACGTCCTGTTCACGGGACGCACTGTTCGGGCTGCGCTCGATGCGGTCACGGACTTTGGACGGCCGCGGAGCATCCAGCTCGCCGTTCTGGTCGACCGCGGGCACCGTGAGCTCCCGATCCGACCCGACTACGTGGGCAAGAACCTGCCCACGTCTCGCTCCGAATCGGTGCAGGCGACCCTCGCTGGAGTTGCTATCGGCGAGTACCGCACGACCGAGACCGACGCCCCGTGAAGGATCTACTCACGATCGATCAGCTCGGGGCCAGCGGGATCGACGAGATCATGCAGGCCGCCGACGCCATGGCTGAGGTTTGTGCACGGCCTGTCCCAAAGGTGCCGGCGCTGAAGGGCCGAACTGTGGCATCGATGTTCTTCGAGGACTCGACTCGCACGCGGACGAGCTTCGAGACCGCCGCCCGGCGATTGTCTGCCGACGTGTTGAACTTCTCCGCATCGTCCAGTTCGGTCAACAAGGGCGAGTCGCTACGAGACACCGTCGAGACGATCGAGGCGATGGGCGTCGATGCGATCGTTGTTCGGCATCGGTCTTCGGGGGCGCCCCAACAGATCGCTCGCTGGGCCAAGGCGTCGGTGATCAATGGCGGGGACGGCTGGCACGCACATCCGACGCAGTCGTTGCTCGACGTCTACACGATCCGCGAAGAAGGCCGCCGTTTCGACGGTCTGAACATCGCCATCGTCGGCGACATCAGCCACTCGCGCGTCGCCCGATCGAACGTCGCGGCCTACCGTGCGCTCGGTGCCAACGTCACTGTCGTTGCTCCGCCGACCCTTCTGCCGCCGCATGTCGAAACGCTTGGCGCGTCCGTCAGCCACGACCTCGACGCGGTTCTCGCCGACACGGATGTGCTCTATCTGCTGCGGATGCAACGCGAACGCATGGATCAAGCGCTCGTCCCCTCACTCGGGGAGTATCACCGGGCCTTCGGACTGACCCTCGACCGCGCCCGAACGCTGCCGGCAAGCTCGCTGATCATGCACCCCGGTCCGATGAATCGCGGGGTCGAGATCAGCCCCGAAGTCATCGACGACCCCCGTGTCCGAGTGCTCAACCAGGTGACGAACGGGGTCATCGTGCGCATGGCGGTCCTCTACTTGGTGTTGTCATCGGCAGCCGGGGGGAGCGCGCCATGATCACGATCATCCGCAACGCCCAGATCGGACCGGACGGCGACAAGGCCGACGTTCGCATCGAGAACGGCACGATTTCGGCTATCGGCGATCTCGGTGAGGTGGCCGGCGCACACGAACTCGACGGAAGCGACGCAGTCGTCGTTCCGGGATTCGTCGATCTTCGTGCCCATCTCCGCGAGCCCGGCCGCGAAGAAGCCGAGACGATCGCCACGGGTTCTCGTGGCGCAGCGCTCGGCGGATTCACTGCCGTTGTCGCCATGCCCAACACCGACCCCGCAATCGATTCGCCGGGAGCCGTACGAGACCTTCGGGCTCTCGCCGAAGGCGCGTCGTGCGAAGTCGTTGCTGCTGCGGCGCTCACCGTCGGCCGGGCGGGCGCACTGCTCACTCCAATGGGAGAACTCGCAGCCGTCGGCGTTCGAATCTTCAGCGATGCTGACCGAACGGTCAGCGACACCGGACTGATGCGCCGGATCATGGAGTACGCCACGGGCTTGACCGCGGTCGCCGGCGGCGAGCCCATCGTGTTGTCGCATCATTGCGACGACGTTCACCTCAGCGCAGGCGCACATATGCACGAGGGGGAGTGGTCCACGCATCTCGGCATCCGTGGGGTGCCTCGTGAGGCCGAAACGATCATGCTTGCCCGGGACATCGCGCTCGCTCGCAAGACGGGTTGTCGCCTCCACGTTCCTCACGTGTCTGCCGCCGAGTCGGTAGCGATGATCGCCGAAGCCAAGGCCGATGGCCTCGCGATCACTGCAGACGTGACTGTGCATCACCTGGTCTTTACCGATGCCGACTGTGCCTCGTTTGATCCGGTGTTCAAGGTGACACCGCCGTTTCGCACCGAGGTTGATCGGGCCGCGCTCGAGGCCGGCGTCCTCGACGGCACCATCGACGCGATCGTCACCGATCACGCACCACACGAACCGCACACGAAGGAGTTTCCGTTCGACGAGGCGCCACCCGGAGTGATTGGATTCGAGACCGCACTCGGGGCGCTCCTCACCGACACGGACGTCTCTTTGGGACGCATCGTCGAAGCCATGTCAATCGTGCCTGCCCAGATCGCCGGGATCGGCGAGCGGCACGGGCGCCCGATCGCCGTCGGCCAACCGGCCAATCTCGCGGTCGTCGATCTCGACCACGAGTGGTCCGTCGATGGTTCGGCGATGGCCAGCAGAAGTCACAACACCCCATGGCATGGACGGGTCCTTCGTGGGGCCGTCCGCCATACGATTTTCGAAGGCGACGTCGTCGTCGATGGAGGAGAAGCACAACGATGAGCATCCGGGAAGCAGCTCTAGTCCTCGCCGACGGCGAGGTCTTCGAGGGCGAGGCGATCGGTGCCGATGTTCCGGGCGGTGTGAGCACGGGTGAAGTCGTGTTCAACACCGTCATGACGGGCTACCAGGAGGTGATGACCGACCCGAGCTACGCCGGGCAGATCATCACTTTCACCTACCCCCACATCGGCAACTACGGCACGAACAGCACCGACAACGAATCCCGCGGCACGTTCTGCCGAGGCGTGATTATTCGCGAACCTGCCCGCCTCTCGTCCAACTACCGAAACGAAGAAGACCTCGATGCGTTCCTCATCCGGCATGGTCTCGCAGGCATCGCGGGGATCGACACCCGTCGCCTGACCCGCCACATCCGCGACCACGGTGCCATTCCCGGCGCCTTCGGAACGGCGTCGATCGAAGAACTCACGGCGGCTGCCACGGCAGCCCCGAGCACCGACGGACTCGATCTCGTCGCGACGGTCACCTGCGACGAGCCCTATACCGTCGACGCATCGCCCGACGCCCGTGCCAACCGGCGAATCGTGGCCATGGACTTCGGGATCAAGACGTCGATCCTCGAGCAACTGCGCCAGATCGGCACGGTCGACGTCGTCCCGGCGTCGACCACCGCCGAGGAGATCATGGCTCGCAACCCCGACGGGGTCTTCCTCTCGAACGGTCCGGGCGACCCCGAGCCGCTTCAGTACATCCGAGACACGATCGGAGCGCTGCTCGGCGCGGTGCCCGTGTTCGGCATCTGCCTCGGGCACCAGCTTCTTGCGGCAACCCTCGGCGCCGAGACTTACAAGCTGCCCTTCGGCCACCACGGTGGGAACCAGCCGGTCCAGCGCCTCCGAGATGGTCAGGTCGAGATCACCTCGCAGAATCACAACTACGCGGTGACCGAGGCGTCGCTCGTCGAGGCCGAGCTGACGCACATCAACCTGAACGACAACACCGTTCAGGGGATGCGGTGCACGACCAAGCCGGCGTTCAGCGTCCAGTACCACCCCGAAGCGGGTCCTGGCCCGCACGACTCCCGTTACCTCTTCGACGACTTCAACGACCTGATGGAGGCTTTCGATGCCGCGTCGTGACGACATCTCCTCGATTCTCGTGATCGGCTCGGGCCCGATCGTGATCGGTCAGGCCTGCGAGTTCGACTACTCCGGGACCCAAGCGTGTCGGATCCTCCGCGAGGAGGGCTACCGGGTGATCCTCGCCAACTCGAATCCGGCGACGATCATGACCGATCCCGACTTCGCCGATGCCACTTACATCGAGCCGCTCGACGTGTCGGTGCTCGAAGCGATCCTCATCAAGGAAGCGCCCGATGCGGTGTTGCCGACCCTCGGCGGACAGACCGCTCTCAATCTTGCGATGGAGCTCCAGGAGGCCGGCATCCTCGACCGGCTCGGGATCGAGTTGATCGGCGCCAAGGCCGACGCGATCGAAACCGCCGAGGATCGCGAGAAGTTCAAGAAGGCGATGATCGAGATCGGTCTCGACGTGCCTCGCTCCGGCGTCGCGCACTCCATGGACGAAGCGCACGAAGTCATCGAGACGCTCGGCCTCCCCGTCATCGTTCGCCCTGCGTACATTTTGGGCGGCAAAGGAACCGGTATCGCCGAGACGCCCGAGGAGTTCGAGAAGATCGCCTCCAACGGCCTGTCGGCCAGCCCGATCACCGAGATCCTCATCGAGGAGTCGATCAAGGGCTGGAAGGAGTTCGAGCTCGAGGTCATGCGTGACCACGCCGACAACCAGGTCGTTGTCTGCTCGATCGAGAACGTGGACGCCATGGGAGTGCACACCGGCGACTCGATCACCGTCGCCCCCACCCAAACGCTCACCGACGTCGAGCTGCAAGAGATGCGTGACGCGGCCTTCGCCGTGATGCGTCGTGTCGGCGTGGAGACCGGCGGTTCGAACGTCCAGTTTGCAGTCGACCCGGAGACAGGCCGCCAGGTCGTCATCGAGATGAATCCGCGTGTGTCGCGATCGTCGGCGCTCGCATCGAAGGCGACCGGCTTCCCGATCGCGAAGATCGCTGCACGCCTCGCCATCGGCTACACGCTCGACGAGATCCCGAACGACATCACCGAGGAGACGCCCGCGAGCTTCGAGCCGACGATCGACTACGTCGTCACGAAGATTCCGCGGTGGGCGTTCGAGAAGTTCCCCGGCACGGCCGGTGTGCTCGGTACGCAGATGCAGTCGGTGGGCGAAGCCATGGCCATCGGACGGACCTTTCCCGAGTCCCTCCAGAAGGGCCTTCGGAGCCTCGAGCTCGGCCGCCACGGACTCAACTGCGACCCGGCAGAGGCCATCTACGACGAGCACGACGACGAGGCACTCCTGGCCCTCTCTGCCGTGCCGACGCCGGATCGGATCTTCGTGATCGAAGCATGCTTGCGCCGCGGGATCGGCATCGACCGGCTGCACGAGGTCACGGGCGTCGACCCGTGGTTCCTCGACCAGATGCTTCGCATCACCGAGGAGCGCGCCGATCTCGAACAACTCGGATTCGATGCGATGACGCCGCGTCGTTGGAAGCGCGCCAAACAGCTCGGCTTCTCCGACGCACAGCTCGCCTATCTGTGGTCGACGACCGAGGCCGATGTCCGAGCTGCTCGCACGGGCGCTGGGGTGTCGCCGACATACAAGACGGTCGACACGTGTGGCGCTGAGTTCGATGCGGAGACGCCTTACCACTACTCCACGTGGGAGGACACGAGCGAGGTCCGGTCGAGCGATCGGCCCAAGGTGATGATCCTCGGCTCGGGGCCCAACCGGATCGGACAGGGAATCGAGTTCGACTACTGCTGCGTGCATGCGAGCTTCGCTCTGGCCGACGCCGGGTATGAGACCATCATGGTCAACTGCAATCCCGAGACGGTCTCGACCGACTACGACACCAGCGACCGTCTCTACTTCGAGCCGTTGACGCTCGAGGATGTCGGCAACATCATCGATGCCGAGCAGCCGGTGGGGATCATCGTGTCGCTCGGCGGGCAGACCCCGCTCAAGCTCGCCAACGATCTCCCAGCCGAGCTCATCGCGGGCACGCCACCGGCATCGATCGATCTCGCCGAGGACCGCGAGCAGTGGAACGCCCTGTGCGAGCGCATCGGCGTGCCACAACCGCCCGGTGGCACGGCGACCGAGATCGACGCAGCCCTCGCCATCACGGCCGACATCGGTTACCCCGCCCTCGTTCGCCCGAGCTACGTCCTCGGTGGTCGGGCGATGGAGATCGTGTACGACGACGAAGGACTCCGTTCGGCGATGGCCGAGCTCGCCGGATTCGGGTCGCTCGGTCGTGAGGGCGGGCTGTCGGCCGAACGGCCCGTGCTCGTCGATCGGTTCCTCGAAGACGCCACCGAGGTCGACGTGGACGCGATCCGGGACAACACCGGAGAGGTCATGATCGGGGCGGTCATGGAACACGTCGAAGAGGCAGGCGTGCACTCGGGCGACTCGGCTTGCGTCATCCCGCCACCGAGCCTCTCACCCGACGTGATCGCCACGCTCGAATCGCACACGGCCAAGATCGCCGAAGAACTCGCCGTGTTGGGCCTGATCAACGTTCAGTACGCCGTCAAGGACGACGAGGTGTACGTGATCGAAGCCAACCCACGCGCCTCGCGCACCGTCCCGTTCGTGGCCAAGGCCACGGGCGTGCCACTTGCCAAAGTTGCGTCGCGCGTCATGATGGGCGAGACCCTCGCCGAGCTCCGCGAAGCTGGCGTTGTCCGCCCGCCGGTCACGGGCCATGTCTCGGTGAAAGAGGCTGTCCTGCCGTTCAACCGCTTCCCCGATGCTGACCCGCTCCTCGGTCCCGAGATGCGCTCGACCGGTGAGGTCATGGGCATCGACGTCAGCACCGGCCTGGCGTTCTCAAAGAGTCAGATGGCCGCTGGCGGCACGCTGCCCGAGTCCGGCACCGTTTTCATGTCACTCGCTGACCGGGACAAGGTGCACGGCGTGGAGGCCGCAGAGATCTTCGCCGAGCTCGGGTTCGAGATCGTGGCGACCGGCGGTACCGCAGATGCGCTCGAGGCGTCTGGGGTATCGGTGGCGTCGCGAGTCGCCAAAGTGACCAGCGACGACCCCGAACCGAGTACTGCGACGGCAGTCGATCTGATCGCTGATGGCCAGATCCAACTCGTCGTCAACTCGCCCAAGGGTCGGGGCCCGCGTGCTGATGGCGCGTACATTCGCGCCGCCGCCGGTCGCGAGAGCGTGCCGCTGCTCACGACTGGTGCGGCGGCACTCGCTGCGGCCCGCGGCATGCACGAGTGGGCGAGTTCTCCGCTCAACGTGCGTTCGCTCCAGTCCTGGCACGCAGGCGACGACGCATGAGCCTGCTCGATCGGCTTCCGGCGAGGCGACCGTCCGGCGTGTCCGCGCGAGTCGACCTCGCCGCGCAAGTCGGTCGGGTCAGCCTGCCCAACCCGGTCATGACCGCCTCCGGCACGGCGGGTCACGGTGCCGAACTCGGCGCATATTTCGAGCTCGACGCGCTCGGAGCGCTTGTCGTGAAGTCGCTGTCGGTGATGCCCTGGGAGGGAAATCCGGGACCTCGCGTTACACCGTTGCCCGGCGCGATGATGAACAGCGTTGGGCTCCAGGGACCCGGCGTATCGGGGTGGATCGAGCACGAGCTTCCCGCCGTTCGTCGATCCGGCGCACGCCTGGTCGTGAGCCTCTGGGGGCGGACCGTCGAGGAGTATCGCGACGCAGCTCAGGCGCTCGTCGATGTCCAAGACGACCTGATCGCCGTCGAGCTGAACGTCAGCTGCCCAAACCTCGAAGACCGGCGAAAGATGTTTGCGCACTCGGGGTCGAGCGTTGCCGAAGTCCTCGATGCGACCTCGATGATCGAGGTTCCGCGCTGGGCGAAGCTGAGTCCGAACGTCTCCGACATCGCCTCGATCGCGGGCGCGGCAGGCGACGCCGGCGCCGACGCCGTCACGCTCACGAACACATTGCTTGGCTTGGTTCTCGATCCGGTGACCGGACAGCCGGTCCTGGGCGGGGGAGGAGGCGGCGTCTCGGGACCTGCCATGCGCGCCGTGGCATTGCGGGCCGTGTTCGATGTCTCCGCAGCTCACCCGGACCTACCGGTCATCGGGGTCGGTGGCATCGCCAACGCCACCGACGTGGTGCAGTACCTTCGAGCCGGTGCCTCGGCGGTACAGGTCGGAACCGCAACTTTCGCCGATCCCCGAGCCACCATCCGCATCATCACCGAACTCGATGAGTGGTGTCGTGCTCACTCGGTCGCCTCCGTGGCCGACCTGGTTCGTACGGCGCACTCTGGAGGCCCGCAATGACCGAGGTACCCGAAGAACTCCGCTCGAAGCTCTGTTTGGCGCTCGACGTTGACGACATGGTCCAGGCGGTTCGCCTGGGCAAAGAGTTGTCGCCGTGGTTTGGCGTCGCCAAGGTCGGACTCGAGCTCTTCACCGCCGCCGGCACCGATGCCATCGGCACACTTCACGGTCTCGGTTTCGACGTGTTCCTCGATCTCAAGATGTACGACATCCCGACGACGGTCGAGAAGGCGTCTCGGGTCCTCGGCGCTCTCGGCGTCTCCTACGCGACCTATCACGCCCAGGGCGGGGTCGACGTGCTGAAGGCGGGCGCGGACGGCCTTCGCACGGGTGCCGCGAATGCCGGACTACCCGAGCCGTGCCCGCTCGCCATCACGGTTCTGACGTCGGACGCCGACGCTCCGGACCACATCATGCCCAAGCGAGTGCTGACCGCGGCCGAAGCTGGCATGGGTGGCATTGTGTGCTCGGTCGACCAAGTGAAGGAAGCTCGTCACTACGCGCCCCGTATGGTTGCTGTCACGCCAGGCATTCGCTCGGAGGGTGGCGAGACCCACGACCAAGCGAGGGTCGCTACTCCCAAGGTCGCGATCGAGGCCGGTTCGGATTTGTTGGTCGTTGGCCGGGCGGTCACCCTCGCCGACGACAAGGCCGCCGCCGCCGGGGCAATCGTGGACGGCATTCTCAGCTGAGAAAAGTCCCCGAACGTTGTCAACGTTTCGGGGCGCAGTCGGCGTATGTGAGACCACATGAATGCCGCCGAATCCACCGTCGATTCCCTTTCTGGTTCCGAATCCAGCGAACGTCGACCGCATCCTGACTCTGGCGTGCATCACGTTCTACGAACCGCCTACGACGTGGAACGTCGGCGTCTCGTCGCGCTGTCGGCGATGATCGTGGGCGACGTCGTCGTCGCCGAGGAGATCGTTCATGACGTCTTCGCTCGGCTGCTGGCCAAGCCCCACCTCCTTCGCCCTGGACGTCCGGTTGAGCCCTACGTCCGCAAAGCGGTTGTCAATGACAGTCGCTCTCGGCTGCGGCGCCTGGCGATCGAACGACGGCATCGGCGCACGACGCGTGCCGATGTTGCACTCGCTCCCGAACCTCCGGACGCGGAGCTTCTCGCTGCTCTGCGCATGCTGCCGGTTCGTCAACGTCAGGCCATCGCGCTTCGGTTCTACGACGACTACAGCGTCGACCAGATCGCCGAGACGCTCGGGATCTCAGCCGGCTCGGTGAAGACCCATTTGCATCGTGGCCTTGCGCGGCTGCGGGAGACTCTCGAGGGAGACCCCACATGAGCATCGATCGACGGCTGTCGACGGCGTACGACGATCTCACGGATGCTGCCGCCGGCGGTGACTGGGACCGGGTGGTGTCGGATGGCCGCCGCATCGAAAGGCGACAGCGGTCGCTACAACGCGTCGTGGTAGCGAGTGTCGTCGTCGCCGGAACGTTTCTCATGCTTCGAGCTGAAGGGGGCCTCGGCGTCGAGGTCGACGTACCGGCTGCCGACGGTGGTTCCGCCGAAGAAGGGAGCACGTTTGTGCGATTCGCTCTCGGTCTTCTGCCATGGCTCATGAGCCTCTCTGTTGGCATGGCGGTCTGGCTCGGCGCACCCGAATCTCTCCGGCAGCCGTACCTCGGCTCGAGGTCGAGCCGCCTTACTCGCGCGTTGCTGGCGGCCGCGGTCCCCGCGATGTCGACCCACGTTGTTGTTGCCGTCGCGCTGTTCGTCGGCGCGTGGAACACTCACATTGGTACAGGTTCAATCCAGGCCAGCTATGCAGTAGGCGTAGGAGCGCTCGTTGCGGCAGCGTTGCTTCCGGTCCGAGAATTTCGACAACGAAACGGTCTGATCCGTGTCGGGGCCGGTCTCGCGGCATCAATTGCCGTCTCGTTGGCCACAACGTTGCTGAGTAACGCCGTCACGGCACCGACCCGAGGAATCGCTCTTGTCTCGGCGACGATTGCCATGGTCGCGCTCATGGTGGTGGTCTCACTTGGGCGTCGCTTCTCCTGGGACATGGACACGGGACTTGGCCAGCGTTTCGCGGCGTTGCCTGCTCGCCGCCGGATCGCCTGTCTCGGCGGAATCGTCGGGGTCCTGCTGACCGTCGGGGGTTGCTTGACCGCTGCGTGGATCTCGGCATCGCTCCATCAGCACGTGCAGGTCGACGGACGTGCACACCCGCAGGACGTCGGCGCGCCGCTGCTCAGCGACCAGAACCCGCCGCTATTGGTGTCTGACCGGGTGCTCTTTCACGACCCGAACCTCGCCGTGTTTGCTGAGGCGCAACTCGATGGCTCGCTCGTGACCGTCGGGCCATCGTGGATCTTGGTAGACCTCATCGACCGCTCGGCACTGAGCGGCGCACGCACCGCCATCTGGTTGGGGCTCCTGATCATGCTCGTTGCCGGCGTGGCCAATCGTGTGGAGTTCGGTGGCCGATTCCGACAGGTCGTAGCCGGGCTCGGCGTGCTCATCGTCATCGTCGTCCCGTTCTCCGAGTGGCGGATGACGAGCGCTGCGATCGGGTCGATGCCCTCACCCGAGGGGGCAACCCGAGTTGCCGAGTGGGCGGGATGGTCGCCATTGACCGGCACGAACTTCGACGGAGCGGTCGTGTTCCGTTGGACCGAACCCCTGGGCTCGGCAGACGCCACGGTCCTTCGAAACCGCCTTCGCGAGTCGGGATGGTCGTCGTCGTACGACGACTCGGACCGGATCATCGTGCAGGTGCCTGGCAGCATCACGGAGCGAGCCTCCGCCGAATCGCTCACTGCCGATATGGTCCGGGTCCGGCCGCTGTCCGATGACGGCGACGACGCGATATCGATCGTTGCGCTGCTCCTCGGAATCGGATTGGTCGCCGTATCGATTCCGCCAGCACCGCGGTCGCCGGTTCGGCCCGATCAGCTGTAGCCGCAGGCCCGAAGAGCGTGCTTGAACCAGCCAGCGACCGGTGCAGCCGCATCCCATGCGTCGAGAATGATCTGGTCGAGGTCGGGATCGAGCAAGACCTCCGGGTCGTCATTGCTCATCCAAAAGGTCCACTGCTTGTTCAGGACAAGGGGCTCCGCTGCCGCCGCGTCCTTCAGGTCGGGTAGCGGGCGCTTGTGCGCCTCCCCGCCAAGCTCGCCATAGACCCGTTGAAAGTCGGCATCAGCTATCGCCGCCCGCAATCCGTCGCCGTGCACGGCGATGTAGCGCCGCAATGCGTCGCGCATCTCGGTCGACGGCATGTACATGCCTCCCGCGACGGCGAGACCGGTTACGCCGATGCGGGTCGTGTACGCCGGCCAGTCCGGATCGTGCTTCTGCGAGCGGCCGATGGTGATGCCGAGCTCGGTCTTGTAGGGCGATTTGTCGTCCGAGAAACGCACGTCTCGGTTGATTCGGTAGATCGCCTTCTTCGGATCCATGTCGTACTCGGGGAAGCGGGCAGCGAGGCCCTCGCAGAGGTCCTCGGCGAGCGCAAGGTACGGCGCTCGGAGATGCGTCTCGTAGTCCGGGCGGTGTTCGTCGAACCAGGCCTTCGAGTTGTTGTTGGCCAGGCCATTCCAGAACTCGAGCGTTGCGGCAGAGAAGTAGGCCATGTGTCGCGACGGTACCTGCTCAGCGGATGCGCACAGAAAGGCAGGTGACGCAGCCGTCGAGTTTCTCGAATTCGGAGATGTCGACCGTCACCACGTCGTAGCCCTCGCCTCGAAGTTTGGCGGCCGACTCTGGAGCGGAGGCGGCGACCAGGAGCGTGTCGTCGTCGAGGTGCACCACGTGGGATCCGTGGATCTCGGGCATCGACCACACGGTTCGGCCGAGGGCGGAAGTGTCGACCTGGTCGGCGATGCCGATGACCTGCCCATCGGGGAGTGCGGTGATCGCGGACTTGAGGTGGAGGGTCCCCGAGATCGGCACCGCCGTGACTCTCCACGAGCTCCCCAGAACCTCTGCCAGCGCGTCGATCGCGGTTTGGTCGGTTCGATCGGACACGCCGACGATCACGTCGCTTCCGATCTTCAGCACATCGCCACCGTCGATGGTCCCGCAGCCGTCCGGCAGGTCGATGACCTCGAGGCCGAGAGACTCGAACACCGGTCGGATGGCAGTCGTCTCCGGTCGACGGCTCTCGGCGCCTGGCCGGCACACGATGGCCCGATTGCCGCAGACGACAACGGTGTCTTCGATGAAGACGGCATCTGGGCAGTCGTCCGCAGGCGGGCACTCGACGATCGTCCATCCGGTCGACTCCATCGCGTCGAGATAGGTGTTCCATTGCGACTGGGCGCGAACCATGTCGATCGGCTCGGTGGGGGATTCGAGGGTGAGGCCGTCTGCCAAGAGCGGTCCGGGTCGGCGGACGACGGCCGTTCGTCTTGGGGTCACGATGCCTCCGCACGCCGGGAGGTGCTGATCAACGGTTCCATGTCCCGCAGTGTGTCAGGCGTCGGGAGCATCGCGATCGTCAACGGCTCGAATCTCGCCGACGGGTCGATCCGTCGAAATCGCCTCCTTAGCGCCCATACTCGAACCATGGTCGATCTCGATCCCGCCCTCATCCAGCGCATCGACGACGTCCGCCGACATCGTGACGACACGCTCGAGGCGATCGAGGCGGGCACGATCGACCCGGCCTCGGTTCCGTCGATCGGGGCTGACGATCCAGCGCTTGCGTCGATGAAGGTTCTTCCCATGCTCGAAGCGATTCCCGGACGCAAGAAAGTGCAGACCCGCCGAGCGCTCGGCGACATCGGTGTCGACGAAGCTGCGCTGTGGTCTGAGGTGACCCGTGAGCAGTGGTCGTCGCTTCCCGCCGCACTCGAACGGCACGCTCGATGAGCGCCGATACAGGAGCGACCTCCCGCCCGGTCGGAGTGATCGTCGTGTCGGGTCCTGGTGGCGTCGGGAAGGGAACCGTCGTCGAACGGGCGGTCGCGAACGACGGCGAGATCGCGCTCTCCCGAAGCTGGACGACCCGAGACCGCCGCCCCGGCGAGGCCGAAGACGCCTACGTCTTCGTGGACGAGGAGACGTTTCTTGCCCGCCGCGACGATGGTGGTTTTCTGGAGTGGAACCACTTTCTCGGCGGCGCCTACTACGCGTCTCCGGTGCCCGAAATCGGTGCCGGCAAGGATCTGCTGCTCGAGATCGACGTGAACGGCGCTCGTCAGATCCATGAAAACGGCACGGCGAACACGCTGTACGTCTTCATCGACACGGTGACCCCTGAGCATCAACGGGCACGTCTTGTCGGCCGGGGAGACACGCCGGAGCAGGTGGAGCGACGGATGGAGGCCGGTGCTCAGGAGCGAGAGATGGCCGCCGATCTGCCGTATGTGCACATCGTCAATGACGACCTCGATCGGGCCGTCGATGACCTCCTCGCCCTGATCGTGGAGTACCGGTCTCGCTGGTAGGGTGAAGGGTCGCCTCTACCGGGAGATCCCATGTCCGACGAAGCTTCGATGATCGATCCGCAGGTCGAAGACCTGCTCGACCGGGCGGGCTCCAAGTTCCGCCTCGTCACGCTCGGCGCCAAGCGTGCGCGCCAGATCAATTCGTACTTCGGTCAGCTCGGCGATGGTCTGGGTGCTCAGGTCCCGCCGCAGGTGACCTCGGTCGCTCGCAAGCCGCTGTCGATCGCGTTCGAAGAGATCGCCGCAGAGAAGATCGAGCCGGTCGAGCGCGATCTCGAGGCCGAGGCCCTCGCCGAGGCACAAGCTGCAGCCGATGCTGAGGCGATGGAAGCCGAACTCGCTGGCGACGCCGGCTGAGCGGACTTCGTTCACCTCGAACGGGCGGCCCTCGACGACGATGAGTGCTCTCGCCGGCAAGCGGATCGTCCTTGGAGTCACCGGTGGAATTGCCGCGTACAAGGCGATCGAGGTCAGCCGACGGCTGGTCGACGCGGGTGCACACGTCGCTCCGATCATGAGCGAGGGCGCCGAGAAGTTCGTTGGTCGCGTCACCCTTGATGCACTGGCGTCGGAGAAGGTCCAGACGAGCTTGTGGGATGAGACGAGCCCGATTCCGCACACGCGTCTCGGTCAGACGGCCGATTGCGTCGTCGTTGCGCCGGCCACGGCACGTCTCCTTGCCGACTTTCGGATGGCGCGATCTGACGACCTGCTGACGGCCACGCTGATCGCGACCAGGGCGCCCGTCGTGATTTGCCCGGCGATGCACACCGAGATGTGGGAGAACGCCGGTGTTCAGGACAACATCGCCGTGTTGCGTGAGCGGGGCATCCACATCGTCGATCCCGAGCCCGGCCGCCTCGCCGGCGGGGATGTCGGTTTCGGCCGCCTCGCCGCTCCACGAACCATCGTTGCGAACATCGAGCGAGCCCTGTCTGACGCAGACCTCGCCGGACTTCGCATCGTCATCACTGCAGGTGGGACACGGGAAGCCATCGACCCTGTTCGAGTGATCTCCAACCGATCCACCGGCAAACAGGGTTATGCACTCGCCGAAGCGGCCTTCGCCCGCGGCGCAGATGTCACGCTCATCACGACCGTCGACCGGGAGCCGCCACCCGGCGTCGAAATCGTCGACGTCGAGAGCGCCGCCGAGATGCAAGAGGCGGTGATGGCCCGCACGGACGCCGACGTCGTGATCATGGCGGCCGCTGTCGCCGACTTCCGTCCGATCGATCCACCCGACCACAAGATCAAGAAGACCGGTGGCGCCGTTCCTGAGATCCATCTCGAGAAGACCCACGACTTCCTCGTCGACCTCGGCCACGGCAAAGCCACGTCGCAGACGATTGTGGGGTTCGCCGCCGAGACGGAGAACGTCCTCGACAATGCCCGCGGCAAGCTCGAACGGAAGAACCTCGACCTGATCGTTGCAAATGACGTGTCTGCGCCGGACACCGGCTTCGCCCACGACACGAACGCGGTCACAATCGTGTTTGCCGATGGCAGCTCCGAAGCGGTACCACTAGGACCCAAACGGGTGATCGCTGATGCGATCTTCGATGCTGTCGTCCGGGTCCGAAAGAACTCCCCGTCCACCCCCGAGCTGACGTGATGGGCCACCATCGCGTCGTTCCACGCGCCAGCCAGGAGTAGCCCGTGCCCAACAACTACACGTTTACCTCGGAGTCCGTCACCGAGGGTCATCCGGACAAGATGGCCGACCAGATTTCGGACGCCATCCTCGACGCCCTGCTCGAACAGGACCCGATGAGCCGTGTCGCCTGCGAGACCCTGGTCACGACCGGTCTCGCCATGGTGGCCGGTGAGATCACTACCAAGGCCTACGTCGACATTCCGTCGGTCGTTCGCGAGACGATCAACGGCATTGGCTACAACCGCGAGTCATTCGGATTCGACGGCAACACGTGCGGAGTGATGGTTTCGATCGACGAGCAGTCCGTCGACATCGCCCAGGGGGTCGACGACTCCGAAGAAGTCCGGTCGGGTTCGTCGGGCGAGGAAGACGATCTCGACAAGCAGGGTGCGGGCGACCAGGGAATGATGTTCGGCTACGCATCGGACGAAACCGACGTCTTGATGCCGCTGCCGATCCACGTTGCGCATCGCATGGCCGAGCAGCTCGCCGCCGTTCGCAAGGCTGGGACGGTGCCGTACCTTCGCCCCGACGGCAAGACTCAGGTCACCTTCGACTACGAGGACGACAAGCCCGTTCGCCTCAAGACGGTCCTCGTGTCGACGCAGCACAACGACGGCATCGACCGTGACTCGATGATTCGCCCCGATCTCATCGAACACGTCATCAAGCCGGTCATCCCCGAACAGTTCGCCGACGACGACTTCGAGGTGCACGTCAACCCAACCGGTCGTTTCGTGATCGGTGGCCCTGTCGGCGATGCCGGCCTTACCGGCCGCAAGATTATCGTCGACACCTACGGCGGAATGGGCCGGCACGGCGGCGGTGCGTTCTCCGGCAAGGACCCGTCCAAGGTCGACCGTTCGGCGGCGTATGCCGCTCGCTGGGTCGCGAAGAACGTTGTGGCCTCGGGTGCTGCGACCCGTTGCGAGGTGCAGGTTGCCTACGCCATCGGCATGGCACGGCCGATGTCGACGCTCGTCGAAACATTCGGCACGGAGAACGTCGATCCGGCGAAGATCACCGAAGCCGTCGAGCAGGTCTTCGACCTCCGTCCCGCAGCGATCTTGCGCGACCTCGATCTGCGACGCCCCGTGTTCAAGCCGACTGCGGCATACGGACACTTCGGTCGCACGGGCGATGGCTTCACCTGGGAGAACACCGATCGGGCCGACGACCTGAAGTCCGCCCTCGGCATGTGAACGACCCGCTGCCCGGACTCGGTCCGTCCGCTCCACCCCGAACGGAACGACCCACCGGGCGGCTCGTGCGTGTCCAACCCGACATCGTCGGAGTAAGCGACACGTTCACCTACGAAGTCCCGTCTTCTTGGGAGGGCGACGGTCGAGCGGACCAGATCGCCATCGGTGGTCTGGTCCGCATCGATTTTTCTGGCCGACGAATCCGCGGGTGGATCACCGAGGTCAATGTCGCTGACGACAATTCGGTCGACGCCATCCGACCGTTGAAGAAGTGGTCGTCGATCGGTCCGTCGTCCGAGGTGATGGATCTCGGACGGTGGGCGGCATGGCGATGGGCCGGCAGTCCGGTGCATTTCTTGCGTGCCGCTTCGCCGACCCGAATGGTCCGCGAACGTCGAGCGTCTCTGCCACGTCGCCAACCGGAGACTCCCGTGGGTTTCGAACGTGCGCTCTCGGGAGGAGTCACCCTGCTCCGGACGCTCCCGACCGAGGACGTTTCGCACGTTGTCCATGCCGCAACCCGGCTCGGTACGACACTGGTCATCGCTCCCACGCTGCGGCACCGAGATCGCGTGATCCGGGCCATGCGAGCCGAAGGCGCCAATGTCCATGCGCATCCCGACGCCTGGGAGATGGGTATCCGCGGGCATCACCTCGTTGGTACTCGGACAGCGGCGCTCGCAACGATCCCGAATCTTGCGGCAATCATCGTGCTCGATGAGCACGACGGTGCACTAAAGGAAGAGCGCACGCCCGGTTGGAACGCTCGAGACCTCGCGATCGAACGTGGTCGCCGTCTCGACATTCCCGTGGTTCTCGCGTCCGCCACACCGTCGCTCGAAGGTCTCGAAGCGGCCGACCGGATCCTCGCCCCGAACCGGGCCACCGAACGAAAGGGCTGGCCTCGCGTCGATGTTGTCGACATGAGAACAACCGACCGACCAGGGCTGCTGAGCGAACGGATCGTTGAGCCGGTCCGGACCGCAGAGACGGTGGCCTGCGTGCTGAACCGGAAGGGTCGCGCCCGCATGCTCGTCTGTCGACGGTGCGACGCCCTGGCGACGTGTGAGTTGTGCTCGGGCACCGTGGTCGAGGGCGACGACGGGAACCTGGTCTGCCCCGCCGATGGGACGACTCGCCCCGCTGTATGCGGGGAGTGTTCGTTCACGTCATTCAAGTTCTTGCGGCTCGGCATCTCGAGTCTCGAACGCGATTTGCGAGTGCTAGCGGGGCGCTCCGTGACGGAGGTGAGTGCCGACACGACCGCACCCGTGCCGACATCAGGGTTGCTCCTCGGCACGGCCGCACTTCTACAGCGCCTCGAACGGGCCGATGTCGTGATCTTTCTCGACTTTGATCAAGAGCTCCGACGGCCACGTGTCCGGGCGGCCGAGGAGGCATTCGCAATGATTGGCCAAGCAGCGCGCCTGACCGGCCGCCGTGATGACGGCGGACGCCTCATCATCCAGACGTACCGTCCGGACGATCTCGTGATCCGCGCCGCCGAGCTCGGCGAGCCGGGCGACGTCGCCCGTCATCTGCGGAACGTGCGGACGGTCTTCTCCCAACCGCCATATGGCGCCTGGGCGCTCGTCAGTGGTGCCGGGGCAGCCGAGTGGGCTCCTGCGGTCGGCGAGCAGCCTGGCGTGACGGTCGCTCGCAAGGCTGATGAGTGGCGCCTGAGTGCTCCTGATCACCACGTCTTGCTCGATGCGATTGCGTCGGTGCCTCGCCCGGAGGATCGCCTTCGAGTGGTCGTCGATCCGATCGACGCCTGACCGCGGATCGCGACTCGGTCCGTCGTGACCCTCAAGCGGCGAATCGGGCCGGGGGCACGGCGGGCTCGCCGAGCGCTTCTTCGGCGGCAGCGATCTCGTCGTGGGAGGGCCAGACCGGGTGGACCAGCGGACCCGGGTGATTCAGGAGGTCCTCAACGAGCTCGATCTCGACGGCACTGCCATACCCACCTAGTCGGCGGGTGGCTCCGGATTCCTGAGGAGGCGGTAGTGCACCGAGCACGCCCTACTATCGCCACATGGCGCTTCTGGAAGACAACGGCATCGATCGACGCTCCGTTCTCGGGACCTGTCATCACGATTGTCCCGACTCGTGCGGTTGGGTGGCCACCAGCGAGAACGGCGTACTCGTCGAGCTCAAGGGCAACCCGGAGCATCCATTCTCTCGTGGCGAGTTGTGTCCCAAGGTGAATCGGTTCGTGCATCGTGTCAATCACGATGATCGCCTGCTGCGCCCGCTGATACGGACGGGCCCAAAGGGCTCCGGCGAGTTCGAAGTAGCCTCTTGGGAAGATGCGATTCAGCTGGTCGTCGGCCGAGTCCGTGGCGCGGTCGAACGTCACGGTGGCGAGACGATCTATCCGTGGTCCGGTGCCGGTGCGCAGGGGGCCATTCAACGATTCGGTCTTCACGACGTGTTCTTCGAGGCGCTCGGTGCATCGAAGCAGACCGGCAACGTCTGCGGAAACGTGGCGGCGACCGGTATGGCGACGGTGTATGGCGCAGGCCTAGGAGCCGACCCGCTCGCGGTCACCCACGCCGACCACATCATCTTGTGGGGGACAAACACACGACTCACGAACCGCCATCTCTGGCCCTTCATCGAGCAGGCCCGAGCACGCGGAGCCCGGGTTGTCGCGGTCGACCCCGTTCGCACCATGACGGCGGCATCGTGCGACGAGCACATCCAGATCCTGCCCGGTACCGACGTTGCACTGCTCCTGGCGATGATCCATGTCCTCGTTCGGGATGACCTCATCGACCGTGAATACCTCGATGCGCACGCCGACGGCTGGGACGAGCTCGCCGCGTCCACCGCGACGACGACCCCCGAATGGGCGTCGACGCGATGCGGGATTGAGGCCGAGGTGATCGAATCGCTCGCGGCGGCCTACGGCCACACGGGCAACGCATTCATCCGGGCTCTGGTCGGCGCCGAACATCAAGCCCAAGGCGGCGCGACGTTCGCCCTGCTGTCCGCCCTTCCGGTGATCACCGGAAAATGGCGCTTTCCTGGCGGCGGATTCGCCCGAAGCGTTGGTGCATGGCCGGAGCTCGAAGACGTCAACCTCGCCGCCCTGGGCAGAAGCAGCGGTGGACGGCGCGGCCTCGACCAACCGCGGCTCGGCGCCTGGTTGACCGACCCCGACCTGGCTCCGCCAATCGAGGTGCTGTTCGCCATGAACGGCAACCCGCTCGTCTCGATGCCCAACGCGGCTCTCGTGCGACAGGGCCTCGCCCGCGAAGACTTGTTCACCGTCGTCCACGAACAGTTCATGACCGATACGGCTCTTTACGCCGACGTCATCTTCCCCGCCGCCATGCAAACCGAACAACACGACGTCGTACCTGCCTGGGGCCACCTGTGGCTCGGATGGAATGAGCCAGCGACGCCGCCGATGGGCGAGTCGGTGTCGAATTCGGAGCTGTATCGGCGGCTTGCTGCGGCGTTCGCGCTGGAGAGCCCCGTGTTCGAGATGACCGACCTCGAGTTGATCGATGCGATACTTCACCCGGACGTCGACAGCGAAGAGCTCCGCAGGACCGGCTTCGTTCGAGTCCGCGGTACCGAGGCGCATATGCCGTATGCCGACGGCGGATTCCGAACCGCAAGTGGCCGAGCGACCCTGCCAGCAGTCGTTTGGGATCCTGGGGTCGTCGAGTCGGATCATCCGATCACGCTGCTGACGGCCAAGCAAAGGGTCCGCTTCTTGAATGCGTCCTATGGCGGGATCGGCGGGCATCGTGAGCGTGAAGCGGACCCGGTCATTGATCTCGATCCGGTCGATGCCGCAGACCGGGGCCTCGCCCAAGGCGATCTGGTCCGGGTCTTCAACGGGCGGGCCGAGCTCCGCCTCCCGGTCAACCTGAGCGACCGGGTGCGACCGGGCGTCGCTGTCGTGCCGTGGGGATACTGGGCCGAAGACGGCCAGCTTGCGAACGACCTGACCGACGACGCCGCCACCGATATCGGTGGCGGCGCCGCCTACTGCACGACGAGAGTGCAGATCGAACCGGTTGTGAACTGACCGCGTCGATGCGCTCAGGCCCCGGCGGGTGACCAGTGTTAGCCCCGGCGAGTGACCGGTGTTAGCCCCGGCGAGTGACCGGGGTTAGCCCCGGCGCGTGATGGTGATGCGGGCGACGTTGTTGTCCCAGTCGAAGGTGTTGGGGGGTCGCCTGTTCCTTGGAGGGTGCGGTGGACGCGGATGACGCCGTTTTCGGCGAGTGACGGGTTGGTTGCTCCGGTGCCTTGGCCGTCTCCGCAGAAGGGTGCGGGGACGAGGTCGGCGCGGTTTTCGGTGTTGATTTCGGTTCCGGCGTCGTAGCCGCGGAGGGTGTAGGTGACGGTTTCGCCGTCGGCGCGGGGGAGTCGTTTCTGATCGGCTCCGACGAATCCGTCGTTGGTGCAGATGATCATGGAGACGAGGCTGAACTTCGTTTCGTTGCTGGTGACGGTGACGGTGAAGGTGCTGGCTTGGCCGGGGGCGATCGGGGCGTCGGCGCCGACGCCGCTGGTGCCGAGGCCGGCGTTGTCGATCGCGGCTTCGAGCTCGGCGGCGAGGATGGGGCGCCGCCGTTTTCGGCGACGGCTTGGACGCCGGGTGAGGCGGGCTGGCGAAGGTCGTAGATGTCGACGGTGTCGCGGTGGGCGGCGTAGTTCGGTGGGGTGAGCCACTGGCCGCTTGTCAGATTCTCGAACGTGATCTGATAGGTCGGCGCGGCCTCGGTGGCGCTGGCGTTCGTCGCAAACGCGACCGCCGTGGCGATCGACGCAGACGCCCGGGATTCGACTTAGCGCGTCCATCCCTGACGGCGAGCCTCACTGACCGCAATCGAACAGGCGACGCCGACGTTGAGACTGCCGACCTTGCCGACCTGAGGGATGTAGCCAAAGCGATCACACGCCGCGAGCGTCGCCTTGCGGAGACCACGGTCTTCGTGGCCGACGACGAGGCATACGTCGCCGCCGAGATCGAGTTCATGTAGCGGTTCGGCGCCCTCCGCGAGCTCGACGCCGACGACGGCGTAGCCGGCGTCGCGTGCTGCCGTCATTGCGCCGATCGGGTCGTCAACGACTGTCCACTCGACGTAGCGCTGCGTGCCGAGCGCGGTCTTGTTCGTTTTGTTGTGGGTCGGTGACTCGGTCGCCCCTGCCAGCCACAAGTGCTCGACGCCGAGCGCTGCCGACGTCCGGATGATCGTCCCGACGTTGTACGGCGTCTGCACGCTGTCGAGCACCAAGGAGATCCGCTGCGTCGTCTTGCGTCGCCACTCCCGATGGAGTCTTTTGAGGCCCGTTGGATCGAGATTCTGACTCATCGTGGCAGTACCTCCAGCACCCGAAATGCTCGCTGCGAGGTCAGGCGGGTTGTTTCCCATCCTTGCGATGTCAGCCAGGTGGCAAGCGAGTCCGCCCCAAGGTGCTTCTGGACGACCATCCAGGCACGGCCGGTCGGGCTCAACCGATCGAGCCATTGAGTCAGCAGTTCGTGGAGGGCAGTCTTGCCGATTCGAATCGGCGGATTTGAGAGGATGAGATCGAACGTCGAATCCGAGCTGATCGGCGACCCTTCCGAGGCAAGGTCGTTTGCCAGAAGGAATGACGCATTCGCGCACTCGTTGGTCTCGCCATTGCGTCGGGCGAGATCGATCGCACGGGCGTTGACGTCCACACCGACAATCTGTGCGTTGGGCGCCCGCTTGGCAGCTGTCAGCGCGATCGTGCCGTACCCACAGCCAAGGTCGAGAATCGATCTGGCTGAAGTGGGTATTGGTGGATGGTGGCGAAGCAGGATCGCCGACCCCGGGTCGACCCGATCGGCCGAGAAAACACCACGGTCGGTCTCGAGTGACAGGTACACGTCCGGCAGCGTGAGCTCGATCGCCTTCGGACGGCTCGGCGCGTTGGGCGATCCCTCGAAGTACTGGCTTCCGGACGACATCGACGCAACGGTATCCTGGGAGCGTGGCTGCCCCGTATCGAATCCGACAGTACGGCGATCCCGTTCTGAAACAGGTCGCCAAGGACGTGACCGACATCGATGGCGCCCTCGTGCGCCTCGTCGACGACATGTTGGAGACGATGTACGAGGAGCCTGGCCTTGGTTTGGCGGCCCCGCAGATCGGCGTACGCAAGCGAATGTTCGTGTACGACCTCGAGATGGGCGAAGACCCGAAGGTCTTGATCAATCCTCAGATCGTCGAGACGTCAGGTGAGTGGGAGTTCGAAGAGGGGTGCCTGTCGGTTCGGGGCCTGTCGTGGAACATCGTGCGCCCCAAAGAGGTGCATATCGTCGGCAGAGATCTCGACGGCAATGAGGTGTCGATCGAAGCCGACGAGCTCGAAGCTCGACTCTTTCAGCACGAACTCGATCATCTCGATGGTGTTTTGTTGGTCGAGCACCTCGATGACGAGCAACGTCGCGACGCGATGAAGATCCTTCGTG
This sequence comes from Acidimicrobiales bacterium, assembly GCA_020629375.1. Lineage (GTDB taxonomy): Bacteria > Actinomycetota > Acidimicrobiia > Acidimicrobiales > SHLQ01 > SHLQ01. The sequence continues at coordinate 48,807 of JAHDDK010000018.1, forward strand.
GCCGCGCCGATGCCGGTGATGGCGGAGCAGCGGCATTGGGTGCCGAGCTTGGACTCGACACGCCGGGCGAATTCGGCGGACTCCGTCTTCCCTGACCTCGTGCTGGCCCCACTTCCGGCAGACCCGGGAGCGATCCGTCGTGTCGCATTCCTCGGAACCCCCGGGATTGCCGTCCCCGCCCTCAAGTCGCTGGTCGGGGCCGCAGACGAGAACGGCTGGGAGATCGTCCGTGTGGTGTCGGGAGCCGACAAACGTCGAGGTCGAGGGTCTGCGACGTCGCCAACGCCGGTCAAACAGGCCGCTCTCGATGCGGGAATCCGATCCGACCGCATATCCACCGACGTCGCGGATCTCCTGGTCGACCACCGTGAGTCCCCCATCGATCTCGGGATTGTCGTTGCGTTCGGCCAGCTGATCCGACCCAATGTGCTGGCCGAGATTCCCATGGTCAACATTCACTTCTCCGACCTCCCTCGCTGGCGAGGTGCGGCGCCGGTCGAGCGGGCGATCCTCACCGGCGATCTGGCCTCCGCTGTCGTCCTCATGACCGTGGCTGAGGGGCTCGACGAAGGAGTCGTGTGGGCTCGGCGTGAGGTGGCCATCGGTGTCGACGACACCCTCGTGGATCTCTGGGAGCGAATGGCCGACATCGGTGCGTCGCTACTGGTCGAGGCGATGGCTGCTGGTTTCGTCGACGGCCAGCCGCAGATTGGTGAGGTCGTCTACGCCCGTAAACTCACCACCGAAGATCGACGCCTCGACTGGTCGCAATCTGCCGAAGAGCTGCACCGAGTCGTGCGGGTCGGGGGTGCATGGACGACTTTTCGAGGCGAGCGTTTCAAGGTCCACGACGCCAAGGTGGCGGCCAATGGGTCCGGTGTGGCGGGCGAGATCGACGGGGTGACCGTCAGTTGCAAGGACGGTGCCCTCGAACTCGTGGTGGTCCAGCCCGCAGGCAAGCCCCGGATGGATGTCGACGCCTGGCGCAACGGCGCGCAACCTGATGGCGAGCGGCTCGGTGAGTGAGGGTGTCGAAAGCCGTCGGGTTGCCCTCGATGTGCTCGATCGTGTCGATCGCGACGGTGCGTACGCGAACCTCGCCCTTCCCTCTCGGCTCGCCGAGAGCGAACTCGACGCCCGAGACCGGGGGTTCGTCACCGAACTCGTCTACGGCACGCTTCGTCGGCGGCGATCCGTCGACCACCTCGTCGACCGGCACGTCGAACGGACCGATGTCGAGCTTCGGGTCCGGAACGCCCTTCGAATGGGGGCGTATCAACTGCGATGGACCGACGTCGCCGATCACGCGGCTGTTGATGCCACGGTCAGCGCCGTGCCGAAGCGAGCCAGAGGATTCGTCAACGCCGTACTGCGCAAGGTGGCCCGCGACGCGTCGACATATCAGTTCCCGACCGACGCACTCCGCCTGAGCGTTCCCGACTGGCTTCTTGACCGGCTTCGATCGGATCTCGGCGATCGGGCGGTGCCCGTGATCGAAGCGATGAACGAGCGCGCGGTGGTGCACACCCGACCGGATGGCTATCGACAAGACACGGCGTCCCAAGAGGTCGGGCGCCTGTTCGCCGAGGTAGCGGATGGGAGCGTGATCGCGGACCTTTGCGCAGCGCCCGGCGGCAAAGCGACTCACATTGCCGGTCTACTGGGCTGTTCGGTTGCGGCACTCGATCGCCATGCTCACCGAGCCAAGCTCGTCGACGACGCGGCAGACCTCACCTCAACGGCCGCTATGGCTGTCGTTGCCGACGCGACAGCGCCGCCACTCCGGCCCGGGGTCTTCGATGGTGTGCTCGTCGACGCGCCATGCTCGGGACTTGGTTCGTTGCGTCGTCGGCCCGATGCGCGGTGGCGGATCACCGCGGATGACATCGGGTCCCTGCGAGATCTCCAGTTCGATCTCGTCGCCGCTGCCCGAGACCTGCTTCGTCCCGGCGGCATCCTGGTGTTCTCCGTGTGCACGCTCACGGATGCCGAGTCGCTCCACGTTGACGACCGGGTGGCCGATGCCTTCGGCGATCTGTTGCCCGTTGCCCTCTCAGAGCCATGGGAGCAGCACGGCCGCGGCGGACGACTCCTACCGGACCGATTCGACGGCGATGGCATGACGGCGTTCGCATATCGACGAAGCCCCTGATCCGTTGCTCCGGAGTGGCCGGCCGCACCGACTCGCATCATCGCGCCGACAGTTTGAGATGAGCGGAGGTCGGCTGCCGACTCGGGCAGATGCATGCTGACGTCTCGGCCAGGGGATCTCGCGTGCACAGAAGTTGGCCACGCATCGGCCCTTCGTTGCCGGAAACCCACCTGATGTCGGGCCACGCCGATGCGGACAGGCCGAGACGTCGGGCGATTGTCGTGCCACTCTCGCCCCCAGCAGCTTCGACGCACGCGGCATCATCGAATGGGCCTGCTCCGGGTTCCCAGTCGTCGATGAGCTCGCGAGCAACGTGCGCGACGATCGACTCGACTGCCTCGACTCCGATGCGCTGCGTCGGCGCACCGTCGGTGAGCACCGTGATCGCAAGGCCTTCGCCGTCCGCCCGACTGAGCATTCCTGTCGAAGCGACCCGCCACGTGTACCGGCCGCTGAAGGGCGCACATCGGGTGCAAGGGAAGAAGCCGTTCTTCCCGCGTGCGACCCATTCGTCGTTCGCCCCTGCGCTCAGCCCCCACATCTGTGTCGGATGCACGCCATCGAGTAGATCTCGAGCGACTTGACGGCTGTTGCGATTCAACGGGCCAGGGCTGGCGTCGTGCAACATCGACAGCGCAACCAGCGTCAGGTCGCGTGCTGGTGCCAACGTCACGCCGTAGACCGAGGTGTGCACCGTGCCCGTTGCGCCAACAGCGTCGGAGTACGCACGCATCCCGGACACCCCGACTCGTTCGTACAGGCTGGTTGCGGGCGGTCGGTTGTGAGAGAAGTGCAACATGCGCTGGGCGTGGTCGAGCTCGGTCGCGGACAGCGGCCGTCCGAGCTCCTCGACTCGGTCGAGGTTCGCACCGAGCATCTGCAACTTGATTGCTGACGCTGTGGTGAGACGGAGTTCCGGATTCAGTTCGAACCAGCACCCCGTGCGCGTGTCGTAGACCGACGCGGTGATGGCGAGCCCGGGATGGTCCTCATCAAGACCGGAGGCCACGGCCGGCGAGAAGACGGCGGGGTTGCACGATGAGCTTTCGACGGCTCGGTGTGAAGCGACAGTTGAGAGAAGGAGGCAGAGCGAGGTGCCGACAAGGGTTACGACTAGCGTCCGTTGCGCCCACCGCCTCCGAATCATTGTTTGCCGCCTACTCGTCGCGGCTCTCGGTCCGCCGCCGGACTACTGGATCCTACATCCAATGCATGGACGGGGGTGGCGGATCTCCGGGCTCCTGGGGTTGCCCTTACTCAACCCAGATCCGTTCGACCGTGCAGGACAGGATTGGGCGGTCCGTCCGGGCAGGGATCTCCACGTTCAGTCGAACGGGGTTCGGACTGCGAAAGACCGAGCCCTCTCGCCAGACGTTTGGTCCGTCGAGCGTTTCGAAGTTCACGCTGAAGTGGACGCGTCGAACGTCGGGATGAAAGTCGGCACCGTCGTAGAAGGCGGAGTACCCCGTCTCGTCGCAGACGCTGGTGACGGGCTCAGGAGATCCGCTGCTCAGCCAGCCGATGAAGCCGATCACTGCAAGAAGCGCGATTGGCCCGCCGAGAAACACGAGCAGAAACTTCGGCAGATCGGTCGAGCTCTGGGCTGGCGTGTACCCGCCTCCGGAGAGGTCTTTGCGACTGGGCGTGACTCGATCGTCAACTTGCTTCGGCTTTCGAAACCCACCCCAGGAGGCGATGTGGACGTCGTCGAGGTCGCGGACGCGGATGGGTTTCGTTCCGGGAAGGCCAATGCCAAAGATGGTCGAACGACCGCGTTGCGCGTCGTTCGGCCCGACTGCGTCAGGCATTCTCGACTCCGTTTGGGACCCTTAAGACCATATACAACATGCCTTTAGATGATAGGGTATTGCGGCGATTGTCAACTTCAGGCTGCCGGTCTCGGAGGAGCCAAGGATGGCCGTCCGGGAGAGGTCGTCGGCCGCTGTCTGATCAGGGAGCCACACGTCGGGGCAGGCGAGGAATGAACCGCGGCGTCTGACGTGCGTACTCCTCATAGCCCGAGTACGTCTTCGTGAGTTCGCCCTCCTCCCAGCGAGCCTTAACGTTGAAGAAGGCGACCGCGATCACGGCCAGCTGAATCGTGAAGAGACTTCCCGATCGCATCGCGATTCCGAGCACGATCAGCAGCACACCCGAGTAGATCGGGTGACGGACGAATGCGTACAGACCGGACGTGTTCAGCTCGCCCGTCTCTCGGGGGACTGGCGTTGGGGTCAACGAGCGGCCAAGGCCGAGCGCTGCGGCGGCAGCGAGCACGATGCCCGCACCGCTCACCACCAGCGACAGTCCGTTGAGCCACCCCGGTGTCGACCATTGCTCGCCTCGGGGGAGCAGCACGAGGCCAAGCAGGATCGCTGCTTGGATTGCGACGAAACCCCATCCGGTCATCCGGCGATACGAGTCGGGTGTGTAATTCATCGATCTCCCTCAGCCCAGATCCCAGAGCAGCTGATGCCAGGCAACGCGTCGAGGATCGCTTTCGATCCCGTAGGCATCGAAGAAGCAATCTTCCCACCCCGGCCCAAAGTTCCATTCGAGACTCCATGCCGCGACGGCGAGATCTGACCAGCGGTCGCCAACCCCGAGGGAACCGATGTCGACGAGTGCCACAAAGCCCGCGTCATCGTCGACGACCGTGTTGGGAGCGCACGCGTCACCGTGGCAGACGACCACGTCATCGACAGGCCGATCCGCCAGCCGTCTGCGAATGTCGGCTGCCGAGAGCTGGCGGTGCTGCGGATGCAGCGACTGCGGATCGAAGTCGGCGTCGGCGATTCGCGCGATCGCCGATCGGCACCGATGCTCCACGGACCAGACGTATGGGCATTGGTCGGTCGGAAGATTGTGAAGTTGTCTGAGGCCCGCGGCGATCGCCGCAACCGCCGACTCGATCTGTCGCTTCGGCACCTCGATTGCCGACCGGGCACGGATCGTTCTGGTCGCCAGCCACTGGCCGTCCGAGTTGCGACCAGTGGAGATCGGCTCGGGGCTGGGTATTCGGAGGTGAGCCCATTGGAGTCGTTCGAACTCCTGCTGCAACGAGACGTTCGCCGTATTCACCGGTTGCCACTTCACGCAGAGATCATTCGTCCGCCACGTCGAGCCCCCGAGCTGATTCAGCCAGATCGCCTCCGCTCCGTCGCCGAGGAGGTCACGGACGCGAGGAGGCATCTCGAGCACATCTACCGGGCGCCCGGCGACGGCGAACGACACCGGTCAGTTGTAGCTGCGCTTGGCGACCTCTTCGAGCATGACTTCAGTCGCTCCGCCGCCGATCGGCAAGATGCGGGCGTCTCGATACATGCGCTCGATCGCCGACTCGCGCATGTAGCCCATGCCGCCATGGAACTGGACGCAGTCGTACATGACTTCGTTGACGATCTCGCAGCCCCACGCTTTGATGCCCGACATCTCCTTGACGTTGTCTTCACCCTGATCGCCGAGCCATGCGGCGTGATACATCGACGCCCGCGCCGCGTCGACCTTGGCCTGGTTCATTGCCATGCGCTGGCGGATCGCGCCGAGGTCGTAGAGCTTGCCGCCGAACGCTCCGCGTTCTTGGCAGTATTCGTTGGTCATGTCGATGGCAGCCTGGGCCGCGCCGACGCCCATGCCGACGAGCACCATGCGTTCGTTCTGGAAGTTCTTCATCGTCTCGTAGAACCCACGGTGCTCGGTGCCGAGCATGCGTTCTTGGGGCACCCAGACATCGTCGAGCACCAGCTCGGCCGTGTCCGAACACCTCCAGCCGTGCTTGTCGAGCTTGGTACCGACCGAGAAGCCCTCGGTGCCATGGTCGACGAGGAACATCGAGATGCCGTACTTGTTCTCCATGTCGGTCCGGGCGGCAACGATGACGGTGTCGCCGTACACGCCGTTCGTGATGTACATCTTCCGACCGTTGATGCGCCAGCCGTCGCCGTCCTTGACGGCGGTCGTACGCATGCCCGCGACATCGGACCCGGCGTCGGGCTCGGACACCCCGATCGCCATGATGTGTGTACCAGCGAGAACACCGGGCAGGTAATGAGAGAGCTGCTCGTCGTTGCCGGAGTTGATCAGGTGCGGCGATGCCATGTCGGTGTGGACGAGGACCGTCACGTCGAAGCCAGCGAAGGTCGACGCACCGAGTGCCTCGGAGAACGTGGCGCTGGCGAGGTAGCCCATCCCGAGTCCGCCGTGCTCTTCTGGCACCCGCAGCGACAACATGCCGAGCGTGCCCATCTGCTCGAGGACCTCACGGGGGACCTTGCCGGCCTCTTCCCAAGCCACGCCGTACGGCATGACTTCTTTCGACACGAATTCGACCGTCTGGTGGTAAATCGCTTCGAGCTCGTCGGTCATCCATGCATTGCGAAGGGTCATTGCGGTGCCTCCTCGGGCGTTTCGGTCTGGTTGGCGGGGGGAGTAAATCGAATGAGTGGTTGTTCGCTGACCACTTGATCACCGGCCTCCACGAGGATCTCGGCGACAGTCGCTGCTCCGGCTGCCGTGATCGGGTGGAGCATCTTCATGGCTTCGATGGTGCAGAGCACGGTCGACTCGTCGACGGCATCGCCGACAGCAATACGGATTTCGGCGACCTGGCCCGGGAACGGCGACCGGATTTCGAGACCGGCATCACCGGTCGAGCGATCCGACGCCCAGCGGCCGTCGCGTGTTGGGCTGTCGAACGCCAGCTCCGACACATGTGGGGTCAGACGTCGCGCAGCGGTCGTGCGCCACGGATTCCCGGCGGCTTCGCCGAGCACGGGCGTTGCTGTCGGAAGCGGGGTCTCGTCCAGGAACCGAGTGGTCACGGTCGCCTGGCGAACCTCGGGGCGACGAATCAACCAGCGATGAAAGTCGAGGTTGTTGGTCAGCGGAGAGATCGTGAGCGCCTCGAGCGCGTCGCCGAGTGCGGCAAGTGCTGAAGAACGGTCGACGCCGCCCACGATGAGCTTGCCGATCATTGAGTCGTAGTGCGGGCTCACAGCGTTGCCGGCTTCGACCGCCGCGTCCCATCGCACCGACGGTTCCGTCGAGACTTCGAGCTGATCGACGTCGCCAGTCTGGGGCAGATGACCACGCCACGGATCTTCGGCGTTGATTCTGGCCTCAAACGAGTGCACACCAGCGGCCCGGGCGGCATCGAAGGTGTCGGCAGGGGTCGGCAACGGTGCGCCGGAGGCCATTGCGATCTGCGTTTGGATGAGATCGACGCCCGTGATCTCCTCGGTGACCGTGTGCTCGACCTGGATTCGGGTGTTCATCTCGAGGAAGAAGAACTCTTCCGTCGTGGCGTCGACGATGAACTCGACCGTGCCGACCGAGTCATAGCCGATTGCAGAGGCGAGCGAGACAGCAGCGCTCCGCATGGCGGTCTCCGTCTCCGCCGGAAGGTTGGGAGCCGGTGCCTCTTCGAGGACCTTTTGATAGCGGCGTTGGACCGAGCACTCGCGGGTGCCGAGATCGATCACGGAGCCATCATGATCGGCGACGATCTGGACTTCGATGTGGCGGGGACGTTGGATGTAGCGCTCGACGATGACCGCGTCGTCGCCAAACGCTCGAGCCGATTCGTCCCGTGCGTCGCGGAGTGCATCGTCGAAGTCATCGGGGGAGTGCGCGATCCGGATGCCCTTGCCGCCGCCCCCAGCGGAGGCCTTGACGAGGATCGGGTAGCCGATGTCGTCGGCAGCGGCCCGGAGATCGCCGTCGGCCTGCGACTCGTTGTAGCCCGGGATCACCGGCACGCCAGCGTCGACAGCGACTGTTCGGGCTTCGATCTTGGAGCCCATGGACGCCACAGCGGCGGGACTGGGGCCGCACCAGATGAGCCCGGCATCGGTGACGGCCGTGGCGAATTCGGTGTTCTCGGCGAGAAAGCCATAACCGGGATGGACATGTGTCGCCGCTGACCGCTCGGCTGCAGCGAGGATCGCCGGGATCGACAAGTACGAGTCGGCAAGGCTCGCTGGCCCGATGCGCTCGGCGTGCGTCGCTTCGCGCACATGTGGCGCGTCGGCGTCGGGGTCGGCGTAGACCGCAACGGACTCGATCTCCCACGACGTGCACGCTCTGATGACCCGCCGGGCGATCTCGCCACGGTTGGCGATGAGCACTCGCATGCCCGCGTCAGGGCACGCGACTGGGATCCGGTCCACCCCGGTCGTCGTGACTGTTGTGCTGCGTATGTCGATCGTGGTTGTGTCGTTGTTGGTCATCGGCTCACATCCGATACACGAGTCGGTCGCCGGCGTCGGGGCCGGGTCCACGGGCGGCGAGGGCGAGACAGAGACCGAGCACGTCGCGGGTATCGAGCGGGCTGATCAGTCCGTCGTCCCACAGTCGTGAGGTCGCGTAGTAGGGGTCCGACTGTTCTTCGTACTGGCCACGGATCGACCGACGAATCTCGGCGATCTCTTCCTCGGTTGTGTCCGCGCCCTTCATGCCGCCGAGCCGAATGTCGGTCAGGACCGTCTCGGCGGTGTCGGCCGCCATCGTGGCGATCCGGCTGTTCGGCCAGGCGAAGAGGAATCGTGGATCGAATCCTCGGCCGCACATTCCGTAGTTGCCGGCGCCGAATGACCCGCCGATGAGCACCGTGAACTTCGGTACGCGGCAGTTCGCAACCGCCGACACCATCTTCGCCCCGTTCTTGGCGATACCGCCGATCTCGGAGTCTCGGCCGACCATGTAGCCCGTCGTGTTCTGCAGGAACACGAGCGGGATGGCTCGTTGGTTACACAGCTCGATGAAGTGCGTCGCCTTGAGCGCGTCCTCAGAGAAGATGATCCCGTTGTTTGCAATCACGCCGACTAGATGACCCCAGATGCGAGTTGTGCCGACCACGATCGAGGTGCCCCACTCGGGCTTGAACTCCGAGAACCGACTGCCGTCGACAAGACGAGCAATGATCTGGCGGACGTCAAAGGGAATGCGAGTGTCGGCGTTGATGATGCCGAGGATCTCCTCTGCGGGGTGTGCGGGTGGTTCGGGCTCGATCACGTCGAGCCAGCCCGCTGGCGCGTCGATCCGGCGTTGGTTCGTGTTCGCGCACAGCTCGCGGAGCAGCCCATACGCCTCGGCTTCGGTTCCGACCATGTGGTCGGAGACGCCGGACTCGCGCGTGTGTAGCGCGGCGCCGCCAAGTTCGTCGGGGTCGATGACTTCGCCGAGGGCGGCCTTCACGATCGGCGGGCCTCCAAGGAAGATCCTGCCGATGCCCTCGACCATGATGTTCTCGTCGGAGAGCGCCGGTACGTAGGCGCCACCAGCCGTGCAACCGCCAAGCACGACCGAGAGCTGCGGGAGACCCGCCGCCGACATGCGGGCCTGCCGGTGAAAGGTCCCGCCGAAGTGGTCCCGGTCGGGAAAGACCTCGTCCTGCATCGGTAGAAAGGCGCCGCCGGAGTCCACGAGGTAGATGCAGCCGAGGCCGTTCTCCATCGCAATGTCCTGGGCCCGAACGTGCTTCTTGATGCCGGCCGGAAAGAGACTGCCGCCCTTCACCGTCGCATCGTTGGCGATGAACATCCACGGCACGCCGTGGACGAGACCGATGCCAGTCACGATTCCGGCTCCGGGAAACTCGTCGTCGGCTTGGCCCCATCCGGCGAGGGTCGACAACTCGACGAACGGGCTGCCCTCGTCGATCACCATGTCGACGCGGTCGCGGGGGAGGACCTTGCCGCGGTCGTGGTGGCGTTGGATCGAACGTGAGCGTCCGCGGCCGCCCGTGATCGCAAATTGCATGCGTTCGGCCAAGACGTCGAGGTCTCGCTCATAGGCCTCGACGTTGGTGGTGAACAACTCGCTGGAGCGGTCGACCGTGTCGGTGATTGCCCGCATCAGCTTGCTCCCGTGGGGATCATCCCGTGCGCAACGGTTCGGGCGATTGCCGACGCGAGATCAGCGGTGGAGCTGGTCTTCGGGTCGAACCACTGGACCGACGAGTTCATTGCGCCGAAGAGCGCCAGCCGGGCGATTCGGAGGGCGTCGGGTTCGAGCTGTGGGGCGATCTCGCCGAGCAGCTCAGCCCATCGGGCCTCGTAGTCGTCGCGAGCCGCGACGGCTGCGTTTCGGACGGCAGGAGGGGCGAACGGAAACACAGTGACGTGTGTGGCGGTGAATGCATGGTGGGCGAACAGGGCTTCGAGGTGGGCAGCCACGTGTCGCTCGAGGCGATCGGCCGGCTCAGGTGGTGTGCTGGCGGCGGCGTCATCGAACGCCCGGTCTACGGCGAGCATCCCGATCTCGAGGATCTCGGTGAGCAGCGAGTCCTTGTTGGTGAAGTGGTGGTAGATCGACGCCGGTTTGATCCCGACCGCGTCGGCGATGAGGCGAATGGATGTCTCGGCGTAGCCGCGGGTCAGAAAGAGCTCGGCAGCGGCGTCGAGGATTCGCTGTTTCCCGTCGCCAGGAGCAGGTGTACCGCTGCCAGCTTCGAAAGCGGCAACATCGGCCAAATAGGCGTCAATCGACTCCGGGATCGAGGTGGCGTCTCTCGATCCGGGGTCTGACCCTACCGAACGTTCGTTAGGCATGGGGCCTGACCCTACCGAACGTTCGTTAGGGTGGCAAGGGGTACGAGAACGACGCCCCCGAACACGCGAAGCGATCGCCCGTTCCGGGGTGCGCCGAATGAGACCGCTTGTGAGCGTCGGCTTTCTGGCGTGGCAGTGACGCGCTAGAGCGCCCAGCCGTTGTTCGACGCGAGGTCGGCAACGACACGCCGCACTGCCGCAAGGTGCTCGAGCGTCATCGACGGAGCTTCGCGCATCAGGCCCTCCGTCAACTGGCGGTCGAGGTCTTCGGTGGTGAGCCCGGACGCGTCGGTGAACTCGACATTGACCGCTCGATCGCCGCGATCCCCACTCACGATGTCGAACGACACCGCCAGGCCTGCCCGGATGCGCTGGCGATCGGCCGGATTCAGGTCGTTCGCATGAACGAACACATCCTCCCCGCCGTCATCAGGCTCGATGAATCCGTACCCGGTCTGCTCGTCGAAGCGGAGCACCACGCCATTCATTTCCGTACCCATGTCCAGAGTGTACGGCGGATGGGCATATCGATACCCGTCACGGCGAAACGACATGCCTCGCAATAGTCTCAGCAGCATGGACGACGACCCCGTTCTCGCGGAGTGCCGCTCGAGCATCGACAACATCGATGCGGCACTGGTGCATCTGTTGGCGGAGCGATTCAAGATCACCAAGCGCGTTGGCGAGCACAAGGCGACAACAGGACTGCCGCCCGCCGACCCCGACCGCGAACAGATTCAGATCGCACGGCTCCGTCACCTCGCCGAGACCTCGGGACTCGATCCCACGTTCAGCGAGAAGTTTCTTCGGTTCATCGTCGACGAAGTCATTCGGCACCACAACAAGGCGAGGTGACACATGAACCACGACGACGAATCCACGCCGACCCCAGCAAAGATCCTGACCGTGTCCGACGGCGTCGTCTATGGAACCCGCGAAGACCGATCCGGCGCCGCGCTCGAGGCGCATCTCCAACACAACGGCTTCGATGTCGTCGATCGTGCGGTCACCGCCGACGGGACCGCCAACGTGCGAAACGCCCTCGTCGAGCTCGCCAACGGATTCCACGGGGTCATCATCACGACCGGCGGCACCGGCTTCGGGCCGAGAGATCAGACCCCCGAGGGCACCCGAGCAGCAATCGAACGAGAAGCTCCAGGCCTCGCCGAAGCGATGCGGCTCGTCAACCCGCTCGGCCGACTCTCACGTGGTGTCTGCGGCACGATCGGCACCGCGCTGGTTCTGAATACGCCGGGATCGACAAAGGGCTGTGTCGAGACGTTCGACGCGGTCGCGGACATTGTCCCACATGCGGTTCGGTTGATGGTCGACAACGCCGACCCGCACCCGCATCCGGAGAAGCCGTCGGATCCGGCGCATCGATGAGCGACTCGCTACACACCACCACAGCGTTCACCGAATCGATGATGCGGCGAGCCATCGCCAATGCGACCGAAGCTCGTCGACGCGCACGTCCCAATCCGTGGGTCGGGGCCGTCGTCGTCGACCGATACGGCGGGATCCACGACGGTGCCACCGAGCGTCCGGGTTCGAGACATGCTGAGCGTGTCGCACTCGATCACGCCGGCACCGACGCCAGCGGCGGAACCCTCTTCACCACGCTCGAACCCTGTGGCCACACGGGCCGAACCGGGCCGTGCACCGAAGCGATCATCGAGTCCGGGGTTCGACAGGTTGTCGTCGGAGTGCTCGACCCCGACCCGAACGTCGCTGGCACAGGGGTGGCTTCTTTGCGACACGCCAAGATCGAGGTCACGATCGGTGTCGAGCAGGCCGCGGTCGAAGCGCAGCTCGCTCCGTATCTCACGCATCGCCGTACCGGCCGTCCACGTGTGATCCTTAAGCTGGCGACGACGCTCGATGGACATATTGCTGCCCCCGACGGCTCGTCCACGTGGATCACCGGGCCTGAAGCCCGGGCAGACGTCCATCGTCTACGAGCCGACTCGGATGCGATCGTCGTGGGGGCGAAGACGCTTCGCCTCGACGATCCCTCGCTGACTGTCAGAGACTTCACCCCGGCGGATGCCGAAGATGACTCGGTCGTCGACCCGTGGCGGATTGTGCTCGCCTCCGGTCCCGAAGACGTGCCACGCAAAGCCGAGCCCTACGAGGTGTGGTCCGAGTCGATCGACGAGCTGTTGGACGAGCTGGGACGCCGCGACATGCTCCAAGTTCTGGTCGAGGGAGGTGCTGGCGTTGCGGGGTCCTTCCATCGGGCGGGCCTGGTCGATGCGTATCACGTTTACGTTGCCCCGGCTCTCATGGGGGGTGACGATGCCCGGTCAGCGTTCGGCGGGGCAGGAGCCTCGACGATGGCCGACGTTGTCCGCGGGCGATTCGAGTCAGTCACGCCACTTGGCGACGATCTTCGGATCGTGTGGACCCGGTCCACCGACGACGAGCCAACCAGCTGATCTCAGCGCATTACCGCGTCGGTCTTGAGGGCGACGATGCCGGTGGCACCCATCGCACGAAGCTCGCCGAGCTTGGCCCAGAGGTTCTTTCGCTGAACCACGATGTGTGCGGCGACAAGATCATTGCGTCCCGCGAGTGGCAGGACCGTGGGCGCTGCGAGTCCGGGAAAGACACTCCCGAGGTCGGCGACCTTGTCGGCCGGAAGATGCAGCATGACGTATTGGGTGAGACGAGCGTCGAGTGCCGCCTCCAGTCGGAGTCGCAAGTCCGTCAGCGCGCGATGTTCGTCTTGTTGCCAGGCAAACGTCGCCTGACAAGAGATGCCTTCCGCGACGACGCGGAGGCGATTTCGTTGGAGGCTCCCTCCGGTTTCGCGGAGGTCGACGATGGCGTCGGCAAGGCCCACTGCGCAGACGCCTTCGAGCGAGCCGCCCATGCCGACGACGTGCGCCTCGATGCCCTCGGACGCGAGCCAGCGTTCGGTCCATGCCGGGAGGTGCGTGGCCACCGTTGCGCCGGTCAGATCCCGCAGGGTGTCGAATCGCGACTCTTCGCGGACCGCCACGATCAGGTCCGAGTGGCTAAAGCCGAGGTCGAGCATCGGCCAGTCGTCGATGGCGTTTTCGAGAGCGGTGTCGGTCGAAATGAAGGCTGCGTCCAAGCGGCCCTGCGCGAGCCAGGCTGCCGCATCTCGAGGTCGCATCTCGATGAACTCGAAGTCGTCGACGAGCGCCGAGGCGTTCATCCGGTCGAACGACCGGCGTGAGTAGCCCGCATGCGCGAGTAGATCGAGGACAGAATCGCGGAGCCGCCCCTTCGACGGCACGGCGATTCGTGCAACGGTGGCCGGCACGTTCAGGCGTCTTCGACAGGAGCGCCGGACTTCGCGGCGACGTAGGCCTGCTGAAGCTGGGCGCGCGCCTGCACGAGTGTTGCCTCGTTCTCGCCGAGTCGGCCCTGGATGCCATCGAGTAGCGAGCCGAGCCCGTCGATGGCGAGTGACGCCTCGGCGAGGTTTGGGGGATTCTGGCGAAGGTGAATCGCGGCGAGCTCGTACATGCCCATTGCATGGTTGGCAATCACGATCTCGGCCGGAGTGGTCGCGAGCTGCCGCTCGGTCTCCGCCATCCGGATGACGGCCTCTTCGAGCTGGGCACGTTCTTCGTCGCTCAACTCGTCGAGCGACGGGATGCCGAGCATCTCTGCGAGTGCCGCTTCGTCGATCTCCACGGCACCCTCGTCAGCCGAACCCGTAGTGCCCGTTGGCGCGGGCTGAGGTTGATTCTGTGGCTCACGAGGGACCTCGTGTTCGCCGCCTGGTGTCCAGAGACTCATCGGTGTGCTCCTGTGTACGGGTGTGCAACGCCAGCGTCGAGCCTATGCTGGTGGACTGACAAAACAGTTTCCGTTTGAAGCGGCCCCGCAGGCTCTCGTAGCCGGTGAGCGGCCCGCCTCGTCACTCGTGGGTGCACTAGGTCGAACACGGCAAATCCCCAGCCGCCTTTGGCTGGGTCGGTTCGGTTGCGCATACGAGTGGAGGAGACCCGATGAAAGGTTCTGCCAATTGCGCAGTGAGCAGTCATAGCTGACAAGCCAGACGCCAGGATCAACGACCGCATTCGCGTACGCGAGGTGCTGCTTGTCGGTCCCGATGGCGAGAAGATGGGTGTGCGCCCCACGCCCGAAGCCCTCCGAATGGCCCGAGACCTGGGTCTCGACCTCGTCGAGGTCGCCGCCAAGGCGAACCCGCCCGTGTGTCGGATCATGGACTACGGCAAGTTCAAGTACGAGCAATCTCAGCGCGACAAGGAGTCGCGCAAGAAGGCCACGAACATCACGGTCAAGGAGATGAAGTACCGGCCCAAGATCGGGCAAGGCGACTTCGACACGAAGACCAAGAAGGTTCTGAAGTTCTTGGGAGAGGGTTCCAAGGTCAAGGTCACGATCATGTTCCGTGGCCGCGAGATGCAACATCCCGAACTCGGGCGCCGCATCCTCGATGACGTGGCCGAAGAGGCTTCACATCTGGCGAACGTCGAGTTCGGACCCAACACTGAAGGCCGGAACATGGTCATGGTGCTCGGCCCCGACAAGAAGAAGCTCGCAGCGCTGAAGAAAGCCGAAGACGAAGCCCGAGCCGCCGAAGCGGCAGCCGAAGCCGAAGAGGCCGAGGCCGCCACCGACGAATCGGGCGTTGATACCCCCGCCGCCGACACGGCGTCAGCGGGCGAAGACGACTGACACAGGAGACAGCACATGCCCAAGATGAAAACGCACCGTGGCGCCGCAAAGCGCTTCAAGAAGAGCGGGAGTGGCAAGATCCGTCGTGAGAAGGCGGGTCGCAACCACATGCTCGAGAAGAAGAGCTCGAAGCACAAGGCCCGATTCCTCGGGAGCGAAGACGTCGCCAAGGGCGATGTGAAGTCCGTCGAGAAGATGCTCGGCGAGCGCTGAGCGCCGTCGCACACGAGTCCGAACACGAGTCACAAGGGAGTCCAGTCTCATGGCACGAGTAAAACGAGCGGTCAACGGCCGCAAGAGCCGCAAAGCAACGCTGAAGAAGGCCAAGGGTTACTACGGCAACAAGAGCCGGTCATTCCGGGCCGCCAACGAGCAGGTGATGCACTCGGGCAACTACGCCTTCCGTGATCGCCGGGCCCGCAAGGGC
>JAHDDK010000019.1:0-43324 GCA_020629375.1 Acidimicrobiales bacterium
CGACCAGGCCCGCTGGGCGACCGATGTCGGAGTCGACGAGTCGATGGTCGCCGAAGTGGCCGCCACCATGCAGCGCCTCGGCCGTATCGACTCCACCCCATCGCCTACGACCCTCATCGTCTGACCGCCCCATCTGCGGACGTTGCCTCGAGGGTCTGACCGCTCGCGGCGACGTGGAGGTCTGGGCCTTCAGCAGGGGTCTGACCCTACCGAACGTTCGTTAGGCAAGGGTCAGACCCCACCCGAAGGCGCGTTAGGTGGGGTCAGACCCCGAATTGTTGGCCGTGAATGGCCGGAGTGCGAGGTTTCAAGCCATACTTTCTTGCGTGAGCGAGTTTCGGATCGGTGACGCGGCGCAGCTACTCGGGGTGAGTGCCGACTCGGTGCGACGCTGGGCCGATGCTGGGCAACTGATCACT
Source organism: Acidimicrobiales bacterium (assembly GCA_020629375.1). Classification (GTDB taxonomy): domain Bacteria; phylum Actinomycetota; class Acidimicrobiia; order Acidimicrobiales; family SHLQ01; genus SHLQ01. Next base: position 420 of record JAHDDK010000019.1, read on the forward strand.
CGCCGGACCGACGGTGGCCATCGCCTTGTCGACGGTGCCGATCTCGCCCGCCTCGCGACCGAGCTCGCAGAGAACCCCGAACCGGGTCGCGCCATGTCGGCACGAAACCGGTTTGAGGGGCTCGTGACCCGCGTCGTCGCCGACACGGTCATGGCCCAAGTCGAGCTCCAAAGCGGACCGAATCGCATCGTCGCGCTCATCAGCGCCGAGGCCGTCGACTCCCTCCGGCTCAAACCGGGAACACGAGCTGTCGCGACCGTCAAGGCCACCAACGTGATCATCGAGCTGCCATGACCCACTGGAGGGCCCCGTGGTGGCTGCTCCTGCTCGCCGTGGCGACCGGCTGTGGCGACACCGAAGCGCCGACCATCCGGATCTCGGTGGCCTCGTCGCTCGCGGAGGTCGTCGAACAGATTGCCGCCGACTTCGAAACGCAATCGGCGATCACCGTCGAGATCAATGTCGCCAGCTCATCGACCATCGTTCGCCAAGTCGACGAAGGCGCCACCGTCGACCTGATCATGACCGCCGATCGCATCGCGCTCGATCCGATCACCGACCGGATCAGCGATCCCGTCGTCGTCGCCCGAAACACCCTCGTCCTCGCACATCGGGCCGACGCGGCACCGCCAATCGACGACGTCGACGACCTCGTCGAAGCTCATCGAGTCGCCGGATGTGATCGTTCGGTGCCGTGCGGACGCCTGCTGCAGCAAGCATTGTCCGACGCAATGATGTCGGCCGATCTCGTCGACACACTCGAGTCGAACGTACGACAAGTGGGAGCTCGGCTCACCTCTGGCGAAGCCGACGCCGGCTTCGTCTATCGCACGGATGTTGAGCGTTTCGACCGCACCGAGATCCGGTGGCTGCCATTGCCGGAGTCACCAACCGGCGACGTGACGATGGCGCAGGTCCGCGCTGACCCGACCGTCGCTCGATTCAGCGAATTCGTCCTCGACCATCCCGCCTTCTCGACACTCGGGTTCGAGGATGTCTGACGTGTCGGTCCGTCCGAGCGGAGTTGTCCTCGGAGCAATTCCTGCGCTCTTTCTGATCGGCCTGCCCCTGACCGGCCTGGTTTCGCAGCTGTCGTGGTCGCGGCTGGACGAACTCGTCGGCGATCCAATGCTCGCCGCCGCGCTTCGAACCACCCTGATCGTCGTACCGGCGGCCACCGTCGTCGTGGTCATCCTCGGCACACCGATCGCCTGGCTCCTCGCTCGCCACGACCGACCCTTCGGGATTTCGCCGTCAGTGCTGCGTGCGTTCGTCCTGAGCCCGATCGTGTTGCCACCCGTCGTCAGCGGTGTGGTGCTGCTGAGCGCCTTCGGGCGACGAGGTCTGCTCGGATCGCTGCTCGAGACGTTTGGGGTCGTCCTGCCGTTCTCACTCGCCGGCGCAGTCCTCGCCGCGGTCTTCGTTGCGCTCCCCTTCCACATCCTCGCCACCGAGGAGGGATTCCGGTCGATCCCTCGCTCACAGCTCGACGCTGCACAGACGCTCGGGGTCGCCGACCGCGAGCTCTATCGGATGGTCGGCATTCGCTCGGCCCGACGCGCCATCGCCGCAGGCGCAGCACTCGCCGCCGCACGAGCACTCGGCGAGTTCGGGGCAACGATCACCTTCGCCGGAAACGTCGAGGGGGCGACGAGAACACTCCCGCTTGCGACCTTCACCGCCCTCGAACAAGACCCAGATCTCGCTCGACTGATCGGCGTAGTGCTGATCGTCTTGGCGATTGTGGTCGCCGTCGGGCAACGCGTCGCCACCCGCTGAGGCCGGACATCGTCGGCAGCGGATTCAGGTGATGGTCCAGCCGCCATCGACGAAGATCGTCTGACCGGTCACGAACGACGACGCCCCCGAAGCCAAGAAAAGCAGTGCGCCATCGAGTTCGTGTGCGCGGCCTCCCCGCCGCATTGGAGCGCCACGCTCGACGAAGGATCGCCCGCGTTCGTTGTCGAACATGGCATCCGACGTCATCTCCGATTCGAACCACCCCGGACCGATTGCGTTGACACGAATGTCATGGCGCGCCCACTGCGATGCGAGGTCGCGCGTCAGGTTGATGAGGCCGCCCTTTGCTGCGGCATACCCCGCGACGTTGAGCGGGCCACCGCCGACGACCCCCAAGACGGAAGCAATATTGACGATCGCCCCCGGCCGCCCGTTTTCGATCATCCACCGAGCCGCACGAATCGAGAGGTCGAACGGCGCTGCGAGGTCGACTTGGAGCTCATGGCGAAATCCGGCGACGTCGTCCTCGTGCGCCGGGACGATGCGATTGATGCCCGCGTTGTTGACCACGACATCGACCGCACCAAACGCCGACAGCGCGGCTTCGACACACGCCGGGGCGGCGTCATCCGTGGCGAAGTCGGCGCGTACGGCGACGGCGGCATCGAGCGACTCGGCAAGCGCCTCGAGTCGTTCGAGACGACGAGCCGCCAGCACCAGCTGCGCACCGGCGGCGTCGCACACACGCGCGAACCGTTGGCCAAGCCCGGAGGACGCACCGGTGACGATCACGACCTTTCCGTCGAGTCGAAACGCGTCGAGTGGATTGTCCATGGTTGCCTTGACCTTTCGGTTCATTGAACGTCCGCGAGGTGCTCCATCAAGAAGTCTCGCTGAAGGTGCAGGAGGTTTTCTGCGACCTGCTCCTGGGGAGTCATGTGGGTCACGCCAGACAGCGGAAGCACTTCGTGAGCGCGACCCGCGGCAAGCAGTGCACTCGACAATGTGAGGGTGTGCGCCGCAACAACATTGTCGTCGGCGAGACCGTGTATCAACATCAACGGCCGCTCGAGGCGGTGAGCATCTGCGAGAAGGTCGGTCTGCTCGTAGTGGCCTGGCGACGTGGCCGGATGACCGAGGTAGCGCTCGGTGTAGTGGGTGTCGTAGAGACGCCAGTCGGTGACTGGCGCTCCCGCGACGGCGGCATGCACGGCGTCGGGGCGACGAAGTACTGCAAGGGCTGCGAGATAGCCCCCGAAGGACCAGCCGCGGATACCAACTCGGGACAGGTCGAGGCGTTCGTCGCTGGCGGCTAGTGCCTGCAGCGTGTCGATCTGATCGTCGAGCACTGGCGCAGCGAGATCCGCATGGACTTCACGCTCGAATGCGGGACCCCGGCCGGGCGTGCCTCGACCGTCGATCACCACCACCGCAAATCCTTGTTCGGCAAACCACTGCGACGTCGCATGCGCATTGCGCGCCGTCAACACCCGTTGCGCGTGCGGGCCGCCATAGGGATCGAGCAAGACGGGCAACGGGGAGCCGTCGTGGCCGGCGGGCATGAGGACGGCAGCGTTGCACGACCGCGGTCCTGCGATGTGAAACGCTGGCGACACGTCGAATCCGGGTTCGTCGCTGTACGAGAAGATCACGTGTTCGGCGCCATCGCTCCAGCGGATTGTCCAACGCGTCGGGCCGGACGGCGTCGCCTCGGACAGGACGGTCGTGCCGCCCTTTCGGACTGCAGTGGCGAAGGTCCCCGGGGCGGAGTGTTCGGTGACCTCCCCGTCGAACGCCACATGAACCAGTTGCGCGTCGATCGCCGCCCGCGTCGCCGTGCACCACACCCCCGCGTCGTCGACATCGACCAGAGACCGAATCTGCAAACCGGCAGGGCTAACCGCAGATCCGTTGACGTGTAGTCGCCGGGTGTCGACGGCTGTGTCGTCGGCGATGGTGATCAGCCGCCCATCGGTATCGACCGGTGTCCCCGCGAAGAGCTCTGTCCAGTGCGGATCGGTGTGTCGCCCCACCTCGGTGGTCTCTCCGGTCACGGGGTCCGCCGAGAGCACGATCGTTGCGCGCTGATTGCGCGGCTGGACGACGAGCAACAGCTGCGCACCCCACACGACATCGCAGAGATATTCGTACTCGCCCTGCGCCCAATCGACCTCGACTACCGGACCTGCGTCCGGATCGGTAATCCAGAGAGACACGTTGGCGTTGGCTGTGCCTGCCGCCGGGTAACGGATCTCTCGCGGAGCAACATCGGGACGATCGGGGGCGGCGATCCACCAGGACTCGACCTCTGACGTGTCCACTCGGGCAATCGCAAGACTCGTACCGTCCGGCGACCACCAGAAGCCTCTCGAACGGCCCATCTCCTCGGCAGCAACGAACTCGGCCGCGCCCCAGGAGATACCCGGACCGTCATCAAGTCCCGGAATCGCCGCGTCCTTGGTTCCGTTGCTCAATCGCACCGTCGATCCACTCACGTAGGCGACGCGGTTTCCGTGGGGTTGAGGTCGCGGATCGTAGGCATCGGCGGCGCTCGCCAAGGCCCGGACAGCTCCGGTGGCGACATCGACTTCGTGGATCCCTCCCGAGGCGAACCAGATTGTCGACAGCGAGCCGTCGGCGACAAATGTCACGACCCCACCGGCTTGCTCGCGTGCTCGCTCGCGTCGGGCCTTCTCGGCTGCCGTGAGTTCGCCGACCACGCCGTCCGTACCGTCGGTCAATCGACGAGCAGCGCATCCTCGGTCCACCACCCACAGTGCGTTGGTCGGGTCGTCTGGCCCGGATGAGCGCAAGAAGACGACACGATTCCCGTCTTTCGACACCCGAAACGAGCGGGGCGCCCCGAGCGTGAAACGACGGGTGGCGGCGTGACGTCGCGGGAAAGTCCCAATCGAGGATGCGTGCAGAGGAGGAGGTGACGATTTCGACACCTGGTCATCTTGGCCTGACGGGCGCCGATGACCGATGATTAACCGCGTGAGCACTGAGATTCCCGTCGACGACGAAACCCGTGCAGCCCTCTTGCTGTTCAACGAACGTCTCGAGGCCGCTGCCGCCGAAGAACGAGCGGCGAAGCGTGTTGCCAAGGCAGAGCGCGCCAAGACCGAGGCGGCCGCGACAGTCCGAAAGCTGAACGACGATCCGCGGGCGTCGGCTGAAGACAAGGCCGAGGCCGAGGCCGCCTACAAGGTCGCAGTCGACAACTTCAACACGATCCGCGACAACCCCGACGCTGAGATCGCGAAGCCCGCTGCTGAGGCAGACGCCGACAACGCCGAGGCGCAAGAGCCGAATGCGGCCGACGACAGTACCGATGACGCTCCGTCCGAGGAGCCCACGCCAGAAGCCTCGGCCGACGACGCGCCGGCCGATGCCGCCGATACCGCTAGTGCGGCTGACCCTGCAGGCGCCGATGCCGCCGATCCGACCCCCACGGAGGTTTCGGCCGACGAAGAGGCTCCCGTCGCCGCAGGCGGCGAAGAGGAGTGACCCTGGCCGATGGGGGCCTATATCGCCGGCAGCGGAACCTGCCTTCCGCCGAACATCGTCACCAACGACGACCTCGCAGCGATCATGGACACCACCGACGAGTGGATCCAGTCACGATCCGGCGTCCGCCAGCGCCATATCGCCAACGTCGGCGTCGGCTCCGCGGAGCTCGGTGCCAACGCGGTGCTGGCTTCGCTCGATGACGCCGGGCTCTCCGTCAACGACGTCGACGTGTTGATCTCTGCGACGATGACACCGGATCATTTCGCTCCCGGAAATGCCCCGCTCATCCAAGATCGCGCTGGGCTCGGCGCCATCGCAGCACACGAGATCCGACAGCAATGCGGTGGCTTCCTGTACGGCCTCGATCTCGCAGACGCCCTCATCGCGGCCGAACGCGCCGAGACCGTCGTCGTCGTGGGCTCCGAAGTCCATCGGGGCTACATGCCGTTCGGGGCATCAATCCATCGACTACTCGGAACCTCGACCGCACCGGTCACTGACGAGGACTACGCGACCGCAACCGCGTCCCGCGCGTGGAGCGTGCTCTTCGGCGACGGCGCCGCGGCCCTCGTCCTGCGTCCCGGGCCGACCGACGCCGGCATCCTCGCCACGACCCTTCACACCGATGGTTCCCTGTTCGAACTCATTCACGTTCCGGCCCCCGGATTCGTCAACCAGCCGTGGTCGAGCACGGCACAGATCGAAGCCGGACTCCATCAACCGTCGATGAGCGGAGGCGAACTATTCCGAAACGCCGTCCGGCTCATGCCCCAGGCGATCCGAACCGTCCTCGAGACGTACGGCGCAACCGTCGCCGACCTCGACCTCGTGCTCGCCCACCAAGCCAACCAACGAATCCTCGACGGCATCGCCAAACAGCTCGACGTCGATCCTGCAATCGTCGCCAGCAACATCGCCGACTACGGCAACACCACGGCCGCCACACTTCCGTTGCTCTGGCACGACACCAAAAACGACGGCAGGGTCCCCGCGGGGACCCTGCTCGCCTTCACTGCATTTGGGGCGGGCGCACACTGGGGCGCCGCGCTCTACCGAGAACCCGCAGCCGTCACTTCTTGACGCCCCAACACGTCGTCACTTCTTGACGCCCCAACACGTCGTCACTTCTTGACGACATACGTATCGCCGATGCGGTCCATGACCGTCCGGCGCTCTTCGTCGGTGAACAAGAACACCAGCGAAACGATGTTCAGCACCAGCAACGCCAGGCTGATGATGATGCCGAGCAGCGGAATGTTGCTGAGCACACCAAGTAGACGATTTGCCGTCCGGCGAACGCCCACGGGCCATCCCAATGGCTCCGTGCCGTCGCGCTGCACGATACGAATCCCAAGAATGAGCTTGCCCGCCGTGCCCGAGAAGTACACGTTCATGAGCAGGTAGTACGCCGTCGTCACAAGACCGCCGACAATCGCAAGACCGATGTTGAGCTCGACCTCTGCACCGCCACTGTCGAACGCCGAGAACACGGCGCCGATCCCGAACGGGATGCTGATGATCAACGTGATGATGAAATCGATCACTCCCGCAGCAATCCGGAGCCACGGGTCGGCGAGCTGCTGCCCCGAAGCAAGCGACCCACCCGACGGCGACACGTAACCAGCCTGCTGCTGAACGCCTTGCTGTTGCGGGCCGCCGATCCAATTGGAGCCGTCCCACCAGCGCACGGTCCCGGGGGGATCTCCTTGTGCTGGATACCAGCCGGGAGGTTGCATGCCGTCGTTCATGATGTCCACCACCTGCGATCCATCTGGGACGTTCCCAGCGGGCTGTCCGCCACACTAGTTCGACAGCCGCGTAGAGCGGTCACCAAGCTACGGTGAGCCGGTGGCCCCGATTCCATACGAGCTTCATCACATCCCTGAGCTCGACCGGCCGATGCTCCTCGTCGCGTTTCGTGGGCTCTTCGACATCGGCGAGGCCGCCACGGCCGCCGTCGAGTGGATGTCGATGACCCACCAGGGGCACCCTGCGGCCACCATCGATCCCGAAACGCTCTTCGATTTCCAGGAGACCCGCCCAGAGATTCGCGTCGGCGCCAACGGCGCTCGTGAGATCCATTGGCCGAGCAACAACCTGCTGTGGGCACAGACCGATGGCCGCGACCGCGACCTTGTCCTCCTCTCCGGACACGAACCGCATCTGCGGTGGCGCTCGTTTGGCGAGACGATCATCGAACTCATCAAACAGACCGGCGTCGAGCTCGTCGTGACGCTCGGAGCGACGTTGGGCACGACGCCGCATACCCGAAGCTTTCCGGTCACGGCGTCGACCGGAAACAGCGAACTCGCTTCTCGCCTCGGACTTGCGATGCCGACCTACGAGGGGCCGACGGGGTTGATCGGCTCGCTCCACGAGGCGCTCGCCGACAGTGTGTCGGCGATGATCTCGCTTCGGGTGAGCGTTCCGCACTACATCCCCGGCCCACCGTCACCCAAGGCAACTGCGGCGCTTCTCGCACGCCTGGAGTCGCTCACCGGCATGTCGACCGAGCACGCCAACCTCGCCGACGAGATCCGAGATTGGGAATCGCGGGTGCACCTGGCGATCGACGACGACGACGAAGTCAAAGCGTACGTTGCGCAGCTCGAGCAACAGTTCGACGAGCAGCCGCGCCTCGACGAGGCCGACGCATCGACCCTTACCGACGAGATCGAGACGTTCCTCAAGGACCACCCCGAGGGCTGAACGGCCCCCTCAAGCGGTCGACGGAGGGAGCCGATTCTTCGGCCATGTCGACTGTTGAGGATCCCGTGGTGTCTGCGCGTGGTCTCGACTCCGGGTCGAACCACGGCGCCGTCCACGAGCGACGGACACGATCACGGATCGTTGAACAGCTCCGAATCGTCGGCCCCCTCGCAGTCGTGTGGAGCCTCGGCGTCATCGTTTTGCTGACTCTCCTCGGTCGGGGCCCTGCCGAGGACGCCAAGCTCCTCCTCGACCCCGCGGCAGTCGCCGGACTGCCCTGGTACACGGGGCTCATCTCCAATCTCGGCGTATTGATGTGGACGCTCGCAACCGTTTCGGCCATCCACGCAGCCCACGTCGCCCGGCTTGGTGCTCGTCGTCGGGCCGCCGCGTTTCTGAGCCAAGCCGCCGGGCTTTCCCTCCTCCTCACGCTCGACGATCTTCTGCTCCTGCACTCGAACGTCATCCCCCAAGTAAGCGGCATGCCCAAGTCGTTCGTCCTGCTCGTCTACCTGACGGCGATCGGCGGTTGGATCACGAGCAACATCGCCGAGGTGCGTCGGACCCGTTGGCTACTCCTGGCCGCGTCATCAGTGGCCTTTTTCGCTTCGATCGTCGTCGATCAGCTTCTTCCTGGACACGTCTGGTCGCTTCTCGTCGAAGACTCGGCGAAGTTCCTCGGCATCATCGCGTGGGCGACGTACTTCCACCTGACGAGTCGCGATATCTCGCATTCGGTCGTGCGACAGCTCGTGGATGCCCACATCGGCGACTGACGGCCACCAGCGCTGCCTCCATCACCCACGACAGATCTGCGACGATGTCGACATGTCGCTCAGCACGATCCTGCTGATCTGTGCCGTGGTCGCTGGCCTCGGCGGAGGTCTTGCGGCGCGCTTTCGAAGTTGGGGGACCGGGCTCGGCGATCTTCTGCTCGGCCTGTTGACCGGCACGCTCGTCATCGTCTTCTCCACCGTGGTGCTGACCATCACGCACGGGCTCAACCTGTTCGGCGTCATTCACATCCTGTACCTCACAGCAGTGATTGGCCTGCCGATCGCCTTTGCCATCATCGCCGGGCCGCATCTGCTCAATGCCGAGTTCGTCACACCGTTCATCGCTCGAGCGATGGTCCCGACCGCAATCGTGCTCGTCGGCGTCGGCATCTGGGGTACGCATATCGAGCCGGGAAGACTTCGGATCGACGAACACGGTCTCGCGGCACCGGGTGCGTCGACCGCCTTCGTCGTCGGGGTGATCGCCGACCTTCAGACCCCGTCCATCGGTCAACACGAGAACGACGCGCTCGACGATGTTCTGGCGGCCGAACCCGACCTCGTGGTGCTTCCCGGCGACCTCTTTCAATTCGGTGATCCGAGGGACTTCGACGCTGTCGCACCGGAGTTCGTCGGATGGCTGCGTCGACTCGACGCGGGCACGGGCGAGGTCATCATCGTCAATGGTGATGTCGATGACCTCGAACAGTTGGCCGCGCTCGCCGAGACCGCAGGCGTCACGTTTCTCGACAATTCGATTACCACGATCGAGGTCGCCGGTCAGGCGGTGTCAGTGATCGGACTGACCACTCCGTTGTCCGGGGACCGCTCTGTCATCGACCCGATCATCGTCGAGCAGATCGATGCGACGGTCCGCGACCGAGACGTCGTGATCATGGTGAGCCATCGTCCCGACGTCGTTCTGTCATTCGATCCGGACTGGCCGATCGACCTACTGATCGCCGGCCACACCCACGGCGGACAGGTGAGCGTCCCAGGATTTGGTCCACCGATCCTGTTCTCGGAGGTGCCGCGTGAGGTCGGCGCTGGCGGCCTGCACCTCGTGAACGGCCATCCGATCTACGTGTCGACTGGCGTCGGCCTCGAGCGTGGTCAGGCCCCGCAGCTTCGTTTCGGCGTTCGGCCCTCGGTCGGACTCTTGACCCTCGTCCCCGAGTGACTCCTCCTGGGGTTGACCGTCGACTCAGCGCGCCACGTCTACGACGACGCGACCTCGGACCTTGCCGTCGACGATGTCGGCGGCCACCGTCGCGACGTCTCCCAACCCGACCTCGGTGATCATCGAGTCAAGAACGGTGGGGTCGAGGTCGGTGGCGAGGCGCTGCCAGGCCTCGGAGCGCCGTTCGGTGCTCTCGTGCACCGAATCGACGCCGACGAGCGTGATCCCTCGAAGAATCAGCGGCGCGACCGATCCGGGGAAGTCCATGCCCTGAGCCAACCCGCATGCGGCCACACAACCGCCGGGATTCGTCGCAGCGAGCATGTTGACGAGCGTGTGGCTCCCCGCGACGTCGATCCCGCCGGACCACCGTCCGGAGGCCAGCGGCCGACTCGACGGTTCGGACAGCTCGGCGCGGTCGATCAACGTCGTCGCTCCGAGCGCCGTGAGATAGTCGCCTTCGGAGTCGATCCGACCCGACGAGGCAATCACCTCGAAGCCGAGCTTCGACAGGATCGACACCGCCACGCTCCCGACACCGCCTGCCGCGCCCGAGACAACGATCGGACCATCGGCCGGGGTCAGACCGTGACGCTCGAGCGCCAGCACGCACAACATCGCGGTGTATCCGGCGGTGCCGATCGCCGCCGCCTGGTACGTGGAGAACTCATCGGGCAGCGGCGTGAGCCAGCTCGAATCGACACGCGCCCGCTCGGCGAGGCCGCCCCAGTGCTTCTCGCCGACGTCCCAACCGTTCAGGACCACCCGATCGCCGACTTTGAGCGCCTCCGATTCGGTGGAGATGACGGTTCCGGCGAAATCGACTCCGGGCACCATGGGCCAACGACGAACGATAGGCGACGTGTTGGTGATTGCGAGGCCGTCCTTGTAATTGATCGTCGAGTACTCCACCGCAACGGTGGTGTCGCCTTCGGGGAGATCGTCGTCGGACAGATCTGCGATGTCGTGGGTCACGACGCCCTCGTCGGACTTCGTGAGCAGTAGTGCACGCATGGATTCCCCCTGAACGTTCAGCGGGACGGATCCTACCGGTTTGGACCCGAACCATCCGGGCTGTCGGCTCGAACCGACAGCGGTGGGGTCATCGGCGTCTCCCGGTCGCCGGCATTGACCGCCGAGAGATTCTGGAAAGCGAACATCGCCAGATAGATCGGCCCGAAGAGCGAGCCAGTCCACTGCCACAGGGCGAGCGCGCCGAGTCCGGCGGTCAGCACCGACACAATCGCTGCTCGTCGACGGCGGACCGCCCGAGAGCCGGGAATCAGATCGGCGAGGATGTGTCCGCCATCGAGCGGCAAGATCGGCAACAGATTGAGGATGCTCCACGCGAACGTCGTGAAGAGCCCGATCCGGAACAGGTCGTCGACGAACGGCGTGCGCTCGATCGCCCCGGACCAGTCGAGGGCGAGGATCGCCGCACCCATCACCATCCCGGCGAAGGGGCCCGCGAAGCTGACCATGATCGATTGCATCCGGCTGGGCTCAGTCTTCGGGCGGTACCGAGTGAGCCCAGCCATGCCGGCGAGCGTGATCGTCGGAACCTCCACCGTGCCCTGGCGCCGCGCCACCACCGCATGGCCGAGTTCGTGAACGAGCACAGCGACCACCGCGATCACCACGAAGGCGATGATCCGATCGATCTGGTCGGCGAACGAGAGGTATCCGAGAAACCCGACCGTGAGAAGGAACGAACCCTGGATCGATGTCGGAAACCCAAGGAGTGAGAAGTTCATGATCGCCCCAGCGTTGCACGCTCGTCGCTGGTCAGGCACCCCGCGATCTGCGAATCGACCCGGGCGACATCGTCGGGGTCGCCGGAGAGGTCTGCTTCGATCGTGGTACGGACGAACTCGGTGTCGGCGTACAACGCGTCGATGCACCCGATCGTGGGGGCGGAGAGCACGCCGCCAAACTGGTCGGACAGCGCTCGCCCTACGGAGACGCACGACGAGTAAAGACTCAGATAGCTGTTCTGAACATCGCGGTCGGCGGCGAGGAAATCGAATTGTTCCTCGCCGAGCAAGACGAGCCAGAACCCACTCGTCGTCTCGTCGGTCCGCAGCGCGGTCGAGACGCACGAGGCTTCGCTCGGCGGCAGCGCCGTGCCCCCAGCGGGAAGCAGCTCTGCTGCAAAATCATCGAGCGTCGCTGGCTCGGCACACGCACGGATCGCCGACAACAGGGCGACATCACGATCCTCGTTCTCGTCAGCATCGAACTCGTCGTCCGCACATTCCTGCTCGACCTGGTCGAAGGTGAGTCCCGAGTCGGACAAGGCCTGCCACGTAGCCGCGTTCGGAGAGTCGGGCTCGATGATCACTCGTGTGCCGTCGTCGGAAGGCGGCCCGGTCCCTGCGAGCGTGCTCGTGCCATCTTCGTCGCTGTCGCCATTTCCGTCGCCGGCATCGTCGGACCCATCGACCACGGACTCGGCTTGGGAGTCGTCGACGATGTCATCGCTATCCGCCGATTCGTCACCGTCGTCGGCGCTGTCGGACGTCACGAGCTCGTCGACGGTGGTTGTCGTCGAATCCTCCGGGCCCGGGCCAGGCTCGACGATCGATGGTTCGTCGCTGCAGGCGCCGAGCGCGAGCGTCACCGCAGCCATCGCGGTCGCGAGCCAGCGTTGTCTCGATCGTGTGGCCAAAGACATGCCCCGAAGCGTAGGTGGCTTCTCGCACCGAACGAGATCGCGATTGCCCGACCCTCCGAGCCAGCGGCCAGACTGGGGGCGTGACCCGGCCGCACCCTGTCGACGCTCTACGGACGCGGGCTCGATGGGCGATCGCCAGCCTCGTGGCGTCGGCGATGCTCGGTGCATGCAGCAGCGACGCCCCGGACCAATCCGCTCTCGTCGTCGAACCCTCGACGCCGACCACGCTCGTGGCGCGCCAAGCGGGTACGCCCACGAGCTCGACGGCTCCGACAACCACGTCGTCGACGTCAACGCTCACGACACCAACCCCCACCACCTCGTCGCCGATCGGCGTGGTCCATGTGCTCGGTGCGCTCGCCACGCTGCCCGGCGACACCGCAGGGTGGGATGATCGCATTGCGCCGGTCACCGACGACCTTGGCACGATCACGACGCTCGGCTGTGAGCTCGACACCGTGGGATGCGAGCCCGAACGCCTCACCTTGCTGGGCGCAGCGAGCGTCGACGTGATCAGTCTGGCTACCGACATTGCCGAGCAGTCGGGCGCCGACGCGCTCGAACTCGCCGCGGACGCGCTCGAGACGCGGGCGGTCGGCGTCGTCGGATTCGGCGAGACGATCGAAGATGCGGTCGCGCCGATCGTGCTCGGGAACGGCAACGCAAGCATCGCCATCCACGCCATCTCGCTGAGCCCAGAGCCTCCGGTCGCCGAAGCAACGGCATCGGGCGCCGGCATCGCTGGGGCATCGGCCTTGCCCTTGATGATTCGGTCACTCGAAGCGTCGGTCGCCGATGGTCGAGGCGTGGTGCTCCTCGTGGATTGGGGCCCCGACGAGGTGCGAGCTCCGGCACAAGACCGAGCGGATCGGGCAGCGTTGTTTGCCGAGATCGGCGTCGACGCCGTGATCGGATCCGGGTCGGGTTACCTCCATCGACTCGACCGCATCAACAACACCACCGTCGCGTTCGATCTTGGTTCAGCCGTGACGGCCGAGACTGACGTCACCCGAACAGACACGGCCGTGGCGCGGCTCGAGTTCGGCACTCCCGGTGTTGCGTGTCTACTTCCGGCGACGGCAGATCCCGATGGTCCCGTGCTCGACGACGTGGTCAGCTGCTAGCGGTACTCGGCGGAGAGGTTGGTGACGGGTCGAGGAGTTCGCGGTCGACGAGATCCGCATGCAGCGCATCGGCGTCAGTGAACAGAATCGCGTCGAAACCGAGGTCGGCTGCGGCCGCGACGTTCGCAGACGAATCGTCGATGAACACGCACTGGTCGGGCGCCAGCGAGTACCGGGCGCAGAGCAGTTCGAAGATCGCGGGGTTTGGTTTGGTGACCCCTTCTCGACCCGAGATCACCATTCCGTCGAAGTGGGAGAAGAACGCGTAGTCGTTCTCGATCATGGCAAACGTATCTTTGCCCCAGTTGCTGAGTGCGTACAGCGGGGTGCCCTGCGACGCCAACGATTCGAGGATCGCCACCGACCCGTCGATCACCTCACCGAGGGTCTCCTTCCAGCGATCGGCGATCACCATCACCAGTTCGGCGTGATCGGGGTGGGCTGCGGCGATCCGCTCGGCGACTTCGGGAAGCGGTGTCCCGCTGTCGAGGATGGCGTTCGCCTCGAGGGTGAAGACGTTGTCGAGGAACCAGGCGAGCTCGTCCGAGTCATCGATCAACTGTCGATACAGGAGCGCTCGGTCCCATTCGATGAGGACATTCCCGAGGTCGAAGATGACGGTCTTGGCGTTCATATATGTTCCTTCGGCCCGACCTGGCGCTCAGTCGAGTCGAATCCGGCCGGTACCAGATCCGACCTCGCCGATCCGTGCCGCCGTGTGGCCGCTGTCGGTCAATGTCCGGACCGCAGCGTCGGCGGCCTCGGCGCTTTTGGCGCCGAAGACCAAGCCGCCCGACGTTTGTGCATCAGCGAGCATGGTGATGTCGAGTTCGCCAACACCATCGGCGTCGAGACGATCGCGGATCCAGCCGAGGTTTCGGCCGGTCCCTCCGGGGATTGACCCGGCTTCGGCGAGCGCACGAGCGCCGTCCAGAAAGGGCACGTCGTCGACATGCACGACCGCATCGACCCCAGATTCGGCGCACATCCGACCGAGATGGCCGAGGAGCCCGAAGCCGGTGACGTCGGTGGCGCCCGTGGCTCCAGCCTCGAGCGCGACCTGGGCCGCGACCGCGTTGAGGCGAGTCATCGAGGACAAGGCAGCGTCGACGACGCGGGGCTCGGCCATGTCGCGCTTGATCGCCGTCGTCACGATGCCGATGCCGAGCGGTTTGGTGAGGACGAGGTGGTCACCGTCTCGCAGCCCCGCGTTGGTCAGCAGCCGATCGGGATGCACCTCCCCGATCACGGCCATGCCGTACTTCGGCTCCGGATCGTCGATCGTGTGGCCGCCGGCGACGACGAAACCGCCGTCCGCGGCGACGTCCTGACCGCCTTGGAGGACCTCGCTCAGCATCTCCGAGGGCAGCGCCTCGGTGTTCCATCCCACGAGGTTGAGGGCGAGCAGCGGCCGACCGCCCATGGCATAGATGTCCGACACTGCGTTGGCCGCGGCAACTCGACCCCAGGTCCGGGCGTCGTCGACGACGGGGGTGATGAAGTCGGCAGTCGCAATGAGCGCCCGATCCTCGTCGAGGCGCCAAACGGCGGCGTCGTCGCCTGAGGCGGCGCCGACGAGGAGATCGGGATGATCAACAGGGGTGAGGCGGCCCACGACCTGGGCCAGTTCGCTCGGATCGAGCTTGCAGCCTCAACCGGCGCCGTGGCTGAACGCCGTCAGGCGAGGCCGTTCGTGGCCATCTACAGAAGTCATGAGGATGCACCCCCTCGGGTCGTTTCGGCTGGCGTGGGGTCGCGGATACCGTCGTGGTCCGCATCGATTCGGGCGACGAACTCGGCGACGGCGGCGTCATCGAGGTCGTCGTCGTAGTCGAAATCATCCCGGGCCTGTTCGAAGGTCGCCCGATCGATGGCCATCACATCGTCATAGGCATCGTTGCGGCGCGGCGTCCGGCCATCGCCGACGATCGACGCCTGAACGATCTCGGTGTGCTCGTGGCCGGCGATCATGCGGACGTGCGCAGGCACCATGTCGAGGTCTCGATCTGCCGACGCAATGATGACCCGGTCGATGTCTTGGCGTGTACACATCGTGAGCGCATCGAGCGCCAACCAGACGTCAACACCCTTCTCTTCGCCGCGCCGTCGGGACTTCACCCGAGCCGTCACCGTTTCGCCCTTGTGATCGCGTGGGTCGCCGAGATCGCGGTCGCGGATGTCCCACTCCCACCGGTATCTCAGTGTCTTCTCGAGCACGACGACATCGGTCGTCACCATGAGCTCGTGGCGGCGTCGTTCGGCCGCATGCCGCTCGGGGTCGACGTCCGGGTCCGGAATGCCCGTCGCGTAGCGGATCTCCACGAGGTCGTCCTCGCCGGCGAGCGCCCGACCGAGCAGAAGCGGGTGCATGTTGCCGTGGCCGAACGCGTAGCGCGCACCGATCGTCACGTTCTGGCCATCGATGAACACCCCGACGCGCACAAACGCAGCCTACGTTGCAAGCATGGAAACCGAGCCGCGCTCCCTCCCGATCGACGTCTTCGTGCCGGCCCAAATCGGCACGGCGGGCGACATGGCTGCGGACCACGAGGCGGCGGGTGTCGCTGGCGTGTTTACAGCCGAGACATCCCACGATCCGTTCCTCCCGCTGGTCGACGTTGCACGCCACACCGAACGGGTCGACATCGGCACCGGGATCGCCGTCGCCTTTGCCCGGAACCCGATGACCGTGGCGTACACGGCCCGAGATCTCAACGAGGCGTCCGAAGGGCGGATGATCCTCGGGCTCGGCAGCCAGATCAAGCCCCACATCACCAAGCGCTTCTCGATGCCGTGGTCGGCGCCTGCCGCTCGCATGCGAGAGTTCATCGAAGCCATGCATGCCATCTGGGACGCATGGGACGAGGGCACCCCGCTTCGCCACAAGGGCGAGCACTACACCCACATTCTGATGTCGGACTTCTTCGACCCGGGTCCTGCAACACACGGCCGAGCCCGCATCTTTCTGGCCGCCGTGGGCCCGATGATGATCGACGTCGTCGCCGACGTGTGCGACGGCTGGATGGTGCATCCGTTCCACACACCGTCGTCGCTCAGCGACGTCTCCCTCCCCCGCCTTCACGCCCGGATGGATGCGGCCGGACGAAACCATGACGAGGTGGAGGTTTCGGTGCCGGTGTTCGTCGTCACGGGATCAGACGAGGCACAGATGGAAGCCTCCGCCGCAGGGATCCGTGGGCAGATCGGGTTCTACGGTTCGACCCCGGCCTACGCATCGGTCCTCAAGCATCACGGCTGGGGCGATGCGCACACCGAACTGAATGCCTTGACGAAGGCAAACCGTTGGGACGAGCTCGGCTCGGTCATCGACGACGAGATGCTTCGGACCTTCGCCGTCGTCGCCGAACCCGACGACGTCGCCGACGAGATTCAGAAGCGCTACGAAGGTCTCGCGGATCGGATCAGCTGGTACACGGCGGCGCCAACAGCCTGAGCATTGTTGGGGCCGAGCACGCCCCGCTCGGCTGGCTCGAAGTGCACGCCGTCGATCGACAGAACCTCGAACGCACTCGAGCTGCCCGCACACAGCGTCGTCCAGGGCGTCGTGGTGAGCTCGTCGTCCGACTCGCTAGCCGACACGTACAGGACCGGCACGTCGAGCCGAGGCGGGAGATAGCCGAGCGCCGCCGCCCGGATAACCGGACCGAGCTGGCGCTCCGCGTCGATCGCCGTCGGCGCTCCACCCCGATCACGGCTCTGCCGATATCGGCGTCGCGCCAACGCAAACTCCGTGCGTTCGCGCAGGCGACCTGCCGCCTCTCGAGCGGCGGTCCCAGGACCGTCGCTTCGGAGCAACCGGCGGTATTTGTCAGCCGGAGACTCGGGTGCCTCGACATGCATGCCACCCATAACCGTGTCGACAAGCACCACGGCAGCGACGGCATCGCCTCGTTGGAGGAGTAGTCGAGCAATCTCCCAGGCCAGAAGCCCTCCGGTCGACCAGCCAAGCAGCACATGACCAGACCGGGGCACGTCAACGGCACTGTCGAGCGCTTCGAGCATCGCGGACGCCTGGTCTTGGATCGTGGTGAGGACGTCGGATCGGGCGTCCGCTCCGGGAAGACGGAGGCCGACGACCGGAATCGACGGATCGAGCTCGCGCACCAGATGCTCGTACCGGAGCAGATTTCCGCCACCGGGTGGAAGGACGACGAGCGGCGATTCATCGCCTGACCCACGGAGCCACTCGACGAGCGAACTCTCCGCACTGGCCGACGGTTCTGCGGACGTGGTCGCCTCGCCAGCCTCCGCGTTCGCAATTCTCGGCAGCAGACCTCTCGGTGTCGGCGTATCGATGAGCTCGCCGATCCCGACACGCACGCCGAACGTCTCCTCGATCTCGGTGACGAGCGCGACGGCCACGAGTGAGTCTCCACCGAGTTCAAAGAAGTCGTCGTCGGGGGCGACGCGACGCCCGAAGACCGATTCCCAGATCGAACACATCTGCGTGAGCTCGGGACCCTCCTGACCAACGCTCGGCGGTCTAACCGGCTTGTGCCCTGGCGGGGCAGACCCAACCACGGCCAGGTCGACGCTGACGAGTCGGTCGCGGTCGAGTTTGCCATTGGGTGTCCGGGGCAATGCATCGACTAGAGCAATGCGCTGTGGCACCAGTGCGGGCGGGAGGCGTCGAGCAACCTCGGCGGCGAGATCCGCCGTGTCGATCGACGTCGACCCCTCGATCATCGCAACGAGCGACCCGTCGACAACGGTGACGCCAGCCTCAACGATCGCCGGGTCGGCGTTCGTCAACACGTGTTCGATCTCGCGAGGTTCGACCCGCACGCCTCCGACAGACAGCTGATCATCGATACGTCCGACAAAGTCGATGGTGCCGTCCGAGCGGGCAACGACTCGGTCGCCCGTCCGATAGGTCTGGCCGAGATCCGTGTCGACGAACACGGCATCGGGCGCCGCGTCCACGTGGTCGGACGTCGTGCGTAGATAGCCGCTAGCCACACCGGGACCGGCGATCCACAGCTCGCCGGGCACATCGATCGGCAGTCGCCGCCCCGACGTCGGTTCGACGACGATCACCGAGGTGCCCGGAATCGGAGCCCCGATCGGCACGGTGGCGCCGCCTTCGAGATCCTCGGCGGCGACCCGATGTGCCGTAGCCCACACCGTCGCCTCCGTTGGGCCGTACTCGTTGATCAGCCGGGGTCGGGGGCAAAGTGTTTCGTGCGCGGCCACAACATCGGGAGAACACGCTTCGCCCGCCACGATGACCGTCTCGAGCGTTGCGAGTTCTCCTCGTGCTCGACGCAGGATTCCGCCGTACAGCGACGGAACGCACAGCGTGTGTGTGACGTGGTGACGGTCGATGAGTGCGACGAGGGCGTCGATGTCATGGACCTCGTTCTCCGTCGGGAAGACGAGGCACCCGCCGTCCGCAAGGGTCCAGAACAAGCCGGCGATCGACGAATCGAACCCCGCACTCGAGACGAGGAGGTAGCGATCGACCGGCCGCTCGTAGTACTGGAGCCGCGCCGCCAACGACGAAGCGAGATTCGCATGAGTGATCGGGACGCCCTTCGGTCGACCCGTCGACCCCGACGTGAAAATGACGTATGCCTCGTCCTGTCCGACGCACTCATGTGTCCGATGAACCGGCAACACGGCGCGATCGGCCACGTCGAGCCGCACGGTCAGGACCTCACGAAGTCCGGGGTGAAGCTCGCCGGAGGTGATCGCAACCGTCACGTCGGCGGCGGTGAGAAGCTCGGTCACCCGAGCTGCAGGGGTGGAGATGTCGATCGGCACATACGACGCGCCAAGGAGCCAGCAACCACGAATCGCCGACGGAAGGTCGACCGAGCGCTCGAGCACCACACCGACTCGGTCACCGGCGACGACCCCGAGGGCTCGGAGTCGACCGGCGATCGCGCGTGCAGCCTCGTCGAGCTCGGCGTACGTCTGGCTATCACCGCCACACGCCACGGCCTCTCGGGTTCCGTACGCAGCGATCGAGTCGTCTATCCGTTGAGGAGCGAGACGTCGATCGGTGGCGAGAGTGTCCCCGCTCACGATGACACCTGCGTCGACCGGCGCGGTGCCGTCGGGATCAGCCACGATGCTGTGAAGCGCAGCATCGAACGCCTCGACAAGCGCCCGGGCTTCATCGGCACCGAGGACGTCTCCGCGATACTCGCATCCCAGCTCGATGCTGTCGCCTCGGATCTGTACGAAGAAGGTGCAATCGGAGACCGCCGTGCCTGACGCAAGGATCCGATGGGGGGCGGCGTGACCACCGAGCGATGTCGGCGCGAGATCCTCGACGGCGAGCATGATCGTGCCGGTCGGCTCCGGAATTCCACGTTCCCGAGCGGATCGGATGAGTTGAGCGATCGGCGCACGCCGGTTCTCGAGGCCGTGCAAGAGCACCTGAGACACGACTCCCGCACGTGCACGCCACGTGTCGGCACCCCGATCGTCGATGAGCAGCGGAAGCGGATTGAGGAAGTAGCCGACCACGTTGGCGAGGTCCGGGTGATCACGGACCGACGAGGTGACGGCAATTTCGAGCGGCCCCGACGAGAGACGAGGTCGCAACGCCACGGTAAGCGCGGTCAGGGCCGAAGCGAACGGGGTCGTCCCCGGAGCGGCACGAAGCTCGGGCATCGTGACGGTCGAATAGTGATGGACATACCCGTCTGGTCCACGCCGTCGGGGCCGGACGAGCAGGCGGGCCGGCTGCGAATCTTCGTCGGGGTTCCAGACAACCGCAGGGTCCGGCAGGTTCGCTCGCTGCCAGATGCCGTGAGCGGTGGTCGTCGTCGCGAGTTCCGGCAAGTCGCGTCCCTGATAGGCGAGATCGATTTGTGCCCACATGACGTCGAGCGATCCAGCGTCGACAACCGCGTGGTGGGCACGCAACAGAATTCCCGTTGCGTCATCGACGGCGCTCGAGAGGTGGTGAACCGTAACGAGCGGGCCGTTGACGAGGTCGAATGCCTCGTCGTTGATTCGGGCCGCGAGTTCGTCGAGGTTTGCGTGATCGCCATGGACACGGCCGATCCGGATCGCTGCGGTTCCGAGATCACGACGAGACGAGCCGAAGCTGCGATGCAAGGCGGGTTGGTGGCCGACGACGCGTCGAACGGCATCGTCGAACCGATCGACATCGACGGGGCCATCGATCTGGTGGAGTCGAGCGACGTTGTATCGACGGTCGAACGGATCACGGCGCCATTCGTAGAGCATCGCCTCTTCGCCCGGGGAGAGCGGGGAGGGCCCCGGCGGGTCGGCCGGCAGCGCCTCCACGACCGTCAGTTCGTCAACGGACCGCGAGTCGAGTTCGGCTGCGAGCGCCTCGATCGTCGGCGACGTGAACGCCACGGACTCGGGCATAACCACGCCTGCACGGTCGCTCACCTGAATGATCATCTCAAGGGCCGACAGCGATGTGCCGCCGATGGCAAAGAAGTCGCTGGTCGCCGACACGTCCGCAACGCCGAGCACCGAGCACCACACCCGGGAGATCAGCTCTTCGGACGCGCCACGAGGTGGGCGCCCGCCAACCTGTTCTGCTGCACGACGCCGGAACGCTGGCGCAGGCAGCGCGGCCATGTCGACCTTGCCGTTCGGGCTGAGTGGTGTCGCATCGACGATTTCGATGGCTTTGGGCACGGCGTGACTTGGCAGACTCGCCCGGAGGGCATCGTCGATGCCGGCGAGAAAGGCCTCGGCCGTGTCCGCAGATACCGGCGTCTCCGTCTCGACCCAGAGCGTGAGGACTTCGGCGGGTCGCGGTTCGTACCCAACTTCAGCGAGCATCTCGGTGATCTCCGCCATCTCGGACGGCCCCATCGGATCGTCGAGTTCGAAGAGCGCTTCGTCTCTCGTCTTGTGCCCGAGCCGCACGTCCCAGCTGTACGGAAGGGCGTAGTTGTGGTGCGCCTGCTCGAGCTGATGGACATGGATGCCCGCGGCGTTGATGAGGCAGTTCGTCGACCGACCGGTGTCTGTCGGACGCTCCCACGTTCCGGTGGCCTCGAGTGTCTCGTACATCTCGGCAAGAGGGACGTCGACGTACCGATAGAAGTCGATGAAGGTGATGCGGTCGAAGATGTCGCCGTCCGGGCTCGGGGCGAGGAACGTCGTATCGAGATGATCGCTCACGGCATCGGGCGTCTGGTGATACACCCGTCGAGCCTCGAGCACGGCACGATCGATGACATCCGGGTCGAAACGGTCGGCCTCGAACATCCCCGGGACAAGGCGTGTTTCGAAGAACTGCCCCCGGGATAATCCCGTCACGATCGCCGGGATTCCGAGCCGGTCGGCAGTCGCCAGCGCCACGGTGTAGATCGTCTTGTAGCAACCTTGGCAGACGTTGGAGAAACGATCGAGCGAATCACGGAAGATCTCGTTCATCGCATCGACCGTCACGAACTCGTGGTCGACGCCGAGCCGTTCGGTGGCCCGGCGAACATTCTCCTTCGCCCCATCGCTGATGAATCCGTTGTCGAGGGTGATCGATCGCACGCGGGCGCCGAGCTCGACAAGCTGATGCAGGGCATACGTGGAGTCCTTGCCTCCCGAGAGGAGGTGCAACACGTCGTAATCCCCGGTCGAGCGGCCACGGGCATCAGCGAGCTCGGCACGGAGGTCGTCGACGGTCCGGAACCAGGACGCAGCTTGGGGGGCCACCAGGTCGTGTGCGTGACACGCCGAGCAGACTCCGTCGGCGTCGACGACGATGTCCGGAACGTCGTCGCCGAGCCCACATCGCACGCAGCGATTGACCCGCCGATCCGGACTCGGTCGCCACAGGCCGGCTACGGCTCGTCGGACGCCAGGCACCGACAGCGCGGCGTGTTCGATCTCGGCCGGTTCGAGTCGGATGCCGCCGATCTTGACCTGTTCGTCGAGTCGTCCGAGGTACACCATTCGGTCGGCATCGAGCATGCGAACGAGATCGCCGGTTCGGTACCACCGCCGACCGCTCTGACGCACGAATCGTTCAGCGTTCAGCTCGGGCCGCCCGAGATACCCAGCGGTGAGACCTGGTCGAGCGATGAGGAGCTCGCCGGCCACACCGAGCGGCACATCCTGGCCAGCAGGGTCGACAATGCGGAGACCAACGCCAGGGGCCGCATGTCCGATCGGCACCTCGGGACCCGGATCAGCCGAGGGGTCGTAGAGATGGTCCATGCACCCAACGACAGCCTCGGTCGGGCCGTACTCGTTGTGGATCGCCAGACCCGGCGCGCACGCCGTCACCAAACGATCGGCGAGGTCGGTCAGAAAGGCCTCGCCGCCAACGATGAGGGTGTCGAGCGGATGAGTGGCGTCGATCATTCGGACGAGGAGCTCGAGATGCGACGGAGTCGCCTTGAGCGTGGTGACGCGCCGTTGATCAGCGATCTCTCGCAGTGCGGCGATGCCTCCTGCGGGGTGCACAGTCAGTTGCCCCCCGGCGAGGAACGGCAAGAACAGCGTGGTGATCGTCAGGTCGAACGACAGCGAGGTGAATAGCGGCATTACGGGCGCGTGGTCACCGACATACGCGGTGTAGGCGAAGCCGAGGTACTCGCGAAGACCGCGGTGGGTGATCGGCACACCCTTCGGGAGGCCAGTGGAGCCGGACGTGTAGATCACGTAGGCGAGCGCGTCCGAATCAACTTCGACAGCCATCGGCGATGCCCGGCCATCGGGCGCCGGGGGAAGATCCTCGAGCGAGCGCAAGACCAAGGCGCAACCACTGTCGGTCCGAAGGTGCTCGCGTCGAGCCTCCGGGTACGTGGGATCGATCGGCACGAATGCTGCACCCGAACGAAGCACTCCATGAATGGCCAGGACCGCGTCTGGCCCAAGGGGCATCTCGATGCCGACGAGATCGCCGGGACCGATGTCGGCGGCCCCGAGGCGGGCCACGATCCCGTCGATCGCAGAATCGATCTCCGCACCCGTCCACGTCCGGACTTCACCGCTCTCCGATTCGAGTCGCATCATCGATCGCTCGCCGTAGGTGCGGAGACGCCGGGAGACGATCTCGGGGGCCGGGGCCTCGAGCGGCGTCCCGACCGTCTGTGTCTCGAAAGGCGCGAGGAGCGCCGCCTCGTCATCGGTCCGAAGCGAGACGTCAGCGATCAGCATGTCCGGGTCAGCGATCACCGCGTCGAGAACCGCGGCGATGTGGTCGGCTGCCCGACGGCGGTGATCGGCATCGGCTGCACGATGGTTGATGTCGACCGCCAGCCGCAGTGCCCCGGATCCGTCATAGTCGAGCGCCTGCATGCGCAGTCGATGATGTGCATCGATGTGCCCAGGGTGGACCCACGTCGTCCTCGTCGGATGGTCGCCGAACATGCCGAATGTCGCGCCATGCACGTTGAGGACGACATCGAAGTTTTGCGCCGGGCTCGTGCCGGGAAGCGCATGACGCAGGGTGGAGAACAGGCTCCGATTCCAGCGGGCATGAACATCGGCGAACGTGTCCTCTGCACCGATTTCGACCTCGACCGGAAACAGCTCGACCAGAGGGCCGATCACGTCTTTGTCGTCTTTCGTCATCCGGTGGTGGACGGGAACGCCGATGACGATGCGGTCGTTGCCGAGCCGCGACAGAAAGGCGGAGAGCACAGTCCCGAGCGCGACCGTGAGCGACAAGTCCGGGGAGATCAGCCGAAATCGATCGGCAAGGAGGTCATCGAACTGCTGCTCCCGGCTCGCAAGATCGATCTCAATCCGTTCGGCGGCGGTCGACGGTCCAGCATCTGGTCGGTACAGCGAGGTGTGCACCGCGGTCGGCGCATTCTGCAACCAGTGCTGTCGAGCAGCGACGACACGGGGCGAATCCGCGGCTGCGTCGATCGACGCGGCGAGCTCGTCGTACGACCGGCCGGGTTCCCACTCACCCGTATAGGCCGCCGCGACGGCCCGAAAGATGGTCGCCGAGCTCGCGGCATCGGTGGCGACGTGATGACAATCGAACCACCACGACCACGCTCCCGGCGCGTCTTCGTCGGGCCCGGCGTCGGGGTGCCGGATCAGTACCGAGTCGTAGACCGACTCCTCGATCTGGAGCGGCTCGGCAATTCGATCAGCGCACCACGCATCCATTTCTGTCCACGGAACCTCGATCACGTCGGTGATGCGGGGCGGATCCTGACGAATTGTCGGATGGGGCACGCCGTCGACAGTGCGAACGACGGTTCGCAAGACATCGGCTCCGCGCACGACCGTGTCGACCGCAGCGACAAATCGATCGGGATCGATGGCCGCGTCGATCGTCGACAGGTTCGCCATATTTGCCAACGGCACGTCGGGGTGCAGCCGCTGAGAGGTCCAGATCAGTTCTTGGCTCGGAGTCAGCCGGCGCCTCGGCTCGAGTCGGACAACCGCCATCTCAGCTGTCGGTGGCCTCGATGTAGGACGCGATGCGCGACACGGTCTGGAAGTTCTCGATCGTGACATCGCCCGGGTCAACGACAAGGCCCACCTCGTCTTCGATCCATTGGGTGATGCGGATCACCCCGAGCGAATCGACCGCCCCGGACAGCAACAGGTCGGACTCGTGCGTGACGGTCGAGCCGTCGAGGACGACCTCCTCGTTGATGAAGGCCACCAACCGGTCGCCGATCGTCGAAGTGTCGCTCACGTTGTCTCCTCCATCGCCTGGGTCGACTCAGCCAGCCACTGCTCGACGGCGTGCTCTCGAAGCACACGTCTGGCCAGTTTGCCACTTCCTGTGAAAACCGGTTGAGTCAATTTCACTATTCGCGTCGGCATGCTCCAGGTCGGGAGACGGGTCCGTCCGGCGGCTAGAAAAGCGTCTTCGTCGAAGGATTCCGGCGGGGTCACGACCCCCGCCACGAGCACGTCCTCGCCGCCGGTCGCTCGGGCGATTCCGACCACCACCGCGTCAACACCATCGATCGACTCGAGCTCCACTTCGACCCCTTCGATCTCAATGCGATGACCCCGGACCTTGACCTGCATGTCCTCGCGACCATGAAAATGAAGCAGTCCATCGGACGGCCGCACCGAAACGACATCGCCAGTCCGGTACCAGCGGGACCCGTCGACCTCCGCGAACACACGAGCATTGCGTTCGGGGGCATCCCAGTACTCCTTCATCACCCCAGCTCCGCTCACCCAGGCGACGCCGGGCTCACCATCGTCGACCACGGCGGCTGCACCAGGAATCGCGGCCTCCGGGTCGATCAGCCGAATCGTCGTGCGCGGCGTCGGGATGCCAATCGGGACGACGTCATCGGGATCGGGCGCGTGATCGAGCACGTGGAACGTGCACATGTTCGTCTCGGCGGGGCCGAACACGTTTGCCAAGCGTGCATTCGGGGCATGGGCCATGAACGAGGCCAACATCGATGCGGGGATGACCTCGCCACCGAACTGCACCCACCGCAAGGCCGAGAGGTCACGATTCTCGAGGTCGCCTCGCAGCACCATTTGCTGAATCACGAACGGTACCGAGTACCAGTGCGTCACTCCTTCGTCCTGAAGGCGCTGTGAGTGGCTGGCCGGGAACTGTTGGAACATCTCGGGCATAACCACGATCGCGGCACCAGCCGCCGGACACGACCACAACGAATGGGTGGAGATGTCGAAGTGATGCGGAGCAATGTCCGACACTCGATCGGTCGAATCGAGCGGAAACAACTCAAGCGAGTTGCGGACATAGGCCATCGCCGAATCGTGCGTGTGAACGATGCCCTTCGGCTCGCCTGTAGAGCCCGACGACGTAATGATGTACGCAACCGCTTCGGGGGCGACGACCCGAGGCGGCCGCACCACCAAGCTGTCAATCGATTCGTCGTCGAGGCGGAGCGTGCGAAGACCTGGTACCGGCTCGAGATCGCCGACCGTTCGACCGTCGCAGAGCATCACGTCGATGCCCATCGACTCGATGATACGACGCTTCCGCTCGTGGGGAGCCGCCGGATCGACCGGCACGGCGATGGCGCCGATCGCCACGACAGCGTGCATGCCGAGGAAGCCCGACGCTCCCTTGTGTGCGCAGACGCCGACCCGGTCCCCCAGCGACACGTCGAGTTCGGCGAGCGCCGACGCCAACCGACCAGCGCGGTCCGCGCATTCGGCCCAGCTCAACGTTCGCGACACATCGACCACCGCGTCGGCGTCGGCGTGCCGCATAGCCTGGTCAGCCAAAAGCGGTGTCAGGGTCATGTCGGTCGTCTCGTGTCGATCGCCAGCATCGGCGAAGTCCGTGCATCCACCAGCCCGCACACGACCGTAGAGGTTGCGATGAGAAATGCAGCACATGGGCGACCGGTTTGGCCGGATCGCGTGACATCGGGCCAACTGACCCATGTTTTCGATTGCAATTGGGCTCCAATGTGGTACCAGTGGTGCTGGCTGGCCAGGGAGACGCACTCGATCGCGAGTGCACGAGAGGTACGAAGCCGATGACGTCGATGGATGCAGCAATTCTCGAAGCGCTGCTCGACGAACAACATCCTCGGAAACTCGAGGCGTCCACGTGGGCGACCGAGAACCTTCGCGACCCCGATCTCGTCGAACGCGACGCGTCCTGCACGTTCTGGTTCGAGGGCTGGCAAAAGCTCGCCGCCGCCGGGCACCTCGGCCTAATTGCCGATTCGGAGTACGGAGGCGGCGGAATGTCATTGATCGATGCCCTGCTCACGTACGAAGGCCTCGGCCACGGGTGCACGGACGACGGCCTGATCTTTGCCTGCACCTCCCAGGCGCTCACGATGCAACTCACGCTCGAACGCTTTGGCACCGAGGTACAACGCAAGGACTGGCTACCTGCCTTGATCGCTGGCGAAGCCTTCGGCGCCTTCGCGATGAGCGAACCCGAATCAGGTTCGGATGCGTTCTCGCTCACGACGACCGCCACTCCCGTCGACGGCGGTTGGCGCCTCGATGGCACGAAGACCTGGGTCACGCTCGGGCCCATCGCCGACGTGATCATCGTGTTCGCGACCACCGACCGAGCGCTTGGCCGTTGGGGAATCACGACCTTCGTCGTCCCCGCCGACACGCCCGGGCTGACCATCGGCCCGAACATGGCGAAGATGGGCATGCGGACGACACCGTTCTCCACCGTCACCTTCGACGGCTGTGCCGTTCCTGACGAGGCACGTATGGGCGCTGTCGGAGCCGGAGCGAGCATCTTCTCGGCGGCGATGGAACCCGAGCGGGGCTTCCTGCTCGTCGGCAATCTCGGCGCACTCGAGCGGGTCATCGACACCACCGTCGAATACGCACGGACACGGCAACAATTCGACACCCCAATCGGCGCTTTTCAGGGCGTGTCACACGCCATTGCCGAAGCGAAGCTCGGACACGAAGCCGCTCGACTTCTTCTCTACAAGGCGGCTGCGCTTCAACAACGGGGGACCCCCTCGATGCTCGTCGCCGCCATGAGCAAGCTCGCGTCGAGCGAGGCCGCGCTCAAAGGCGCCCTCACCTCGATCGACGTGCACGGCGCACGCGGCTACGTCACCGAGTTCGAAGTCGAACGCGACCTTCGGAACGCGGCCGGTGGCGTTATTTACGGAGGCGCCAGCGGCATCCAGAAGAACATCATCGCCCGACTTCTCGGGCTCCCCACCTGACCAGATCCCGTTCAACAACCACTCATCAACACGTCAACAACACACAGAAGGAACCCGTGAACACGTTCACTCACCCCCCCGCCACACCGTGGCATCAACGACCGGCGATCGTGATGGCCGCCGTGGCAGCAGTGCTCGTGCCACTCATGGTCCTCGCCTTCAGCTCGACCGCTCAGGCCCATGACGGCACGAGCACGGTCATCTACCTCGACGTCTTCCCCGATGGCTCGGTCGAGGGACAGGTCGAACATCCCGTCGTGTTGCTCAACGAGCTCTTCGACTTCGGGCTCGATCCGGACGAGGCGACCGAAGACGACATCGCCGCCACCAACTCGGTCATGCTTCCGTTCAACACCGACAGTTTCCGCTTCTCGGCCAATGGCCAGGAGTGGCCGGTAACCTTCACCGACACCGAGGTCGTCGAGACCGAGAACCGCTTGTATGCGGCGTACAACTTCGAGCTCGACGACACGTTCGACACGGCGCCGCGCCAATTCGAGGTGACCTACGACGGTGTCTTCGACGTCGTCGCCGGGCACATCGGCTACGTCGTGGTGCGAACCGATCCTCAGACCGGCACGTTCCGCAACGACGCTCCTGTAGCGGGCAACGAGAACCCCGCGGGCACCGAGTTCCAGACCGACCTCATGACGACCGATGACACCACCTCGGTCGTCGACCTCGACGACCCGAACACACTCGCCGCGCTCTGGGCCACGATCGACCTCGGCATGGAACACATCTTCATCGGCACCGACCACATCCTCTTCGTGCTCGTGCTGCTGTTGCCGGCGGTGATGTTGTTCTCGCTCGCCAACGAGAAGTGGGTGCCGGTGCCGACCTTCGGTGCAGCCCTCTGGCGTGTGGTGAAGATCGCCTCGATGTTCACCGTCGCCCACTCGATCACGTTGACGTTGGGTGGTCTCGGCATCGTCGAGCTCAACTCAAAACTCGTCGAGACGATCATCGCCATCTCGATCATCGCCGCCGCGATTCACAACCTCCGGCCGATCTTCGCGAACCGTGAACACCTGATCGCCTTCGCCTTCGGCATCTTCCACGGTTTCGGCTTCGCCGGTCTGCTGTCGGATCTCGGCGTGGGCCGCGGCCAACGCCTGCTCTCGCTGTTCGGCTTCAACATCGGCGTCGAGATCGGTCAGATCGTGATCATCATCTTGCTGTTCCCGGCGCTCTACCTGCTTCGCCGAACCGTGTACTACCCACGCATCATCCAGATCGGGTCGATTGCCCTCGCCGCCGTCGCCTTCATCTGGGCGATCGAACGGATCTTCGAGACGTCGCTCGGCATCGACGACGTTCTTGATCGCTTCACAAAGGCGCCGCGCGTGTTCCTCCTGATCGCCGCCGTCACCGCGGTCGCTGCCGGTGTCCGCCAGGTCGAAGCGGGCCGCGGACGCCTGCAACCACTCCTGACACTCGACGAAGTCGACTCGGGCGTCACCGAGTCGACACGAGAGCGCGAACTCGTCTGATCTCGGGAACTCAGCGGGGTGTCGTGACGTACCACCTACATGGTTCGACACACGAAACTCCTCGTCACTCTGCTGCTGTTGATCATCGCCTCGGCGTGCGGCTCGGATTCATCCGGCGCCGCCGCCGATGGCGATGACACGCCCGCCACAGCTCCCGCCACGGTGGTGAATGCCCCGATCGACCCACCGATCGTCGTCGACGGAGCTGCTGGCCCGGCAACGCTAACGATGCCGGTACATGCATCTCGGCCAGCACCATCAGGTCGTGGCGCAACCGACGCCTTCGTCGACGCCGTGATCGTCGATGGCGACGACGTGTTCGTCGACCTCTCCCATTCGACCGGATGTGGGTCCTTCGATCACTTCGCTCTAGTGGAGACGGATACGACCGGCGTCTACGACCTCTTCTACGACACCGACAACAACTGTGAAGCCCTCGGCTACGCCACTCTTCAGGTGACCGGCGAGATCAGCCGGGCCGACGACGGGTCGGTCACGGTTCGGTCGACAAACGGCGCCGAGATCTCGAGCGGCGCCTGATTTGGCGTGTCAGCGTTCGCAGCGGCGACGAATGCCCTCGAGCGTCTTGATCATGTTGTCTTGAAGCGTGGCAAGGCGCGAGTCGATGATCTCGGACTCGCGGCTCGGATCGGCCTCCACCCGGGATCGCAGCCCTGATGGCCCCGGGCCATGCACGAAGCCGTAGTCGACTTCGGTGCCCTTCGGAACTGGCGTGAGCGTCAGTGTCCAGGTGGCGGTGAAGTCCTCTTCGGTGCCGACACGCCAGGCGAATCGCCGTCCAGGCTCGGCGGCGGTGACGGTGGACGTCGTCTCCCACTCGAGGTCGCCGAGCTTCTGACGACCGACAAAGCTCGAACCGACCGATCCGGGACGACCACTCACCCAGCTGCCGCCCTGGAACTCCGTCCCATGGCTGGCCATGCTGTCCAGGTCTGCGGCCATGTCATAAATGCGCTCAGCGTCAGCCCGAATCATCGTCTGGACGTTGACCGAGGGTGTATCGGACATCTTCATGGGGTCAAGTCTGACATGGTGTGGCGCCGTCTCCTCCGGAAACTTCCTCGGCTGCCGCACCTCTTGCTATGTCAGACTTGACCCCATGGAGTGGCACAAGACGGTCTGCATCCTCTGCTCGAACAACTGTGGGGTGGAGGTCCGCCTCGACGATCGATCGTTCGAGCGGGTCCGAGGTAACAAGGCGCACGTGGCGTCGAAGGGGTACACCTGTGAGAAAGCCCTTCGGCTCGACCGGTATCAGAACGCTGCGGGACGGCTGACCAGTCCGCTCAAGAAGTTGCCCGACGGCTCGTGGATCGAGCTCGACTGGGACACGGCGATCGAAGAGGTCGCCGCCTCGCTGTTGGCGGTCAACGCGGCCCACGGGCCGGGAAAGATCCTGTACTACGGCGGTGGCGGGCAAGGGAACCACCTCGGCGGCACCTACGGCGCCGGACTCCGCAATGCCCTCGGCATCACGCGCAAGTCCAATGCGTTGGCACAGGAGAAGACGGGCGAAGCCTGGGTCGAAGGTCGGATGTACGGCACGCACACCCATGGCGAGTTCGCCCATGCCGAGGTGAGCGTCTTTCTCGGCAAGAACCCGTGGCACAGCCACGGGTTCGACGAGACTCGGCGCGTCCTCAAAGAGATCGCTGCCGACGACGACCGCTCGATGATCGTCATCGACGTCCGACGAACCGAAACCGCAGACCTCGCCGACCACTTTCTCCAGGTCAAGCCCGGCGGCGACGCCTTTCTCCTTGCGGCGATCCTCGGCGTGCTCGTCGACGAGGACCTGACGGCGACCGACTGGTTGTCGACCAACACGTTCGGCGCCGACGATGTCGTCGACGCATTGCGAAACGTTCCGGTCGCCGACTTCAGCGACAGGGCAGGCGTCGATGAAGCGACGGTGCGCACCGTCGCCCGGCGGATCGCCGCGGCCTCGAGCGTTGCGATCTACGAGGACCTCGGCGTGGAGATGGCCCCGAATTCGACGTTGATCTCATGGCTCCAGCGGCTGATCACGACCCTTGTCGGCAGCTACGGCGTCGAGGGAGGCATGAGTGCGCACACAGCACTCGTTCCGCTGTTCACGTACGGCGCAAGTGGCAAGGAGCCAATCGATCCGGTGACGGGCGGTGCGGTGATCTCGGGCATGATCCCCTGCAACGAAATCGCCGACGGCATCCTCAGCGACCACCCGGAGCGCAGCCGCGCGATGTTCATCGAGTCCGCCAACCCCGTT
Source organism: Acidimicrobiales bacterium (assembly GCA_020629375.1). GTDB lineage: Bacteria > Actinomycetota > Acidimicrobiia > Acidimicrobiales > SHLQ01 > SHLQ01. Next base: position 32,489 of record JAHDDK010000019.1, read on the forward strand.
CACTCCCTTGCGGAGTCGGCGAAGTTCCGAGCGGCAATGGAGGCCTGCGATACGACCGTGGTCGTCGACGTATACCTGACCGAGACGGCCCGCGAAGCCGACTATGTGCTCCCGGCATCGTCGCAATACGAGAAGGCGGAGATGACATTCTTCGCGATGGGCTTCCCCGATAACACCGCGACACTGCGTGCGCCCATCCTCGATCCACTCGACGGCACTCTCCCCGAAGCCGAGATCCACCGACGGCTGGCGCTGGCGCTCGGGGTCATCAGCGACACCGACCTCGTCCCCCTTCGGGAGGCCGCCGCCGAATCGCTGAACGCGTTCGCAGACGCATTCATGGGTGCGGCCGCAGAGAATCCGGCGCTCGCCGGCCTCGGCGCCGTGGTGCTGTACGACGCGATCGGGCCGACCCTCCCGGACGGGATGGCTGGGGCTGCACCGATGTGGTTCAGCTGTCAGCAACTCGCCATGCGTCACCCCGACGAAGTCCGAGCGGCGGGCCACGAAGGCGAGGGCGTCGAACTCGGCAACGCACTGTTCGAGGCGCTGATCGACAACCGCGACGGCATCGTGATCACCCGCCATCAGATCGGCGACAGCTTCGATCTCTTGCGAACTCCCGACCAGAAAATCCAGATGGCGATCCCCGAGATGCTCGAGGCGCTCGAGCTGCTGGTCGACCGGCCCGTCTCGCACACCACCGCGGAGTTCCCGCTCGTGCTCTCCGCCGGAGAGAGACGTAGCTTCACCGCCAACACGATCATGCGCGACCCGGCCTGGCGGAGAAAGGACCCCGAAGGTGCGTTGCGGCTCTCGCCCGCGGATGCTGCCGAGCTCGGAGCGGCGAGCGGCGACCGCGTACGCGTCACCACCCCAGGAGGCACTGCGGTCGCGGTGGCTGAGGTCACCGACACGATGCAGATTGGGCACATCGCGCTCCCGAATGGGCTCGGCCTCGGTCACGCACCCGCTGGGGGCGACCCCGAACTCACGGGGGTCGCCCCGAACGAGCTCACCACGACGGACTGGCGAGATCCCATCGCCGGTACACCGTGGCACAAACACGTGCCGGCACGAGTCGAGCTCGTGTAGGCAGCCGATTCAGCGAAGCGAGCGCCCACGGAGGAAGCGTCGTCGTTCGTCCTCGCACGCATCGTGCACAAAGCACTCGACGTCGTGGTCGTTGGTCAGTCCTTCGGACTGCATGAACGCATAGGCAGTCGTCGGTCCGAAGAACTTCCAACCGCGGCGTTTCAGTTCCTTCGCGAGAGCCGCAGAGCGTGCTGTCGACGTCGGGATGCCGCCATCAGCGAGACGCTCCGGGGTCTCCACTGCCCACGACCAGATCCAATCGACGAGTGACCCCTCAGACTCCTCCAAGACAATCGCTTGTCGTGCATTGTTGATGGTTGCCTCGATCTTGCCTCGATGCCGGATGATCCCCGTGTCGCGAAGCAGGCGCTCGACGTCGAACTCATCGAATTGTGCGACCCGCTCGATGTCGAAGCCGTCGAACACCTCACGAAAGCGCTCTCGCTTCCGCAAGATGGTGAGCCAACTCAGACCCGACTGGAAACCCTCGAGGCAGATCTTCTCGAACAGCCGGTTGGCGTCGGTGGTCGGTCGGCCCCATTCGTGGTCGTGGTACTTGAGGTAGTCGTCATGGCCCGTAGGCCACGAACACCGGACGGGTTGGTTCATCGACGTCGTTCTAGACGACGTCGATGAGCGATCACGAAACGGGATCGAGTGGGTCGTCGTCGAAGAGGTCGTCGAGCCACGCGGCACCTGCGGCCGGGTGGTATCGATACCGGCGTCGCATCCGCTCCGTCTGGAAGTCGACCACGTTGGAGTCTTCGACAGGAGCCTCCGCGATCTCGGTTTCGGTGAGATCCGGGCCAGCCGGGACGAGATGCAGATGACGTGCCATGTCCCTTTGTTCGGCACGGGATTTTGATTTCTGAAGGACTGTGGACCAAATGGCCCAGCGCAGATCAGCCTCGGGCGAGCTCCGCGAGGAGCTGGAGATCGGCCGAGGATGGCTGTCCGGCGACACTCGATCGTGTCGTGATGCCGGTCTCCCACACGGCGAAGGCCTCGGCGAAGTCACCGGCACCGGTGGCGAAATCGGGTGCGGACGCCGATGGCCACCACGGCACCGAGTCGTCGATCCCTCGCTGGGCAACCCAACGGTCTCGATCCGCAGTGCTGTTGAACTCGACATCAAGGACGTGCCCGAGTTCGTGAGCGATCACACGGTGGAGCGAGGACTCGGTGTCGGAACTCCGCACAAAGATCTCGACGCGTCGCTCTCGGGGGTAGGTGAGTGCCCGGAGGCCATCACGCGGTCCGAGAAAGTCGATCTGCCAGCCCGGAAACGCTGATCGCCAGTCGAATCCCACTCGGCTCAGGGCTCGGTCACCGATCGCCCCCCGATCGACGACCGTCGTGGTCGTGCTCGCCAGTGGAACCGATCCAGGGAGCGTCGTCGTGCTCGCCACCGTCGGCGCCGTCTCGGTCGACGGCGGAGCGCTGGTGGAGATCGTCGAGCGATCGACAACACCGGGGTCGGTCGACGTCGTCGACAGCAGCGTCGTCGTGGACACGGCGGTCGTGGACACCGTCGTCGTGGTCGTTGCGACGGGCGCCGTCGACGTGCCCGGAGAAGGCACGGTCACGTTCGAAAGCACCGACGTCACGATCGGTTCGGCGTCAGCAGAGAGCTGTGCAGGGAGAAACCAGGCGAAGGCAACCAACACCGGGACGATCGCTGCGCGGACCCACGTTCCCCTCATCAGATGTCATTGGTAGAACATCCCTGGCTCAGGGGCAAAACGGCCTAGGCGGAGTCGACCAGGCGCGACATCGTCAGCTCAAGAAATCGCGGATTCGATCCTTGGGCCGCCCAATGATGGCCTCGTCGCCTTTGACGACGACGGGCCGCTGCAACAAGGCCTTCCGTTCGGCCAAGAGCGCAACGACGGCGTCGGGGTTGTCGACGTAGTCGGCGGGGTCGAGCTCGAGCTTCTTGAACTGGCTGTCCTTCCGGACGAGGTCCTCAACCGGGTCGACGAGCCCATCGACGATGTGACGCAACGCAGCCTCGTCGGGTGGCTCCTTCATGTAGAGGACGACATCGTGTTCGACTCCGAGATCCTCAGCGACCGCTAAGGCGTTGCGGGACGAGCCTCAATGAGGGTTGTGATAAATCGTGACATCGGCCATGCGCCGAGTCTCGCGCTCAGATCGCGTCGGAGCCGAGTTCGCCGGTTCGGATCCGAGAGACCATCTCGATCGGCGTCACCCACACCTTGCCGTCACCGATCTTTTCGGTGCGAGCGCCGTCGATGATGGCCTCGACGGCCGTGTCGACCTGATCGTCGTCGACGATCACCTCGATGCGGGTCTTCGGGGTGAACAGCACCCGGTACTCGGTACCTCGGTAGGTCTCGGAGTGTCCGCCTTGACGACCAAAGCCCTGGACTTCGGACACGGTCATGCCTTGGATGCCGGCGCCCGCGAGGGCGTCTTTCACGTCATCGAGTTTGAACGGCTTGATCACCGCTGTGACGAGCTTCATCCGTTTCTCCCCGGGGTTCGGAGTTGCGTCTGACCCGAATGGTAGACGGTCGCGCTCTATTCGAGTGCTTCGTTGATGGATGCGGTTGCTCGTGCCGCCGCTGCCCGGGCACTCGACGCGGCCGACCCGTCGCTGGCGGCGTCGGATTCGCCGAGGACTCCCCACAGCACCGCACCGAGCACGGCTCCGATGAGGGGGAACACGATGAATGCCCAGAGTTGCTCGAGGGAGTCTCCCCCGGCGAAGACGGCCATGCCGAACGAGCGTGCCGGATTCACGGAGGTGTTGTCGATCGGAATCGACACGAGGTGGATGAGGGCGAGGGTTGCGCCGACGTGGAGTCCGACCGATGCCGGGTTGTATCCCGACGCTGTCGTGGAGAGCACCACGAAGACCAACAGTGCCGTGAAGGCGATCTCCGCGATCACCATCGGCCAGAACCCCATGAAGTCCCCGGTCCACAGGTTCGTGGCGAAGTTCGTGTCGGTGACGCCGTCCCACCCCTGCCCGAGGACTGATGAGTTCGACGAGGTGGTGGCGATGGCCCAAATCGTGAGTCCGCCGAGCACGGCTCCGACGGTTTGGGCGATGAGGTACACCGGGATCTCTCGGATCGACACCTTTCCCTTCAGCGCGAGTCCGATGGTGACAGCCGGGTTGACATGCCCGCCGGAGACGGGGCCGACGGTGTGCGCGATCACCGCGAGCGACAGACCGAAGCCGAGCGCAACGGCGAGAATCCCCGCGTCTCCGAACGCGCCAGGAATCGCGGCAAGCACGGCAAGCCCGGGTCCTCCCAGCATCAGGATGAAGGTGCCGATCAGCTCAGCGACCAGAATGCGTGTTTCTCGCATCCTCCGATGCTACGACGGAGCGGTCACGGAGAGTGGGATGGCACGCGCGCCGTTGACCGACTCTGCTGGCCAATCAACCCGCATCTCGATCTGACTTGTCGTCGATGAGTCGAGCGCGGGAACCGGCCACATCCACCAATCCACGGTGATCACGGTCTGGTCGGCTTGGCGACGATCGTTCAACGAGGTCCGTTCTTCGCGCTGACCGAGCTGGATCAACCGCGCCTGGTCGGGACGCTCGGATCGAAATCGGACATCGACCGAGCGGTTGTCGACGACGAAGCCGTCGATGGTGTGCACCTGCAAGAGGAAGAAGTCGGGGCCGTCCGAGTAGCGGGCGCCCTCGCCGGGGACGAGTGACTCCTCGGGGATAAAGACCGGCGGGAGCACCCATGGGCGGAGCGAACGCGTCGTTGTGGTGAAGCCGAGCCCAACACCATCGGTCGCGATCGCGGTCATTTCGATCCGCGCTGTTGCGCTCTCGGCAATGACGACTGGCAGATTCACGCCGGGGACGACTGGTTGCAGACGTGAGCTGCTGCTCGGGCCCCACCAGGCCTCGTGATTTCCGGCCCGACGGTCGAGCGTGGCGATGAGGTCGTCGACCTCTGCTTTGCTCAGGTGACGAATGCCGTAGGCGACCAGGCGTCGGGCGTCGTCAGCGGTCACGCCGAGGTCTCGAAGGACCCGACATGCGCCGGAGTCGTCGTCGGCCAGCACGCCATGGAGCACCTCGAACGGGCCGGTCGAGCCGTCGTGGTCGAGGCGCGGCGTCATCAGCGCTTGCGTCGCGCGGATCGAGAGCTGCGGCGGTCCGCTCATGGTCACGCCGGCGGCAGCCCGATGAGCGAGCAATCGTTCGATGCCGAGATCGATTCGCATCGTGTTGAGCGCGAAGAGTTCCGCGAGTTCGGTCATATCGCCCTTGGCCGTCGCAATCAGTCCATACAGCAGATATTCGGTACCGCAATGCGGGTCGCCGTTGGCGAGGGCGGCGTGACGGGCGACGTTCAGCGCGAGACGCGCCTCGTCGTCGAGGTCGAAGCCGTCCTCATCTCGAACGGGGTCGTGACCGGTGATGTCCTCCACATCGCCGACGGTAGAAGGCCAGATCGGCTCCGTGAAGCGTGCAGGCCTGATTGGAGCCCGATTGCCCAATTCTGGTGGGACGATCGGCCCCGATCCACCGGTCGCTCGGCCTCTGGTTCTACCCTCCACCCCGTGTACGCCGGTGACGTGCTCGATGAAATGAACGACCAGGGACCCGATGGGCGCCCAGGGCCGCGTCGTGCGCCGCGGCAAGTTGGACACCAGTCAGGCTCCGTGACCGACCCTCGGTTTCTGATACCGCTGGCCTTGTTCTTGTTGGCGATCTTCGTGATCACGCTCGCCTGGCGATCCAACTCCGTCGGGAGCGACGAGACCGCCGCCTCGACCGGTGACGCCCTCGTCGACGACGTCCGGGCCGCCGAAGCACGTGCGGGCTTCGGCAACGTTGTCGTCCGCGAAGAAGGCGGATTGATCGTTCTCGAAGGACAAGCGCAGACCTCCACCGACGCAGCAGCGATCGGTGCGGTCGCTCGCTCGGTGGAGGGCGTGTCGTCGGTAGACAATCGTCTGGTCATTGTGGGCGGCGCAATCGAGCTGCCCTCGACCACCATCGCCGCCACAGCCGCACCGGCCGATACGGGGGCCAGTCCCTTAGCCTCACAACTCGCCGACGTCGGGCGGGTCACCTTCGAGAGCGGCAGCGCGTCGCTAACGGCCGAAGGCCTGAAGACGGTCGATGCGGCGGCGCGAATCCTTGTAGCGAACCCTGGCGTCCGGATCGAGATCCACGGTCACACCGACGCGAGCGGCGACACCATCTCGAACGAAGCGCTCAGCCAAAGCCGGGCCGAAGCTGTCCTCGACGCGCTGGTGATCCGGGGTGTCGATGGCCAGCGGCTGACGGCCATTGGCTTCGGCGAATCGCAACCGGTCGCACCGAACATCACCGATGATGGCCGGGCCGAGAACCGGCGAATCGAGTTCATCGTCGCCTCCTGATCGGCGAGACCCGCTCCCAATCTCGACCGCGTTCATCCGACCGTAAAGCTCCCTGTTTGCGCCGCGGGAGAATCATGCAACAAACTCCGGGCGTCGGGCGTCGCATCTGTGCGGCCCCGAGGTGGGCTGACGAACATCAACACCGGGGAGGCACCATGGCGAATTCACGCCAGGGCGGCCGGTCGAGCGCGAAATCTGCGTCTGCGACCGCTGTCAAGGAGACATCGGCTTCGGCCGAGCAACGCTTCGAGGAGGTGTCGTGGTCTCGAGCGCTCGTCGAAGGAAACGAAAAGGGCGAGATGCCGTGGTCATGGGCCGAGTTGCGTAAGCGCCTGCTCAAGTGGCTCCTGTTGCCCCTTCTCGCCTTGTGGGCGATTGCGTTCTTCTGGGGATATGACCACGTCGAAGACGACGTCGTCGACGACGCCCCGCAGATGACGCAAGAACTACTCGCCTCGAAGGGTCTCGATACCGACATCTCCGGTCTCGAGTTCGACACGACGTACCGCAACGTCGAGGTCAGCGGCGTGCTGCCGGCTGGCATCACGGCAGCCGAACTCGAAGAGTGGCTCGAAGAGGGTGAAGGCCCGCTCGACGAAGCCGACATCCGCAACGCCACCGTCACCGCATCCGAAGCCGCCCCCGTCGCACTCGGACCCGTCGACGTCGACGTCGACTCCGATGGCGAAACGATCACCTTGACCGGCGAAGTCCCGTCTGAGGCGCATCGTGACGAGCTGGTCGCTGCCGCCGAGTCAACTGGCCTGGCCGTGGACGACCGCCTCACCGTCTCCGGCCTCGAGCCGTCAGGCGACGCCTCCGCTCAGGTCGGGTTGATGGCCGGTGCCATCGGTGGCCTCGGAGCGGGGACCTTCGTCCTCGCGAACCTGGCCGTCGACGACGACGGCCCCGTGACCGGACGCGTCGAGGCACTGAGCGGCGACGCTGCGGCCTCGATCGCCGCAGCCGCGGGGAGCGACGTCTCGGTGACCGCACCGGATCCGCTTGGCAACCTTGACGTCGATGCCTCGTTCGATGGTTCGAACATCGTGTTGACCGGCAACGTCCTCGACGAGGACGACTCGGCTCGACTCGAAGCCGCCGCTGCCGAAGCCGTCGGCGCCGACAACGTGACCAACAACCTCAACGTCCTCGACCTCGGCGAAGCCGTCGAAGGCTCGGACGCCAAGGTCGATGCCCTCGGCGCAGCTCTCGGCACATTCGACGGGCTGCTCTCGGGCGATGCCTCGCTCGACGACTCGGATCTCACAGTCAACGGCATCGCCGCTGACCCCGAGGCCCAAGCGGCGAGCCAGGGAGCAGTCGACGCCGCAGCCGACGCTGGCGTTCGCCCCGGCGGCGCGATCCAAGTGGCCGAAGCCGAAGAGTCCGAGCTGACGATCCAAGACGAGATCGATCTGCTGCAGGCCGAACTCGATGCGCTCCAAGACGAGATCCGGGAGAACGTCGTGTTCGCCTCGAACTCCGCAGAGCTCACACCGGCCGCCAAGGGCACGCTCGACAAGGTCGTCGCGGCCATGAACCGCTACGGCCGTCCGGTCGTCGAAACCTCGGGTCACACCGACTCCCAAGGCAACGATGCCTTCAACCTCGACCTCTCACAGCGCCGGGCAGACTCGGTCGTCGCCTACCTGGTCGAGCAGGGCATTGACGGCAACCGCCTCAACCCGGTCGGGTTCGGCGAGACCCAGCCGGTCGCCGAGAACACGACCGAAGACGGCCGCCTCCAGAACCGCCGTGTCGAGTTCACCGCTCGGGAGAACTTCTGATGACCCTGACCTCGACACCTCCCAACCACCACAACCATCCGCTCTCGCGCCTCGCTGGCGCACCTGCACTCACTGAAACGGAGACCCTCTCATGATCTGGGCAATCCTCGAACTCCTCTTGCCACTGCTGTTGGCATTCATCCTGGGCACCTTGCTCGGGCTCGGTATCGGCTACCTGCTGTGGCGGTGGCGTCGCCGCTGGGTGACGTCGAAGCAGTGGAACTCGCTTGCGACGAGCAGTCAGTCCGCGCAGGCCGAGCTCACCTCGGTCCGAGCAGCTCACGACGAGCTCGCCGCCGAGCGCGGGTCACTCACGACCCGCCTCAATGGCCTCCAGGCCGACCTCGACAAGTCGAAAGTCGATCTCGATGCGTCGCTCAAGACGAACAAGACCATGAAGGCCGACCTCGACGGCGCAAACGCCCGGATCTCGGGCCTGACCGGCGACCTCGACGGCGCGAACGCCAAGGTGAGCGCTCTCGAGGGCCAGGTCGGTGAAGCCCAGACGCAGATCGCCGGATTCGCCTCGCTCGAGAGCGATGCCAAGAAGGTGCGAGCCGACCTCGGCACGGCACGCGGCGAGCTCGATGCGGCGAAGGCACGAATCGGCGAGCTCGAGGGCGAAGCGGCAGCGGCTGCTGCGCTCCGTGGTGACCTCGACGGGGCAAACGCTCGAATCGGTGAGCTCGAGGGCGAACTGGGCGCCGCCCAGGCCGAGCTCGGAACCGCACGGGCCGATCTCGACTCAGCGAACGGCCGTATCGGTGACCTCGACGGTCAGGTGGCTGGGTTCGCTTCGCTTCAGGGCGACCTCGACGGGGCGAACACCAAAGCTGGCGAGCTCGAGGCGTCACTTGCGTCGGCACGTGCAGAGCTCGACGGTTCGCAGGGACGCATCGCTGATCTCGAAGCACAGCTTGGCGCAGCCAAGGCGGACACTGACGCCGCTCAGGCACGCGTCGGCGAGCTCGAAGGCGAGCTCGGTGGTGCGCAGTCCCAGATTGCGGGCTTCGCATCACTCGAGGCGGACACGGGTGCGCTGCGCGGCGACCTCGATGCCGCAAACGCCCGCATCGCCGAACTCGAAGGCCAAATCGACGCGACGCCAGACCTGTCCGGGGATCTCGATGCAGCCAATGCCCGTATCGGTGAGCTCGAAGGAGATCTCGGAGGCGCCCGAGCCCGCATCGTGGAGCTCGAAGAGGGCCTCGACGACGAAGACGCCGAGGCGGCTGCAGCCAGCGAAGCCAATGTCATGCGATCCGCAGCGTGGGCGTCGGGAGCCTGGATGGTCGGCACGACCAGCCTCGGCACGGCGGGCGTCGAGCCGGACCACGTCGACGACCTGAAGGCGATCAAGGGCGTGGGACCGAAGCTCGAGGGAACCCTCAACGAGCACGGGATCCAGACCTACGAGCAGCTCGCTGCGTTGACCGACGACGAAGCGGAAACCGTGAACGGGGCGCTCACAGCGTTCAAGGGCCGCATCTACCGCGACGAGTGGATTCCGCAAGCTCAGGCCATCATGGCCAATGGCCACGCACCGCTCGGAAAAGCGAAGATGGCAGATTTGGAGACGGCAAACGCCCGCATCGACGAACTCGAAGGCCAACTCGCCGACGCAAGCTCCGCCGACGACCTCGATGCCGCCAACACCCGAATCGGCGAACTCGAGGGCCAACTCGCCGACACGACTGAAACCGATGGTCTGCGTGGCGACCTCGATGGGGCTCACGCCCGTATCGGCGAACTCGAAGCGGAGCTCGCTGGCAAGGCCGGGCTTCAGGGCGACCTCGATGGCGCACACGCTCGCATCGGCGAACTCGAGGGCCAGCTTTCGGACACGTCCGAGGCTGACGGCCTGCGTGGCGAACTCGACGGCGCCAATGCCCGTATCGGTGAGCTCGAAGGCGATCTGGGAGGTGCCCGAGCCCGCATCGTCGAGCTCGAAGAGGGCCTCGATGACGAAGACGCCGAAGCCGCGGCGGCCAGCGAAGCCAACGTTGGGCGATCCGCAGCGTGGGCGTCGGGAACCTGGATGGTCGGCACGACCAGCCTCGGCACCCCAGGCGTCGAGCCGGACCACGTCGACGATCTCAAGGTCATCAAGGGTGTCGGCCCCAAGCTCGAAGGAACCCTCAACGAGCACGGCATCCAAACCTGGGAGCAAATTGCTGCGCTGACCGATGAGGAAGCCGAGGTCGTCAACGACTCGCTGACCTCGTTCAAGGGCCGCATCTACCGCGACGAGTGGATTCCGCAAGCCCAGGCCATCATGGCCAACGGTCACGCCCCACTGGGCCGCAAGAAGATGGCTGACCTCGATTCTGCAAACGCACGAATCGGCGAACTCGAAGGCCAACTCGCCGACGCAAGCTCCGCCGACGACCTCGATGCCGCCAACACCCGAATCGGCGAACTCGAAGGCGAGCTCGCTGCGGCAGCATCGCTCCGAGGCGACCTCGACGGCGCACACGCCCGAATCGGCGAACTCGAAGGCGAGGCCGCTGCGGCAGCATCGCTCCGAGGCGACCTCGACGGCGCACACGCCCGAATCGGC
>JAHDDK010000019.1:43424-57444 GCA_020629375.1 Acidimicrobiales bacterium
GAACTCGAAGGCGAGCTCGCTGCGGCAGATGCGTCGGCCGAGTTGGGCCAGCTCCGAGTCGAGATCACCGAGCGCGATCGCCGGATCGAAGCACTTGAGGGAGCGGCGAAGGCCGGTGCGAGCAGCGCCGACGTCGACGCCATGTCGGCGAAGATCGCCGATCTCGAAGCGAAGCTCAAGAGCTCCCGCGCCGACCTCAAGGCGTCGAAGGCCGCGGTCGAGGCCGCAGAGGCATCGATTCCGGAGAGCACACGCCGGATGAATGCCTGGTCCTCGGGCTCGTGGAAAGTCGGGACGACCAAGCTCGGCACCTTCGGTGCGGATCACACCGACGACCTCAAGGTCATCAAGGGGATCGGCCCGCAGATGGAAGAGCTCCTCCAGAGCTTCGGGATTCAGTCGTGGGAGCAGCTGGCCGCCATGGACGACGACGACGTCGCCAAAGTCGATGCCGCCCTCGAGGACTTCCCAGGCCGAATCACCCGTGATGAGTGGGTGCCCCAGGCCAAGGCGATCATGGAGAACGGCCACGAGGTCCCGAAGTCAGCTCCCAAGCCAAAGAAGAAGGCGAAGAAGCCGGCAAAGAAGAAGACTTCGAAGGGAGCTTCCCGCACGGGAGCCTGGGTGAAGGGCACCACCAAGCTCGGCACGGCAGGCGCCGCTCACAAAGATGACCTGAAGGTCATCAACGGCATCGGCCCGAAGATGGAAGGCATTCTCAACGGGTTTGGCATCCAAGCCTGGGAGCAGATTGCGACGCTCGACAAAGCCGAGGTGAAGACGGTCGACGAAGCACTCGACTTCTTCCACGGTCGGATCGAGCGTGACGAGTGGGTCAAGCAGGCCGGAGAGCTGTGCAAGCGGTTCCCGGACACGGGCGATCGCCCGACCCGCAAGACCTTCCTGAACCGGACCGGCGACAAGGATCCGTTCAGCTAGAGCCTGACCTTGGCTCCTCTTCGGGGGAGCCGATCAGATGACGCAGGATCGGGGGTCAGCTCAGCTGGCCACCCGATCCTCGTCGTTTTGGGGTCCACCGCTACCGTCGACGCTCGTGAGTAGTGCGACAGCGAGGCGGTTGACCCGGTTGGCGGCCTCGCTCGCAATCACGGTCGTTGTGGCGCTGGTGAGTTCGTGTTCGAGCGAATCGACACCAGCGGTTCCCGCGGACAGTCCGTCGACATCGTCGACGTCGCCAGCGCCCCTTTCGAGCGACGAATCGTCCGATGTTGCCTCGGCGGAGGACGTGCCCGATGATGCTCCGATCGCGCTGGACGACCTCCCGGGCCGGCTCCTGATCCGCGACGGGTCGGGCGAAATCGTCATCATCGAACCCGACGGCTCGGAGCCGCAGATCCTGAGTGACGAACCTGGACTGCACAGCCAACCAACTTGGTCCGCGAGCGGTCACGCCGCCACGTGGACGACGATCGACAACTCGGGTGCCCGAATCGAGATCCGCGGAGATCGTGCGGGGATCCGTGACGCGATTGTGGTCCCGACTCCACCGTTCTTTCACGCGTGGTCGCCGGACGACGAAGCAATAGCGTCGCTCGGCCCGCACCCCAACGGCGTCGGGTTGATCGTGACCGAGGTCGCGACAGCCAACGCACTGCCACTCGGGACTGCGCAACCGTTCTTCTTCGACTGGGATGCCGATGGCCAGTCCTTGGTCGCGGCCGTCGATCAACGGGGTCTCGTGCGCGTATCGACCACGGACGAGCAGGTCATACCCATTGAGACGGCCGGCGCGACCCGCGGGATGCAGGCGCCACGTCTGCTACCCGATGGCGATGTCCTCGCGGTGGTCGACCGGCCCGATGGCGAGACGGCGATCGAACGGATCCGCTCAACGGGTAGCGAGACGGTCGCCATCATCGACGGAAGCGTGGCTCTGAGCCTGTCCCCCGCCGCAGACCGACTAGCGGTACTCACGACTCCAGCTCAGGGGGTCGACGTCCAGACGATCCGCTTCGAAATGACCCAATCAGCATCCGAACTCGAGCCCGGCCTCGTGTCGGTCGTCGATCTCGGGGACCTCTCGGTGACGACGATGGAGGACGACAACGTTCTCGCGATCAAGTGGAGCCCCGACGGCTCGCGACTGGGGATGTTGCGATTCGCCAACGATCTCCTGACCTGGATCTGGGTCAACGAGACGGCACGACACGACAGCGGCCCCTTCGATCCGTCACCGGAGTTCGTGCGTTCGTACCTGCCGTTTGCCGATCAATACGACCTGAACTCGACGCCGTGGTCTCCCGACGGTCGGGCGTTCGTGTTCAGCGGCACGCTCGGCGACGAGAACGCCGACGAGCCAGGCATCTACGTCGACATCGTCACCGATGGCCGTCCCGCCGTTCGGGTTGCCGATGGTGACGTCGTGGCATGGTCACCAGACCCATGAGCACGCTGCCAACGCTGGCTCTCGAGATCGACGATCCGTCGTGGGTCGCGCTCACGATCGTGCACCTCGCCGCGACCTGGTTTCTGGTCGGACTGATCTGGACAATCCACTTCGTCCACTATCCGTCGTTCGCGTCGATCGACGAGGGCAAGTACCAGGAGTTTCAGCAGCGCCACATGGGCGCCATGGGCGTTCTCGTCGGCCCGCCCTGGCTGACCGAGGGGCTCTGCGTCTTGGCGGTCTTTGCGCTCGCACCAACGCCAGGCCTCCGCATTGCGGCGACGATTGGCGGCCTCCTCGAAGTTGCGGTGATCGCCGTGACGATTGTCAGCGCCATTCCGGCTCACGATCGGCTCACCAATGGGTTCAACGTCGATGCGCACCGTTCGCTGATGCGGGGTGATCGACTCCGCACGGTCGCCTGGACGGGCCGCGCTGTCGTCGCCAGCGCCATCGCCTTGTGGCCGCTGCTCTGACGGCAGCGACCCCGAGCGCTAGAGCGAGGGATCCTCGCAACCGTCGAAACCGCCGGTTCCACTCGATGAGCCGTCGACGAAGTCCTCGAGCAGGCCGGTGCCGGCGTCACGCGTCGTGTCCCAGCGGATCAACGCGCGAGCGATCGCCTTGCCGTGATCCCATTGGAAGTCGTTGTCGACGAACAGCTCCGCTTCGGTCGCGTTGCTGAGATAGCCCGCTTCGGTGATCACCGACGGCACATCCGGTGTGTACCGATGGATGCCGTACAGGTCAGCGCCTTCCTCGTTGAGCCGAGCCGACACCCCGTTGCGCCACGTACCCACCCAGTCGGCCTCGTAGCCGGCGAAGCGATTCTCCATCTCCTCGAACACCAGAGCGCCGAGCCGACGAGCTTCCGGATTGCCGGCATCGACGAACACCTCGCTGCCCGGAGTGGACTGGCGACGGGTGGCGCCACCGTTGTGGTGGATCGAAACGAAAGCCAAGGGGTCGAGGGCATTCGCAATCTCGGCCCGGCTACGGAGCGGAATCCGGATGTCGGTTCGGCGTGTCAGCAGTACCGAGTAGCCAGCCTCCTCGAGGTACCACTCGACGATCTCGGCGACTCGGACGTTGAGCGCTTTCTCCGTCGCCCCGTTGGGGCCGACGGCACCGGTCTCGCTCCCGCCATGACCAGGATCGAGCACGAAGTCGACAGTCCGCACACGCTGACCCTCGTCGATCGTGACCTCGTTGCCACAGGGAGTCGATGCTCGCCATCCACCGTTGCTGGCCGGACCAATGACGGGCAGTACCACGCCCTTCGGCGAGATGATCACCCCGGAGTTGGGAGAGGGATCGTCGGCCGAATCGCCAAGCGACGCAACCGCCGACGCCTCAGACGTTGTCGTGGGAGCCACCGTGGTCGTGGTCGTCGTCGTTTCAGCGATCGTCGTGCTGGTCGTGCTTGTCGTGGTGGTCTCCGGTGCGGTCGTCGTCGTGGAGTCCGGCGTGGACGGTGGTGCGTCGAGCAGGCTCCCCGCGACGGCGGGATCGTCGACGGCTCCGAGGGCGACGGGAGGCTCCTCTGGGGCAACCAACATGCGCGGGTTCTCAGCGGGCACCAGCGTCGCCGGGTCGTTGGCCACAGCCATCCGATCGCCCGGAGTCTGGGCCACGAGAGCCGCGTGCGGGGTCCCGAACGGCGGCAGCGCCAACACGCCAGCAACAACACCGAGAGTGCAGGCAGCGGCAAGGAAGATGTATCGCACGAGTGGGGGAACCTCCGCGGAACGACCCATTGGTCAGATCCACATGACGGGCAGCGTCAGCTGGCCCCCACTCCGCTTCGCAGCGTAGTTCGACCGGTGCCGTGGCGGGCGGACCTCAGTCGGCGCCGGTCCCCCGTGTCGAATCCCACGCCGACCCTGAATTGTCGCGACGATGCGGCTGAGGCGGCGGCTCGCGGCCGTCGAGCTCGGCGTCGATCACGTCGAGCCGCCAGCGAGCGTCAGCGATCTCGAGCCGGAGGTCGGCCACCTGATGACCCGTCGTCGCCGCATCGGCCTTCTCCCGAACCTCGGAGTACACCCGCGACGCGTCGGTAAGCCGGCGCTTCAGGTCGGGGTCGTTGGCGATGGTCACCCGCGGGTCGAGATCGAGGATCAGGTCGCTCATCGCGGTCAGCTGGGCCTGCGTGTCATCGCGTGCGTCAGCGGTGTGGGTCGTCCGCGCCCGCTTTCGCTGGCTGCTCCGCAGCGAGAGGAGCCCGAGGACACCAGCGACGACGGCGAGCAGCACGAGAAAGCTCGTGCTCGCAAAGAATCCGGTTTGGGCCACGGTGGTTCCTTCTTCTTCAACGAGTGCCTGTGCCTCGCCGGTACGGATCTGCTGAGCTGCCCGTTCGAACGATGCGACGGGGTCATCGAGGTCGAACGCCTGTGTGGCGACGACGATTCCGGGATATCGATGCTCGGTACTTGCCCCCGCCGCGCCCGTCGGCGTTGCGAGCAGGACCGTTCGGGCTGTCCCACCCGCTCCCCCGACCTCTTCGAGGATCGCCTGCGCCAACAGCGCGTTGGCATCGAGCGCCCGATCGGCTTCGACCTCGAACGAACGGTCGGTGTAGGCGAACGCGAAGGCGCCGCCGAAATTCTTTACGAGGTCGGCCATCGCGTCGGCGTCGAGCGTGCCGGTGCCGTCCCACCATCCTGCCGAAGCGAGCTCGGGAGCGATCTCGGCCGGCAGTCCGCCTGTCTGTGACGCGGCAGGCGTGACGGCCACGAGCATCGAAGCCACCACTATGGCGACGCACAGCCCGACTGTGCAGCGAACTCTCACGCCTCGTGTTGCTCCGCTGGCTCCGGAGCGTCGGCGTCGGGCATCGTGTCCGGCTCGGTCGCCATGTCGCCTGGATCCGTGGCGGTCTCGTCCGGTTCGGCGGTGATGTCATCGCCAGTTAAGGTGATCAACTCGTCATCGGTCGGTTCGTCGATCCCGACCATCCGGATCGCATGGCGAGCCACCGACGCTTCGAACAGGTTGCGGGCAGCGCGCCCATTGCCAAAGCCATGCCCGCGGTCCTGGTCAGCGAAGAAGCCCAGCACCGCCGCCTTGCCCGATTCGTCGAGGTGGTATTCCTGTGCTCCGGCGATGAGTTCGAAGATCGCGAGCAACTCGTCGTCGTCGTAGTCGTCGAACCGGATCGTTCGGGGGAAGCGGGACGCCATCCCAGGATTCGCCTCGACGAGTGCGGCCATCTCGTCGGGATACCCCGCCAGGATGCAGACGACACGGTCCCGGCGATCCTCCACGAGCTTGACGAGTGCGTCGATCGCCTCGCGACCGAAGTCTCGTTCGCCTCCCCGGGTCAGCGAGTAGGCCTCATCGACCAACAGCACGCCTTGTTCGGCACGGTCGAACACTTCGGCGACTTTCCCGGCGGTCTGACCAACGAACCCGGCGACAAGACCACCCCGATCGGTTTCGACCAGGTGGCCCCGCTCCACCACCTCGAGCGTGCGGTAAATCTGGGCGAGGAGACGGGCGACCGTCGTCTTGCCGGTACCAGGATTGCCGACGAAGATCAGGTGCCGGCTCGACTCGATGACCGGCAAGCCACGCTCGGCACGAAGCTTCTGCACCTTGAGCAACGCCGCGACCAGCTTGACTTCCTCTTTGACGGCATCGAGGCCGATCAAGGCGTCGAGCTCGTCCAGCAGCTCATCGAGCGGACGCTCGGGCGGAAGGTCTTCTTCGGCTGGCGGAGTCGCAGCTGATGTCGGTGCACCAGATGTTGCAACCGACGCCGACGAGTTGACGTTCCCCGTCTTCATCGTGCGCAGCAACATCGACCGAAACTTCTCGACGCCGCTCAGTTCGAATCGAGACGTGTAGTCGTCGAGGCCGATCGCCGTGTGCGCCATCCGGAGGGCATGCTCGTAGTACACACTCGAGTACGCGGTTCCTTGCTTCTGATCGACTGCGACGAGCGTCGAGAACAACCCCGAGGGCTCGGCGATCCAGGATCGCTTTCCGGTGATGATGCCGGCAGAGCGCACATCTGACGGCGAGGTCTCGGGCGGAAGCAGATCAGGAAAGTGCTGTTCGAGTGCGATCACGAAGGCGGCGAGTTCGAGATCGGAATGGGAATCGTCGCAGTCGATGAACGCCGCAGACAGATTGAAGGCGTCGAGCGCGAGGTCTTTGCGGAGCTCATCGGCCGAACGAGACAACGACGACGATGCAATCGGTTCGAGCGTCGACATCAGCTCGTCGATGAATGCATCGACTGCGACAGCGAGCCCTCGATCAGGCGAGGCCATGGGCGCAGTGTAGAGCGGTCCGCGTTTGGGAAAGCGGTCCCGCCCGGCGAGAATCGCGTGATGAACAGCGTGATCGATCTCCGAAGCGACACCGTCACCCGTCCCACGGCGGCGATGCGGGAGGCAATGGCCACTGCGGAGGTCGGCGACGACGTCTGGGGCGACGACCCGACCGTGCACGCTCTCGAGGAGAAGACCGCCGCGCTGCTCGGCAAGGAGGCGGCCGTTTTCGTACCGACGGGCACCCAGAGCAACCTGTGCGGCTTGATGGCGCACTGCGCACGCGGCGACGAGTACATCGTTGGACAGAACGCCCACACCTACCGATACGAGGCTGGCGGCGCGGCGGTGCTCGGTTCGATTCAGCCCCAGCCCATCGAGATGGCCGCCGATGGCACGCTGCCGCTCGACGACGTCGCTGCGAAGATCAAGCCGGCCGATCCACACTTCGCCAACACGCGGTTGTTGGCGATCGAGAACACTCACGACGGCAAAGCGCTCCCACTCGACTATCTCGCATCGCTCCGAGATTTCGCCGACACCCATCACCTCGGCCTTCACCTCGACGGCGCACGTCTGTGGAATGCGGCAGTCGCCTCAAAGACCTCCGAGGCCGAACTCGCCGCGCCGTTCGACACGATCTCGGTGTGTTTGTCCAAGGGACTCGGCGCACCGATCGGAAGCGTCCTGGTTGGTTCGGTCGCGCTCGTCGACGGTGCACGGCGCTGGCGCAAGATGCTCGGCGGCGCCATGCGCCAATCAGGGATCGCCGCAGCAGCAGGAATCCACGCGCTCGACCATCATCGCGCCGGGCTCGCACGCGACCACCAAATGGCAGCCGAGCTCGGCGACGCTCTCGCCACAGTCGACGGCATCGAAGTCACCGGCCAATCGACAAACATGGTCTTTGTCGATTTCAGCGGCCGGCCAGACGCTGCGGGACGTTTCGACGACGCTGGCTTTCTTACGCCCGATTGCTCCGGTCGAGCACGTTTCGTGACCCACCGCGACCTTCCGGACAACACGACTGAGCGGGTTGTGCAGGCACTTCAACCGTGAGAAACCGGCGGTTTTCGGTGGTAATACCCACCCGACCCATCGTGAATTGAGCCGAATGCCTCGCGAATCGGCGGCGACGATCTGTCGAATCTACGACCATGATCTTCCTGCGTCGTCGCGGCGCCCTCCTCGGAATCGCCGCCTCCGTTCTCGTCCTCGGCGTTGCACTCGCGGCCACGCTTGCACTCTCGACTCGTAGCGAAGAGCAGGCATCCGCCGCCATCGCGGCCGTCGACCTTCCGCCCGAGAAGCCACGTCGACATCTTCCTCGGGCCCTGGACGGCACCGCCTTCGACGCAGCGCGAGTCGGCGACTGGATCGTCGTCGGCGGCGACTTCACGCAACTCGAGCTGCGCGACGGCTCGGTGATCAGCGTGAAGGGCACCTACGCCTACCACGTCGACACCGGCGACCTGAACGCCGCATTCGACCCCGACATTCGACGAGGATCCGGACCGACGACCATCCTCGCGGTCGCACCCGGCGCCGGAGATTGGGTGTACCTCGGCGGCAAATTCTTGTCGGTCGATGGCCATGGCCACAACAAGCTGACCCGCATCAACGTCGCCACCGGCCAGGTGGACACCGACTTCGCCGCCGTACTCGACGGCAACGTACGCGACCTCGTCCTTCACAACAGCACGCTCTACGTCGGCGGCGAATTCGAGACCATCAACAACCATCAACGCGGTCGCCTCGCGGCAGTCGATGCCGTCACCGGCGCTGTCCAACCGTTCCAGTTCGACGTCACCGGCACCACGCGCAACCCCGGCGACCCGTACGGCCCGAAGTATCTCGGCGTCACGCCCGACGACGTGCTGGTCGTCGCCCACCGTGCCACGCACGTCGGCGGACAGGTACGAAAAGGGCTCGCACTCATCGATCTCACCGCCAACCAGGTCATGGGATGGAGCACGGACTTCTGGGGCCCGAACATGGTCACCACCGTCGACGCCGAGGTCAGCCCCGACGGCACGTTCGTCGTCTTGGCCGGCGACGGCGGCGACTTCCCGTTCATGGGACGCGACGCCGCGGTCGCCTTCGACATCACCAATCGCAATGCTGGCGGCCAAGCGCCGAAGTGGATCGCACGCAACTTCGACTCGACCTATGCCGTTGGCATCAGCGACGACGCCGTCTATCTGGGCGGACACTTCTGCTGGGTCGAAAGCGAACTGGCGCCAGACCCGTGGCCAGGCGACGGCGAGTTCAGCAACAACAACAGCTGCCACGGACTGTTCCCAGCCAGCCGGTTCGCTCCGTACGTGGTGAATCGTGATCAGATTGCCGCCGTCGATCCCGAGACCGGCCACGCACTGCTCTGGGACCCGGGCTCGAACGCCCTCGAAGGCGTGCAGTCGATCGAGGTCATCGACCGCGGCCTGCTCATTGGCCACGACGGCCATCTCTTCGGTCGTGATGGCAAGGACCGGCGCGCCTGGAACGTCGGTCGCCACGCCTTCATCGATCTCGCCGAAGAGCGAGACCCGGCGACGGCGCTGTACATCGACGTGCCGATTTCGGGCACGTGTGCCGGCCTCGAACCGACGATCTTCGGCACCACGCGAGACGACGAGATCGTCGGCACTGAGGGCGACGACATCATCCTGGCCGGACCCGGCGCGGACATCGTCAACGGCATGGGCGGAAACGACATCATCTGCGGCGGGCCCGGCAACGACCGACTACGCGGTGACGATGGCAACGACCGGATCTGGGGCGAAAACGGCAAAGACAAGATCACGGGCGGCGCCGGCAACGACGAGATCCGCGGAGGCGACCGACGCGATCGCATCGTGGGCGGACCAGGCGATGACATGCTCATCGGCGAAACCGGTTCGGACATTCTCGAAGGCGGCAACGGCAACGACACGCTGCGCGGACTCATCGGCAAAGACAGTCTCGAGGGCGGCAAGGGTAACGACACGCTCATCGGCGGAGCCGGTCGCGATCGCTGCAGCGGCTCCGTCCATGGCTCCGCTCCGGCGGCCGGTGACGACCTCGCCAGCTGCGAGTGGTGAGCGACCATTTGGCCGGTGTCAGGCGCCGTCGGTAGGGTCGCCACATCAACACACTCCGCCACGCACAAACGGTGTATGGGCTCGACATCGAGACCGACACGGCCGCAGGTGGCCTCGACCCGCGCTCCGCCGCGATCGTCGCCGTGGCGGTGTCTGGAGACGGCTGGCACGACGTTCTCGACGGCGACGAGACCGAGATTCTGCGCGAGCTCGATCAGCGGCTCGCGACCCTCTCCAACGGGGTCATCGTCACGTGGAACGGCGCGCGTTTCGATTTGCCGTTCATCGCTGATCGGGCACGCCTGCGCAACGTCGATCTCGGCTTGACCTTGTCGGCCGACGATCGATACCGCTCCTCCCGCGAGCCACTTCCCGGTCACGATGGCGGTTATCGCGCCGCCTGGCACGGGCACGACCACCTCGATGCGTACAACGTGTACCGCGCCGATGTCGGCGCCTCACTCGGCATTCCGTGCGGACTCAAATCACTCGCCCGATTCCTGGGATTCGACCCGGTCGAAGTTGACCGCGAGACGATTCACCAGCTCAGCACCGAGGCGCTGCACGAATACGTGGCGAGCGACGCCATCGTGACTCGCGAGCTCGCCCTTCACCGCTGGCCGACGGCCGTCCGAGCGACCGATCGGTTGGCCCCGGTCAGCCCACCTCGATGACGACGTTGTCGATCCCCCACGACTCGTCGTTGAGCGCCTGAAGACCCGATCCGAAAAAGTCGATCGAGATGCTCGAGCTGACGTGTGCGATATCGCAGACGCTGATCCGAAACACCTGGTTGCCCCACCGGTTGTATCCAAGGGTGTCGCGTTCGACGGTGCCGGTTCCCGCTGGATTGAAGGCTGCCGGACCATAGGTTTGTTCGAAGTCGGCGCCATCGGGTCGAGTGCCGAAACGCCAGTAGGAGAATGAGTCGCGCATCTCCTCCACGCCGTCGATACGCACCCCGAACTCATCCGGTCCGCCCCACGTTGGATGATGCCCATCCCACGACTCGATGCAGTAGAAATCGAACGTCACGCACACGCACTCGTGTGGCGGAAGATCCCGCATCCTCAAGGTCGCCGTTTGGTTTCCGAAGCGCCCGAGAAATCGCCGGCCTGGGTCCGCTGGCGCCGTTTCGGTGAGCGTCGTCGACCATCCGACGTTCGGGCCGCCGATGGCTCCCTGGAAGTCCTCGGTGTAGACCGCCGCGTAGCCCGCTGAAGGACTCGCTGCCGCTGCACGATCCAGACCAAGAACGACCGGCGCAACCCAGACTCCGGCAGCAATAGAGGAGCCTGCGAGGACCCGGCGTCGATCGACCAGCACCATCGCCAATCGACCATCACGACGGTCATCCAATGAGCCGAAAGACCCAGATCAGCCGATTGTCGTGTAGTTGGCCACCTCCGCGTGGGGCGTGTCGAGATACACCTTCGCCTCAGGTACGCCTCCGAAACGGCCGCGGCTCCACCGAACCTCGACATGACCTTCGATCGGGCGACGCGCCCCTTTCAGCTCGGCTCGCCATCGCACGAGCGGCTGACCCATCGCGTCTGCCCAGACATCGAACGAGCGGATCGAGTAGCTCTGCCGGAAGTCCGCTGGCGTCCCGACACGAACCCGAATAGGCGAGCCCGCCGACGACGCCCCGAGCACGAAATAGGGGGCCGGTTGAAATCGGAGCAGCCGCCAGAGCATCTCTTCTTCGGTGGCGCGATCGACGAGGTTGTCCTTCCAGCGATGCGCAGTGGCGACCGAGACCGCGTTGACGAAGTCCCGATACGGACTGACACACGCGTCGGGCCACGTCCCGCGCGTCGGCAGGGCATCCTTCAGGCGGAGACGCGCTTCACCGTCGAGGTCAGCAACAGAGCCGGGCATGCCCTCGAGGCTCAAGCTCATCACGCTGCGTTCGTAGAGATCCTGGAATGCCTCGGGCGCCACTTCGAGGAACCAGTCGGTGCGGTCCCCGCGACGTTCGGCGAGTAGCCGATCGAAAACATGTGCGGGAGCTGCGTTGTAGAGGATGTCGGAGCCGTACTTGCAGCTCACGAGATAGACGTGGTCGATACGCAAGTCGGCAGGAATCTGGTCGTAGCCAGGTGGACGACCAGGCCCCTGCCATTCGACACGGTCGGGCACGCGGCCTCGCAGACCGTCCCCGGACTCGAGGAATCGTCGACCGTGCTCCCACGCCATCTCGAAGTCGTCGTCGAAATCGCCCGTCTCGCGCTCATCGCTGAGGAGGTCGTATTCGTCGTCGGTGACGTTGTGGAACCAATCCGGGCGCACCGCCAGGGCACGATCGATCGATGGGAAGCCCAACATCGCCAAGCCCGTGACGATCTCGGTGATCTTGGTGCGGGAAGACGCCATCAGATGGGTTCGTCACGAAACAGTGGCGAAAATTGGAGCTGCGCACCGATCAGATCGGCGGGCAGATCGGTGTCGCCGTAGACGTGGAGGTGCGTGTACACGTCGATGGCGACTCCGGTGGTGGCGATCCAGTCGACGACAGCGTCGGCCCAACGCTCGTCGAGCAACGACTCACGAAGGCGTCGGCGGTCTGCTACGTCGATGCCACCAGGCGGTGTGCGCGCCACGACCTCGAGTGCCAAGACGCGTTGGAGGACCTCGATCGTGTCGGCGACGTACACCGTGGGCGGGTCGTCGCGCACCACGGCATAGGCAACGGCGTTGCTCATGCCCCCGTGGGATTGAAGCGCTTGGCGATATCGGCCTCGGTCCAGAAGCCCGGCAGTGGCTCGTGGGCGCCGGCCGCGGCGTAGGCCGCAAGACGCTGCACGCCCGGCGTGGGCGCCGACGAGGCATATAGCCCGTCGAGGGGTTCTTCGTCGAAGATCTCGATGGCGTCGAAGACCGACCACGGACCGACGGCTCGCAACGCCCGGTCTCCCTCGCTGCCCTTACGAGGCAGGTGTGAGGTGAGGACTAACAGCCGCTCATCGGGGCGCACCGTCTTGAGCACGTTGGCTCGGCCGAGCATCTTCCAGAGCGTGTCGGTGCGCATCAAGCCGGGTCGGCTCGACGTGAACGCGCCGGACATGTCGACGTAGTAGCGGAACTCGCCTTCTCGGTCGGTGATCAAGAAGTTGAGCTGGAGGCCGGTGCCGCGCACCTTGACCTTCTCTTCGATGATCTCGAAGCCAGCCTCTTCGAGCACCTCTTTGGCGAGGTCTTGGGCCTTCTTGCCCTCTTTGGTCGCGCGGGCTTGGAAGTGTTCGACCTTTTCGTCGAGCACATCGGCGCTGTTGGTTGCTTGCAACATGGGAAGTGGTTCGTCTCCTGCTGATTCGACAGGTCGCAGGCGTCGTTGCGCGCGTTCGCGCTCGACCGCGACCCGCTCTCGGGCCAGCGCCACGTACTCCGGATCGAGATCGAAGCCCACACCCCGTCGCCCAGTACGTTCGGCGGCCACCGCAGTGGAGCCCGAACCGAGGAACGGATCGAGGACGGCGTCGCCCTCAAAGGTGTAGAGATCGATGAGACGGCGGGGAAGTTCGACCGGGAACGGCGCGGGATGGCCGACACGGCGTGCACTCTCGGGATCGATGCGCCAGACGTCGAGGGTCGCTTCCATGAATTCGTCGGCGCTGACCGTCGAGCGATGGGGCATGTCTTCGCCCTCACGCTTGACGGGCTTGACCGCACGATCGAAACGACCCTTGCTGGCGATGATCACCCGTTCGGTGATGTCTCGCAGCACCGGGTTGGTGGCCGAACGATACGACCCCCATGCCAACGAACCGGACGCACCTTCGGCCTTGTGCCAGATGATCTCGCCACGCAAAAGGAGACCGAGGTCATCCTGCAGAATCGAGATCACATCGGCGGACAGGCTGCGGTACGGCTTGCGGCCGAGGTTGGCCACATTGACCGCAATGCGGCCACCCGGTTCGAGCACCCGAACACACTCGGCGAACACGTCGCGCAACATCTGCAAGTAGTCGAGGTACGTCGTGGGGATCGACCGGCTGTCGCCCACCACCGCTTGCTCGTACTCCTTGCCGACGAAATAGGGAGGTGACGTTGCGACCAGCGCCACCGAGTTATCGGGCACGAGGGACATGTCGCGGGCATCGCCCAAGACACACCAGTCCTCGAGACCGACCGCATCGGGAGCCGGAAGCTCGTTCACCGTGTCGTCGTCGCTGATGTTCGGCGGCGTGAATCGCGCGTAGAACTCGCTCGCGTCGTGACTCTCCCGACGCCCGGCACCGAACGCCTGCGTG
>JAHDDK010000019.1:57535-64284 GCA_020629375.1 Acidimicrobiales bacterium
GTCGCACCAGGTCTCCGACCGCTCGGGACATGTTACGAAGCGCTGAGGAAGAACTTAGGGATGGGGTCTGACAGTGTCTTCCGCACCACCGTTTCCCGCCAGGCCGGCGACAGGCCACACAGGCGGACCCGCCTCTTCCGAACCCGGTCTTCCCGCGAGGCCGGCGACACACGCTCACAGGCCAGGGGTGTTGCCTTTGCCCGAGTTTTCGATGCCGCAACGGATTTCGCCGTTGTCGTGCGCCTCAAGCAACGCAGATGCTGCGACTGCGGCGCGGCGGCGCCGGAGCAATCCCCAGAGCCGCAGCTCGAGCTCTTCGAGCTCGAATGGCTTCACCAGGTAGTCGTCTGCTCCGGCACGCAGTCCTCGCACACGATCATCGGCTTCGTCTCGGGCGGAGAGCATGCAGACGGGCGTGTCGAAGCCGCCGTCTCGGAGTCAGGTGCACACCTCGACGCCGTCGACGTCGGGCATCGCCACGTCGAGAACGACGGCATCCGGTTCGGCGTCGGCGACGGCGGCGATCGCCGCTCGCCCGCCATCGGCCAGCCGCACATCGGAGCCCGCCAAGCGCAGCCCTCGATCGAGAGCCGCTCGGATAGCCGCGTCGTCATCGACGACGAGGATGTCTGGTCGATCGTTCATAGTGGTCCGAAGCGTTGGCGGTCCCGATGCCAATCGGCGCCGCTATTGGCTGCTGTGAGTCGTTGCGGCACCGATTGGCTTCGTTGAACGTTCAGTCTCGTCGATCTGCTCGATCCGAGTTGCGGCCATCGACTCGGTCGTTTCGTCGATCCTCGCGATCGTCGACGCGATTGCCTTGTTCGTCGGCTCGATCGTCGGCTCGATCCGAGCGGATGACGGCTCGTTCCTCGGCCCCGAGGGGCTCTCCGGATTGTGCGGCATCGGCGCGGGCTTCGGCCGATGCGGCAGCCTCGCTGGTTCGACTCGACATGACCGCGTGGGCTTCGGCTCGCTCGGCATCGGCCGTGGCCATGGCCCGGTCGACGCGTACGGCGAGCTGTTCGTCCAGCAATTCGAGGCGTCCGTCCGCTTCGAGCTGAATGGCCGCAGCGACCTGCGCTCGAATCGACTCGGTGGCGGCCTGGATCGTTGCGTGCGCTCGAGCACCGAGGTCCGGTTCTTCTTCGAGGATGACTGCGGTGGGTTCGGGTGCTTCGGCGGCGCCGGCGGGCGAGACGGCGAAGACGGTCGTTCCGGCGAGGACCAACGCGGCGATCGCGGTCGCTGCTCGCTTCGACGAATTGGTCGTGGACGTTGGGGGTTGGTGGCCATGAGCCTGTTCTCCTTGGTGGGGTTGATGGGGCTCAGGATCCGGAAGCCAATTGTGAGGACTCTGTGAATCGCCGTAGTTGTCGATGAGACGTGCGCCCTTGTCAGACCGAGGTGCTTGACTGCACGTCACGGGCCCTCGTGCCCGTTATCGCCGTTCGTTCGGCCGACTCGAAACATCCACGGAGAGGCAGATGTCTGCTCCCCGTCCCATCAATCACGCCGCGTTTCGTCAGACCGAGCCGCTGCACGCCGGACCGATGACGGCGCCCGAACTCCTCGATCGTCTCACCGACTGGTGCATCGACCATCTCGATGGCCCGACACTTGTCGGGGTTGTGCTCGGTCATGACACGGTCACGCTCGACCCGATCGTCCTCGACCCAACCGACCCCGTCGCCGATGCCCGGTCCCTCGTCGCCTCCGAACATTGGGATGCGGCGGTGATCGTCGTCGACACCCGCTGGGTGGCAATGGCCGATGCCGGCGCATCAGCAGGCACCGGCGTGGTCGGGGTGGGCATGACCCGCACCGGCGCAGTTCACGTCGAAATGCGCACCGACGGTCAAACCACGCGTATCGATGGGGTCCAGGGGCGACTGGTCGACTTCGCTACCGAATTGTTTGACGATTCGGACGAGAACGGCGCGTGATCCGACCCACTCGCAGGATGCCGATAGCCTTTCCGCCGTGTCGGTCGACCCCGAAGACGAACCGCAACGCGCAACACCGGGCCCAGATCCCGATCGCCGTTACGAAGACGCCGTCCTCGATCGGCGCCGTGTGGTCTTTGGTGCCGGTTTCGCCATCGCCGCTGCGGCCGCATCGCGACACCTCGACGTGGGCGCCTCGACGACCGTTCGGACCGACTCGCCGTCGACGGGCGACGAGTCCACTGCGGAGACTGCTGATGGCGACCCCCAAGTCACGGTTGGTGAGACCGCCGAGCCCGGGCCGTTCGAGGCCCCGGTTCTCGACGAGTCGCTCCGGCTTCAACCCGGGCAGACCGCCGATGTCGTCCTCACCGGCGGCCGGGTCATCGACCCCCAAACCGGTTTCGATCGAATCGGCAATGTCGCGCTCGTTGGGTCGACCATCGTCGAGATCAGCGACCAGCCGATCGCTGCCAACCGCACGGTGGCGGTCGATGGTCTCGTGGTCTCCCCCGGCTTCGTCGACATGTTGTCGTATCAGCCCAACGGCTACGGCGAATGGTGGAAGATCGCCGACGGCGTGACCACGAACGTTGGCATGCACGGGTTGCGATTCGATGTCGACGACTTCTTCGCGAACTGGGAGTCCCAAGGCGTCCCGATTCACTACGGCGGTGCGGTTCACAACAGCCATGTCCGAAGCCAGCTCGGCTTCCTCGACTACGACAACGCCGAAGGCGACGGGCTCACCACGATCTCGCAGGCCATCGAACAGCAGGTACGCAACGGCTACCTCGGCATTCACACCCAACCCGAGTACTCGCCTGGCGTCAGCCCGACAGAGATGATGGACATGGGACGCCTCGCGCAACGGCTCGGAGTGCCGTTCTGTGTCCATGCCCGGTTCAGCGACGACCAGGCACCCGGTATCCAAGCCGACGCCACGACCGAGCTCGTCTCGGTCGCCCGCGAAACGGGTTGCCATGTCCACATCGAACACCTCAACTCGACCGGCGGAACCGGACGGATGGCCGAGGCCCTCGCCGAGATCGACGACGCCCGCTCCGAGGGGCTTTCGATGTCGGCGTGCATGTACCCCTACGAATTCTGGGCGACCTATCTTCGCTCGGCTCGATACGTGGACTGGCAGGAGAAGTACGGTCTGTCGTTCGACGATCTTCAAGTGCTCAACACCGGCGAGCGCCTGACCGCGGATACGTTCGGTGCCGCCTACGACGCGAACATGCTCACTGCGGCGTTCGCCATTCCGGCCACCGACGTCGAGCTCGGCTTGCAGGCCGATTTCATGATGATCGGCTCCGACGCCATCCTCGAGCGCCCCCACAACAATCACCCACGGGCGACAGGGTGCTTCGCCCGAACCCTCGGCGTCTACTCCCGTGAGCGCAACATCATCGATCTCGTCGATGCGTTGGCGATGATGACCATCCGCCCGGCCGAACTCCTCGGGATCTCGTCGTCGGCGATGCGCCGCAAGGGCCGCATGCAGATCGGCGCCGATGCCGACGTGACCGTCTTCGATCCCAACACGATCGCCGACCGATCCACGATCGAGAACCCAGCGCAGGAGTCCACTGGTGTGCAGCACGTGTTCGTCGCCGGGGTGGAGGTACGCACCCCGTCAGGCACCGATCAGTCGCTGTTCCCCGGCACACCGATCCGCTCGGACGTCGTGTGACCAGACCACGGCCAGGCCCCGCTCATCGGCCGCGTCCGGTCCGCCGAGACCCGGCCGGCGATCGTGTGGGGTGGCTGCTGACGCTGGCACTGATCGCCGTCATGGGCCTGTCGCTCGCCGCGTCGTTCGGGACGGGCGGTGACGTTGTCTTCTCGGATGGCGACACTGCGGACTCCGTCGGCGAGGGCGACGCGCCGGGAGCTGACGAAGACGGAACATCGTCGGATAGCGCGATCGCCGATGCCGACGAGTCATTCGTCATCTCCGCTTCAGGCGACATCTTGATCCATCGTCGAGTCGCCGAAGCTGCCGACGACGGGGCCGGCGGGTACGACTTCGTCCAGCTCCTCGAGCCGGTCCGATCGTTGATCGAGACCCGAGACTTTGCGATCTGTCATCTCGAAGTTCCCCTGTCGTCCACGAATACCGACCTGGCGTTTGGTGGCAGCGAGGACGGTGGCGCCTTCCGCTCACCAAACCAGCTCGCCGATGCGCTGCGAGCCGTTGGATTCGACACGTGCTCGGTCGCCTCGAACCATGCGTACGACTCGGGGGAATCGAGCGTCGTGTCCACTGCCGAACAGCTCACTCGAGTCGGGCTCCCACACGTCGGAATCTCACCGACCGACGCCGAATCCGGACGGCTCTGGCAGTTTCGGGTCAAGAACCACACGATCGGCCACCTGAGCTACACGTATGGCCTGAACGGACGAGACCCCGGATCGGTTCCGACCACCCGGGTCGCCCAGATCGACGAGGCCACGATCCTCGCCGACGCGGCCCGCCACAAGGAAACGGGCTCGGAGTTCGTGATCGTCAGCCTCCACTGGGGCGACGAGTTCACGACGGACCTCAACACCCTCCAAGCGACCCTTGGCCAGGCCCTGATCGAGTCGCCCAACATCGACCTGATCATCGGCCATCACGCGCACGTCCCGCAGGCTGTTTTGGCCTTCGGTGGCGAGTACGTCGCGTACGGGCTCGGCAACCTGTTGTCGAACCAGTCGTCATCGGCGCCGGAGTGTCCGACGCTGTGTCCGCTCGAGAGCCAGGACGGTGTCCTGCTCGACTTCCGGGTCGATCGCAACGACGCCGGAACGCTCGAAGTCGTCGAAGTGATCGCAAACCCGACGTGGGTGGACGTCGGCGGAACGTGGAAGGTCATCGCGACCGACAATCCGCCTCTCGTCGGCGTCGAACTCGACACCGGTCTCCTCGCCGAATCGGGGTCGCGGACCCGCGCGACTCTTGCCATACCGGGGGCTTGATCGGCTCCGAATCCCCACTTCGGCTTGAAAAATCAACGGTGAGAGCCCGTTCACGGAACGTGACGGAAATACCGCATCGCGCCTTGGCGTTTGCGACACTCGATGGCATCCTTGGGATTGCTTCCCTTGGCGTCTGAGCCGCTCGGCCCAGGCCTCTATCCACACCAAAGGTCGTGTTGCATGTTTGATGTCGGAGATCGCGTCGTTTACCCCCAGCACGGGGCCGCGGTCGTGACACAGAAGAAGATGCTCGAGGCATTCGGCAAGAAGTCCGAGTACCTCATCCTCGAGATGATGGAGCCACCGATGACAATGTCGGTTCCCGTCGACAACGTCGAGGAACTCGGTGTGCGGTGGCCGATCAGCGCCGAGGACGTCGAGGACCTGTTCGAGGTTCTGGAGAAGCGCGGCATCCGTGAGCCACCGAACTGGAGCCGCCGGTTCAAGAACCATCAGGAAAAGCTCAAGTCGGGCGACGTGTATCAGGTCGCCGAGGTTGTTCGAAACTTGGCGCTCCGCGAGGCCGACAAGGGCCTCTCTGCCGGCGAGAAGTCGTTGTACAACAAGGCTCGCAATGTTCTCGTCGGCGAGCTGAGCCTGGCACTCGACCTCGACGATGACGCAGCGGCCGCCAAGATCGACGCCGCACTCGAGTAGGGCGTTGCGCCGGCGCGTTCTCCGGACGACGACGTGACCGCTCCCGAACTGGCGGAGCTGCTCGTCGAGTACAGGCGCGCACTCACGTACACCGATTCGCTCTGGCGCGACCTCACTTCGGATGAGGTGCGCTGGCGCCCCATCCCCGACTCCAGCGCGATCGGTTGGCACCTCGGACATCAGGCAGCAGTCGCGCATTACCTGGTCCGGAACCTCACTGCAGCCGAACCGCCGATCGATCACGCCCTGGACACGCTCATGGACTCCGCCACCGAGGAGCGCCAGCGAGGCGACCTTCCTGATCTCGTCGACCTCGCCGCGTACCGGGCGACCATCGCCGACCGCGTCCAGTTCCGCGTGACCCAGATCGATCGCGGTGAGCTGGGCGCTCCCGAGCAGCTCCGCCGAATCGCGACGAACATGATGATGGCCATCATCAATCACGAGTACCAGCACTCCAAGTGGATCTCCGAAGTGCGTTCGGCCGGTCTCGGGCATCCGCTCCCCGACCTAGCTACGTCAGATCGACTCAGCGTCGTCGACGGGTACCTCATGGTCGGCTGACCTTCCGACGTGAATGATCAGACGTATTGACCTCGGTGCGTCATCCACGCGTAGACCGCGACCGCAAACCAGATCGACCCGTACACGAGTGCTGGCCCCCACCAGAGCCATGTTCCGGTATCGGCAAGTTCGGCGGCGGCGCCTCGGCCGATCGCGATCCCGAGGGGGATCGTCACGGCGATTTGGCGCCGCGGATCATACGAGAGGCGGCCGAGCTCGCCGAGGGCGAATTCGACGGTTGCCGGCAGTGCGAGAGCCCAGACCATGACCACATCGAGGCGATCGGGCAGCGACACCCAGCTCGATATCAGGGCGGCGATGATCGCAGTCGGGTACATCCACGAGCAGCGGCGGCAGACGAGTGCTCCCCGGATCGTGGTGCACCGCTCGTACCGGTGTGGGTGGTGATGGGTTCGCCAGAGCGCCTTCGTCGCCTGCGATTCGCAGGCAGTCGATGCACGACGTGTCCGGACGGCTTCAAAGGCCTCGTCGACGTCCTGGAGAGTCGGTTGATCCATCAGCGCACAATCGGCGGACCGCACGAGGTGATGAGGATCAAACTGGTCGGGAAGGGGAGATTCGAACTCCCGATCTCCTGCTCCCAAAGCAGGCGCC
>JAHDDK010000020.1:0-11868 GCA_020629375.1 Acidimicrobiales bacterium
CGCCCTGTGGGACGAGGTGAAGGATCGCCTGGGTGATTCGGCCATCGGACTTTCTGGCGGTCAGCAACAGCGCTTGTCGATCGCTCGAGCGATCGCCACCCAGCCCGAGGTGCTTCTGATGGACGAGCCGTGCTCAGCGCTCGACCCCATCGCGACGGCTCGGATCGAAGAGCTGATGGCCGAGATCAAGTCCGAGTACACGATCCTCATCGTCACGCACAACATGCAACAGGCCGCTCGCGTCTCTGATCGCACCGCGTTCTTCAGCGTCGAACTCGACGAGCAGAACGACCGACGCACTGGGCTCCTCGTCGAGTACACCGACACCGCCAAGCTGTTCTCCAACCCCGACGACGAGCGGACCGAGAACTACATCACCGGCAGGTTCGGCTGACGTGTCGATGACCGGATTTCACGAGGACCTCGATTCGATCCGAGGGATGCTCGTCACCCTCGCTGCGCACGTGACCGAAGCCATCCCGCGAGCCACCGAAGCGCTCGTCGAGAACAACCTCGAGCTCGCGCAGAACGTGATCGCTGGCGATGACGTCCTCGACCTTCTGTCCGTCCAGATCGAAGAGCGGTGCTACTCGCTGATCGCACTGCAAGGTCCGATGGGCTCGGACATGCGCCGCATCGTCACGGCGATGAAGATCAACGGCGAGTACGAACGCTCCGGCGACTTGGCGGTCAACATCTGCAAGGGGGTTCGGCGCAGCTACGGCATGTCGCTCACGCCGACCTTGCGTGGACTCATCACGTCGATGAGCGAAGAGGCCGTGCGCCTCACTCGCCTGTCGATCGACGCCTACGCCGAAGGCCATGTGGGCCTGGCGGCGGCGCTCGCCGACATCGATGACCGACTCGACGACCTCCAGAGCGACTTCATCGAAGCGATCTTTGCTGCCGCAGCGTCCAAGGAACTGAGCATTCAAGAAACCGTGCAGCTCGCCCTGATCGCTCGCTACTACGAGCGCATCGGCGACCACGCCGTCAACATCGGCGAGCGAGTCCAGTACATGGTTACTGGCGAATCGCCCGAGGCAATCGGTGCTGCACGGGCCGACGACGGGTCGATCTCCGACGACGACATCGCTCGGCTGATCGAACCAGGAGACGAGGCGGACTAGGGCCATGTGGCTGGCGACCACCCTCATCTTGGGCGTTGCGTTGGTGCTGATTGTTGTCGCCGACCGACGTCAAGAAGCGAGATATCTCGACCGAGCAGCGGCAGCCCTGCGCGCCGCTGGCGACGACGGTGTACGCCCCAACACGTTGGACGGCGCACTCGACCGCCTCGAACGGGCCACAGTGGTCAACGACGAAGACCTCACCCCGCGACGCGCCATGGCCGCGCTCGACCAGATGAGCACCGGCGCGGTTCTCGCCGATGAGACCGGCGAGATCATCATGCGGAATCGTGTTGCGGCACCGTTCGCGACCGGCCGTCACGGCGATGCGCTCGTCGAAGCCGAAATCCAGGCGCGCCTCGGTGATGCGCTCCGCGGCGAGGTGACCGATGCCGAGCTGCGTTTGCACGGACCACCGGAGCGGGTGCTCTTCATCGTCGGTTCGCCGCTCGTGATCGACGGCGAAGTGATCGGCGCCATCGTCCGGATCGACGACGTCTCCGAGGAACAACGTCTCGATGCAATGCGGCGGGACTTCGTCGCCAACGTCAGTCACGAATTGCGTACACCGGTCGGGGCCTTGTCGTTACTCGCCGAAACGCTCGACGGCGAAGAGGATCCGGCTGTCGTCGCCAACTTCCTGGGTCGAATCCACGGCGAAACACACCGGCTCAACCGGCTCATCGACGATCTTCTGGATCTCAGCCGGATCGAGGCGGGCGCCGGCGACCATCTCGAAGAGGTATCGGTCGTTGCGTTGATCGACGAGGTCATCTCGACGATGCGTGGCCCCGCCGAACGTGCGGGCGTGACGCTCGGCGCCGACCAAGACGCAAACGCCGATGTCGCCGACGTCGACGTCATCGGTGACCGGGCACAACTGTTCTCCGCACTGTCGAATCTCGTCGACAATGCCATCAAGTACTCCGCTGACGGCGATGCAGTTCACGTTCGCCTTGCAGCACACGGTGGAGACTGCGCCATCGCCGTCGTCGACGAGGGCGTGGGCATCCCCCAACGCGACCTCAACCGGATCTTCGAACGCTTCTACCGGGTGGACAAGGCGCGCTCGTCCGAGACCGGCGGGACAGGCCTCGGCCTCTCGATCGTCCGCCATGTTGCGGCCAATCACGGTGGGCGGGTCGAAGTCGTGTCCCAAGAAGGCATCGGATCGACCTTCACGCTGATCCTCCCCACTCGGGCGACTTCGGAGGTCGATGTCGAGGCGGTCTGGGGCGGTGCCCGATGAGCGGCGAAGTCTCCGTACTGGTCGTGGAGGACGAACCGAGCTTCGCCGAGGCCCTCACCCTCGGATTGGGGAGAGAGGGTTTCGCCGTCACCGTTGCATCCGATGGCGGCGAGGCGCTCCGTCGATTCGAGGAGGTCGACCCCGATCTCGTGCTCCTCGATGTGATGTTGCCAACGATGTCGGGAATCGATGTCTGCCGGGCGATCCGAACGACATCCAAGGTCCCGATCATCATGGTCACCGCCAAAGGCGAAGAAGTCGACGCCGTGGTCGGTCTCGAGGTCGGTGCCGACGACTACGTCACCAAGCCCTATCGACTTCGTGAACTGATCGCCCGGATGCGCGCCGTCATGCGCCGGTCGGACGATGACGACATCGACGCTTCGAGTCCGGAGACCACACCGGGCAACGAACCGATCACGGTGGGCGATGTCTCGATCGACATCGACCGCCATGAAGTCGTCGTACGCGGCGAGCAACAGAGCCTTCCGCTCAAAGAGTTCGAGCTGCTCTCACTTCTCATGCGCAACGCTGGACGCGTGCTCACCCGTGACGTACTGATCGATCGCATCTGGGGCGCCGACTACGTCGGCGACACCAAAACCCTCGACGTGCACATCAAGCGGCTCCGCTCGAAGATCGAGACCGACAAGAAGAACCCCACCCGCATCGTCACCATCCGCGGCCTCGGCTACAAGTACGACGATTGAACCTCCCGGTTCAATCGTCGTACGCTGCTCCTCGCTGCGAGTGTCGGGGGAATTCTGGGGTCTGACCCTCTCATTACGTGGCGTCGGCACAACTACACTCGGCGGTGATGACGTCGGCGTCGGGATGGTCTGAGCTCGATTCTTCCTCGCCACGCTCGCGGGGTGGGGATCGGCGTCCGTCCGGATTCGGGAATGGTCTGCGCGTCACTCCGTTTACGCAGCTCGCCAGAGTGCATGGTCTGTCCGTCGTCGCCGACGGACTCATCACCGTGGCGCTCGCCGGATCGATCTTCTTCCAGGTCGACCCGTCCGATGCCCGATGGCGCGTGGCGCTGTATCTGGTCCTCACAATCGCACCGTTCGCCATCGTCACCCCGCTGCTGGGTCCGGCGATCGACCGTGCGCAGGGTGGGCGTCGCGGCATGATCATCGGCTCGCTTGCCGCTCGTGCGGTGGTGGCGTTCTTCATGACCAGGCACATCGACTCGCTGCTCTTGTTTCCCGAAGCGTTCGCCATGCTCGTGCTCCAGAAGGGCTACGCGGTCTCCCGGACGGCGATCGTTCCTGGCGTCTGCCCCCGCGAGGACGAGCTGATCGAAGCGAACTCCAAGCTCGCGCTGCTGAGCTCCATCGGCGGGCTAACCGGCGCCGCGATCGGAGGCATCCTCGTCGCCCTCGCCGGCGGTGGCGGGGCGACGATCCTCGCCATGATCGTGTACGTGTTCGGTGCGGTGACGGCGACTCGGCTGCCTCAGGTGCAGGTGGCGGCCGAGCCCGCCGATGTCACCGAACGACTCGAAGTGCGCGGCGCCAACATCGTGCTCTCGGCGACAGCAGTCGGTGTGTTGCGCGGCATCGTCGGGTTCACGACGTTTCTTCTCGCCTTCCACCTCCGTGCCGGCGAGGACGGTGTCGATCGCTCCGAGCCCGGATCCGCCGTGGGCGCCGCACTCGGCACGATCCGCGACATCGACGTGGTGGGCGAACCCGGCCCGCCGTCGTGGCACCTCGGAGTGGCCGCGTTGGCAGCCGGCATGGGAGCGCTCTTGGGAGCGCGATACGCCCCGGACCTTCGCGACCGGATCCCCGAAGAGCGACTGGTCTTCGGGGCGCTCGTCGCCATCGCCACCACCGCGCTGCTCGGCGCATGGGGTGGTGGCATCACCGGCACGGCGCTCCTCGCCTTGGGCGTCGGATTCGCTGCAGCTGTCGGCAAGCTCGGCTTCGACGCGCTCGTCCAACGCGATGCGCCTCGGGCCAATCACGGCCGAGCGTTCGCGGTATTCGAAGGGCGCTTCCAGCTCAGCTGGGCGGTCGGTGCCTTCCTCGCCGTGATCTTCCGGGTACCGATCGAACTCGGCGCCCTCCTTATCGCCATCGCCGCCGGACTATCCGCCACGTCGTACGAGCTCGGGCGCCGCACCGATCGGGTGCAGCGATCGTCGCGTGTGCGCCAGGCGATCCGGGAGCGTGTGCCCGATGAAGCGGTCGAACGCTTCGAAGCCCATCCGGCGGTTGCCCGGGTGAAGCCCGTGATGGCTGGCTTTGGCCGTCTCCGTGAGCGCGTGGCGCCGCACTTCGATCCATTGCCGTCGGCTCCCAAGTCGACAGCGCCATCGGACCCGATCGACCCGATCGAGCCGGTTGCGGCCGACGGTGAGGCTCCGCCCGTCACACCGCCAGCCGGGACGACCGGCGAGTCATACGGCCACGACCAAACCGACGTCCATCCGGTCCCGCCTCCGGGGCATGGCCCGCTTCCGCCTCCGCCGCATGACCCGACGATGGTTGCACCGCTGCCTGCCCCCGACGCCGTCGACCCAACGACAATCTCCAAGCGGCCACCGCCGTTGCCCGGCAAAGACGACCAATACCGGCTCTGGGACGACTGAGCCGATCGAGGGTCGGGCGGCGAAGCTACTCCTCCTCGGAGTCTCCATCAGCGTCCAAGCCCAGCGGATCTTCGCCGAGGTCGTCCAGCGGAAGCTCGAAGTCGATCCCGACCCGGGCCAACCACAGGCCCGGTGCGCCGATCTCGTTCACGGTCGGGAGATTCTCGGGGCCCGCCCAGAGGGCCGCGATTCCCTCGGACCCGGCGCGTTCGGCGACGCCGTCTACGAACGACCGTCCGCGGTCGAAGAGATCCTGATCCAATTCGAGTCCCAGAAGCCTGTCCACGAAGCGATCCGACGACGAGGCAGTGACCCGGCGACGCCGAAGCGCTTCGGTGATCTGTTGGTAGCCGCCGATCAGCTTCGCGCCGATCTCGTCCATGACATGATCGACGACGCCGACAACCACGGCGATCGCCGCGTGGACCTCGGGAAGCAGCGCTTTCTGTTCGTCGGATCGCATCGATCCGAGCAGAGCTGCCGGGTCGCCGAACATCGACTGGAGCTGTTGTTGCAGATTTGCCGGATCGGTGATCTCGGCGTCGCCAAGCATGCCTTCCATCGCCGTCGGGTCGTTGCGGAAGGCATCCGCGTAGGCGCCAAGGAGATTGTCGATGCGGTCGCGCAGATGTGGCACACGCAGCACGGCGTGATGTGCGACGTCGTGCAACGCCATCCACAGGCGAACCTCGTCGGAGTCGAGGCTCCAGTCTTCGCCGAACTCGTCGAGCGCGGGGATGACGATCATCAATGCGTCGTCGTCACCACGCGGGATCGGCAAGGCGTACGAGCCGAGTGCCTTCGCGCCGAGGTGGCCGATCATCGATGCGGT
Source organism: Acidimicrobiales bacterium (assembly GCA_020629375.1). GTDB lineage: Bacteria > Actinomycetota > Acidimicrobiia > Acidimicrobiales > SHLQ01 > SHLQ01. The sequence continues at coordinate 5,814 of JAHDDK010000020.1, forward strand.
GGTCGTGTTGACCATGATCGGACGAAACGACGCCATCATCTGTTCGATCATGGCGAACTGCGGGTCCGAGCCGATGGCGTCGTCGACGATCGGCGAGGCCATGCCGTTGGCGACCCGTTCGAGGATTGGCCGGTAGGCGTTCATCGACCGGCGAACCCAGTCGGCACGAGTGACGGCGTCGACCTGAAGCGGACCATCGTCGGTGATTCGAAGCCCGGTCGCTTCGGCGATGTGGAGCTCGGCGACTCGGGCGAGCTGTTCGACCGCCATCCGGTCGACCGGATCGACGTTCGGTTCGCTCGACCCGCCAGTGGCGATCTGGATCGCCATCTGTGCGCCGCCGTCGCCACCGCCGGCTTGGCCGAGTCCACCGAGCATGCCCATGAGGTTCTGGAGCATCGCTGCCGGGTCGCCCCCGAACAGCGCGTCGAATCCCTCAGGAAGGTCGTCGTCGTCGAATGGACCCTGATCGCTCACACGTGCATCGTAGAGGGATGGCTGGTCCCCCGAACCTCGCGCCGCGTCCGGTTGCTGCGCGTCCACGGGTCGTTGTGACCGGAGCGAGCGGTGCCGTCGGACGTCATGTCACCGATCGACTGCTCGGCGCGGGATACGACGTCATCGGCCTCGACCGTCTGCCGAGCGATGGAGTGGTCGCCTTCGAGCTCGAGACCGACGACCTGGCGATCCATTGCCGGCCGGACGATGTCATCGTGCATCTCGCCGGCACGCCAGCTCGTTTCGCTGGCGAGGGCTCGGCAGCCAAGCAGGACCTCCTGCTCGCCGAGCGGGTCTTCGACGCGGCGACGTCGGCGGGGGTTGGCCAGCTCGTGCTGGCGTCGTCGGCGATGGTCTATGGCGCCTGGCCCGAGAACCCGATGCCGCTCACCGAGGCTGCTCCGGTGCGCCCCAACCCGGAGTTCCGCTTCGGGCAGGTCCGTGCCGAGATCGAGGCGATGGGTGAGGTGTGGGCCGAGGACACCGGCCAAACGCTCACCGTGCTTCGGGCGGCGACGATCCTGGCCCGAGGTCGCGAGAACGGGCTCGCCGCGATGTTGCGCGATTCGGCGGCGCTGCGATTGAAGGAAGGCGATGCGCCGTCCCAGTTCGTCCACGCCGAGGATTATGCGGCGGCGGTGGTCGTGGTCGTCGAGGGCCGCCATGGCGGAGCGTTCAACGTCGCCGCCGATGGGTGGATCGGTGCGTCGGAGATGGAGGCACTCCGCGGCGCGCCGCCAAATCAGTTGCGCGTTCCGGCTGTCGTGCAATCCGCCGTCTCGGACGCTCGTCGTCGACTCGGAGGGACCACCCATCCGGGACTCACGCCGTATCTTCAGCACACCTGGGTTGTGGCCAACGACAAGCTCCGCTCGCTTGGGTGGGCGCCGGAGTTCTCGAACGAAGAGGCCTACGTGACGGGCAACGCCCCGAGTCGTTTCGATGGCGTCACTGCCAAGCGCCGACAAGAGCTGGCGCTCGGCGCAGCAGGCGCTGGGTTGGCCGTCGGCGCAATCGGACTGTTCGCCCTCATCCGCTGGCTGATCCGCCGCTGACCACCCGTCAGAAGCGAGTCCGAAGGTCGAGCCCTCAGCGATCGGGCGTGGCGCCGAGCGTGACCCGAACGACGATTGTCTCGACCTCGATCTTCTCCTCGGTGGTCGAGTCGAGGGCCACCTGCGCCGAGGGTTGCTGGCGCGCGATTCGCAGATCGATTTCGTCGCCCGGTCGTGCCGCCCGAAGCACAAGCCCGAGATCGTCGCGAGCCAAGATGTTGACCGATCCTGCACCCACGATGACGTCGCCAGCCTGGACGCCAGCTTGGGCCGCAGGCGTGCGTTCCCACACCCGAAACACCAGCACGCCGCCACGGAGCTGGCGGTCCTCGAGCAGGGAGTCGCTCATCACTCGCGTGTCGATACCAAGCCACGCCTTGTGGTCTGTTTCACCCGTGTCAATGAGGTCGGCGGCAATCTCGCGCGCCGTTCCCGTCGGGATGGCGAACGGTGAACCATCCGCCGCTTCGACAGTCATGGCGATGATGCCGCCGTGCTCGTCGACAATCGGTGCGCCAGCCCACGACCCGTCGATGTCACCAGAGAGGCGCATCAGTCCAGAAACGAGATCGCCACCGACGACTTTGGTTACCGCGTCTTTGGCCACGAGGTCGACGGTGCGGATCGCGTCGTCGGGATCCATGCCGCGCCCGCCGATCGCGACGAGCCGATCGCCGGGGAGCACGGCGAGGTCTTTGCCGAAGCTTGGCGGTGGCAGCTCCGGAGAGTTGATCTTCAGAACGGCAACGCCCGACACGGCGTCGGCGGCGACCACCTGGGCCGGGATCGTCGCCCCGCTGGGAAGCGTGGCCGTGATGTCTTCGGCCGAGCCGATCGCGTGGGCTGACGTGATGAGGTGGCCGTCGTCGGCATAGAGGATGGCGTTGGCGTTGGCACGGGCGGCGCCCTCGCCCATCCGGAGGCCGATCACGCTGTTGATGTTCATCTGCGCGATCTCACCCGCCCAGTCGTCGAACCGAAGAGGTCCATCGACCGGCAGGGTTGCCGTGGTGGGAGTGATCTCTTGGATCGTGGTTTCTTCGATGATGGGCGGCTGATTGTCGTCGAAGATCCATGCCAGGCCGACGAGCGAAGCCCCAGCGACAAACGACATGACCATCGCTGGCCAACGGCGTCCAACGGCGCGTCGGGCCGCCAGGTTGGCCGCGGCCTGTTCGGCGCCGCGCTCCGCCGGGTGACGCCACAGACGGTCGTCGGCTGGCAAAGGCGCGCCAGCCGGGCCATCGACGTTGTCGTCGGTTCCCTCCACGGAGCCCATCGTACCGAAGGGTGAGCGCCCGCCGATCGCGGGCAAACGGGTAGGACGACCTACCATAGAGCCGATGTCCGCACCGTCGAACGGGGCCGCCAACGAAAACACGTGGCTGGCGATCCTCGAGCACGAACCGCCCATCGCCGAGGCGTATGCCTGGGCTGTCCAACCCGACTGTGGAGCGGTAGTGCTGTTCAGCGGTACGGCCCGTGATCACAGCGATGGGCGTCCCGACGTAAGCCACCTGGCGTACGAGACGTACGACGAGGTGCTGCTGCAGCGCTTCGAGGCGTTGGCCGACGAGATTCGCAACCTCTGGCCCGATGTGCGCAGGATTGCGATCATGCATCGCACAGGTGAAGTCCCGATCGGGGAGTCTTCGGTAATCATCGTCACCAGCTCACCGCATCGCGACGTCGCATTCGAGAGCGCCCGCCACGGCATCGACCGGCTCAAGGCGACCGCTCCGATCTGGAAACGCGAAGTCTGGTCCGGCGGCGAATCGTGGGGTCTCGATGCCCGCGAGATCGACGAGTTCGACGGTCCTGCCCCCACGCCCTCCACGGAGGTTGGTTCATGATCGCCATGCTCTTCCTCGTCGGGGCACTGTCGCTCGCGGCCCTCGGGGCGCTCGCCGTGTGGATCGCGAGCCGGCCGCGCCGAGAGCGGTTCGGTTCGACGATCGACACGTTCAGCCGCGATCTCGACGCTCTCGCGCCGCCCGGCCAGAACCGTCAACCACCGCCAGCAGGCCGACAGCCGTCCCATCGCGGCGCATCGTCGCCTACCGCGCATCGTCGCACCGCCGCCGCAGCGCCCGCCCAAGCCCGACCCAAGCCAGGCCCCCGGCCCACCGGCCGCGGACCGGCCACCTGATCCAACAGGTCATCAGCAGTGGCACGCGATCTCGCCATCGATCTGGGCACCGCCAACACGCTCGTCTACGTGCGTGGCGAAGGCATCGTGCTCAACGAGCCGTCGGTGATCGCCATGAACTCCCAGACCAACGACGTGTTGGCGATCGGCCAAGAGGCGTGGGAGATGATCGGCCGGACGCCGAGCCACATCGTTGCCGTGCGGCCGCTTCGCAAGGGAGCGATCACCGACTTCGACGTCACCCAGCGGATGATCCGCCTTGTGCTCGAACAAGTTGGTGTGTCGCGGTTCAACCGGCCCCGTGTCGTCGTGTGCGTGCCCTCGGCGATCACCGCCGTCGAACGTCGGGCGGTGACCGAAGCGGCCCGACGTGCCGGAGCGAGTGACGCGCAGCTGATCGAGCAGCCCGTCGCCGCTGCCATCGGCGCAAACCTGCCGATCAACGAACCGCTCGGCAACATGGTTGTTGACGTCGGCGGTGGTACGTCCGAATCCGCGATCCTCAGCCTCGGCGGTGTCGTCGCGATCGAGGCGATCCGCGTCGGTTCGTTCGACATCGATGCGGCAATCCAGGCGTGGGTCCGACGCGAGTACGGCATCGCCATCGGCGAACGCACCGCCGAAGACATCAAGCTCACCATCGGTTCGGCGGCACCGACACCCAACGAGGTTCGAGCAGAGGTTCGTGGCCGCGAGCTCATGTCCGGCCTGCCGAAGACCATCGTGTTGTCTCCCGAAGAGATCCGCACGGCGATCGACGAGCCGGTCAGCGCCATCATCGATTCGGTGCTCTCCTGCATTGCTCAGGCGCCACCCGAGCTCTCGCAAGACCTCATCGTGCAAGGCATCCACCTCGTTGGCGGCGGTGGTCTTCTGCGCGGCCTCGACATCCGCTTGCGAGGCGAGACCAAAGTCGACGTCCACATCGTCGACTCCGCCCTCGAATGCGTCGTGCACGGCGCCGGTCGCTGCATCGAAGACTTCGACGCCCTCAAAGCCATGTTCATCGGCGGGCGGTGATCAGACAGATTCGTTGCCGTTGCCGTTGTGAGCCGGAATCGCCGGGTCGACGATGACGTGGTCCTGCGCTTCGTCGGCGAACCAGACGCCCGCGAGCTGGAGGCCGCTGGCGTCGTCGAGGGTGCCAGCCTGGAGGCTCGTACGATCCAGGTGTTCGGTGCCTTGCCAGAACACGTGCGAGCCGCAGTTCGAGCAGAACCCGTAGCGGGCGAAGTCGACGTCGTACCAGCGCAACGTCGAGTCGTCGTCGATCTCGAGATCCTCGGTCGCGCACCCCGACGCCGCCACGAAGTTGCCGGTGATGCGTCGGCAGTACTCGCAGTGACAGTGCAGGATGTCGCGCAAGGGCCCCTTCGCCCGATAACGAAGCGCGCCACACAGGCATCCGCCGGTTGCGATCTCGGAGGTCATCGGGGCACGGTACATCGGTGATCTCCCCCGATGGCATGCCCGGCCCGCTTGATTTCGACGCGGTGATCTTCGACTTCGACGGCACCATTCTCGACACCGAATGGCCCGCGTGGGCAGCGGCCGAAGTCGAGTATCGGCGCTACGGCATCGATCCCGAGCCGCAGCTGGCGTGGTGGACATCGACCCTGGGATCGGCCGACCACCAGCCGTTCTGGGAGCAACTTGCTGGCTTGGTCGGTGGCCTCGACGAACCCGAGGACGAGCTGATCGAACGATGGCGCGCTGCCAAGCGGGCGATCACCGAACGTGGCGAAGCGCTCCCCGGGGTTCGAGAAGCGATCACCTCGCTCTCGGATCGCGGCGTGCCCCTCGCCATCGGAAGTAGCTCGCCGATCGACTGGGTGTCCGGGCACCTCCGACGGCTCGGGCTCTACGACGCGTTCGACACGTTCGCCACCGCGACCGACGTTGGGCGAACGAACACGAAGCCGGCGCCGCACATCTTCGACCTCGCTGCGAAACGGCTCGGTCTGGCCGCCGATCGGTGTCTCGTGATCGAAGACACCCCAAACGGTGTACTGGCGGCACACCGCGCCGGCATGAACACAATCGCCGTCCCCAACCGCCTTACTGCGGGAGGCGACTTCGGGCTCGCCACCCTGCTCGTCGATCAACTCGACGAGCCGGTGGCCGTGGCCGCGCTTGGGATCGGCTCGGCGTGACAACAAGGGAAGGCCGTTCGGTCGTTCTGCGACGTATCCTCCACGCCATGATTCGAGTGCCCGCTAGCGCACGAGAGTTCGGTTCAATCATCGCCGTACGCGAGACCGGAGTTGGCTCATGACCTTTCCGCAGCGTCGCCTCCGGCGGTTGCGTCGCACCGATGCGCTCCGACGAATGGTCGCCGAGACAACGCTTTCCG
>JAHDDK010000020.1:12007-21081 GCA_020629375.1 Acidimicrobiales bacterium
CGTGCAGGTGGCCCTGCGGCGTATGCGCGAGGAAGTCGGCGACGCCATGGTGCTGATCGCCGATCTGTGCGTCGACGAGTACACCGACCACGGTCACTGTGGCGTGCTCGACGGCAAGGGATCGGTCGACAACGACTCAACGCTCGAGCTCTATCAGCGCATCGCTGTGGCGCAGGCTGATGCTGGAGCCGACATCGTCGCCCCGTCGGGGATGATGGATGGACAGGTCGCGGCGATTCGCTCAGCCCTCGACGCCGCGGGCCACGTCGACGTGGCGATCATGGCGTACGCCGCCAAGTACGCCTCAGCCTTCTACGGACCCTTCCGTGACGCAGTCGACGTGACGATCGCCGACGGCGGCGACCGCTGCGGTTATCAGCAAGATCCGCGCAACGGCCGTGAGGCGATGTCGGAGATCCGCTTCGACCTCGACGAAGGCGCCGACCTCATCATGGTGAAACCCGCCATGGCGTACCTCGACATCATCCTTCGGGCCCGCCTCGAGACCGACGTACCGGTGGCGGCGTACCACGTGTCCGGTGAGTACGCGATGCTCGAAGCCGCCGCGAGAGTCTCATCTCGATCAAACGTGCGGGCGCCGACCTGATCCTCACCTATCTCGCGCGACGGGTGGCCGAAGCTCTCGCCGACCGTCGCCCGCAGCTCGGCACCGGACCCCGTGCGCTCACCAGCCCCATCAGAGAACTTCCCGAGGAGAGCTCGTGACCCACACGAACGCCGACCTGTTCGCCCGCGGCCAGCAGGTCATGCCTGGTGGGGTCAACTCGCCCGTCCGCTCGTTCCGCTCCGTCGGTGGCACGCCGTACTTCGTGGATCGTGCCGAAGGCCCCTACGTGTGGGACGTCGAAGGCATCCGCTATATCGACTTCGTCCAGAGCTACGGCCCCGGCATCCTCGGCCACGCCCACCCCACCGTCACCGACGCCATCACCGCCGCGGCCACGAGGGGTACGAGCTACGGTGCTCCGACCCTCGGTGAGGTCGAACTCGCCGAACGCATCTGCGATCGCATTCCCGGCCTCGAGATGCTCCGGCTCACGTCGTCGGGTACCGAAGCCGCTATGTCGGCCGTTCGCCTCGCACGGGGCGCAACCGGTCGCAACACCGTCATCAAGTTCGCCGGCTGCTACCACGGACACACCGACTCGCTCCTCGCCGCCGGCGGCAGCGGCATCGCCAACCAGGGTTTGTCCGGCTGCGACGGCGTGCCCGCCGGTGCCGTCGCCGACACGATCGTCGCCCCGTTCAACGTCGTGCCCGAAATCGACGAAACCGTTGCGGTCGTCGCAGTGGAACCGGTCGCCGCGAACATGGGTCTCGTCGCCCCGGCGCCCGGCTTTCTCGAAGGACTTCGCGAAGCCTGTGACGCGGCAGGCGCCATGCTGCTCTTCGACGAGGTGATCACTGGATTCCGGCTCGGTTACGGCGGGGCCACCGAGTGGTATGGCGTGCAGCCCGACGTCTGGGCGTTCGGCAAGGTGATCGGCGGCGGCCTGCCCGTCGGCTGCTATGGCGCGAGCCGCGAGATCATGGGCCACGTCTCACCGCTCGGTGGCGTGTACCAGGGAGGCACCCTTTCGGGGAACCCGCTCGCCACCGCCGCAGGATTGGCCACGCTCGACGTGCTCGACCGCGACGCCTACGCCGAGCTCGAACGCATCGCCACCCGCCTGGCCGATGGCATGGCCGCCGCCTTTGCTGCCGCTGGTCTCTCGGCCAGCGTGCCCCGCATCGGGCCGCTCGTCGGGCTGTTCTTCGACGACTCCGCGCCGTCGAACTTCGACGAGGTGCAGGCGATCGCTGACAACGGCATCTACCCGACCTTTTTCCATGAGCTTCTTCAGCGCGGTGTCGCACTGGCGCCGGGGCCCTACGAGATTCTCTTTCCCGGTCTGTCGCATACCGATGCGGTCATCGACGAGGCACTCGGCGCCATGGGTGCGGCGGCTGCTGCGACGGTAGAGAAGCGGAGTTAGGAGCCGCGCGAGTAGGGCCCGAGCGGCCCATCGCCGAAGGCGATTGGAGCGGGAGATATGGCGAAAGGAGCGTGCGGACACAATCAGGTGCGTAGCACCTACCCGCAAAGCTCCTTCGTGGGAACTGATTCGGCTTGTCGGCCGTCAAAGGTTGCATGACGCGCACATCCCCCCTTCTCGTCCTTCTTGTCGTCCTCGCCTTGCTCGCATCGGCCTGTGGCGCGGCGGAGGACTCCTCGGCTGAGCCGGTCCCCACCACGTCTGAACCGGACTCGGGATCCGATGTCGGTACTGGCGACTCGACATCATCGTCATCGTCGACGCCGGACTCGACGGGGTCGACCTCGACCCCGTCATCGCCGTCCACGGCGGCACCGGAGGGCGGATGGATCGATGGAGAGCCCGAATGGCTCGGGGACGGCGGCGCTGCCGCCGAAGGGGCGCTTTCGGTCGATGCCGCCGAAGCGGACGTCGATTCTGCGGCAAGCACCGAGCCGCCGCTCACCACGACGACCGTTGCGGCGAAAGTCGGTGAGGACGGACGGTCGGTGCCGCTCGATGGTCCGCAGACCGATCCGCTTCGTGCGGGAAGTGTCGACGACAACGCCGACTACCAGGGCTTCCTGTCGTACCTGGATCGGGTCGAGGACTTCGGTATCCGTGGCCGCCCCTTTGACGCGACGGGCCGAACGGTGCTGACCGTCGTCGGTTCCGACGGGCTGCCAATCGCCGGGCTCACCGTCGACGCCACGGTGGCGGATGCTGAGACGGTTTCGCTCACGACCACTGCCGATGGCACCATCCGATTCTTCGCCGGTCCGGCGTCCGACGACGACGGCGTTGCCCGGACGATCCGATTCGACGTCGACGGCACACCCGTTGAGACGCAGGTCGGCCTCGACGTCGGAGTCGAGCTCGAACGAGCATCCGGTCTGGTCGACGCCGCGCCGGGCGACGTGCCCCTCGACGTCCTGTTTCTCCTCGACGCCACGGGCTCGATGAGTGACGAAATCGACCGGCTCAAGACCACGATTGACTCCGTCGCCGAACAGATCAACGCGCTCGAACCTCGTCCCGATGTGCGCTTCGCCATGACCCTCTACCGCGACACGACCGACACCTTCGTCACGTCGACCTTCGACTTCACGGGCGACCTCGACCAGTTCCGCGACGCTCTTGGTTCGGTCGTCGCCGATGGGGGAGGGGACACGCCCGAGGCGCTCGACGAAGCGCTGGCCGCAGCCCTTTCCGAACCTCAGTGGCGAGCACCGGCCGAAGCCGTGCAGCTCGTCTTCTTGGTCGCCGACGCGCCGCCACAGATCGGCCGCGACGTGCAGGTGCCCTACACCGCATCGATCACGGAGGCGGCCAGCCGGGGCATCACGATCTTCCCGGTGGCATCCTCGGAGACCGACGACACCGCCGAGCTCGTCTTTCGCCAGATCGCACTTGCCACCGGTGCCCCGTTTGTCTTCTTGACCTACGGCGCAGGTGGGGCCGCGGCGGCGACGGGGCCGAGCACCGACATCAACCCGACCGACTACGAAACCCTCGCCCTCGACCAGCTGGTGGTGCGCCTGATCGCCGAGGAGATCGCCGTGTTGTCCGGCAAAACACCGGTGGCTCTGCCGCCACCGTCCTCGACTACCACCGTCCCCGACGGCCAATAGCGACCACGAGGGGTCTGACCCCGACCTAACGAACGTTCGGTAGGGTCAGACCCCGATGCTCGCGACGCCGTCCGTTCCGTCTTCGGCTGAAGTCATCATCGATCGTGCCGACGGGATTTCCATGACATACGGCGGTCGTCACCCGGCAACATCGTTCATTCGAGCTTCGGCGGTCTTCATCGCGCTGGCGCTCCTCGCCTCAGCGTGTACAAGCGACCCTGCCCCGGACGCCAGTCCAGACACCACCGTCGCCCCGACCACGACCGCGGCGGACGGCTCGCCGACCACCACCGCTTCGTCGTCGACCTTGGACGACGACGAACCTCCGACCGAGGCCCCCCGGACCTACGCCGAGCCGCAGCCAGACGACACGCCCATTCCGCTTCGAGACGACGCCCGCTCGGGTGTGCTCGACAACGGGCTCGAGTACCTCGTGCTGAGCAACGACTCGCCCGGTTCGTCGGTCTCGATGCGTCTCGTCGTCAAAGCCGGGGGTGTGCACGAAGAACCTCTCGGAACCGGCGCCGCCCACTTTCTCGAACACATGATGTTCAACGGCACCGAGAGATACCCGGGCAACACACTCGACGCGGCGCTGCGGAGCATCGGCGCCGAGATCGGCCCCGACTTCAACGCCTACACGTCCGATCGCGTCACCGTCTACCAGCTCGACATCGAAGATCGAGGCGACAATGTCGACATTGCCATGGACGTCCTCGTCGAATGGGCGACCGCCGCCACGATCACGCCCGAAGCGGTCGTCGACGAATCCGGTGTGGTCCGAGAAGAGCTCCGGGTCCGCGACGAATCCGGCGACGGTCGAATCTTCGTGCGGTTCGAGGAGGCCTACTACGCCGACACCCCCTACGAGGGAGTGAACGTCTCCGGCACGGCCGACTCCGTCCTCGACCTCACCGCGGACGACCTCCGAGCCTTCTACGACCGTTGGTATCACCCGGAGCACCTCGCCCTCATCGTCGTGGGCGACCGCTCACTCGACGACCTCGAATCGCTCGTGGTCGCTGCCTTCGATGGCGTTGCGGGTCGCGGGGAGCCGGGGGTGCAGCCCGCGACGGGTGGCGCAGCCTTCCCGACCGAACCGCTCGTCGACACGATCGTCGAGCCGGGCACCGCCGATTCGTACATCAGCGTCGACATCCCCACCCGTGCGTGGGACCAATCGACCGAAGGCGGCTACCGCGCCGTGTTGATGGAGATCCTTGCAATGTCGATTGTGGATCAGCGGCTGACCGAAGGCGTCGACTCCGGACGGCTCGACCTTCGCCGCGGTCGGGCGAGCTGGTTCCCGTTCAACGTCGACCTACCGTTCTACGGGTTCAACGTCGATGCCGACGATCTCGAGTCCGGCACCGAAGTCCTGATGACCGAACTGCGGTCCACGCTCCAGAACCCGTTCACCGACGATGAGGTCGACTTCTTCGTCGAGGCGTTCATCGAACAGAACCGGCAGCAGCTCAGCCAGGCCGACACGATCCAAGACCGTGATCTTGCCGCTATGGCGGTCCGCCACGTGACCGACGGGGCGCCGTTCTTGACCGTCGTGGACAGCGTCGAGCATTTCGAACGGTTGATTCGTTCGATCAGCGCCGACGACATCAACGAGCACCACGGCTGGATCATGACCAACAGCCAGCCGCTCGTGCTCGTCGTCGGTCCCGACGTCGAGACGGTCGGAACCGTCGAGGGCCACCGGGAGGCCCTGCGCCGGGCCGCCGAAGCGACGATCGACGACGACGACGACGGCCTGGCCGAGGTCGAGGAGATCGACGTGCTGGTCGTCGCTCCGGATCCGATCGAACCGGCTTCGTCGAGCCGCATCGCGAATGATGAAGGCGTCGAACTTGTTTTCGACAACGGGACGCGCGTCCTGTTCTGCGAATCCGACATCTCGGCCGGCCAGGTGTTCGTCGTGACGAAGTCGCCCGGCGGTCGCGTCGTGCTCGACGCCGACGATGGTGCGGTTGCCAGCGTGGTCGCCGGAGCGGTGTCGAACAGCGGTCTTGGCCCGTGGGACAACGTGCAGATTCGCCGCTACCTCGCCGACATCGATGCCAACCTCGCGCCCTACATCGCCGACGCGAGCGAGGGATTCAGCGGGTCGGCGTCTACCGAAGACGTCGACACGCTGTTCGAACTCCTCCACCTAGCGATCACCGCCCCACGCGTCGACGAGATCCCGTTCGCGCAGCAGCTCGAGTTCGCCCGAGACGACGTGGCCGGGGTGGCGCTCGACGCGTCCGTCGCGGCGAGCGTTGCCATCGATGACTTGCGTACCGGCGGTGGAGCGTTGGCGGCGACGGCGACGCCCACACAACTCGACGCCCTGACAATCGAGGGCGCCCAACGCCTGATCGATGATCGGGTCCGCCATCTCGACGACCACGTGATCGTCGTCGTCGGCGACATCGATGCCGCCGACGTGACCGACCTCGCGTCGACCTGGATCGGCACCCTGCCGGCCGCGAGCGACGACCCCGACGTCGATGAGATACCGGCCGAACCCGGATCGACCGCACGAATCACCGCCGGCTCCGGGACGTCTACGGGTGCATGGCGCTGGCTCGCCGCCGCGCCAGGAGACGAAACCGTTCGGGAGCGGGTACTCGCCGAACTGGCGACGACCGTGCTCAATGATCGGTTGTTCACCGTCATTCGCGAGGAGCTTGGCGCCACCTACGGGGGACGGGCGGCGTTCGAGTTCGTCGAGCCTGGAGACGTGATCGAACTCTCGATCACCGTCGACGGTGACCCCGCCCGTCTGGACGAGATCGGTGATCGAGCACGCGCCGAACTCGCTGCTATCGCGACGACTGGGCCCACGTCGGCCGACTTCAGCGAAGCGGTTGCGATTCTGCAAGCGGAGTACAACTTCATCAACAACGGCTTCTTCATCGAGGCATTGTTCGACTACGCCCGACGCCCCGATCAGGTCATCAGCCGACAAGCGCAGGTGGCGACGCTGGCGGGGTTCCGAGCCTCAGACGTCGCGGGATTCGTGTCCCGGTTCTCCGAGAGCAACGACACTTACGAAGTCATCGCTCGTCCGTAACGCCTGCCCGTCACGGCCGCACCTGCTCCGAAGGAGCGGAGGCGCTGCCCTCGTCAGAACGGGTGTGGGATCGCGCCAAATCCCATTCGGACGACCCAGAAAACCAGGCCGACAACGAGGTTGGCCCCCAGAACGAGCGGCGCCTTACGGCCCCACCACGCCCGGGCACGGCCCGGCGCCGCCATCCAGAATGCGGCGATTGCGGCGAACTGGCCGAGGATCAGAATCATCCAGGGGTTGAGGTCGAACGCCGCTCGAAGGTCGCCTCGCACGGTTGCGCCAAGTGCACGGGTTGCCCCGCAGCCGGGGCAGTAGGAGCCACCCGTGGCGATGCGGTACGGGCAGAGTACGGGTCCGCCGTCTTCGCCCGCCGGTGTCCAGGCGGCGCCGACACACGCGGCGGCGAGCAGCGAAGCCGGGATGAAGCGTCGCCAGTTATCGGTGTCGCTGGCCGCCTCGACCATCACGGCAGGTGCGTGGTGATGATCGAGGGAGGTCATCGGATCAGCCTTCGGCTGCGGCGAGCGCGTCGCGTGCCGGTTGGAGCCAGGAGGCGACGGTCTCAGCGGTCAGGTCGGCGCCAGCGAACTCGTCGTGGATGTCGATGCCGTCGACGGCGAGCGCTTCGGCCCATTCGCCGGTTTCGAGCATGAGGTTGAGCTGCTCGGCGAGAAGAAGATCGCGCTCGCCGCCTTCGCCGGGTTCGAACTGGGTCCGCTCGTACAATGTCACGGCGATGATCTGTTCGATGTCGAGCGAGTTGGCGGCTTCGGTCCCGTAGCCGGGCATGCCGCCGCCGACCTGGCGAGGCCGGGGCGAGTCCGAAGAGGTGTAGGTGTTGCCGGTGCCGACGATGCTCGATCCCTTGGCGATCCAGACGATCTGATCTTCGATCGACGTGAACGTCTCGTGGATCTCGCCGTCGGCGAAGGCTGGGCCGATGCCGCCGCCGCCTTCGGCACCGTGGCAACCCGAGCACCCCGACTCGACGTAAAGCTCTTCGCCCTCGCCCAACAGTCCGGTGAGTCCCTGAGGAACCCGCTCGAGCGTGCCGACATACATTGCGCCCCACACCGGAAGGCACAGAAGGACGGGCACGATCCAGAACGGCATCTTCTTGCGTTTGTTGGCGGCCTCGACATATGGCGCCACCGGTACGGCCTCGATCACCTCCGGCTCGGGGGCCGACGCAACGTCGGGCACCGGAGCTGCCGCGGCGGCAGGCGCCGTCCCGGCGGCCGGCTCGACAGCCGTGCTCGGCTCGGCGTCGGCAGCCGGGGCCTCGCCCGACAGCGCGGCCTTGCGCTCCTTGGAGCGCTTCAGAAGATGTTCGGGGATCTCGGTCACGGGGTCCTCGTCGGAATGTTCGTGGTCTCGACTGAGCGCACAAGTACCTGCAGCGTCTCGGCTGAGTGTATTCGTGCTGCCAGCGTAGAAGCGGACCTCGCCGCCCGCCCACCCGCACACGGGTTGTTCTCGATCCCGAAGGGTGGAAACTTGTCACGTCCAGCCGATTGGATTCCACGCCTCGATCGCGTGATAAACCACGGTCGAGCCCTGCAAGACGGAACGCGCGGCATACACTTGTGAGAACTTTCACGAGCGGGAACCGGACTCCGGTCCGGCGATTCGATCCGAGAGGGTCCCGAATCGGCTCTCGCAACATGAAAGACTGACAGTCAGCGAGTGCCGCGGGTCCCTGGACCAATCCGGACGAGGAGAACACGAGCAGACAATGGTTGAATTCATCGTTTCGATCGTCGTGACTGCCTTGATGCTTGCCGTGTACCACTGGTACGCCGCAAAGACGCCGATCGACAAGAAGATGACGTGGGGCGAGGCGATGCTGACCTCCACCTACGTGTTCGCCGTGTTCTTCTGGGTCTACGGCGTGCTCCCGCATTACTGGCTCGAATGGGCCGACAAGGGTCTCCAGTGGCGCCCCGACCGGCCATTCGAGCTCGGCGGACTGCTCCGAGCTCAGGCCAATGGCGGCTGGTTCCCGTTCACGATCTCGTACCTGCACATGCGCGACATCATCGCCGTGATCATCTACACGATCATTCTCGGTGCCAACATCTGGTATTGGAGCCACTGGCAGGGCCGGGCCGCACGAGCCGAGGCCAAGGTCAAGGCCACCGACGAGCCGTCCGAGTTCGGACGCCCGCTCGTGCGTGAGGGTGCCCGCTGATGTCGGTCACCGACGCCAACCCCCCAATGCCGGAGTTTCGGGACGACTACGTCCTGCAAGAGGTCGACGCGGCCTGGCTCTCGGCAGCGGTAAAGCCCAAGCAGTTCATCCACATCGATCAGTCCGAGTGCATCATGTGCGAGGGC
>JAHDDK010000020.1:21262-63899 GCA_020629375.1 Acidimicrobiales bacterium
CACCCATGGCTACGGCTATGGCATGCGGCTCGGCTGAGCCGGCGACAAGGAGACCAACACCTCGTGGCCAAGGACGACAACAAACTTCCGATCTCGGCACAGATCCAGCAGCAGACCTCGAAGATCGTCGACCAGACGCAGGGCTCGCAGGCATGGAGCTCGATCTTCCGTCCGGGTTCGATCTTCCGGAAGGGCTATACCGACAGCCCCCGAAACCGTTCGTACGTGATCATGAACTCGGTGCTCTACCACCTGCACCCGGTCAAGGTGAAGCGTCACGCCGTCAAGGTCAGTTACACGCTGTGCCTCGGAGGCATCAGCTTCTTCACCTTCATCGTGCTTACCGTCACCGGCATCTTCTTGATGTTCTTCTACCGGCCGACCGCCGCCCAGGCGTGGGACGACATCTTCCAGCTCCAAAGCGCCGTGACCTTCGGGCTACTTATCCGCAACATGCACCGATGGGCTGCGCACTTGATGGTGTTGTCCGTGTTCTTGCACATGGCCCGCGTCTTCTACCACGGGGCGTACAAAGCGCCGCGTGAGTTCAACTGGGTGATCGGCGTGATGCTGCTTCAGTTCACCCTGCTTCTTTCGTTCACCGGCTACCTGCTGCCATGGGATCAGCTCGCGCTGTGGGCCGTGACCGTGGGTACCAACATGATGGGCTACACCCCGGTGTTCGGTCAGCAAGTGAGATTCGTGTTGCTCGGAGGCGTCGAAATCGGCACGGACACGCTCCTGCGCTGGTACGTCCTCCACGTTCTATTCCTACCGTTCGTGACCGTCATCTTCATGGCGATCCACTTCTGGAGAGTCCGCAAAGACGGCGGCATCTCCGGACCGTTGTAAGTCGAGAGAGAAGGGGAAGCACTGACATGACAGAAATCCCAGAACATCTCCGTAAGCGGGCTGAAGAGGCTCGGGCCAAGGCAGCTGCGTCGTCCGAACCGGCCGAATCGGCAGCACCCGCCGCCGACGATGCGCCACAGAGCGAGGCCGCCTCGAAGATCCCCGCGCATCTGCTCGAGCGTTCACGAGCGGCGAAGGCGAAGTCGGACGGTGGCGGAGCGGTCGAGGCCGCTCCTGCAGCCGCCGCCGCAGCTGCGGGAGGCGTCGCGACTGCGGTCGCTGCCGCACCGGCTGCCCCGGCCGCGACCGGACCGGGTGGGCACACGCAACGCCTGCTCACCGTCGTGAAGTCGGGCTCGATCCAGGACGTCAAAGCCGTTCCGCAGGACAAGGTGCACACCTGGCCCCACCTGCTTGTGGTCGAGTTCGTGTGTGCATTGTTCGTCACGGCGTTCTTGTTGATCTTCTCGTTCTTCGTGAACGCGCCGCTTCTCGAGTTGGCGAACTTCAACGAAACCCCGAACCCCTCCAAGGCGCCTTGGTACTTCCTCGGTCTCCAGGAACTCCTCACGATGTTTCACCCGATGGTCGCTGGCGTGACCATCCCCGGTATCGGCCTGTTCTTGTTGATCCTCGCTCCTTACATCGATCGAAACCCATCGATGAAGCCGGAAGATCGCAAGTTCGCCATCTCGTTGCAGACGGTGCACCTCATGTACTGGGCCGTCCTGACGATGATCGGGTCCTTCTTCCGGGGGCCCGGGTTCAACTTCATCATGCCCTGGGCTGACGGCCTGTTCT
Source organism: Acidimicrobiales bacterium (assembly GCA_020629375.1). Lineage (GTDB taxonomy): Bacteria > Actinomycetota > Acidimicrobiia > Acidimicrobiales > SHLQ01 > SHLQ01. The sequence continues at coordinate 22,916 of JAHDDK010000020.1, forward strand.
TCGAGTTCTAAGGAGCCATATCCATGGAAATCGTTCTTGCCATCATCGGTCTCGTTCTCCTCGCCGGCGTTCTATTGTTCGCCGCGAGCCGACGACGCGACTCCGACTCTGCCATTTCGCAGGTCTCGGCCGAGACCCGCCGGGCTGACCGCGCCCGAGTGAAGGCTGGCGTTGGGGCCAGCGCAGCCGACGACGATCTGACCGGCAAAGAGGTCGAGCGTGCCGCCGTACTCGAGCGGCGCACCGGCGACATCGTGCCCGTGTCGGACGCCGAGCTCGAGCCGTGGGTCGCTCCAGATCCTCAGGAAATCGGCGTCGCTCGCCGTCAGTTCCTCAACCGGGCGATCATCGCGCTGTTCGGCTTCAACATCAGCGCCTTCGGTCTCGCCGTGATCGCACAGCTCTGGCCCGGGGCGTCCGAGGGCTTCGGCTCGAAGATCAACGTCGGCGAACTCAACGAGGTTCGCAGTCAGATCCAGGCGGCCAACGGCTTCCTGTACAAGCCCGAAGGTCGCATGTGGGTCACCGAGTTCCCCGCTGGTGCGCTCGAGAAGGCCAATGTGGCGTACGGTACGAGCCCGGCGTGGCCTGGCATCGAAGCGGGGTTCAAGGCGCTCTTCCAGAAGTGTCCACATCTTGGATGCCGAGTGCCGGAGTGCGGTAGCTCGCAGTTCTTCGAATGCCCGTGCCACGGCTCGTTCTACAACCAGGTGGGCGAGAAGCGTGGTGGGCCTGCTCCCCGCGGCATGGACTTCTTCGCCATGGAGGTGTCGGGCGGATCGCTCGTCGTCGACACCGGCACGATCATCGAGGGCCCTGCCATCGGTGTGAACACCACCGGCCAAGAGCGCGAAGGTCCGTCCTGCCTCGGCGCCAGCACCGGCGGCCACTGAGTCTCCATCCCGAAAAACTTGTGCGACTTGCGTCCGCAATTCGCACTGCTCCACGACAACTCCTCTAGATTCTCAAGACTGTGATGATCCTCGCCCAAAGTGCTGCACGAAACGTCGGCATCGTCATCTTCGCCATCATCATCGTTGGCTTCCTCGTCTACCTCTTCTTCAACCTCCTCGAAGGTCGGAAAGAGGGCGGTAGTGAGATCGAGTTGGCGGCCAATCGCAAGCCGTATTTCCCCGACGAAATCCTCGAGACCCGCAAGCTCGACCAGAGCCTGCTCTCGGGCTTGTTCTTCCTGGCGGTGATTGGAATCGCCCTCCCGCTGTACTGGCTGGGAGAGCCCGGCCGTCACGAAGGCCTCGTTGACAACACGATCGAGCTCTGGACCGAACGTGGTGGCGAGTCGTACGAAGAGAACTGCTCTGCGTGCCACGGCGGCGGAGGAGCGGGCGGCATCGCGTCGTTCGCCGTGACTGAGCAGGGCACCGGCGAGTTTGTCGCTTCGGTCGACTGGGTCGCACCGTCGCTCACCTCGGTCCTCACCCGCTTCACCGAGGAAGAAGTCACCTACACCCTCAACTTCGGTCGCAACGGCGTGATGCCTGCCTGGGGCGCCCCTGGCGGCGGGCCGCTGACCGAACAGCAGCTCGAGATCATTATCGTCTATCTGCGCTCGGTCCAGAAGGACGCCGACGCCGTCCAGGCGGCAGTGCAGGACGGGTTGATCGAAGCCGCCCGAGACGAATGGGTCAGCCGGGATCCTGATCTGTCGGCCCAACTGCGTGATGCGCACTATGCGGTGGCTCGCGCAACCCAGACCGGCCAGTCGAGCTTGATCGAGGAGGCCGAAGCCGAGCTCGGTTCGGTGCAGGCCATGCTCGGCGAGACATTCCCGAACGCCGAGATGGCGGCATGGCTCGACGAGATCTCCGACCCGAGCCACGAGGAGTACCTCACCTACGGCAAGTTGATCTTCATCAACAAGGCTGATGCTGGGGCATACAGCTGTGCTCGCTGCCACACGAACAAGTGGTCGTACGACGGCGCCAACGACCTCGACGTCAACGGCGAACCGCTCTCGACGGTCGATGGCGAACCCGGCTACGTGCAGGGTGGTGGTTGGTTCGGACCGAACATCACCGGTGGGGCCGAGGTTGCCCAGTTCCCGAACGTCGACAACCACATCGACTTCATCCGTCGTGGCTCGGAGGACGGCATCCGGTACGGCGTCGCCGGACAGGGCGGCGGCCAGATGCCTGGCTTCTCGAACCGTCTCGACGAGGACGTCCTGGTTCTCAACGAGGAGACCGGTGAACGCGAGGCCGTCAACTGGCCAGCGTCGCTGACCGAAGAGCAGATCGCCGCAGTCGTGGCGTACGCAAGGAGCATCTGATGATTTCGCAACTTGCCGCAATCGGGTTTGACCCCGAAATTCGAGGAATCCTGGTCGTCGGAGTGGGCGTCATCGTGCTGTTCGGCTCGGTGTGGATGATCCTCGCCACCAACTCGGGCATCCGCCTCGCGTCGCTCATCGCCCTCGCCGGCTTCTTCGGCTGGATGGTGATCATGGGGGCGTTCTGGTGGATCCGTGGCATCGGCTACGTCGGTGAGTCGGTCAGCTGGCACGTGCTCGACTTCAACCGAGCCGACCCGGGAGTGAGCTCGGTCGAACCGGTGCAGACCCTGCCCGACCCGCTGCTGTTCCAGGGCAAGGGCTTCGAAGTGGCGACGGCCCTCGAGAACGACTTCGAGACGCTCAGCGAGTTCACGGTCGAACTCGACCGAAACGGACCGGACTACGCCGAGGCCACCGATGCGGAGTTCGCCGACGCCGTCGCCCGCCAGGAACTCCGCAACGCCACGACGACAGTGTCACAGGTTGCCTCGGTGTCACCGGCGGCTATCGATGCCGCCTTGGAGCAGGGCATGCTGCCCGACATCGGTGACTGGGAGTTCATGAACACCTCCGACGCTGGTGAAGCCCAGTCGGCGGCATCAGCGGCCATCCTCGAGAAAGATGGTTTCCACTTCGAGTCGGCCACCGAGTTCCGATTCCTCGACGCATTCCGTACGGGCGGCAAACCCCGACTCGGCCCAGAGATCGACCCGGACTGCACCTTCTGTGGTGACAACCTCCGCCGTGGTTGGCATTGGATCGCCAACAGTGCTCGGATCAAGAATCCCACCGAGTATGCCGTCATCCAGCTCCAGGCAATCGATGCCGCTGCACTCGTGACCCAAGAGGGCCAGGCACCACCGTTCCCTGTCGTCGACGAGGATGCCCCGATCATCTCGGTGGTCATGGTCCGCGACCTCGGCAACCTGCGGTTCCCGCCGGCGATGGTGACACTCGGATCACTCCTGATCTTCGTGGCGCTCTGCTACATGCTCCACTTGCGTGACGAGTCGTCGACCCGCCGGATCGAGGAGTACGAGGCGGCCGTCTGATGCAGTACGTACCGCTCGTCGGCCTGCTGATCCTCGGCATTCTGTTCGCAGCGGTCAGCTTCTTTGCGTCTCGCCTGCTCGCCCCCCGTCGGCCCAACGACCGCAAGTCCAGCGCCTACGAGTGCGGGATCGACCCCGCCAAGGAGACGCCCGAACGCTTTCCCGTTCGGTTCTTCTTGATCGCAATGATCTTCATCGTGTTCGACATCGAGCTGATCTTCTTCTACCCCTGGGCCGTTGCCCATGGTTCGCTGGGCGCCTTCGGCCTCGTGGCGATCCTGATTTTCACGGCGGCAGTTTTTGAGTCGTTCGTCTACCTGATCGGCAACGGCGCGCTCGAGTGGGGTCCTGTGCACGAGGCCCGCCGTCTCAAGGCTGCGGTGTCGGCCGACCGCACGACGACGTCGACGGTTCGCCGAGTCGGAAACGAAGGCCGCTATCCGCAACCGGTCGTCGCGGAGGCCACACCAACGGAGGCAGCCTGATGGGTCTGTTCAAAGACGATGTCTCTGGCCAAGGTCTGCTGACCGACGGCATCGAGGGCATCGAGCACAACATCCTCACCGGCCGCCTCGAAGATCTCGTCAACTGGTCTCGGGCACGCAGCATGTGGCCGGCCACCTTCGGTCTGGCGTGCTGCGCGATCGAGATGATGGCGACCGGCGCCGGACACTACGACATGGCTCGTTATGGCATGGAGGTCTTCCGGGCGTCGCCTCGTCAGGCCGATCTCATGATCGTGGCCGGACGGGTGTCGCAGAAGATGGCTCCGGTGTTGCGCACGATCTACGACCAAATGATGGAACCGAAGTGGGTCATCTCGATGGGCGTCTGCGCATCGAGTGGGGGCATGTTCAACAACTACGCCATCGTGCAAGGCGTGGATCAGGTCGTGCCGGTCGATGTGTATGCGCCAGGCTGCCCGCCCGGCCCCGAGACCCTGCTGCACGCGATCTTCACGCTCCACGCGTCGATCGAAGACGGTGAGCTGCTCCGCCGCCGGGCCGAGACCGGCGCCGGCGCCGGCATCGAGGTTGCTCAGCGAGACGGACAGGTCCCGGTCCTCATCGGGAGGTCGTGATGTCCGACGACGCCACCGACGTGGCCGTGGACGAGGCCGAAGACACCGAAGCTGCTCCGTCTGTCGAGCTTTTGTACGGCGTTCCCGTGGCCGAGGCGTTCGGCCAACGCGTGCTGTTTCCTGACCTCGACGGGTACATCGAGCTGCTCGCCGAACTCCGCGAGCAGGGATTCGGTCAGGTAGTCGACCTCTGCGTCGTCGACTACCTCCAACACGAACGCACCGATCTGCCGGCGACGGTCGGGGGCGAGCGCTTCGAGATCGTCGTCAACTTGATCAGCCACGCCCGCCGGGAGCGAATCCGTGTTCGGGTTCAGGCGGCTGATGGCGTCGAAGTGCCGTCGCTGTTCGACCTGTATCCAGGTACCGAAGCCATGGAGCGCGAAGCGTTCGACATGTTCGGGACCGTGTTCAGCGACCATCCGGACATGAGCCGGATCCTCATGCCCGAGGAGTGGTCTGGCCATCCTCTACGCAAGGACTACGAGATCGGGCGCATTCCGGTGCAGTTCAAGGGCGCCCCGAGTCAAGGGTGATTCGATGACCATCGCAGACAAACCCTCAACCACCGACGCGCCGATTGCGCAAGAATCATCAGGCTTCGTTGGGACCGACGATCGAGTGCGGTCCAGAGATTCAGCCGTGCTCCGGATGTCTGAGGCCGAGGTCGGTGAGCTGTCACTCGACCCGACCCACGAACTGGGTGAGTCAAAGATGCTCATCAACATGGGCCCGTCGCACCCGTCCACTCACGGCGTGCTGCGCCTGATGCTCGAGCTCGAAGGCGAGACGGTGCTTCGGTCCAAGCCCGTGATCGGCTACCTGCACACGGGCATGGAGAAGACGGGCGAGCAGCTCACCTATCTCCAGGGCTGCACGAACGTCACCCGGATGGACTACGCCTCGCCGCTGTTCACCGAGCTCGCCTTCTCTCTTGCCGTCGAGAGCCTGCTCGACATGGATATTCCCGAGCGGGCTACCTGGATTCGCATGATGATGTGCGAGCTCAACCGCATGGCGTCTCACCTGCTGTTCATGGCCACCAATGGCATGGACCTCGGTGCGGTCTCGATGATGATCTACGGCTGGCGTGAACGCGAGCCGCTCCTCCGGTTCTTCGAGAAGGTCACCGGCCTGCGGATGAACCACAACTACATCCGACCCGGTGGCGTCGCTGCCGACCTTCCAGACGGCTGGCAGGACGACCTCGTCGAGTATCTCGACGCGGTCGAAGAGCGGCTCGAGGAATACGACATCCTCATGACCGGTCAGCCGATCTGGCGTGAGCGGCTCCAGGGAGTCGGTGTGCTCAACGAGGCCGAATGCCTCGCTCTTGGGGTGACCGGACCGTTGCTGCGGGCGTCGGGGAGCAGCTGGGATCTCCGCCGCGACATGCCGTACCTCGTCTACGACCAGGTCGACTTCGACGTGCTCGTCGGCAGTTATGGCGACAGCTTCGATCGCTACGCCATTCGTCTCAACGAGATCCGCGAGTCGATGCGGATCGTTCGCCAGTGCATCGAGCGCATGCCGTCCGGCGACTATCGGGCCCAAGACAAGAAGGTCACACCTCCACCGCGGGCTCGGATCGATGAGTCGATGGAAGCGCTTATTCACCACTTCAAGATCTTCACCGAGGGCTACAAGGTCCCTGCCGGTGAGGCGTACGCCGCGGTCGAGAGTCCGCGTGGCGAACTGGGTGTGTACATCGTCTCCGACGGGTCGTCGACGCCGTATCGCATGCACGTTCGGGCACCGAGCTTCGTGAACCTGCAGGCGCTGCCGCACCTGATGGAAAACGGATTGCTTGCAGACGCCGTCGCGGTGATCTCGAGCGTCGATCCGATCATGGGAGAGGTGGACCGCTGACGTGAGTCGACTGAACGAGGCCAACGTGACGTTGGCCCACGAGATCATCGCGCGTTACCCCAAGCCGAAGTCGGCGCTGATCCCGCTGCTGCATCTTGCACAGGAGCAAGAGGGGTGGGTCACCGACGAGGCCATGGCGCATCTCGCCGAACTCGTCGGTGTGACCCCGGCTGAGGTCAAGGGCACGTGCACCTTCTACGAGATGTTCAAGCTGCACCCGACCGGGCGCTACATGGTCAACATCTGCACGAACATCGCCTGCCAGGTGCTCGGCGGTGAAGAGCTTCTGCATCACGCCGAGGAGACGTTGGGCATCCGCCCCGGTGGCACCACCGACGACGGAATGTTCACCCTCGAAGACGTCGAGTGCATCGCCGCCTGCACCGAGGCACCATGCCTGCAGGTCAACTACCGCTTCGGCCTGCGACTCTCGAATGATGATTTCGACCAAATGATCGCCGACCTGCGCGAACACGGACGAAGCGATCAGCTGATTACCGCCAACCCCGGCGAGGAGATTCCCTCGCACGGCACGCTCGGCCTGACCCGCCAACACCTCACCGAGGAGCGCACCGGGGGTATCGTCGCCCCGGAGCTGGTCACCGAGGCCCCGGTCTGGTTGACCTCCGAACCCACCCAGGAAGGCGAGTGACATGGCAACAGGTCAATACGTTCCTCACGCACCTGGCTATGTCGACACCGACGACCCGAAGATCGTCACCAGTCGGTTCGGTTACGACGACAGCTACACCCTCGAGCGTTATCTCGCGACCGGCGGCTACGAAGGTCTCAAGGCTGCCCTTGGCAAGACCTCGGAGGCCTGCCACAACATCACTCGTGAGGCCACGTTGCTCGGCCGCGGGGGGGCAGGCTTCCCTGCCGGCATCAAGTGGGGATTCTGCCCTGCGGACGTATGGCCTCGGTACCTCGTGGTCAACGGCGACGAGTCCGAGCCCGGCACCTATAAGGATCGCCTGCTTATGGAGCGCGATCCGCATCAGCTGATCGAAGGCTGCCTCATCGCCTGCTACTCGATCGGGCTCAGCCAGTGCTTCCTCTATGTCCGCGGTGAGATGGCGGTCGCGCAGCAGCGTCTGGCCGACGCCCTCAACGAGGCGTACGAGGCTGGCTACGTCGGCAAGAACATCATGGGCACCGACTTCAGCGTGGACATCGTCCTCCACTGGGGCGCAGGCGCCTACATCGTGGGTGAAGAGACAGCGCTCATCGAATCGCTCGAAGGCAACCGCGGCATGCCCCGCCTCAAGCCGCCCTTCTTCCCAGCGGCAGTTGGCCTGTACGGACAGCCGACGATCGTCAACAACGTCGAGACCCTTGCCAACCTGCCGTGGCTGATGTCGAACGGCGCGGACGCCTACAAGGCGTTCGGTTCGGAGACCTCGCCCGGTACGCGGATGTTCGCCGTGTCGGGCCACGTCAAGCGCCCCGGGGTTTATGAGGTCGAGCAAGGCGTCACCACGTACGAAGATCTGCTCTATGGCGAGAAGTACTGCCAGGGCATTCGCAACGGCCATGAGCTCAAGATGTTCATCCCCGGTGGGGGCTCAGCGCCGTGGCTCTTCCCCGAACAGGTATCGCTTCCCCTCGAAGCGCGACCGGTCGGTGCTGCCGGGACCATGCTCGGATCGGGCGCGATCGTCGTGATGGACGACTCGACCGACGCTGTGAAGGCGTGCTTGCGTGTCGTTCGATTCTTCGCTCGCGAATCGTGTGGCAAGTGCGCGCCGTGCCGTGAGGGCACGAGCTGGGAAGAGAAGATCCTCCAGCGCATTCACGACGGCCACGGTCGTCCCGGTGACATCGAGCTCCTGCTCGACGTCGGCGACAACATCTCTCCTGGGCCCTATCCGGTAGCTGCTGACGAGTCCCAGGGCCTCGAAGCCGTCCCGTTCCCGCCTCGTCAGACCACGATCTGCCCGCTCGGCCCCTCGTCGGTCGCGCCGATCGTGTCCGCCATCCGCCGCTTCCGCCATGAGTTCGAGGCGAAGATCGCGACTCCCGTCCAGCTCAACGGGGATGACGCCGAGCGGAGCGAGGTGGGCCTGCGTGGTTCGAACGCTCCGAGCGAAGCGGAAGGGATCGCGTCATGACCGCGACGGAGCCGACGACGGAGACTGGGGTCTCGGTCAACATCAATGGCACGGAGATCTCCGCCAACAAGGGCGAGCTCCTTATCGATGCTGCGGAGCGTCACGGGGTATACATCCCGCGCTTCTGCTACCACCCACGCATGAAGCCCGTCGGCATGTGCCGGATGTGTCTGGTCGAGGTCGACACGGGCCGCGGTCCTGGCCTCCAGCCGTCGTGCATGTTGCCCGTGTCGGACGGGATGGTCGTCGATACCGAGAGCGACGTTACGAAGAAAGCACAAGACGGCGTTCTCGAGTTTCTACTCATCAACCATCCGCTCGACTGTCCGGTCTGCGACAAGGGCGGCGAGTGCCCGCTCCAGGACCAGACCATGGCCTATGGGCCGGGCGAAAGCCGGTTTGTTGAGGAGAAGCGGCACTTTCAGAAGCCGATCCCGATCAGCGACATCGTCTACCTCGACCGTGAGCGCTGCATTCTCTGCGATCGGTGCACCCGGTTCGCGTCCGAGGTGGCTGGCGATCCGCTGATCCACTTCCAGAGCCGCGGCAACCAGACCGAGGTCAACACGTTCCCCGACGAGCCGTTCTCGTCGTACTTCTCGGGCAACACCGTGCAGATCTGCCCGGTCGGCGCGCTCACCGCAAAGCCGTACCGCTTCAAGGCCCGCCCGTGGGACCTTACCGAGACCCCGTCGACGGCCGTCACCGATTCGGTCGGCGCCCGCATCACGGTTCAGAGTTCGCGCAACCAGGTGCTGCGCTATCTCGGCGTCGACAGCGACCCCGTCAACTGGGGTTGGCTGTCCGACAAGGAGCGCTTCAGCTTCGAGGTGCTCAACTCCGACGCCCGCATTACGAGTCCGCTCGTGCGCGGTGATGCGCTCGGCAACCCCAAGGACGACGGCGAAGAACTCGTTGCGACCACCTGGGCGAATGCCTTGGCGATGACCGCCGAGGCGCTCCGTGGGGCCGACCCGTCTCGGGTCGGCGTGATCGGTGGCGCTCGCATGGCCAACGAGGCGCAGTACGCGTGGGCGAAGCTCGCGAAGTCGGTCATCGGCACCGACAATGTCGACGCTCAGCTCGCCGACAGCCCGGCCGCGGATGTTGTGCTGAGCTTGCCTCGGGCCACGATCGACGCGGCTTGCGCCCCGGGTGGCACGACGCTGCTCGTCGGTGTCGACCCCAAAGAGACGCATGGCTCGCTCTTCCTGCGACTCCGTCACGCTGCGGCCAACGACAAGTCCACGCTGCTCGAGGTCGCTCCTCGAAGCACGGGCTGCACGCCCTACGCCGCTCACTCGACCTTTCCGACTCCCGGCATGCTCGGCGACGCCATCGCTGCCATCACCGACGCCGATGGCGAGTCGCCGATCGGGGCGGCCCTGCGTGGCGCCGATGCTCCCGTTGTCGTCTTCGGCGCCGGTTCGCTCGCCGAAGCGCCCGAGAACGTCTCTGCCGCAGTCCTTGCGCTCGCCGCAGCGTTCCCCAACGCCACGTTCTTGCCGCTGCCAACGCGCGGAAATGCGGTGGGTGCCATGGACATGGGCCTCGCCCCCGGCCTGCTTCCCGGACGTCGCTCCCTCGGCACCGCCCCCAACGGGTGGTCTGGAGCGCCGGCTACGGCAGGTCTCGACACGATGGGCATGCTCGCCGCCGCGGCCGACGGCCAGATCGACACGCTGATCCTGCTCGGTGCCGATCCGCTCACCGACGTCCCTGACCGTCAGATGGTCGATCGGGCCCTCAACCGTGTCACCCATCTCATCGCGGTCGACTGTGTGGTCAATCACACGTCGTCCGGCGCGGATGTCGTGTTCCCGGCTGCTGCCACGGCGACCGAGATCGACGGCTCGTTTACCAACATCGAAGGTCGGGTCAGCCCGCTCAACCAGAAGGTCACGCCTCCCGGTACCGCACGTGCCGACTGGATGATCGCCGCCGAGATCGCTGCGCAACTCGGCGCCGACCTTGGCTTCATCGATCTCGACGAGCTCTGGGCCGACATCGCCACAGCGTCGCCGGTCCATGCCGAACTCGACTTTGCCGGTATCACGGGATCCGGCGCAGACGGCATCGTCGTCCACGGCTCGTCGGTCGACGCGCCGAGCGTGGTGTTGCGAGACGACCTACTCGAAGGCGATGGCCTGCCCCTCGTCGTCACCCGCAAGATGTACGACGCTGGCACCATGCTCAGTCAGTGCCCGTCGTTGTCGTCGCTGCCGTCGGGGGCGCACGCCTCGATGCACCCAGACACCGCAGCCGAACGGAACGTCTCCGACGGCGCCACGGTGCGCTTGTCGAGTTCGGTCGGCGACCTCGACATACCCGCTCGCCTCGACGCAGGTGTGCCGGTCGGCGCGGTGGCGGTCGAGGCAAACCAGCCCGACGCCGATGTCGGCGAACTGATCGACTCGACGCTCGCCGTCACCACGGTGACCGTGTCGGAGGTTCTCGGATGATCGCCCAGCAGGCCTACCTCGAGAGCTTCGACTGGACGAGCTGGGATCTCCTGTTCCTCGTCGCCAAGGTCGTGTTGATCTTCGGCGTACTGCTCGTGTCGGTCATGTTGATGGTGTGGTTCGAGCGCAAAGTCGTCTCGGACATGCAGAACCGCATCGGCCCGAATGTTGCCGGCCCCTGGGGCATCCTCCAGACCCTCGCCGATGGCATCAAGCTCTTCTTCAAAGAAGACCTCACCCCCGATGGCGCCGACCGGTTCGTCTTCAAGCTCGCCCCGTATCTCAGCCTGATCCCGGCCTTCCTGATGTTTGCGATCGTCCCGGTTGCGGGCGACTTCAGCGATGGCAAGGACGGCAGCGTCAGCTGGTTCGGTCAGGACCTCTTCTTGCAGTTCGTCGATCCACCGATGGGCATCCTGCTGTTCTTGGCCATGTCGGGCCTCGGCATCTATGGCGTGATGCTCGCCGGTTGGGCCTCGGGCTCGAAGTACCCGCTGCTCGGTTCCGTCCGAGCGTCTGCGCAGATGGTGTCGTACGAAGCGGCACTCGGCCTCTCGCTCGCCGCAGTGTTCTTGTCGAGCGGATCGCTGTCGACTAACCAGATCGTCCAGTCGCAGACCGACGGCCCGTTCTTCATCGGCGGCTGGAACGTGTTCGGCCTGGGGTTTATCCCCTTCGTGATCTTCCTCATCGCCGCCACCGCCGAACTCAACCGACCTCCCTTTGATCTGGTCGAGGCCGAACAGGAGCTCGTCGGTGGCTTCCACACCGAGTACAGCTCTCTGCGGTTCTCGCTGTTCTTCCTTGCCGAGTTCATGAACGTGGTCACGATGTCGGCGATCATGGTCACCCTGTTCTTCGGTGGGCCGCACGGGCCTGTGCTCACGGACACCGGCGGTTGGGCGTGGGGCCTTTTATGGTTCTTCCTCAAGGTGCTCGTCTTCTTGTTCACCTTCGTCTGGTTCCGAGCGACGCTTCCACGGCTCCGCTACGACCAGCTCATGGATCTCGGCTGGAAGATCCTCATCCCGCTCGCCCTCGGCTGGTTCTTGCTTCTCGGGGCACTTCGCGTCGCCGAGATCGAAGGCTGGAACCGCCTCGTCGTCGTCGCCGTCGGTCTCGCCGGTATCTTCCTCGGCGGTCTCCTGCTCACCGGCGCCATCCGTAACGCCCGGCTCACCCGAGCCGAGTCCGAGATCTTGGAGTACGGCTGATGGGTTATCTCGAAGGATTCGCCGTCACGTTCAACAAGCTCTTCGAAGAGCGCGTCACGGGCGAGTACAAGGCCAAGGGCGAAGGCGAGAAGCGCGACAAGCCCGAACGTTTCCACGGCCGCCATGTCCTCAACCGCTACGAAGACGGCATGGAGAAGTGCATCGGCTGCGAGCTGTGCGCTGGCGTGTGCCCTGCCCGCTGCATCTATGTGCGCGGCGCCGACAATCCGCCCGACAATCCTGTTTCGCCCGGCGAGCGGTTCGGCTGGATCTACGAGATCAACTATTTGCGCTGCATTCACTGCGACCTCTGCGTCGAAGCGTGCCCCACGCAGGCGATCACCGAGTCGAAACTGTTCGAGTTCTCCTTCACCAACCGTGACGACGCGATCTACACGAAGGACGAACTCGTTGTCGGCGACGACGGCATGCCCCAGAAGCTCCCGTGGGAAGATTGGCGCCCCGGCGACGACGAGCACACGTCGGGTTGGATGCGTGCAACCTCACCCGGCGGTTCGGTCGCCTACCAGAACACGGTGTCGTGGTCGGGTGAGCTCGGATACGGTGTGCGATCGCCGGAGATGGGTCAGCACGAGCCGGACCCCGAACCGGTGCCTGCGGGCGGCCATGGCGACACCCATGACGACCACAGCGATCACCACGACGATTCCGGTCACGGGGGACACTGAAGTTCGATGACGTTGCAAGTCTTCGTGTTCCTCATCAGCGCGCTGATCGTTCTTTCCGGCGCCCTCGGTGTGGTGCTCGCCCGACATCCGGTGCACTCCGCCCTCTTCTTGATCCAGACACTGTTCGGTGTCGCCGTGCTCTTCCTCGTCGTCGAGGCGCACTTCCTGGCAGCGATCCAGGTGATCGTCTACGCCGGGGCGATCGTGATTTTGTTCTTGTTCGTCATCATGTTGCTCGGCGTCGACCGATCCGACGATCTCCGCGTCGAGCCCCTCGTCGGCCAGAGACCACTCGCGTACGTGAGTGGTGCAGCGATCCTCGGCCTCATGCTTGCGGTCATCAACTCGGTCGACGGTCTCACCGGCCGGATTGCGGAGACCGCACCGATCAATCGGCCCAGCGCCGGTACGCCGGACATCAACATCCTCGCGGAGACGATCTTCACCGACCACGTCTTCACCTTCGAAATCACCGGCCTGCTGCTCACCGTTGCGGTGGTCGGCGCCGTCGTCATGGCCCGCCGTATCCCCGGCGACCTCCAGCCGATCCCCGAATCGGCACTGGATTCCGGCGTGCTGGCCGACATCCTCTCCGAAGGCGAGACACCCGCTGCTGACGAGGGCGACGCCGAAGAAGGAGGCGACAGCTGATGGAGCTGACCGCCACCTGGTATCTGGTGCTCGGCGCCCTCGTCTTCTCGATCGGCGCGGTCGGCCTGCTGATTCGCCGCAACCCCCTCGTGATGTTCATGTGTGTCGAACTGATGCTCAATGCTGTCAACCTGACCTTTGTCGGCATTGCGTGGGGCCTCAACGACGTCGGTGGTCAGGTCGCCGTCTTCTTCGTGATGGTCGTTGCTGCCGCCGAGGTCGTGATCGGCCTCGCCATCGTCGTGGCCATCATGCGGCGTCGCCAGGGCGCGACCGCTGACGATCTCTCGGTACTGCGAGGCTGACCGTGATCGACGCCATTTACCTCGTCCCTCTGCTGCCGCTCGTTGGGTTCGTCACGATCCTTCTGGTCGGCCGCCGGCTCGGCGAGCCGCTCGCTGGTTGGGTTGCCACCGCCGCGTGTGGCGGATCGTTCCTTGCATCGGTCGCCACGTTCATCGGCCTCGTTGGCACCGACGAAGCCGATCGTCGCACCGTCGTGCGCGAGGTCTTCGAGTGGGTGCCCGTCGGCGACTTCTCCGTCAACGTCGCCTTCCTCGTCGACCCGCTTTCGGTTGCGATGATCCTGTTCGTCACCGGCATCGGCACGCTCATCCATCTGTACTCCGTTGGGTACATGCACGGCGACGAGAACTTCTCCAAGTTCTTCCTCTACCTCAACCTGTTCGTCTTCTCGATGCTCATGCTCGTGCTCGGAGACAACCTGCTGCTCACCTTCCTTGGCTGGGAAGGCGTGGGTGCGTGCTCGTACTTCTTGATTTCGTTCTGGTTCAGCGAAGAAGCCAACGCCACCGCCGGCAAGAAGGCCTTCGTGACCAACCGTGTCGGCGACTGGGGCTTCATGGTCGCCACGTTCCTTGCGTTCGCGACAGTCGGATCGATCGACTACCTGACGATCAATGCCGCCGCCGACGAGCACTTGATCTCCCAGAACGTCGCCACCGGCATGGCGCTGCTGCTGTTCATCGGAGCGATGGGCAAGTCGGCGCAGTTCCCGCTCTACATCTGGCTCCCCGACGCCATGGCCGGACCGACCCCCGTGTCGGCGCTCATTCACGCAGCGACCATGGTGACCTCGGGCGTCTACTTGCTCACGCGTGTCAACCCGGTGTTGTACGAAGCGGCGCCGTGGTCCACGAACTTCATCGCCTGGGTCGGCGCCGGAACTGCGTTGTTCGCCGCCACGATCGCCGTCGCACAGAACGACATCAAAAAGGTCCTGGCTTATTCGACTGTCAGCCAGCTTGGCTACATGGTGCTCGCCGTCGGCGTTGGCGCCTACGTGCCGGCCATCTTCCACATGATCACCCACGCCTTCTTCAAGGCGCTGCTGTTCTTGGGCTCGGGCTCGGTCATCCACGGCATGGCCAACGATCAGGACATGCGGCGATATGGCGGGCTCCAGAAGCTCATGCCGATCACCGCCGGAACGTTCATCATTGGCTGGTTGGCGATTGCTGGCGTGCCCCCGTTCGCCGGCTTCTGGTCAAAGGACGAGATCCTGCTGAGTGCATTCGATTCCGGCGGACTCAACGGCTTGCTGCTCTGGATTGTCGGCCTGATCACCGCCCTACTCACGGCGTTCTACATGAGCCGCCAGGTCTTCATGACGTTCTTCGGTCGCTACCGGTTCGCCGAGCCGACCCAAGACGAAGTCGTGGAGGCGTGGGAGGCTTACGTCGCCGACGGCCAAGCGTCCGTCGATGCTGCAGGTGAAGCGCGAGCGGCGGCGATCGAGGCACACGCCAAGACCGTCACGGCCCTTGATGGCGCCAACACGAAGTTTGAGACGGCGCAGATTGCGCTCGCCGATGCCGACGACGACGGTCGCGAGGCCGCACAAAAGGCGCTCGACACGGCCGATACTGCCCGCGCCAAAGCGGTCGATGCCGAGGCTGGTGCTCAGGCGAAGATCGACGAGGCCGACACGGGTGTCGCCGAGGCGCGATCGGCACTCGACGCTCGCCGGACCGAGCAACGCAATCGGCGCCTGCCGGCATCCGGCGAAGCAAACGACGCCGCCGAAGCATCTCCGTTCTTGCCCGACGCGGTCACCGTCCGAGCCGAACATCACCCGCACGAGTCGCCGTGGCAGATGACGGCGCCACTCGTCGTCCTCGCGGGGTTGTCGATCGTCGGCGGCGCGCTCAATTTGCCGTTCACCAAGGGCCTGCACTTCCTGGCGCATTGGCTCGAGCCGACGTCGATCTACCACGTGCACAAGATCGGCGCCGGTGCTGGCACCAAGTGGTTGCTTGCGTTCATCGCAATCGCCGTCGGCGCGGCGGGCATCTTCGCCGCCATGCAGGTGTATCTCCATCACAACCGGGACTCCGGCGCCATCGAGCGCCCAATCCTCGCCCGTGGATGGGGTTACGACGCAGCCGTCACCGCGTTCATGGGCGGGCCGGGACGAGTGCTCTTCGACGCCATCACCTGGTTCGACGCCAACGTCATCGACGGGCTCGTCAACGGCGTCGCTTCATCGGTGCGCGGCGGCGGTGGCATCGTGCGTCGCGCCCAATCGGGATTCGTTCGCTCATATGCGTTGGGTATCGCTGTCGGGTCGATCGCCCTGCTCGTCTGGTTCTTCTCGAGGACGTTGTGATGGTCGAATCGTTTCTCGCCGCTGGCGGCACGTCGGTGCCCTTCCCTGCGCTCACATCGCTGATCGTGCTCCCGCTCCTCGGCGCGGTTGCCATCGCCATCGTTCCTGGTGCCCGGCTCGAAGCCCATCGCCTCATCGCACTCCTCGTGACCACCATGACGGGTGCGGCCAGCGTCTGGGTGCTGCTCGAGTTCGACAAGTCCGACCCCGGGCTGCAGTTCCGATCGGAGACCCCGACGACATGGGTGGAGAGCCTCGGCATCACCTGGGATCTCGGCATCGACGGAATCAGTCTCTTCCTGGTCGTCCTCACCGGCATCTTGTTCCCGCTGGCGATCGTGGGCGTCAAGCCCGAACACAGCCCGAAGAGCTACTTCGCCTGGATTGTCCTGCTCGAAGCTGGCGTCATGGGGGTGTTCGTCACCCTCGACCTCTTCTTCTTCTTCGTGTTCTTCGAGGTCGTCCTCGTGCCGATGTACTTCCTGATCGGATCGTGGGGTCACGGCAACCGGGTCTACGCGGCGACGAAGTTCTTCATCTACACCATGTTCGGTTCGGCGCTGATGCTCGTCGGCATCCTCACGATCGTCTTCTTCCATGAGGACGCCACCGGCATCACGACGTTCAACATCGTCACCCTCGCCGAGGAACAAGCGTGGTCGGTCGACGCCGGCCGGTGGATCTTCTTGGCTTTCGCACTGGCCTTCTCGGTCAAGGTGCCGATCTTCCCGGTCCACACCTGGCTACCCGACGCCCACACCGAGGCGCCGACGGCGGGATCGGTCATCCTCGCTGGCGTCATGCTCAAGCTTGGCACCTACGGGTTCTTGCGCTTCGGGCTCTACCTCTTCCCGGAGGCAGCGGTCTGGTTCGCTCCCGTGATGATGATCCTCGGCACTGTCGGAATCATCTACGGCGCCATCGCGGCGACCATGCAGAAAGATCTCAAACGGCTCGTCGCCTACTCCTCGGTCGCTCACCTCGGGTTCATCGTGCTCGGCACCTTCGCCATCACGACCGAAGGCCTGACCGGTTCGGTGATGCAAATGGTCAACCACGGCCTCTCGACCGGCGCCCTGTTCTTCCTCGTTGGCTGGATGTACGAACGACGTCACACCCGCGAGATCGCCGCGCTCGGAGGACTTCAGAAAGTCGCTCCCGTCTTTGCTGCGGCCTTCACGCTCGTCATGTTGTCGTCGATCGGCCTGCCGGGGCTCAACGGCTTCGTCGGTGAGTTTCTCATCCTGCTTGGCGCCTTTGTCGCCAGCCCGTGGATCGCTTCGATTGCGGCAACCGGTGTGATCCTCGCCGCGCTCTACCTGCTCTGGGCGTACCAACGGGTCTTTCACGGTCCGACCGAAGGCGACAACGCCGACATGGCCGACCTCACCGTCAGCGAAGGCCTCGTCCTGCTGCCGATGCTCGTGCTCATCGTCTTCCTCGGCGTGTATCCCAAGCCCATGCTCGAACGGATCGAACCCGCCGTCGACGCCCTCATCGCCCACGTCGACCTCAATGTCGAGGACTGGTCGGAGCCGACCGCCGACATCATCGACGTGACCCCGGGCCTCGATGAGCACGGGGAGGACGACAAGTGATGCTCGCTCAGGTGGAGACCCCCGAGGTCGACGTCCAGATCCTGCTCCCGTTGCTCATCATGGCGGTCGGCGGTCTGCTCGTCCTCACGTTCACATCGCTCACCAAGAAGCTGCCCGCATGGTTCGTCACGGCGTGGTCGGTCCTGGCGGCCCTCGGCTCAGCAGCCGCGGTCATCCCGCTCTGGGATCGGCTCGGCGACGAAGGCCCCGGTGGCACGATCGCCAACTCGGTCGCGTTCGACGGGTTCTCGTTGTTCATGACCGTGGTCATCGCGCTCGGTGTTGCGCTGGCATCGCTCCTGGCGCACTCGTGGCTCGACCGCGAGGAGCTACCCGGCGTCGAGCTTCATGTGTTGCTGCTGCTGTCGGGATCGGGCGGCATCATCATGGCGGCCGCCAACGACCTGATCGTCTTCTTCCTCGGACTTGAAACCTTGTCGATGGCGGTTTACGTGCTCGCCGCAATGAACCGTCGCCGCATCCAATCGCAGGAAGCGGGCATGAAGTACTTCGTGCTCGGATCGTTCTCGTCGGCGTTCCTGCTCTACGGCATCGCGTTGATCTACGGCGCCTTCGGCACGACCAACCTCGTGAAGATCAGTGACGAGTTCGAGCAGAGCGTCCTCATCGACGACGGTCTGCTCCTCGGCGGCCTGGCGATGATGATCGTGGGCTTGGCGTTCAAGGTCGGCGCGGTGCCGTTCCATGCGTGGACGCCTGACGTCTACGACGGTGCGCCGACCCCGGTGGTCGCCTGGATGGGATCCGGCGTCAAGGCGGCTGGATTCGCTGGTCTGCTTCGGATCATGTCGACGGCATTCGGCCCGGTGGTCGACGACTGGAGCTTCCCGCTCGAGATCATCGCCGCAGCCACGATGTTGCTCGGGTCGTTCAGCGCGATTGTTCAGACCGACGTGAAGCGCATGCTCGCGTACAGCTCGATCAGTCACGCCGGCTTCATGCTGCTGGGCGTTGTGGCCGCCACCGATCGCGGCACCGCATCGACGCTGTTCTATGTCGCCACCTACACGTTCCTCGTCGCAGGCACCTTCGGGATCCTCTCGGCTGTCGCCGGCAAGGGAGACTCCGACTTCTCCTTCGAGGCCTTCTCGGGCCTCGGCCGCAGGCGTCCGATCATCGCGTTCGCGCTCATGGTCTTCTTGCTTGCGCAGGCTGGCATCCCCGCGACGACCGGCTTCTACGCGAAGTTCAGCGTGATCGCCGCGGCGGTCGACGCCGACCGCTACTGGCTTGCCATCGTGGCGATGGCGGCTGCGGTCATCGGTGCCTTCCTCTACCTCCGGATCATCGTGTCGATGTACCTCGTCGACGCCGACGACGATGCGCCTGCGCTCGAGATGCCGCATTGGACGGTCGGTGTGGTCGTGTCGGTCGCCGTGCTCGTCACCATCGGATTCGGGATCTTCCCCGGGCCGATCGACGCACTCGCCACCGATGCCCTTGCGGTCCTGACCGCCGCCCCCTGATCGGTGCGACTCTCCCGGGATGAAGCCCGCGAGGTCGCCGCAGTCGCTCTCGCGCTCACAGTCGGATTGCGGATTCTGTCCGGAGTCGCGCAGATGGTCGACGAACTGTCGCGCGGCTGGACATGGCGCTCGCTGCTGGGCCGCTTCCTGGCGCCGGTTGGGTCGACGATGGGCCTGCTCGTCCTTGCGCTCGTGCTCCTGATCGTGCTGTCGCCCAAGGGCTCGGTATCCAACCCCTTGTTCAGGACGGCGCGGATTCAGTCGCTCCTCGTGTTTGCCCTTGGGTCGGTCTCGGTACTCAACAGCCTGAGCAGTGGCTTCGGGAGCTTTGTGAGTCGACTCTGGTTCTCGCTCATCAACGGGTTCGCGGCCGTCGTCCTCGCCGGCGCCGCCTACTGGATCATCGCCAACTTCGACCCAGACCGATAGCCCGTGCCTCCAAGCGGTGTGTGTGTGTAAGGAGAGGGTCAGACCCCGTCGTTACGCGATCGACGCCTTCGTGCCGATGGCGAGGAGTTGCTTGCCGAGATCAGCGGCCGCCTCGTGCTCGGCGAGGGCGCGTTCGGCGGCCATTGTGTCGTCCCACGCGTTCGTGAGACGGTGCACCGCGTCGTCGCGCTCGCGCACACTCCAGTCGACCAGTAGGCCGTGGACCGAGATGTCGACAAGGCCGGCGTCGACAAACGCGGCACGAAGTGTTCGTGAATTGAAGAGCGCATGCTCGGCTTCGCCAGCGTCGGAGCGAAATACGCCGCGGCCCGTCTGGAGCCGTTCGATGGCTTGAGCGAGATCGTCGCGGCGAAGCAACTCGGCGACGAGTCCAATCAACGAGTCCATTAGGACGACGAGGCGACCGCCGGGGCTCAACCAGGACGCCATCGTCCCGATCGATGCGGCCGGGTCGGGGGAGTACTGGATCGATCCGAGCGCCATCACCAGATCGGCTGATCCCGGAGCCACAACTGCCGCGTCCGCATCGCAGTGCTGGATCTCGAATCGGTCGCCGAGCCCCCGCGCTCGTGCCTGGTCGACCATCGCAGAGCTCGGCTCGATGCCGATCACATGATGACCCCGCTCGACCAACGGTTCGGCCCAACGGCCGACCCCACAGCCGACATCAACGATCGTCGATGGTGATGCATTGTCGAGCAGTCGGTCGACGTGCTCCCAGCAGAGATCGTCGTACGCCTTGCGATGTGGCGCGTCGAAGTGGGCGTCGTAGTCGGCGGCGAGATGGTCGTAGAACCGTGCAGCCGGTGAGTCGCTCATGATCGTCCTCGTTCTCGTGCGGTCCGCCCGGCGCGGTCGCGCAACGAACGGGCGACCATCGGCACCAGCGTGTTTGGCTGCGTGCGAAGGTTGACGCTGTAGTTGCTCCCGCATTGCACACAGTCCTTGCGGAAAAGCCGGGCTTGCTCTTCGCGATACGCCGGCGAGTCGATGATCTCGGCGATCGGCGTCGTGCGGACATTCATCGTTGCGTCGTGGCCCCAGCAGCCCCCAGTGGAGCCCGTCGAGCGGACCATCAGCTTCAGCTGCGACTCGACGCAGGGCACGTCGATCGTTGGCTCGAGCCCGAAGTGCCCGGGGATGTAGTCGAGATCCAACGCGTTCGGGAGGTGCTCGGGGTTCCGCTGGCGGCGTTCGTTGAAGCCCGCAAGCGCGGCGGTCAAGGTGTCACCATCGACCTTTGTGAGATCGGAGATTCCCTGATCCCGGAACAAGAACGTCGTGTCCGTTCCGAGATTCAGGTACAGGTCGACGCCGAGCCGCTGGGCGAGGTCAGCCATGGCGGGCAAGTGTTCGGCGTTCGTCCGCAGCACCGTGAAGTTCATCCGAACAGCGATGTCGGTCTTGTGTTGTCTGGCAAGCAGCCGCTCGAGTGCATCCACCGTGATCTCGAAGGCGCCATCTCGACCGCGGATGGCGTCGTGGCTCTCGGGGTCGGGTCCGTCGATCGAGATGTTGAACGATCGAACTCCGGCCTCGAGCACTTCGTCGATGCGGTCGTCATCGAGGACGATGCCATTCGTGTTGAGATGCAAGTCGCTGATCCCGGCTTCTCGGGCGTGAGCGATGATGCGTGCTGCGTCTCGGCGGATCAGTGCCTCACCGCCGGTGAAGTTCGCCTTCATGAAGTCGAGGGCAGCGAGCTGATCGACCACCGAGCACCACTCGCTCTCATCGAGCTCGCCGAGGGTGTTCTCGTGCCAGCAGGTGCAACTGATGCATTTGAGGTTGCAGTTGTCCGTGAGGAAGAGCTCTGCCGCGATCGGTCGAATGTGGAGATCGGGCCGGAGACGCTTCGCCCAGGTCGCCGCGACGAACCGGCCGAGCCGGGCGGATCGTCGCCATGCGGGGATCGGCGTGCGATGTACGTGCGGCACGGGGGCGACACGAGGTGGCTCGTTTCGGCGTCGGCCAATCGAGACAGGAGTGGATGAAGTCATCGGCGTACCGCCCTGACGAAGAGGTTTGCGTGGTGGAAGATTCGTCCGTCCCAATTGAGGGCGGCGTGGGTGAGGGGTTTGAGTCGCTCGGGAAGGAGCAGTCGGGGAATGTCGAAGAAGCGCCACAGGAGATTTGCCGCGTCGTGTTCGATGACGTCGAACCCGGCACGGTCGAGGGTGGCGAAGAGCTCTTCGGCTCGATAGTTGGTGTGCCAGCCGCGTTCGATGGCGAGGTCGCCGACCATCCCGTTGTCAGTCCGTCCGAATCGCTCTTCCCAGCGGTCTCGCCCGAACCGGGCCGAGTAGATCCACCGATGAAGCCGTGGCGCACGGAACTTCACGTTGTCCGGATCCATGACGCTCAGCGCGTGGTGACGGGGGACGGTCACGATCAGCGTTCCGCCAGGCGCGAGAACCCGATGAACTTCGGCGAGCACAGCGTCTTCGTCCCACACGTGTTCGAGAACATCGAGCATGGAGACGGACCCGATCGACTCCGCAGATATCGGGAGATCGAGACGATTGCCGAGCGCAACCATCGACGGCGCGAACTGATCGTCGACGAAGAGCTTGTCCAATGCGACATCGGCGGCAATGACCGGTCGAGCCGTGCTCTCCGCGAGGCCCGCAGCGAACTCGCCATGACCCGCGCCGAGATCGAGGTGGATCCCGTCGAGATTGGCGAGACGCTCCCAAGCCCACCCAAAACGGGCTTTGAAGTGCTTCGTAAACGGGTTGCCCGGCGTCTCCTGAAGTGCGGCTTTGAGCCGCCGACGGACCTCGTCTGCGTGGCTCCTCGTGGGGACAGGGCGCTCCGTGAGTAGGCGATCCTCGATGTCGAGCAGCTGGTCGACAGCGGCGACGAGATCGTCGCCATCGTCGAGGACGATCAATGGACTTCGGTCCCGTTCGTGTTCGACGAACCGGACTTGATGGTCGTTCGACATCTCGCCATATCGCTCCTGGCGGGGCACGACGATCGGGGCTTTGCCGTGCCGTTGTGCAACTCGGACCGTGTTGCCGCCGTGGCAGATCACAACATCCGCTTCGGCGATTCGGTTCTCGAGTTCGATTGGGTCGATCGTCCGGGCGTGGGCACAGCGCGGGACAATCGTCGATGCTCCGATCTGCGCGAACACGTCGTGATCGTCGACGATGGCGTCGAGTGCACCAATCAAGCGGTCGAACGGAAAGTCGCTCATGCCGACGGTCACGAACACGGAGCGCCGCGTGGTCATTGGAGCTCTCCGAGGAGGACCGAACGCTTGTGCGCGACGAGTCGGTCTGGCCGCTGCACGACGGTGCGGTAGGCAAGGCGCGAGCAGATGGCCGCGACGCGGCCTTGTGTTCCATGAATGTTGAGGGTCTCGATCCAGAGCGTCCGAACGCCGAGGACTCGTGCCGCTACAAACCAGGGCAGCGCGATTGCCGTGCCCGCAGAGACGACCCACTTCGCGTCGAGCCGGCGGATGACCTTGGCCGCGCGGATGGTCGTCTTGAGCATCGAGGTCCCGATTGTCGGCTCCTCCCAGAATTCGACGGCGCTTCCGGCTAGACGGGCTCGGGTGTCGTCGGCATCGGCGACGACCCACTGTCTGCTTGCCTCGTCTGGCCAACCGTCTGCGACCGCCTGCACATCAGGCAGAACGCCTCCCGAGCTCGAGACGAAAACAACGGCCACGTTCCGACGGTAGTCATCGTACGGAGACATTGCGGGAGCAATCTGTCCCGATTGACGAGGTCGCAGGCCCATGGACTGCCCCATCGGCCTGTGGAACGCTTGGATGATGACCGCCCCTACTGATTCTGCTGTCTCATCGGATGTGATCCTGGTGACCGGCGACTTGGGGTACATCGGCTCTGTCCTGGTCGGGCGACTCCGCGCGCGTGGCCATGATGTGGCGACGTGCGATGCGAGGTGGTTCGCCTCAACCGTTGATGGAGGTCGATCGTTCCAGTCATTGTCGGTCGCTGACCTCGTCGGAGTCACCGCGATCGTCCATCTGGCCGGGCCGTCGTCGCACCAGACGGTTGATGCCTTCCCTGGCCTCTCTAACCCAGCAGACGTCGCGACCTTCGCTGAACGGGCTCGACAGGCTGGCGTCGATCGCTTCGTGTTCGCGTCGAGCGCCGCGGTCTACAACGGCGGGGAGGCGGCGTCGATCGAGTCGTCCCCAACGTCTCCGGCGTCCGGGTATTCGTCCGCCAAGCTCGACGCCGAGCGCCTGCTCGTCGACGTCGCCGCCGACGGGTTCGATGTCGTTGTCTGTCGTCTGGCGAGCTGTTTCGGCTGGTCGCCGGGCTTGCGGCCGGAGCTGTTGATCAACCGCATGTGTGCGCTTGCTGTCGACGGTCAACCGCTCCGACTCTCGTCCAACGGAGGATCGTGGCGCCCGTTCGTCCACGTCGAAGATGCGGCCAATGCCTTCATCCACGCCGCAACAATGACGACCGACTCGTCGTTTTCGATCTTCAACGTGGTCGGGTCCGACGGAAACCTCACCGTGGCCGAAGCCGCCGCGCGGGTCGCACGTGTGGCGGGCTCACACGGACTCGAGGTTTCCGTGCCCCAACCCGACCCCGCCGACGACCCTCGGTCGTACAGCCTCGACGGCACGGCCTTCAGCGACGCGGGATTCGTTCCGCGATGGTCGATCGACGACGGAATATCCGATCTGTTGCTCCGCCTTCGAATCGAACGCGGTGAGGCGTCGGCGACGGAGCTCGGCGTATCGCGTGTCGACCGTCTCCGGCAGCTCGCGGGCGTTGGTCATTTCGACTGCTCCGCGACAGAACACCTGTCGCTCCCCGGTTCGGTTTCACCGTTCTCGCTTCCGCCCGGCGAGCTGGCAGACACAACGGCCGCGCTCCATACGATGCTGGCCACGTCGAGGTATCGGCTGGGCGGCGGCCACGCCACGGTCGCCGAGCAACTCCTTGCCGACGAACTCGAACTCCCTCACTCGTGGGGCGTCCTCGGTATGCGGTCGGGCACCGATTCGCTTGTCCGTGCCCTTTGGCTCGCGGGGGTTCGCCCGGGCTCGCGTGTGGCGGTGCCCGACGTGGCGTTCCACGCCGTGGCGGCGACCGTGTGTCTCGCCGGTGCCGAGCCCGTCGTCATCGACATCACGGCCGACACGTGGAACCTCTGTCCCGCGTCGCTCGAAACAGCGGCCGCGTCGGGTTCGCTCGATGCCGTCATCGTCGTCGACAACTACGGCACGCCGGCTGACCTGACGGGCTTGTCTCGGGTCTGTCGATCACACGACCTGCCGCTCATCCTGGACGCGTGCGAATCCCTCGGTGCGACCCGTCCAGATCCGATGATCGCCGATCTCGTCGACTACGTCGCGATGAGCTTCAGCTTCACGAAGCCGATCCACGCCGCGGGCATGGGCGGAGCGCTGTGTGCTCGCACCGACGAGCTCGACCGAGCCGAGTCGACACCGCTGCTCTTGGTTCGACAGACCCGCCTACCCGAAATCAACGCGGCCTATCTCGTCGATGCATGGCGACACCTGCATTCGAACATCGCGCGACTGAACGAGATCTATCGCCGATATGTCGACCTGGTTGTTCCCCATGGTTTCGTTCCGCAAGTCGTCGAGGGCGTCAGCACCCGGATCCACGCGCCATTCCTCGTTCCGGAAGGCCTCGATCGCGACGAACTGCTCGCTCGGCTCGCTGATGCGGGAGTCGCGGCTACGGGACAGTTCCCCTCGCAGTCTCGACTGCTCGAACTAGGACCGGTCCCTGCGGTTGCGGCCGATGTCGATCAACGAGTGGTGTCGCTGCCGACGGGCTCCGGGCTCACCGATCACGCATTGGCGGCCATCCTTGACCGGCTCGGCGACGTGCTCTCATCGCCTGACTGAGCGGTCGCCTCAGCGAGCGACGGTCGTTCGAGAACGCAAACGGCCCGACCTCACAGAGGCCGGGCCGTTCGTCAGCGATTGTTGATGATCAGGCTTCGAGGAAGATGCACTCGCCGGGGCACTCCTCGGCGGACTCGATCACGCTTTCGATGAGGTTGTCCGGGACGCGGGCCATGCCTTCGGCGCCTGCCGGGTTGTTCGTGCCGTCGAACAGCTTCTCTTCGCCGTAGTTGTCGGCGGTCTCCTTCACGTAGAAGAGACCGTCGTCCTGGCCGAAGAACACGGCCGGGGCGATTTCCTCGCAGAGGCCATCGCCGGTGCAGAGATCTTGGTCGATCCAAACCTTCATGTCGTGTGTACTCCCTGGTCAGCGCCAACTTGCAGTGTACTCGTCGGCGGCAGGGATCGAGGTCTTGAATGGGGGGCGATGCGCGTGGGGGGTCGGTTCACCGGATCCCGACGGCGATCGCCGCGTGACACCTGTCCGAACCTGCCATTGATCAGTCCCAGAACTCCGTATTCCGGGTAGGTTCGTGACGTCCGTCTCGCGCCTCCCTACACCTTGGCGGCGCGAAAACTCGATCGATAGCCTGAGCCGCCGTGTCCGAATTCCTTCGTAGCTATCTCGTGGTCGCCATCTTCGGTGGTCTCGGCGTGGTTGTCGTCGGTGCATTCCTCGGAATCGCCCGCATCTTCCGTCCGGTTCGGCCGACCCCCGAGAAGGTCCTCAACTACGAGTCCGGCGTCGACCCGTCCGGCAACATGTGGTCGCAGTCGAACATTCGCTACTACGTCTTCGCGCTGCTCTTCGTCCTGTTCGACGTCGAGGCCGTCTTCATCTTTCCGTGGGCGACCCGCCTCGAAGCGCTCGGCCTGTTCGGGCTCGTGGAGATGGCCATCTTCGTGTTCATCTTGCTTCTCGGCCTCGTCTACGCGTGGCGGAAGGGAATGCTCAAGTGGGTCTAGTCGAATCCGGCAAGCTCCCGAAGCCCCTCACCGGGCTTCTCAACATGAGCCGCAAGTACTCGCTGTGGGTGTACCAGTGGGGTCTTGCCTGCTGCGCGCTCGAGATGGGTGCAGCGTTTGCCTCGCCTCGTTACGACGTGATGCGGCTCGGCGTGATCCCGTTTCCGGCGTCGCCGCGTCAGGCCGACATGGTGGTCATCTCCGGAACGGTCACCGACAAGATGGCGCCAGCCATCCGACGCCTCTACGAACAGATGCCCGACCCCAAGTACGTGATCTCGATGGGCTCGTGCGCCAACTGTGGCGGCCCCTACTGGGACTCATACTCGGTCACCAAGGGCGTGGATCAGATCGTTCCCGTCGATGTGTACGTGCCCGGATGTCCGCCGCGCCCCGAAGCGCTCCTCGAGGGCATCGTGATGTTGCAGGAACGCATCCAGAACGAGGACATGGCGCAGCGTTGGGCGGGCGAGCCGATCGTCGTCGGCGCCGACGCCTGAGCGGGAGACGAAATCGATGAGCGACGAAACGGCAGTGGCCGAAACCGAAGACGCCGAGGTGGTCCTCGTCGATGAGGCGCGTGACGCGCTGCTCGCCGAGTTGACGACCGAACTTGCCGACGGCTTCGTCGAGTCACACCTCCAGGCGGGCGACGATCTTTGGGTGCGCGTGCATCGTGATGCCTGGGTGGACGCGGCCTCGACGCTGATGCATATGGGCTTCAGCTATTTCAGCTTTCTGTCGGCGATCGACTGGCTGCCGTCGCCCTACGGCCGCGACATGACGAGTCAGGTCGACCTCACGCTCGATCCTCCCGACGACGATGCCGAGCCCGAACAGATGGAGTCCGGGGTCGCTGGTGGCGATACGCGCTTCCAGATGTTTGCCCGCGTGAACGATGTGGCGACCGGACGTGCCGTCACCATCAAGGCCGATCTCCCGGACGACGACCTCAGTGTCGGCACGTGGATCCCGGTCTACCCGGGCGCCAACTGGCACGAGCGTGAGGTGGCCGAGATGTATGGCATCACGATCGTCGGCCATCCGAATCCCCGCAAGCTGTACCTGCCTGGGGACTTCCAGGGACACCCGAT
Organism: Acidimicrobiales bacterium; assembly: GCA_020629375.1. Taxonomy (GTDB): domain Bacteria; phylum Actinomycetota; class Acidimicrobiia; order Acidimicrobiales; family SHLQ01; genus SHLQ01. The sequence goes on from JAHDDK010000020.1 coordinate 50,437, forward strand.
GCGCAAGGACTACGCACTGCTGGCTCGCCGCATCAAACCCTGGCCAGGCATCGTTGATGTCGAGCCCATGCCCGGCGACGAGGAAGACGGGAGCGAGTCATGACCGCCCACATCACCGACGCCGGCCTGGACGCCCACAAGACTTCGGAGGGTGTCATGACCGCCCACATCACCGACGCCGGCCTGGACGCCCACAAGACTTCGGAGGGTGTCATGACCGCCCACATCACCGACGCCGGCCTGGACGCCCACAAGACTTCGGAGGGCACAGCGTGACCGCGATCTCGGAGACCGAACAGCTTCGGTACATCTCGCAACAAGCTGCCGATGCCCGGGTGAACGTCGAGATCGAGACCGAGGGCATGACCCTCAACCTTGGCCCCCAGCACCCCGCCACGCACGGCACGCTTCGGATCGTCGCCAAGCTCGACGGCGAGCAGGTTGTCGCGGCTGAGCCGATCATGGGCTACATGCACCGCGGCTACGAGAAGCTCGCCGAGGTGCGCACGTACCCGCAGGTGACGACGCTCATCAATCGCATCGATTGGGTGGGTAGCTTCGCCAACGAGACGTCGTTCATCCTTGCAGCCGAGAAGCTGATGGAGGTTGAGGCGCCACCTCGAGCGCAGTACATCCGCACGATCCTCCACGAGATGAGCCGAATCGCGAATGTGATTCTGGGCATCGGCGACATGGGTGTGCAGGTCGGCGCAGTCACGCCGATCTTCTTCGCGTTCCGCGACCGCGAGTACGTCCTCAATCAGATCGAGGCCGTCACCGGTGGTCGTTTCCACCCGAACTTCGATCGCATCGGCGGCCTCAAGGACGACCTGCCGGCTGGCTGGGTGCAGAACACGAAGAACTCGATGGACAAGATCCGGGGTTTCTGCGACCAGATCGAAGAGCTGATGTACGGCAACGAGATCTTCCAGGCTCGAACCCGCGGCATCGGCATCATCCCGCCCGAGATCGGACTCTCCTACGGCGTGTCTGGCGTGAACATCCGCGCGTCGGGTGTCGACTGGGACGCCCGCCGCGACAACATGCCTCACGGCCTGTCGTACGACAAGGTCGATTGGAAGGTCTGGACGCACCCCGACGGCGACAGCTACGCCCGCATGTGGTGCCGTCTCCAAGAAGTCCGCGAAGGCACCTACATCATCGACAAGTTGCTCGATGATCTCCCGTCTGGGCCGGTGATGGCCAAGGTCCCGCGCATCATCAAGGTGCCCGCTGGCGAGGCCTACGTCGAGACGGAGAACCCGCTCGGCGTGATGGGCTACTACGTCGTGTCGAAGGGCGACCTCAATCCGTTCCGGGTCAAGATCCGGTCGGCGTCGTTCAACAACGTCGCCATCGCCCCGTGGCTGCTGAAAGGCGTCTACGTTCCCGACATCATCACGATCCTCGGGTCGCTCTACTTCGTGCTGGGAGACATCGACCGATGAGCCCGATTCTCTCCATCGAGATTCCGTTCTGGGGGCAAACGATCTTTCGATCGATTGGCGGCCTTGCCGCCGCGCTCGGTCCGGCTGGCCTGCTCGTCTACATCTATCTGTTCAAGCTGATGAGCTTCGTCCAGAGCCGTCTCGGCCCGATGGAAGCCGGACCGCAGGGTTCGCTGCAGCTGCTCGCCGAGGTGGGCAAGTTCTTCCAGAAGGAAGACATCTTCCCGGAAAAAGCCGACCGCATCGTCTTCGCCCTTGCGCCGTTCGTCGTGTTGATGAGCACCTTCTTGTTGGTCCTCGTCGTGCCGTTTGGTCCGGACGCCTGGTTCGTCAACCTCGACACCGGCATCTACTTTGCGCTGGCGGTCTCGTCGGTCTCGGTCATCGGCATCTTGATGGCCGGTTGGGCGTCGGCGAGCAAGTACTCACTGCTCGGCGGTTTGCGGGCAGCTGGACAGCTCATCGCCTACGAGTTGCCCCTCGTGCTCGCGGTCATGGGCGTGGTCATCCAGGCCGGCACGCTCAACATGCAAGACATCGTGTTGGCCCAGGCCGAGGGCGAGATCTTCGGCTTCGGTGGTCTCGGCAACCCGTTCATCCTCACCCAGTTCGTCGGCTTCGTGATCTTCTTGATCGCCATGCAGGCCGAACTCACTCAGCCGCCGTTCGACATGCCCGTCGCCGAATCGGAGCTCGTGACGGGTTACATGACCGAGTACTCGGGCATCCGATTCTTGCTCTTCTTCGTCGGTGAGTTCGCCACCGCTGGAGTCTTCTCGATGATCGCCGCCGTGCTCTTCCTCGGCGGCTGGTGGGTGCCTGGCCTCGACCCGGACTCCAACCTCTTCAACATCATCGGCCCAGCCGTGCTGCTCGGGAAAATGTTCATCGTCACCACGCTCATCTTCTGGTTCCGATTCACCTATCCCCGCTTCCGTGAGGATCAGCTCCAGAAGATCGCGTGGAAGTTCCTCATCCCGATCTCGCTCGCCAACATCGTCGTGACCGGCGTCCTCAAGGTGGTCTTCTGATGGGTCTCGTCCCCGGCATGATCAAGGGTCTCGGCGTCACCGCCAAGTCCGCCCTCGACACGATCTTTCCCGATGGACCGCTCGGTCCCCCGAACCCGGTCAAGGGCGCGGTCACCATCCAGTACCCGCACGAGAAAGAAGCGCCGACCCCGCGTGCCCGTGGCGTGATCGCCCTCGAAGAGGACAACTGCACCGCGTGCATGCTGTGCGCTCGTGAGTGCCCGGACTGGTGCATCTACATCGAGGGTCACAAGACCAAGGCGCCACCGCGTCGCGCCGGCGGTAAGCCCCGCCAGAAGAACATTCTCGATCGTTTCGACATCGACTTCGCGCTCTGCATGTATTGCGGCATCTGTGTCGAGGTCTGCCCATTCGACGCGCTGTTCTGGAGCCCCGAGTACGAGTTCTCCGAGCCCCGCATCGCCGACCTCCTCCACGACAAGAGCCGCTTGGCGGAGTGGATGGAGACCGTGCCCGACTTCGAGGCCTACGAGAAGGGCTCCGAAGCCAAGGTCCGGAAGGTGCCTCGATGAGTGTCCTCGCCCAGGTGGCGAATGAGCTGACGAGCTCCGAAGTCGACATCGCCCAGAACATCGCCTTCGGCATCATCGCCGCGGCCATGATCTTCTCGGCGTTCAAGACGGTCACGACCGCCAACGTCGTGCACGCGGCCCTCTATCTCGTGATCGTTCTCGCTGGCGTCGCCGCGATCTTCATCCTGTTGGGCTCCGACTTCGTCGGCGCCACCCAGGTGCTCGTGTACATCGGGGCGATCGTCGTGTTGTTCTTGTTCGGCATTATGTTGACCAAGGCCCAGCTCGGCGACGACGAAACGGTCGAAACCGAACGCCGGTCGATGGGTGCGTTGGTCGGCGTGCTCCTGCTCGTCGTGATGGGGTATGCGCTCGTCGACACGTTCGAGAACGCCGAACTCGAGTTCTCCGACCCCGAGCCCATTGCGTTCTCCGAGATCGACGTGAAGGTTTCCGACGTGCCGACTCCGGTCGTCGACGCATTGCCCGACGTCTTTGGCGATCGTGGCGGCGACGACATCGTGACGATTACCGGGGCCGACTTCGCCACGCTCGTCCCTGAGGTGCAGCGTCGGGTGCCGGGCGCCGAGGTGTTCGGCAACAACAAGCAAATCGCCGACTCGATCTTCTCGCAGTACATCGTTCCGTTCGAAGCGGTCTCCGTGCTGCTGCTCGCCGCCCTCATCGGCGCGATCGTCGTGGCCAGGAAAGAGTAGGGGCCGCCATCATGATGCTGAACCAGTTCCTCCTGCTCGCCGCAGTGCTCTTCTGCCTCGGCGTGTACGGCGTGCTCACCCGCCGCAACGGTGTGCTCGTGTTGATGTCGGTCGAGCTCATCCTCAACGCCGTCAACATCAACCTCGTGGCCTTCGGGGCCTTTCAGGACAACGTCGTCGGTGACGTGTTTGCCGTCTTCGTCATCGCGGTCGCCGCCGCCGAAGTCGGCGTCGGCTTGGCGATGGTTCTGCTGATGTATCGCAACCGCAAGAGCATCGACTTCACCGAAGTCGACATGTTGAAGGGCTGATCACGATGTCTGGACTCATGTCGTTCCTCGCCGTCGAAGCCGTCCCGGACGTCTCGTTCACGACCGACGCCAACTGGTTCCTCGAGAACGTCTGGATCATTCCGCTCCTGCCGGTGCTGTCGTTCTTTGCGATCATCTTCTTCGGCAAGCGCCTGCCGCAGGGAGGCGCCGAGATCGGGATCGCCGCAGTCGGTGTCGCCTTTGTGCTGGCCGTGCTCACGAACATCGCGTGGCTCGATCACCGCGACAACTTCGACTACCACGATGGCCAGACCCGAACGCACTCCGAGAAGCATTCCGATGGCGACGATCACGCCTCGGCGGTCATCGATGTCGACGGCGTGCCCGAGACGGTCGTGTTGTCCTTCGCCGAAGAGGGCGAGGACGCCGGCGAAGAGTCTCATCCGTCGGTCGCCGTCGTCAACGAGATGAGCTGGCTGACCAACGGCGGCATCGACTTCAAAGCGGGCACGATGCTCGACGGTCCGGCAGCGCTGATGCTGTTCGTCGTCACGCTGATCTCGCTGCTCGTCCACATCTACTCGACCGACTACGTGTCGGGCGATCGGCGCTACACCCACTTCTTCGCGTTCTTGTCGCTCTTCACCGGCTCGATGCTCGCCTACGTCGTGTCGCACAACATCCTCCAGATGATCGTCACGTGGGAGCTCGTCGGCCTCTGTTCGTTTGCGCTCATCGGTCACTGGTGGGAAGAGAAGCCCAACTCTGACGCTGCGCTCAAGGCCTTCCTGACCAACCGTGTGGGCGACATCGGCCTGCTCGTCGGCATGGTCATCTTGTTCTTCTCGGCGGGCGGCACGTTCGACGTCATCGAGATCAACGAGAAGGCGGTCTCTGGCGAGATCAGCCAAACCGCGCTCACCTGGGCGGCGATCTCACTCACCGCCGCGGTGATGAGCAAGTCCGGCCAGTTCGTGCTCCACACGTGGCTGCCCGACGCCATGGCCGGCCCGACGCCCGTGTCGGCGCTCATCCACGCGGCAACGCTCGTCGTCGCCGGCGTGTTCATGATCGCCCGGCTCTACCCGGTGTTCTGGTATGGCTTCGTCATCCCCGGCTCGAGCATCAACGGTCTGGCGCTGATCGGCTCGATCACCGTCGTGTTCGGCGGTCTGCTCGCCTTCGTGCAGAACGACATCAAGAAGGTGCTCGCGTACTCGACGGTCAGCCAGCTCGGCTACATGGTGTTGGCCCTCGGCGTCGGCGCCTGGACCGCGGCGATCTTCCACCTCTTCACGCACGCCTTCTTCAAGGCTGGGCTCTTCCTCGGGTCGGGCTCGGTCGCCCACTCGGTCCACAGCTTCGACATGAAGAACGACATGGGCGGGATGCGCAAGTTCATGCCCACCACCTTCAAGACCTTCATCATCTGCTCGATCGCCCTCGCTGGCGTGTTCCCGTTCGCCGGGTTCTGGTCGAAGGACGAGATCCTCGTCGGAACCGGAGGCTTCGGAGTGGGCGCCGAGAAGGCCAACGGCGAGTACACCCTCATGTTGGTGATGGGTCTGGTCGGCGCGATGCTCACCGGTGCGTACATGACCCGCTGCATCTACCTCACCTTCTTCGGCGAGTTCCGCGGGCATGGCCACCCCCACGAGTCGGGCCCGCGCATCACCATTCCGCTGATCATCTTGTCGGTCTTCGCGTTTGGCGCCGGCTTCCTCAACTTCCCACCCGGATTCCTCACCGGCGACGCCAAGAAGCCGTCGTTCTGGCAAGAGCGTTTCGGGCACTTCGTCGAGCCGCTGGCCGCGTACTTCCCGCCGATCAGCCACTCCGTTCCGAGCTGGTGGCTTGCAATCATCGCGTCGGTGATCGGTCTGATCGGACCGGCGATCGCGTACTTCTACTACTTCGTGCTCGTCGACCGGAAGGCCAACGAGACCGGCGAGAAGTTGACCGAGCTGCCCAACGGCCCGACGAGCTCGATCGGGTTCCTCAAGGCCGGGCACACGCTCCTGGTCAACAAGTACTACCTCGACCACCTCTACCAGAACGTCATCGTCGGATTCACGAAGGGACCGCTCTCCAAGGCGGCCTACTGGTTCAACCAGAACGTGCTCGACGGTGTCGTCGACGAAGCCGGACGCTCAGCCGAGCGTTCCGGCCGCTTTATCTACCGATTCATCGACCAGGGCTTCATCGAAGGCGTGGTCAACGGCTCCGGCCGGGCGTCCTCGACGGGCGGCCAGGGGCTACGCAAGATCCAAACGGGGAAGGTTCAGCAATACGCGGCCCTGCTGTTCGCAGGAGCCACCGTGCTTGCCGGCATCTTCATGATCGTGAACTGACAGGGAACACAGACGAGCTATGGACTTCTTCAGGGACTGGGGACTCACCCTTCTGATCTTTGCGCCACTGATCGGCGCAGCCGTGATGATGGCGTTCCCGAAAACAGACGAGAGCATCCACAAGGTGCTGGCACTCGGCACCACGCTGGTCACGGCAGTGATCGGCGTGGTCTTGTTGATCGACTTCGATTACGACCGGGCCGACGAGATGCAGTGGGCCGTCGAGCGCAACTGGATCGACATCATCCGAGCCGAGTACGCAGTGGGCATCGACGGCATGAGCTTGCCGCTGCTGATCCTGACGCTGCTCGTCGTGCCGCTGGTGATCATCTACTCGTGGAATCACTTCCCGCATCCACACAACCCCAAAGCGTTCTTGATGCTCATCCTCGTGCTCCACACGGGCATGATCGGCAGCTTCGTCGCCCGCGACCTCGTGTTGTTCTTCGTGTTCTTCGAGGTCGTGCTCCTGCCAATGTTCTTCATGATCGCGGTGTGGGGCGGCGAGGATCGCAAGTACGCGTCGCTCAAGTTCTTCCTCTACACGCTGTTCGGGTCGGCGCTGATGCTCGTCAGCTTCCTCGCACTGTTCTTCCTCGCTGGCGCCGAGACGTTCTCGATCGTGGGTCTGTCCGACGCGGTCGCGGAGGGTGGCGTAAGCCGCAATGCGCAGATCTGGATCTTCGGCGGCATGTTGCTTGGCTTCGGCATCAAGGTGCCGATGTTCCCCTTCCACACCTGGCTTCCCGACGCCCACACCCAGGCCCCAACCCAGGGTTCGGTGATCCTGGCGGCGGTGCTCCTGAAGCTCGGCACCTACGGGTTCGTTCGGATCGCCATCCCGATCCTTCCCGAAGCCGCCGTCGTGTGGTCGCCGGTCATCGGCGCTCTCGCCTGCATCGGCATCATCTACGGCGCCCTTGGCTGTCTCGCCCAGACCGACATGAAGCGCTTGATCGCGTTCTCGTCGGTGGCGCACATGGGCTACGTCATGCTCGGCATCGCTACCCTCACGGACTGGGGCATCAACGCCGCGATCTTCGGCATGGTGGCGCACGGTCTGATCACCGGCATGTTGTTCTTCGTCGCCGGTTCGGTGAAGGAGCGCTACCACACGCTCGAGATCAGTCGCCTCGGTGGCCTCCTCGTCTCGGCACCTCGCATGGGTTGGATCCTCGGGTTCATCTCGATGGCGTCGCTCGGCCTGCCTGGTCTTGCCGGATTCTGGGGTGAGTTCCCGGCGATCCTCGCCGCCTACAACCCCGCCAACGGTGTGCCGGTCGGCCTGTTCCGCTTCTACATGGTCGTCGCCGCACTCGGCACGGTTCTCGCTGCCGGCTACCTGCTCTGGCTGCTCCAGCGCACCGCCATGGGCGAGCCGTCCGAAGAGTTCGCCAACAACCCAGAGATCACCGACCCGAATCGCGAAGAGTGGATTGCGTGGACCCCGCTGCTCGTCTTGATCCTCGTGTTCGGTCTCGTGCCTGGCTTGATCTTCAACATCACGGACCCAGCGGTCGAAGCGAACATCTCTGACTGCCTCTCGACCGACGTCGGTGACGACAAGGCGAGCTTCGACGTCGGCACGTGCGAACGTGACGGCATCGACGCTGCACTCGCCGACCTCGGCGTGGCGATCGGAGATGGCGAGTGAGCATCGACCTCCTCGCCCAGGTTCAGCCGTTTGAGCGGCCGGCGATCGACTGGCATGCCGTCGCGCCCGAGCTGATCCTGCTCGGTTTCGGCGCCCTGCTGACGCTCGCCGATGCCATCTGGCTCGAACGTGGGCGACGCTTCACTGCGCCGCTGGCCGGCATCGGCTTGCTCGCGGCGATGATCCCCGTGATCACCCTCGCGATCGACGGTGCCGACCGGACGCTGTTCAACGGTGCCTACGTCGTCGACAACTTCGCCCTCGTCATGAAGGCGATGTTCTTGTTGTCGGGCTACGTCGTTGTGTTGTTGTCGACCAACTACATCTCCGAGGGCGACTACTGGGAGAACGAGTACTACGGGATGCTCGTGTCCTCCATCCTCGGCATGATCGTGATGGCGTCGGCTCGCGATCTGATCTCGATCTTCGTGGCGCTCGAGCTGTTGTCGATCCCGGCGTACCTCATGGCCACGTGGCGCAAACGCGATCTCAAGTCCAACGAGGCCGGTCTCAAGTACTACCTGATGGGCGTGTTCGCGTCGGCTGTGATGCTCTACGGCATGTCGCTGCTGTACGGCATCTCCGGTAGCTCGATCCTCTCCGAAATCGGCGAAGTCGTGAATGGTCCCGACGGCGAGTCCACCGTTGCCGCGATGGGCGTCGTGTTCGTGATCGCCGGCTTCGCCTTCAAGGTCTCCGCCGTGCCGTTCCACACCTGGGCACCCGACACCTACGAAGGTGCACCCACCCCGGTGACCGCCTTCTTGGCGGTGGCATCCAAGGCTGCGGGTTTCGTCGCCCTCGTGCAGCTCGTGTTCGTCGGGTTCTGGGGACGCGACGACATCTACGAGCCGCTCATGTGGGCGCTCGCCGCGGCGTCGATGACGATCGGCAACCTGATTGCCCTTCGCCAGACCAACATCGTCCGCATGATGGCCTACTCCGGCATCGCCTCTGCCGGGTACATCATGGCTCCGCTCGCAGTGGCCGGTGAGAGCGCCACCGCCGCCGATGAGTCGCTTCGCGCTGTCGTCACCTACCTCGTCATCTACGCCGCGATGAACCTCGGCGTGTTCGGTGTGATCTTGGCAATGGCCCGCAAGACCCGCTCGGCCGAGATCTCGAGCTTCGCCGGAGCGTTCCACTACGCACCTGGCCTCACCGTGGCGATGACGATCTTCTTGATGGCTCTCGCAGGCATCCCGCCGCTCGGTGGCTGGTGGGCGAAGTTCGTCGTCTTCCGGGCGCTCGTCGTGCCCGGCACCATCTCGGGATACGTCCTCGCCGCTGTCGCAGCAGTCAACTCGGTGATCGCGATCTACTACTACCTGTCGGTGCTGCGCACGATGTGGGCGGATGACGCACCGGATGGTGACGTCACGCCGATCCGCATCCCGGCGTCGCTTGCTGCGGCCATGGCCCTCACCGCCTTCGCCACCTTGGCCTTCGGCGTGTGGCCCCCGCTGGTCGACACGGTGTCGGACGTGACGCTGCTCGTCAGCGGCGGATCCTGAGCCCCGAGTTCACGCCACTCGACCGGCTGGTCCGGTCGGAGATCGCCAACCGAGGACCGATCCCGTACACCGAGGTCGTCGACCTTGCGCTGTATCACCCCGAGCACGGCTTCTACGCCGACGCGGGTGGTCGTGCCGGCCGACGTGGGGATTTCATCACGAGCCCCGAAGTTGGCCCACTCTTCGGCGCGTTGGTCGCTCGCGTGCTCGATGCCGAATGGGATCGCTTGGGCCAGCCAGCCCAGTTCGACGTGGTCGATGCTGGGGCCGGTCCGGGCACGTTGGCTCGGACGGTGCTCGCCGCGCACCCTCGGTGTCGAGAGGCGATGCGGTACGTGGCCGTCGAGGCGAGTGCGGCGCAACGCGCTGCGCACCCGGATGAGATCGAGTCGTCGGCAGCCATGCCCGAGGAGATCAGCGGGGTGGTCATCGCCAACGAGTTGCTTGACAACCTCGCCTTCTCCCCAGCTGTCCGAATCGATGGCATCGCACACGATGCATTGGTCGACGACGTTGGGGGCCGGTTGGTCCCGATCGCAGGTTCGCCGGTCGAGGTCGCTGACGACGCCGTTGTGCTCCAAGAAGCCGCAGGGGAGTGGGTGCGGTCCACACTCGGCCGACTCGAGGGTCGACTGTTCGTCATCGACTACGCCCGATCGGCGAGTGCCGAGGTCGAAGTGCGGACGTATCGGGCACACGAACACGGAGGCGACCCCTTGGCGGCGCTCGGTACACAAGACATCACCGTCGACGTCGATATCCCACAGCTGGCGGCCCGCTCAGCTGCCCCTCACCGAGTGTCGACGCAGGCGGACTGGCTCAGAGGCAACGGAATCGACGAGCTGGTCGACGAGGGCCGCCGCATCTGGGAAGAACGAGCACATCTCGGCGACCTTCAGGCCATCAAAGCCCGCAGTCGCATCACCGAAGCCGAAGCCCTCCTCGACCCCACCGGCCTTGGCGCATTCACCGTCCTCGAGTGGACAAAGCCTGCAAACGATTGACATGTGAACCGGAACTCCGTTGACTAGGCAGAATGGAGTCAGAATGGCGAGCAGGCTGGAGGTCTACATGCCGTGTGTTCCTCAACAGTCACGAATTGCTCCCGGCTATTCAGGGGTCGCGAGTTGAGAATGAGCTCGGCGTAACCGTTCTGACCAACTGATCGTGTTTTCTCTACCCAAAGCAGCGATGATGTCGGCGGTGATCCTCAGCGTCGCATTAACGATGGGGTGTTCTACAGAGGTTCGTACCGGGCAAAGCACGCCGAGTTCGACCTCGGTCGACGATGCCACGTCAACCTCGACCCCGGTCGACATTGACGAAACCGAAGATGTGGGCATACGAGTAGAGCGGGCGTTGCCAAGCTTCGAGACTGAGCTGAGGCCAGGAACGCTCAGCGTGTTGGTTCGGTCAATGCGCCCAGCACCAACGGTTGACGCTGGTTTGAACACGGAGGGCTGCGAGACATCGGTCGTGCAGATCCGTCCGTGGAACGGCACGACTGTCACGCTCATCGAGCTCGGACGTAGCGGTTCCTTTGTGTGCACCTCCCGGACGATGGAGGTTCGAGAATCGCCCGACGGCACCTTCGTTGTCGCACTGACCCGCGCCGACTACAGCGATCCAGCCTTTGCCGACATTGTGGACGGGGGGTACGGCTACAGCTCGTCTGCGGTCTTGGCGTACCTCGGCGAACGCAATGCCGAAGATGACGTGCTGGCGCGCTTCGACATCGACGAGGCCGCCGGGACGGTGACGTTGGGATTTGCCTCCGGTGCTGAGCTGATCTTCGAGCGACCATGACCGCTCGGCGTTCACGCCGGCGTTGTCGGATCCTCTTCGTGGGCACGTTGGTGCACTGGGCCCTTCTCGGTTGCTCGCCCTCTGACGGTGATGCGTCGTCGGACCCTGCGAACGAGCCCTCGTCATCCGTGGATGACCCGACGCGTGATGTCGTCTTGGTCGGATCCACAGTAAACGAGGCCCTCTCGAGCTTTCCCAGCTCTGGTCGGCCTGGGACCGTCGAAGTGGTCATCGATTCCATGAATCCTGCTCCCGCACGTTCGGGAACGCCCAGCGACGATGAGGAGGGCGAAATCATAACATTCGGGCGCTCGACGATTCGACACTGCTCATTCATGCGAGGACTGGTCCGCCCGTGTGCTCGACACGCACGATCGAGCTACGGCAGGATTTGGCTGGACTGTTCACCATTGCGTTGACGGCAGATCAATACAGCGACGAGTCGTTTGCGGCGGTGGACGACAGCGGCCGCTGCCTCGACCCGTCATCGGAACTGCTGGCGTACCTTCTCGAACGCGATGCTGCCGGGGGCGTGTTGGAGCGCTTTGACAACGACGAGGCGGCCGGTGCGGTCACGCTGTCTTTCGCCTCCGACGCCGAGCTGATTCTGAAACGTCCGTGAGATCAAGCGACTCATGGTCGCTTCGGGCCCCAAACGCCGAGACCATCGGTCGACGCTTGGCGCGCCCACGAACACGGAGTGAGGCGATCGGCCCGATTTCGTTACGGGAGGTGAAATTTCTCAAGACGTCCATGGCCCTCGTCGTTATGGTCTGTGTATGACGCAGCCGACACGCACTCCGCTCGAGGTCAACCTGATGGACCTGTCGATCGGCCAGTATTCGGTGGGATTGCCGCCGAGTCGCAGCGGCGATCAGTTGGTTCAGGCCTACATCGAACTCGTTGCGCTGGTGCGCCGAGATCACCCGGAGTATCTCCGCGATGAGGACATCGACGTGCTCGCCGACGAGACCGGCCTCGATCGGTCGTTCGTCCAGAACCGCGTCGCCTCTGGGCAGAGCGCCCTGCGCATCGCCTCCTGACCAGCGTCGACAGACCGGGACGCTGACTGCGCCCCTTCGGCCCCGATCGCGAACGCACACTACGATCGCCCCACGCACTGATGCCGAGGGGGAAACATGGCCGAGCCGACGATCGAGGTGTACGAGGTCGAGGACCGAACGTTCCCGCCTTCTGCGGAATTTCAGGCATCTGCACACACGAGTGATTCCTCGCTCTACGACGAAGCGAACGCCGACTTCGAAGCGTTCTGGGCTCGACAGGCCCGCGAGCTGCTGACCTGGCAGAAGGACTTCAGCACCGTCCTCGAATGGGAGCTCCCATTCGCCAAGTGGTTCAGCGACGGGCAGCTCAACATGAGCGAGAACTGCCTCGACCGCCACGTCGCCGCCGGCAAAGGCGACAAAGTTGCGTACCACTGGGAAGGCGAGCCCGGCGACACCCGCACGATCACCTACGCCCAGCTCCTCGACGACGTGCAGAAGTTCGCCAACGTCCTCAAGGGGCAGGGCCTCGAGAAAGGCGACCGGGTCGCGATCTACATGCCGATGATCCCCGAGCTGCCCATCGCCATGCTGGCGTGCAGCCGAATCGGTGTCGCCCACTCGGTGATCTTCGGCGGGTTCTCGCCGGACGCGATCAAGGACCGTTGCGAGGACGCCGACGCCCGCATGGTGATCACGGCCGACGCTGGCTACCGGCGTGGTGCACCTTCGGCGCTGAAGGTCAACGTCGATGCTGCGCTCGACGACGGCGCTGAGACGGTCGAGTCGGTGATCGTGGTCAACCGGTGCGACATCGAGGTCACGATGACCGAGGGCCGCGACCATTGGTGGCACGAGCTGATGGCCGACGCAGATGCCGACTGCCCGGCCGAACCGATGGACGCCGAGCAGCTGCTCTACTTGCTCTACACGTCGGGCACTACGGCCAAGCCCAAGGGCATCATGCACACGACCGGTGGCTATCTCACCCAGGTCGCCTTCACCCACAAGTACACCTTCGACGTGCACCCCGACACCGACGTGTACTGGTGCGCCGCCGACATCGGCTGGGTGACTGGCCACAGCTACATCGTGTACGGGCCGCTCACCAACGGCTGCACGAGCGTCATGTAC
>JAHDDK010000082.1 GCA_020629375.1 Acidimicrobiales bacterium
CGGTGAGCCAGGGCCGTGCCAGCGCCACGATGACCCCAGCCGGCTACCGACCGGCCCCCGACAGCTGACGGTGAACAGGGCCGGGCGTGCGCAAGCGCGCCCGGCTCTTTGCCTCCTCACTAAGTGACGAGTGCCTGACGGTTGTCGTACGACGCAGGTGACGTATCGTTCCGTCATGTCGCCGAAGTGGTCTCTCGGAGAGTCGATGGATGAGGTCGACTCGTGGAGAGCCTCGGTCTGTGGTGTTCCAGTGGAGGTTCTTTACAGCCCGATGGAGGAGGAGCTGGAGAGAAGAGCCCAGGTTGGTGCCCCTGCGATTCTTGATCGCCAGCTGATCAGTGCGCTCTGCTCATTGCCTCCCGGGCTTGCAATACCTCTTCCGTTCGTGTCCGAGCGCTTCTGGCCAAGCCTGCTCACTGCTCACCCCGCTCATGTCGAGATGCGAGACGAGGGCGTGGTCCGAATCGCTAACCCACCGGCGCAGATATGCGCGGTTGTGGTGGAGGGCAGGAGCTGGGCTTCCGCCTCCAGAGCACTTTCGCGAGTCAGTCGGGTCGCTCCGACTGTTGTCGAGCAAGCCGGGGCGCATGCTGACCTGATAGCGGCCGCACCCTTCTTCGGCTTCGGTCTGGCCAGCGAAGGACGTTTGTCCTCGCCACCGTGCAATGAGCTTGCTGGCATGGATCCTGAGGCCTCTTGGCACCTGTGCGAGGCGCTGTTGAGCGGGGGTTCACCACGCCCAGTATTCGAGGGTCTCAGGTACGGATAGATTGGGCCTCCGCAGGTCGACACGGAGCCTCTCATGGGTCTCAATGGCACCGATAACGATGTTCCGCCAGGAGTCGAGTGGTGAACCGATCTCGCGAGAATCGAGAACTTCGGAAGTCAGCCTCGCTAGCCACCATGCGTTGTGGTTTCGAGCCCGAGCTTGGCTTTGCTGACTGGCCGTGAAGGATGTCAGCGACTGGCTGTTGCAGTAGGGGCACGTGCAGGCCGGGGGCGGGCTGCTAGCAAACACCTCTTCAAGAAAGACGGGCCGGACAAAGCGGAGAAGCCCAGGCCAGTAGATGCTCATCCGGTTGTCTGTGCTGCTGAATCTTGTTCCCCGAATCGATGGTGACAGCCCATGGCGGAGACGCGCCGACAATCCGATAGAGGCGCCAAGACCGCCGCGAGCAACGTAGTCGAGGCCCGCCAGATCAGTTCTGTCAAGGAACGGTGGGGTGGTGGAGCGCGCAAGCTCTCGGAGGCGCTCGGGCACGCCAGTCTCTTTCGAGGGATCTTGGGAATGAGCGAGCGAAAGGGCCACCGGGACCTCAGTACGCGCCAGCTGAGAGAGCAGTCGCGAAAATGCCCCGTCGTCCGACAGCCACCCATGATGAAGTGGCAAGCTCAGCGCAACGTCTGAGCGGCCCAGAGCATTCGTTCGAGCAACGGCGCTCTCGAGCGCCTCGCTGCCAACGGGAATGTGCCCAGATGGCGTGAACGCCACCTCGACCCCGAGATCGAACTGCTCCCGGATCGAGTCGAGAAGTGTCTGGGGGAAGAGACAATCCTGTGGAAGGTGGAACGGATCGTTGGGCGTTGCAACGTACTCGCAGTACGCCTCGCGATCGAACAACACAGGAACGCCTAGGTTTGACCGCGCCGCCGTCCGCGCTGATCTTGCGGGACCCTTCCCACCGGTGAACTTGAGCCCGCAGTTGGCACTAGCATCGACCACGCGGACATCGGCTGGGATTGCTCCAGCTTCCAGGAAGACGCGGTCAGCCAGAAGTGATGTCGCGCTCGTCGTAGGTGGTGAGACATGGGGAGCTGTCATTGGCTGGCCTGGGCCTCGGCAAATAGGTGTCGAATTGGGTGAAGGAGACTCCGATGTTTGCTGTACGGGATTCCACGGCCCGTAGCTTCGTGGAGATAGTGCTGTCGGCCGATGATTAGGCCAGGGGCGATCTGCAACCTCTGTGCGAGCCGCAATATCTGAGCAAGCTCTGTAGGTAACGCGTCCGATACCCCAGGGAGAATCCAACTTGCCGCTAGCCGGTCGGCCTCGGCCTCATCCTCATCACGCTGTAGTGACTCATCGTCGAGCATCGGTCGACCCGGCTGAACATGGCCAGTGATGATGTGGGCTAGCTCGTGGAGAAGGGTGTACCAGAAGTGATCGACGCGGTCGTAGCGAATCGTCATGGCCACGACGGGTGACCCGTCCTCCAAACAGAATGCGGCTCCATCGATCTTGCTTCCAGGGAGCTGCTCTAGAAGGACAAATCTGATGCCGGCCTCGCTCAGGCGCTGTGGCACTTCGATCGTCTCTTCCTCAGAAGCTGACAAGAACGCAAGCGACTCCGCTAGCTTTCGCGCTGCTGTTTGGTCGTACTGGGCTACGACTGTCTGCTTCTCTGCTTGACGTTGCGCGACAATCAGCCACGCAAGTTGCTCGGGTGTGAAGTCCTGATTCGAGTTGCCACGCCTTGCTGCCGCAAGCACCCCATTCGATGATGCCAGGTGCGCGACCTCATCAAGCATTCGCTTTGCCTCTGATTCAGAATCGATCCATCCCGCCTTCTTCATCTTCTGAATTGGAAGCCGTCGAATCGCGGTTACGAGTTCGTTGTCGCGGTACCTCTGCCGGGCAGCTTCCCCTGTGGTTCCGAGCATTGCTCCGATAGCTGACCATGAGTGGCGTTCCACACGAGCTTGCCTGACCGCCTTCTCGACGCGCCGTTCAGACTCCAGGCGTAGTCTCGCCGCCGTACGCACTTCGGTCAGAGCGCCACCCTCAGCGAGCTTGTTCGAACCTGGTTTGTGATCCGCGAACCGGCGCGCAAGATCGTCCGCTCCTTCAAGAATCTCGCTAGTGGTTCGAACCATCAATCACCTCAAGTACTTCGGTCTAGCTTTCATCGCATGGACCACCACCGGCCCGGCTGAACCCTCAACCACGCCGATCTCAAGCAAGTTTCCAGCTCGATCGGGGCCGACAAGCATGACCATTCCATCCTCTACGTCCTCGCTCAAGATCGGATGTTCGAAAGCGTGCTCAATGGCGTCTTCGCTGATCCTGTGCTTCAACGCCGAAGCTGCGACTTCGACGTTCATGGTGACAAGTTACCTTGTGGTGGGATGATTGACAAGTTTTCTTGCATTACTGCCTTGAAGATGGTTGCGCCCGTCTCGCGCCGACTAAGTCGCCGGAGGTCAGGCGTTGCGTGCGGCCGCCGATTCTGAGGATACGTCTTAGAATAGCAGAACCTGTTAGATTATCATCTAGTCCGGCCAGATCTGGGTACACTAGGTTCATGGAACAGTGGTATGACGTGGGAGGTAAGCAGCGGATCCGCGTACGCGACTCGTACGTTCGGGACACGCTTGGTGTCTTGGCTGCGCAAGGCAGCTCCGGACCCGCGAAGCTCGATCTCGTCCTTCGCGGGCTAGCCGATCCAACGACAGGCCTGGTACCGGTTGTGGATTGGTCGGTCCTGCACGATGCGTGCCGAGACTCGGACTTCTATCAGGGGGAGCGCCGCCTCAAGACCAAATGGGTTTCGCGAAACTTGAGGTGGCTCGTTGACCATCGACTTGTAGAACGCGTAGGGCGAGTGAGTGTTCATCAACACCTGAGGGTGTTGAGTGATGAGGGCACTGGAGCACCCATCGATGACCCCGGATTGTTGGGCGATCGGTACGTGACATTCTCCGGCGACCTCGTGCGTTTCGGTCACTCTCAGACTTGGAACATGCCCGAGTTGGCTGCGTACTTTTGTGCAATTCATGGCGAGGTGGACGCGGCGATTGACCAACAGATGTCTGCTGCGCTGCAGCTTGAGCGGCTGGAGTTTGGCGCAGGGCGTTGGCTCAGGACGTTGCAATGGTTTTCTGACAGAGATCGAGTGCGTCCCGAGCGCAGCGTCAGGTATGGGTTCGCAGAGAGAACTCTTCGACGTGGCTTCTCGAGCTTGGAGCGGGACGGTCTTATCCTTCAGCATCGGTTGTCCACGGACCCGAGAACCGGGGAAACGTTTGTCGGGGGGCCGAAGGTCCTGCGACACAACGGGTTCGACGACCTTCGATTCGACCCGCAGGTCAGACGGCGACGTCTGATCGAGAGGGCAGTCGCCTCAGGACTGCTGCAATCCGGTGCCTCGGCCAAGGTCAGCGTCGCCTAGCCGGTCTTCTGGTGGCAACAGACGAGCAGACCCGTTCCAGTCTTCGAACCGAGCACCCAACCATTGAGATGCTTGCAATTCGCTTCGTAGCACCCGGGTGCTCGGTACACCTGAGAGGACCAACCCACGGAAAGGCGTCGTGAAGATGAGCCACGTCGTTGCCGACGGGTGTCCTCACCTAAGTTGACGCAATGAGCGAACACTGGCGGACCACGCAGGAACAGGTTGAATACCGTCTTTTCGAGAGATTCGAAGCGTGACCGCACCACAGAAAATGCCGAAGATCGGTGCCAAGGTCTGGTGGGTGAATCAGGGTGCCTCCTACAAGGAAGAACGCGACGGTGGGTACATCTGGGCGCCTCAGCGGACAAAGGACGGCAGACAACTAGCGCACCACCAGGCTGTTGCCCAGGTTCGTGAAGGAGATTGGATCTTCCACTACTCCAAGTCGGCGCTACGTGCGGTGGGTGTCGCTACGTCAGACGGCTACGAAGCACAGCGCCCATCCGAGCTGTCCGCAGACGCCTGGGAGGCCGCCGGCTACCGCGCAGATGTGGAGTACGAGGAGCTGGTTGAACCGATCCCGCTCGTCGATATCCCGGAGACACTCCGGGTCGGAGCTGGCGGCCCCTTCACCTCGTCCGGTCAGATCACGCAGGGATACCTGTATGGGACACCGTCGAGGATCGCCGAACACCTTGAGCATCTGATATCCGGTGGCGCCGAGGGCCAGCAGGCCTTGGCCGTATACGTCGGACAGGCGGCGCTACCCAATCTGAACCACTCGCTCACGAGTGGGATCACGCTCTGGGGGTGGAAGGAGAGCCAGGAGTGGTACGGAGAGGTCGTGCCCGGTGACCTGCTTGTCTTGGGATCGGGGTTCGATGGCGGTAGCCCACGGGTCCAGGCAGGCGAGTTCCTTGAGCACAACCTCGGCCGTCTGGTCGTCGCTCGTTGCAAATCGACAGTCTTCTCCGCGGACGATCCGTACTGGCCGGATGAGACAGACGGAGTCACCTATCCCCACCGGGTGGAGCTTGAGGTACTGAGTGATGAGGGTCCGGTCGCAATCGCTGATCTCGATTCGCGTTTTGGCGGAGAGATTGCAGAGGGAATTCGTATGTCTGGGATAACGCAGGGTCGTGGGGAGCTCGTCCATCTCGATCGGCGCATCGACGTCACTCCAGCCGATTTCGGCGAGGTTGTCAGCAGATTCACAGCAGACCTCAACGACTCGGGGCTGCGCTTCGGAAGGCGACATGAGCAAGTCGCTCGCTCGTTCGCCGTTTCGCTGGCGACGAAGCCGTTCCTTATCCTCACGGGGCTGTCTGGATCGGGAAAGACGCAGGTGGCTCTTGCGTTCGGCAAGTGGCTTGGGCAAGAGCGGCTCAAGGTCCTGGCTGTGCGGCCTGACTGGACGAGCCCTGAGGCACTCCTGGGATACGAGAACTCACTCTCCGAGCAGATCGACGGCGGCTACGCCTGGAACGCCCCCGAGGCGCTGCGCTTCATCCTTGGTGCTCACAAGGACCCACACCATCCGTACCTTCTTCTCCTCGATGAGATGAACCTTGCTCACGTCGAGCGGTACTTCGCTGATGTCCTGTCGGGGATGGAGTCGGGCGAAGCCATCGTCCCGAACCTGGTCGAAGTCGATGGCGAGTGGAGGAGAGGCGTTGGGCCTGAGTTGGTTCCGCTTCCGCCGAACCTCTTCATCGTCGGGACGGTCAATGTGGACGAGACGACGTACATGTTCTCGCCCAAGGTTCTCGATCGTGCGAACACGATCGAGTTCCGTGTCGAGACGGATGATCTTGATGCTTCGTCGGAGCGGCCCGGTGACATCGCCCTGGCGACACCCGAACTCGCGGCTGGGTTCCTTCACGCGGCCAAGACCGACCCGGGACCTGGTGGTGCAGAATCCGAGCTTGCGGAGTGGGTGAAGAGGGTTCACGTTCTGCTTGCTGAGGAAGGCCGTGAGTTCGGGCATCGAACGTTTCACGAGATCCGGCTATTTGCCCGGAAGATGGAAGCTGCTGGTCGCGCTGACCCGCTCGAGGCGCTGGACCTGCAGCTACTCCAGAAGGTCCTTCCGCGTCTTCATGGGTCGCGGAGCGAGTTGACCGACTTGTTGAACCGTCTCGGCTCGTTCTGTCTCGTGGGACCCGCCAGTGAACCGGACGACGACTTCGATGCTGCAGAGCAACCCAGTCGGGATGCAGCCCTGCCGAGGTCGTTCGACAAGATCCATCGCATGGCGAAGCGACTCCGCTCGAACCACTTCGTCGCCTTCGCCGAGTGACTTCTTCGGTAAGTCTCCCGCTGCTCGCGTCGAGAAGCCGTCGCGTTGGGACGCTGACGATTGAGAGTATGGACGCTGCCGCTCAGAAGCGGGGCCTGAATGTCTTGGAGTGGACAGGATCTGACGACTTCGCCGACACGGTGAGATTGCTGGAGGACTGCGAGTACACGTACACGCTCGATCTCGACCGCGGGGAGCTCCGAGCGGTCGAGCCACAGGAGGTCCTGTCTCACCAAGCAAACAAGCCGCACACCGGGCGCCTTCGGCCAGGGCGATCTGTCGGCAGCATGGAGATCGTTGCACTGCTCGATCACGACGAGGAAGCAACGGCGATTGTTGAGGTCGCATCCTCGAAGCTCGGCTACGACGACGAGTACCAGTCGATGCTCATGCGCATCGCTGAAGAAGGTGCGGAGATCGTTCAGTCATCGTTTGCACCAAGCGCTGTCCGTCTGGAACCGGACGGAAGCCAGGCACCCGAGACCATCTACCAGCGGTTCGCCTTCCTGCAGTCTCTGCTGAAGTCGCCAAGTTTCCTCGAGGCAATGGACCAGGTTCGGTACCGCCCGCATTCGGAGTTCCAGACGGTGCGGCACGAAGTCGACCCGGCACGTTCAATGCGTCCTTCCTCACAACTTGCCCGCCAACTTGCCGCCAGCGGCGATCGGCAACCAGTCAGGCGGCCGATCGGTCGTCTGACATCGCTGCCTCGCCGGGTGTGGACGACCCAGCACGTTGAGTCGGTCGATACTGAGCCGAATCGGTTCATCCGATTCGCACTGCTCGGGTGGAAGAAACTTGTCTCCTCGGTCCGGGTTGCAATGGAGGACAAGCTCGAAGAATCGAAGCCGTCGAAGGCAGCCCGTCGCGGAGCAGCTGAGGCCGCTCGGCTGGAACGTCAGCTCGAACGTCTTCTCCAGATTCCCGCCATCGCTGAGGCTGGGGAACTCACACGGCTTCCAACCTCGAACACCGTGCTGCATTCACGCGCCGGCTACCGGGACATCTATCGCGCATACCTTCTGAGTGACGTGGCCTCGTCCATCACGTGGGCCGGCGGTGATGACGTTTACCGAGCTGGGCAGCGAGACGCTGCGACCCTCTACGAGTACTGGGTCTTCATCGAGCTGGTTCGCATTGTTCGGTCGCTACCCGGGTTCGACTTCGACATGAAGTCACTCGTCTCCAAGGACGGCGACGGGTGGAGCTTGAGCCTCCGACGCGATGGAAAGACCGTGCTCCACGGCAAGGGCATCGTCCGCGGCCGGCCGATCGAGCTTGAGCTCTGGTTCAACCGCAGTTTCGGAGCGAGCAAGGGCGAAGAATCGAGCTGGACCGTCTCGATGCGCCCGGACTGCTCGCTGCGAATCTCTCCTGCAGGAGCGCTACCCGAGGTCGGCTCGACGTGGATCCACTTCGACGCGAAGTATCGGATCGACAATGTCCAACAGATCTTCTCCGAGACCAGCGATGGCCGGCCGGCAACCGCAAAGTCCGAGGACCTCAGGAAGATGCATGCCTACCGAGATGCGATCCGGCGCACCTCCGGGGCGTACGTGGTGTTCCCGGGTGTTCAGTCCCGGGACACGTACAAGAGCTTCGAGCCCGAGGTACTTCCAGGCCTCGGGGCGTTCGCTCTCCGTCCATCAGACCAAGGCGGCAAGGCAGATTCGACATCATCGAAGGTGCTGCAGAACTTCATCGATGAGGTCGTCAAGCATGTCTCGTTGCCTTCGACCAGCCGTGAGCGCGAGCGGTACTGGCAGGGTGTGAGCCGACGGCTGCCCGTGGTCGGCGACGCGACGTTCTCGACTCTGCTGACGAAACCACCGGCAGACACAGCTGTTCTTGTGGGATTCGCGAAGAGCCCCGAACACCTCGACTGGGTACGTGCGCAAAGCCTCTACAACCTCCGGGCAGACGCCGACAGGCGGGGAGCCGTATCGATCGGCTCCCCCGAACTCGGGACCGATTTCGTTTTCCTCTACGGAGCAGACGGCGACGACGTCTGGTGCTTCCGCACGACTGGCGCCATGTACTTACGATCGGGTGATGAACTAGCGAGCGGCGGCTACCCCGCACCGGGCGGCTCGGCCTACCTTTGTCTCGAGCTTGGCGAGGAGGTCGAGGTAACCATGACAGGAGCGTCGGCTCGAGCCGCAGGCAATGTCGATGGCAGTCCCCGCGTCTGCACCTGGCAGGAGCTGTTTGGGGAAGACAATGGCTGACGGTCTCGTGGACGTTCAGAACCTGGTCGAAGAACTTCGACGCTTCGCGACAGAGCGAGACTGGGAGCAGTTCCACTCGGCGAAGAACCTTGCGATGGCGTTGGCTGGCGAAGTGGGTGAGCTGCTGGCGGAGATCCAGTGGATCGAAGCTGACGATCTCCGGTCCCGCCTAGAGACAGACGACGAACTGCGAGAGTCGTTCGGCAACGAGCTGGCAGACGTGTTCATCTATCTCGTGCGCCTCGCCGACGTTGCGGGAATCGATGTTGACGCCGCAGTGCAAACAAAGCTGGAGTTGAACGCTCAGAAGTACCCGCCGAATTGCTAAGCAAGCTCAATCTCCGACAGTGACCATTGGCGCATGTTGTGGCACTCTGCGTTGAGATATGGCACTGAATTCGACGTCGCCAAGCGTCCTTCCCCGAATCTTGATCGCGTTCGCTATGACTGCCGGTGTAGTCGTGCAGACAGGAACCTTGAATGCGCAAGAGCCCGAAACTCAGTGTCCAGCCGGCTACGTGAACGACTACATCCCGTGCGTTCGCTACGTACCGGGTGATCTCAACTGCAAGGACGTTGGCCACTTCGTACGAGTCGTCGGCTTCGACCGATACGGCCTAGACGGCAACGACAACGATGGACTCGGCTGTGAGTCGTACCCGAAGAACGGAACCGTGTTTCCGGTCACCCCAACGACCACCACGACAACGACTACGTCGACAACCACGACCAGTACCACGACTACGACCACAACCACTACGACGACTACAACCGCAACGACGACTACAACCACAACGACCACGACGGTGCCTGCGCAACCGGTAGGACCGGTCTTCTGCGATGGGCAGCTGGCGACCATCGTCGGTACCGACGGAGACGACGTGATCACCGGGACACTCGGCGACGACGTGATTGCCGGCCTCGGCGGCAACGACACCATTCGGGGCCTAGCGGGCAAGGACGTCATCTGCGGAGGCGAGGGTCGAGATCGGCTGATCGGTGGTCGCCATGCTGATCGACTCTTCGGCGAGGACGACGGCGACAAACTGTTCGGGGATGCCGGCGCGGACGAACTATTCGGCGGCAGCGGAAACGACAAGCTGCACGGCGGTCTCGGCGACGACTACCTCGACGGCGGCCGCGGCCGTCGCGACCGCCTCATCGGCCGCGACGGAATCGACACCTGCGTCGATGCTCAGGCGACGACCCGTTGGAGCAGCTGCGAGTAGCCAGATCACGATTCTTCGATTTGGTGGGCGCAGAAAGTGCCCCGCGAGTACTGTGCTGTCGTTCTAGATCGGACGGGATTCCATGCGTTTATCACGAGGCTTTCGAGTTGCACTAACGATGATGTTTGGCATAGCCATCGGGGAGAAGGGGTCGCCGATCTCGCGGGAAGATGGCGACGCAGCGATGGAAGTGAGACGTCAGCGCCGGGTACAGCGCGCGATCGAATCTCAGCGCTCGCAACTCGACGAGACGACTGTCACGGGTTCCGATGTTGCTGGTGATCCGACTAATGGTTCGGACTTGGATGAACAGCACAGCCTCGGTGAAAGAGGGCTCTCACCCGAGTCTTCCTAGTGTGTTTCAGACCAAGGGAAAACTGCTGACTTCCCGAACCCAGCGCAGTTTCTTGGCGGTCCGTGCAAGCCAGCTCAGGCGCAGGCCGGTTGGTTCGAATCTGACTCCGTAGCCGAAGTTGAGCGCGTCCCTAGACGCACGCCGCAGGGTGCGAAGCCGAAGCGATGTTGGAACGAGAAGCGCAGTTGCAACGCCTCCACACGCGAGCCACCGCCAGTGCGAGCTCAGCGTGGCGTCCCCTCGGATAGCGATGAGGCTCGGCAGAAGTGCTGCCAACGAAAAGAGGAAGAGCAGCGCCTGGAGCCGTTCGGCGAGGTCAGTCTCGATGGTAAGGGACCTTACGCGGTCTCGGCGGCTCGGGACCAAGAACGGATCCTCTCCCGGCCAGTACCACCCTCTCTGAGGTTCTACTTGGGTTTGCTCGTCCTCTCGAATTTCTTTGGCGTTCTGCATCATCTTTCTCGCCGTCCCTCGACGGCATGCGGAAAGGGCAATGTCTATCCAGGCCCCGATGGAAGCGAGAAAGATAGAGGCCAGAGCGACCGCGGCCAACCCTACAAAGGCGACCCCGTCAAAGTCAGGCCATTGAAACTCCGCTCCGTTCGCCCACGGCTTCCCCGCCAGGAGCACTCCTGCGATTAGCGCAATCCCCAGTATGGGAGTCAGGGCCATCAACCTGTCGCGATGTTGGAGCTGGTCGATGATCCCCAGAATCGAACCCCCATCGTTGAGAATCAACGACTCAGGGCGGTCCGATGATCGAATGTCGAACTCCTTTCGTAGGCGCCGTGCCTCGCCACCGTGCGGATCGAGCTCGAGGCGTCTCGCAAACTCCAGGGGATTGAGTTCCGCCTTTCCTGCCGGCAGTCGAGCAGCATCGAACTCCCGACCCCTCATTGCCAGCCGTAGATCTTCCATGCCGGTCGGGGAGGGGATGCACTGGCCGGCTTCAACCGAAGCAACCCACTCATTCGATCTATGGGCACGCGCAGCAAATTCGTCCGTGGTCAGCTCGGCTGCGATCCGCGTCTCGGCCAGCCAACACCCAAATAGGACAACTGTCTCGGGGCGAGGGATTCCATTGGTCAAACGCGGGAAGGGTATTAAGTACCCGTCCTTGACAGTTCCTGCAGAATCCACCCGAACCTATCGGAGGCGAAGTGCGGCGCTTTAGGCCAAATGGCCTATGAGCCCTAGCTTGTGAGGACGCTCGTGGTTGGCGGTCTAGCCGTAGCTCTCGCAACCCCATCCGTCGTTGTCATTGCCATCTAGCCGGTATGGGTCCGCACCTCCGACGATTCGCACTTGAATTCTGATGTCGCCGCAATTGAGAGCATCGCCGGGAAAGAACGGAATGCAGGGCGTGTAGTTCGGATGGCAGTCCCGGGCCGTCGTGGGTGGAGCTTCGGTCGTGGTTGGCGCTGCCGTGGTCGTCGTCGCAACGGTTGTGGTTGTAGTGGGCGCTTCGGTCGTCGTCGTTGTAGGGGCGCTGGTTGTGGTACTAGCTGCTTCCGTCGAGGTCGTGGTAGGCGCTTCGGTCGTCGTCGTGGGGCTTTTACTGGAAGTTGTAGTCGGCTCAGCAGTGGTCTGGGGACTTAGCGTTGGGGTCGGTTCTTCCGCGATGGTCTCGGCAAAAGCAGAGATCTGGCCAGAGTCTCCCGTGCTCGTTGTCGTGGAGTCGTCGTCGAGGGCTCCGAACGCGCCTGCAACGACGAGCAACGCGAAAGATCCGGCAACAAAACCGCCGAGACGCTGTTTTGGTGTTGTGCGGTCCCAGATCGTCCGTTCGGGCTGCTGAACGCTCGACTCAATTCGTACGACGGGTGGCGGAGGCTGCGGTGAGTTTTGGTACGTAAACGATGGTGGTGGAGGTGGGGAACTTGGAGGAGGTGGCAAGTCCTGTGGTGGTGGAGGCTCGCCAAAGAGAATCTCGTACTCCTCAGGAGTCAGGTCGCCGCCGCTCATGTTCCGCTCCGCATTGATATCAAGCGTACGTGACCATTGCGACGTATTCCATCGTTGACACCCTCCGCTCTGCCCGCCACACTGCTCCGCATGCGCGACTTCTTCTTCTCCTTGGCGAGCGTCTTCTCAGACGTCTCGTTTGTCGCGCCCGGCGGCGAACGTAGCTGACCCCTTCCCGTAGCTGTCGGAGCCCTGGGAAGGGGTCCGACAAACGAGTGATCGATGCACGCCCACCACGGCGTGAAGGGCTCCGAAGCCTCGCACCCCAACCCTTGGCGTGCGTGTTGCCATGCGCCGCGCACCACCCGGGTGCCGGCACACCGGAAAGGAGAACCTCATGGCAAAGCAGGAATTCGTTCGCACCAAGCCCCACGTCAACATCGGCACGATGGGCCACGTCGACCACGGCAAGACCACGCTGACCGCCGCCATCACCAAGGTGCTGGCCACGGCCAACGGCGACGACACGTGGATGGAGTTCGATCAGATCGACAAGGCGCCTGAAGAGCAGGCCCGAGGCATCACGATCAACATCAGCCACGTCGAGTACGAGACGGCCAGCCGTCACTACGCCCACATCGACATGCCCGGCCACGCAGACTTCGTGAAGAACATGATCACCGGCGCGGCCCAGGTCGACGGTGCGATCCTCGTGGTGTCCGGCGCCGACGGTGCCGCACCACAAACCCGAGAGCACATCATCCTGGCCCGCCAGGTCGGCGTCGAGCACCTCGTCGTCGCCATCAACAAGGCTGATCAGGCTGACGCGGAACTGCTCGAGCTCGTCGAGCTCGAGCTGCGCGACATGCTGGAGGCCCACGGCTACGACAGCGTCGCCATCCCCATGATCCCCGTCTCCGCACTGGGCGCCCTCGACGGCGACCCGGCCTGGGAGGCGACCATCATGGAACTGCTCGACGCCGTCGACGCCACGATCCCGCTCCCGGACCGATCGACCGCCAGCCCCTTCCTGCTCGCAGTGGAGGGAGTGCAGACGATCACCGGACGCGGAACCGTCGTCACCGGCATGGTCACCCGAGGACGCATCACCGTCGGCGAAACCGTCGACGTGGTCGGCCTGCGGGAACCGGTCGAAGCCGTGGTCACGGGCATCGAGTCGTTCCGACGGACCATGACCGAAGCCGAAGCCGGCGACAACGTCGGCCTCCTGCTCCGAGGCGTCGACAAAGACGCCGTGGAGCGCGGCATGGTCGTGTGCGCACCGGGCTCCATCGAGCCCCAGCGTGAACTGACCGCATCGGTGTACGTGCTCAGCAAGGAAGAAGGCGGACGGTCCAAGCCGTTCTTCAGCGGCTACGCGCCGCAGTTCTTCTTCCTCACCGCTGGCGTCACCGGTGTGATCACCGTCGACGACGGCATGCCGGTGCAGCCGGGCACCCGCTGCGACGTGCAGGTCACGTTGCAGCGTCCGGTGGCGATCGATGTGGGGCTGACCTTCGCCATGCGTGAAGGCAACCGCACCATCGGCGCCGGCACCATCACCACCATCGGCGACGCCTGACCCCGGGCCGTCACCCCACAAGAGTGCGGGTGGCGGCCCGGTTGTGGTCTGGGGGTGGTGTCAGAGGGTGACGTAGGTTTGTCCGACTGCGTGGTCTTGACGTGGAGCGTCAGTGGCGCCGCCCCAGGGCAGTGGGCCTCAGGTGAGCAGTGCGGTGATGACGGCAATCGCGTTGCCGACCAT
>JAHDDK010000083.1 GCA_020629375.1 Acidimicrobiales bacterium
GGGGGCAGCGGGGGCAGCGGGGGCAGCGGGGGCAGCGGGGGCAGCGGGGGCAGCGGGGGCAGCGTGGGCAGCGGGGGCAGCGGGGGCAGCGTGGGCAGCGGAGGCAGCGTGGGCTGAAGAGCATGCCGTCGACTGGCTGGACGAGTTCCTCGACGTGCTAGAGAAGGCACGGGCCGAAGAGGGCGTCATTCTCGATGACGGCTGGATCACCGCCTTGGCAGAGTCCGGTCTCGTTGTGGATGTGGCCGTCTGATGGATTCCACCTACACGATCACCCTCACCCCGCCCGTCAACGAGATCATGCGCGATGCGCTCGAATCGTTGAACGCCAGCCACGAGCGCGCCATGGCTCGCTGGGAGACTTCTGCGGCTGGCTGTGAGATTCCCCAGCCCAACGACATCATCGACCACATCCGCTGCGAGGAAGACCTGCAGCTGATCCTGGCTGCGGTCGCCGACGCGTTCCGCGAGGCCAATGGCATGGACGCACCGAAGACAATGGAGGTCGTGGCGTGAGTGACGCAAGCGTGACTGACAACACGAAGACGCCCGAGCAGATCGAACACATCCTTGCCGTGGCGCAATGGATTGAGGATCACCCGGAAGAGTTCGACATGGGGGAATGGGGGTGGTCCGAGGTATTCGGGCAGCGTCGCGGCGGTGCGCATGGCTGCAATACGACCCTGTGCATTGGTGGGGCTTCCGACATGCTCGTCGAGCATCAAGCTGCCATCGGTGAGTGGACCCTTGAAGAAGCGCGCATCACCCCTCGCTTCGGGATCACGTGGAGTGAGGCGGCCGCACTCTGCTATGGGGATGGAGTCAACAACCTCACTACCCCAGAGAAGGGCGTCGCCTGCCTGCGTGACATTGCCGCTGGCCGTGACGTACTCGAAGCGATCAAGGCGCAGGCATGAGCGACCAACCACCCCATGGCCGCGCCGTAATCACCGCCATGCTCCACCACGACGCCGAAGAAGCCATCCGCATCATGAACGTCAACCGCGGCCCGGAGCAGACGGCGTACCTACTGACATACCTGTCGTCCGCTCTGGCCGTCATGGTCGACGCCTACGCCACGACCCTGGGCATGGATCCGGTCACGTTGTGGCAGGAGGAGTGCCTCAAGGTCGAGCGGCTACTCGATGCACATTGGGGCGGCGAGTGAGTGAAGGAATGGCGGACAGAATGGCCAAAGCCCTAGCGCTAGTGGAGTTCCCATGGAATGGACCTCAATGCATGTTCTGCGGTGCCAGGTCCGCAATGGTGTTCTACGAAGTTGCGCACGGGCAAACGGCCAGCCGCTCAGTCGCGGCGCACGAAGACCACTGCACATGGGCGAAAGCCCGCACGATCACTGGCGCGGGCGTGAATACGACTCCATGCGCAATCGACATGGAGGACGCCCAGCGGCGAGTTGCAATGCAACTACTCACCATGATCAGTGAAGATCTGGGACTATACGACGACTGACGTTTAAGGAAACTGACGTTTGACCCATGGCCCACACTGTGGCCATGGCACCGACCAACACTGACATACTGAAGAACCCGCCGCCACCCACACTGGCCGCAAACTCCAGTCTCGCACTACGTATCGCGCACCTCGACGAGGACACCGCAAAGGCCGTCACCGCGCTCCTGCGTGATGCGCAGTACCAGTCCACGCAACTGGCGTCGATCTTCAAAGAGTCGGGCGTGTTCACCCTCCCGCCGTCGAACAAGGCCATCGATACGTGGCGCGAAACCCACGGCGTGGAGATGCCGGCGTGAGCGACGAAATGATCGACGCCGAAGAAGCGTTCGAACGGATCGGGCAATGGATCGCCATGACGACCGATGTCGTGGCCGCTTTGCAATCTCAAGTCCAAGAGCTCCAAGAACGCTGCGGCGCGCTTGAGGATTACCGGCGGGCTGCTGAGTTTCTTGAGGCGGAGGGCCGTCGGCGATGAGCATCCTCGACAACCCGCCCCCGCCGGAGCCATCCCGCGGCCACCGCAAAGCCCGCGCCGACCTGGACAAACGGATGCCAGTCGGCGCCAAACTCGTCGGCGGCGAAGGAGACATCACCCTCGAAATCGAAGAAGCACCCCGTGGAACCGGATGGGACTGGATCCTCAAGCACCACCCCGCCGTCTCACCCGAAACCCACGAGATCGACGAGACCGTGCCAGTCGAAGTCGGCTCGTGGGAAATGGGCTACGTCACCGATGGCGAAGCCAACGCAAAGACCCTGTACCGCTACAAAGCCAAAGTCCGACTCCGCAAGCCCGGCGAACGCCTCACCCGCCCACACTTGGACGAACTCGTCAAGACCGTGCGGCGCCGCAAGGCCATCGCCCCACCCGAGAACACTGGCCCATGGCTCGTCGTCTCGCTCGCCGATTGGCAGGTGGGGAAAGCGGACTTCGGCGGCACTCCCGTACTCATCGAGCGGCTGACAAAGACGTTCGATGACCTGCGCGCCAAGGTGCGTCGACTCAAGCCCGCCGGCGTGACCCTGGTTGATCTCGGCGACATCTGCGAACAGGTGTCATGCTTCTATGACTCCCAGACGTACACCGTCGACTTGAACCTGACCGAACAGATCGAGGTTGCCACCGAACTGTTCATCGCCGCGGTCGAGGCCGTCGCCGACCTGACGCCACGGGTACTCGTTGGTGCGGTCCCGTCGAACCACGGCGAGTTCCGCGTCGCGAAGGGCACCGTGGTCACCGACCGAGCCCGCGACAACATCGACCTCGTCATCGCCAACAACATGGCTCGAGTCTTTGCGGCGAACCCCGATCGCTACGGGCACGTTGAAGTCTGGACTCCACCGAAGGATGGCGGTGACCCGTACGTGCTGACGCTCGACATGGACGGAATCATCGTCGGGTTCTCGCATGGCCATCAGGTCAAGGCGATGGGCAAGGGTCGCATGGCGGGACTCGAGCAGTGGTGGCAGAACCATCAGTGGTCCGACCGCAAGCGTCCTCGCGGCGATTCACTGCCGACGATCGCCGACGCGGACATTGTCGTGCTCGGCCACGGTCACACGCTGCTGGTGTCCGAGCAGACCGGCAAGTTGCTCATTCAGGCGCCGGCGGCTGAGTCTGGGTCTGAGTACTTCTCGACCTCTACGGGTAATCGCTCGTCGTCGGGGACGCTGACGTTCCAAGTGTCGGAGCAGTGGCCGTTGCTCGCCAACAACTTCGAGATCCTGTGATGCCATGACTCGGCTCTGCGCGCATTGCGACACTGACCAGCAAGTCGTGGGCGGTGACGGCCTCAAGCACGTCCTGCACCACGCTCACTGCCCGACGGAGACGGGCGTATGGCCGACGGTGAACCCGACGCTATGCACTCGCTGCTCAGAGGACGTGGGCGCCGCCTACGTCCTTACTGAACATGACGGCGAACACTTCGTCACCTGCTTCGACTGCGGGGCATGGCTGGCCGCAACCAAGATCGGATGGAACAAATGAGAGGTCGCAAACGATGACCATCGCACTTTGCGCCCTGACGTTCATCATCGCGCTACTACTCGCCAACACGGCGTGGTTGAAGTCCAGGCTCGACAACCACCTTGAGGTGCAGGGCTTCTACTACGACCAGTGGGAGATCGCCCATCGCGCCCTCGTGAACGTCCTGTCCGGAATCCACACGGACGGCACGGCGGTTTTCGTGATTGAGCGTGAGCTGGATGCGGCCAAGGCCGAGATCGAAGACGAGAACGAGTTCATTGCGATCGTGGCCGACGCTGACGACATCTGGGGCCTTTCGTAAAGCATCGCTGTCGTCATGGGCCTGGTATGGCCGTGCGGTAAACGTTCGCTGTCATCTGGCGACAGTGCTTGGACCGAAGCGAAGACGCTTGACATTCGACGCCACATTTGCGAACATTGGTGCAGCAACGACGTTCACTAACGCAACAGGAGCACCAACAGTGACGCACACCTACACCAATCCTGACGGGTCTACCGTCAGGCTGCCCGACAATGTCACCGTCCATGGCAACCGAGCTCACATCGGGCCGAATGCAGTGTTCGTGGATTCGTGGCGCAAAATCACCATCCGCGGCGGCACCATCTGCGGCGGCACCATCCGGGGCGGCGCCATCGAGGGCGGCACCATCTACGGCGGCACCATCGAGGGCGGCACCATCTATGGCGGCACCATCTATGGCGGCACCATCAAGGGCGGCACCATCAAGGGCGGCGCCATCGAGGACGGCACCATCTACGGCGGCACCATCTATGGCGGCACCATCTGGGGCGGCACCATCCGGGGCGGCGCCATCGAGGACGGCACCATCTACGGCGGCACCATCTATGGCGGCACCATCCGGGGCGGCACCATCCGGGGCGGCACCATCTATGGCGGCACCATCAAGGGCGGCACCATCCGTGGCGGCACCATCCGTGGCGGCACCATCTACGGTGGCGCACTCATCGAGCACACTCGGGATCTTGTGACCGCAGGTCCGGTCGGCAATGAACCTTCCATGTTCACCGCCTACAGGCACGAAGACGGTGGATGGCGTTGCGTTGGCGGATGCAGTAAGGCTGTGCCGCTGGGTGACAGTGGCGATCCATTCGTGAGCAACTACCCGCCGAACGGGCCACTGGAAGCCGCTGAACGACTGGCTGCCTTGACATTCCTGCGCGCAGTGACGAGCAGCCGGGACCTCGCCGAGCAGGACGTCGAACAATGATTGACCGCGAAGCCGCATTCAACGGCCTGCGCCACGACTACGGCAGCCGCCGTGGCGGATCCCAGTGGCGCGAGCAGGCACCCACCGGTCCGACATTGGCCGACAAGATCGCCGCCGCGTACAAGCCGAAGCACGACAGCAAGCCCGCCGAGATTCTGCCGTCCGGGCCGGGTCGACCGAACCCAGTCGCTCGTGCTCGCATGACGAAAACGCAGACTGTGGACGCCGCCATCCTGGCCCACCTGCGCAACCTGAAGCGCAACGACGGCTGGGTAGCCGTGACGCGGGCCGAGTGGGCCGAAGCGCTAGAGGTCGACGTGAACCAGGTGCGCAACGCCCTCGATCGCCTGAAGCGTCGGGGGCTGATTGAGTCGGATAAGTCGCTGGGTGTTCGGCGGCTGATGTGGCGGGCCACGACGACCCGCATTCGTGATGAGGATGTTTGAGTCACCACGTACCTTGCGGCCATGAGCTTCAATCGCGGCGACCAGATCGCCATCCGCAACCATTGGGACAACACCGTCCGCACTGTGACCCGCGTCGAAGGCGACGAGGTCCACTACGAATGCGAGTGGGCGGATGGCACCGTCCATCCCGGCCGGGCCGCGTCGATCGACGCGTTGCCCGCTACCCCGTCGAACGTCATCCACTTCCACTAGCGATATCGCCGCTCACTTCGATTGAAACGACAACCCGTGAACCATTCAGACTTCATGAAACGACAACCGCAGAGCTTCCTGCAAGAAGTCAAGCAGATGGCCGAACGGTACTCACAGGATTATCCAGAGTGGCGTGCGGGGCAATGCGCTTGGAACGCACTTGACTACCAAGCACCAATCGATACGAGGTATATTGCCGCCCGGACCCTGATTCACGGAACGAGCGCCGACCCGTTCAATGATGACCGCAGGCTTGAACTGTTCTGGGAGGTCATCGAGTGCATTTCGCTACTGTCCGCCCATATCGAGGCGTCGCCATGACCCGCGCCGACGTCATCCGATACTTGGATGCCGGCGCCACGCCCGCCCAGATCGCTTCGTATGGCGACCTGCGGGAACTCGTGAAACACCAGGAGCGCCAATGGCTCCACTACTTGCAAGCACGAAAGGCTTTGAAGTGACATTTCCCGTATATGATTGCGCATGGCAGCTGTTCACCAAGGTCAGCGACGAAGACGCCCGCGCCTACATGGTCCGAGCGAAGCAGGCCGGGTTTGACGGCTGCTGGGCGTTCATCGCCCACCACGGCCCCGTCACCCTGCAAGATGATCACCCTGTGTACGGCTTCCGGCTGGGCTACACCGCGCAGCGAGCAATCACCGCCGAGTACGCCTACCACATCCTCGACATTCTGGATATTGCCGAAGAGGTCGGCTTCAAGATTGGCGTCGGCCCGATCTGGCAGAACGCCTACTTTCCCGGTGGCACTGAGGCCAGCGTTTCTGGCTGGATTGGGGATCGCGTTGATCTCAGGCAATTCCTCGCCGATGTCACCAACGAGATCGGCGGTCATCCCGCGATCGCCCACTGGATCTTCGGCGGTGACGTCGGCGCCCAAACCGCGACCGACGCAAACACCGACATATGGGTCGGCCAAACCATGGACGATGACCTGCCCGTGATCTTCCATACCGGCACCGCCAACTACGGCGGCCATCGGCAGTACGGCGTGCTCGCCGACACGGTGGATGTCATCGCGTGCCAGACCGGGCACCAGCAGAATTTCGTCGACACTCGCAACCAGCTGCGGACGGCCGTCAACCATTACCGACAGTTCGGCCTTGAGGTTTGGCAGGGTGAGCCCCGCTACTTTGGCATCGACTTCGACTGGGTTGGCGAGCGGTGGCGCAACCCGAATGGCGACATCATGAAGACCGACGCCGCAGCCTCGCTTGAGGCAGGCGTCACCGGAGCGCTCGTCGGCCACAACGACAGATGGCAGGGCCTCCGCCTCGTCGAATCCTTTGACGACGACGGGCCATGGGAAGAGGAAGTCATCGCCATCTACCGCAGCAACGACCCCGCCAACCATCCTGAACCGGAGCCGAACACCATGAACGACCATCCCGTACTCGCCGCGATCCTCGACCAGACGCCGCCCGGCGTCCCCCACGATCGCCCGCTGCCCCTCAACCCCGGCTGGGACTTCACCAGCGCCGGCCGTCTCTCATCGTGGGAAGACATGGGTGCGCCGAACCTGGACCACATCGAGCTGCGCGGCATCTTCTGGCGCCACGAACAGACTGGCCCGGTCACGATCGGTATCCGCAATGCGTCCTATTGGTCGTACACGAATGCGTACGGCTGGGATAGGGAATTCGACGCGACGCCGCAGGGCGCCTACATGGGGACCGTCGGGACGATCGACAACCCGTACGTCAACGGCAAGGGCAATTTCAACGCCAACGTGCTTGATGGTGAATCGACAATTCGATGGGTGGATGGCTATTCCCGCGCCATCCACTGGTGGGCAGGCAAGCGCCACCCAATCCACTCCGACCAGCGAGCAGAGTTGGCCGTCGCCGAGGTCTTCGTGACTGGCAACGACCAGATCCTTGCAGCGATCGGGACCGACTACTACGACTCGCCGTCCATGAACTCGACTCGAGCGCCCGGCGCTGGTATCGCCCGCCATATCGTGGTCGAGCCGGGCCGCTGGGTGACGCTGGCGTGGCTGACCGTGCCAGAGATCGACGCCGACGACGTTTCCGCGACGACACTGCGGGAATGGCTTGAGGCTCACCCACTGCCCGACGTCGGTATTGGTGCGGGGTCTGACGTGGTCATCATCGAGCCTGAGCCCGAGCCAGAACCGCCGACTCCTGAGCCTGAGCCGACTGGCGAGATGGTTCGCATGGACGTCTACGCCCGCGGCACCACCGGACAGGAGGTCATCACCGTCAACGGCGTGGATGCTCGGTTGACCACTAAAGTCGCTGTGTACGTGTTCGATGCACCAGCTGACCTACTGCGTGTCGAGTTCAACAACGACGCCACGCCGCCCGATCGCAACGTCTTCATCGACGCCGTTGTGATCTTCAATGGGGATGACGAGCACGTATTCGCCCCCGACGACACCAATGTCCTGTCAGCGGGAACATGGGTGCCCGGGGCGGGCGAGTGTGTATCCGGCATGGGCCTCGGCCCCTGGATTCACTGCAACGGCTACAAGGACTTCACGGACGCGTACGCGACTCGCACCGCTGCCATCGATGAGCCGCCGACGCCGGAAACGCCGACCGGGTGCACACTCGACGAGGTCAAGAACGTGCTCGTGGAGTTGGGGCCGTGCGAGGCAATGCAGTTGATGCTGGAAGCGTTCGGATGGGAACAGTGAAAGTCGCTTTTGTTGGCGACACGCACGGCCAGATCCGTGACGCTCAGTTCGCCGTAGATTTTGCCAACCGTGAGGGAGCTGACCTGATCATCCAGTTGGGTGACTTCGGCTACGACTTTTCAACTGACTTCATGAAGCAATGGGTTCTCGCCAACATGCCCGTCTACTTCCTGCGCGGCAACCACGACTCCACAGGGTGGATCCGGTCCCGCAATGGCAACCGACTCACCGTGGACCCGAAGTCCGATGGCGGGCCAGTGGAGGTGGCTGACAACGTTCACTATCTGCCCGATGGCGCGCGACTGAAGATCGGCGATTCCAGGGTCGCTGTGCTGGGTGGAGCGGTGTCGATCGACCGACACATGCGAGTTGACGGAGTTTCGTGGTGGCATGACGAAACGACGTCAATGCAGGCCGTCGCCGACTTGGTGAACGTGAACGTGTTCGCCCACATGCAAACCGCTCCCGAAAGCGTAGACGTCATGTTGTGCCATGACTGCCCAACTGGACCGAAGCAACTCGACGCACACCTCGACGGCTACAAGTCGGACCCAGCCTCCGACGGCAACCGTAAACTCCTGCGCCATGCGTTCGACCATTTGAAGCCGTCCCAAGTTTGGCACGGACACTTTCACTATCGCTACAAAGAAGAGTGTGACGGCGCCACATTCCATGGCTTGGGCATGTCCGGCCCCGATGCATGCAAGATTGGATTCCTGTAATGACACTCGAAGAAGCAACAAAGCTTGAAGAAGCAATGAAGCGCATTGAGGCGCTTGAGGCCAAGCTGGAGATGACCGCGCCGACACCCGCAGTCGAGTCGCACCAGATTCCTGAAGGCTGGATGCTGGTCAATTCCGAAGACATTCCCTGGAGTGACGATAATCCCACATGGGAGTTCTGCGACCCGAATGATCCCGAAGTCGGGTGGGCTTGCACGACGCACCTCAAGCCATGGTGGCGCGCCTGCCTCATCGTGGCTCGCCCAATCTGGGACGCCTAACCCCGCGGAACCACTATCAGCCCCACCATGGGCTACTTTGACACCGATGCGCCTAACGGCGGCGACACCGACGTCGTATCGGCAGGCGTGGTCCCGTACACCGGCATCGACTACCCCACTCGGCGCATAACCCGCGACACACCTGAAGACGTCGACCTCAAAGACTGGTATCGCAACTGCGGGCCAGTGCGCATCGCCGTCAATACCACCGCCGCCACCGTAGCCCAGTACCGATTCCCAGTGCAGGTCGATCGCGGACTCGGTTGGGAATGGGCAGACTCGCCACGAATGCAAGCCATCATGCGCGCATTCGTCGGCCGCAACACCAGCCAAGAGAAGTTCATTGAATCGCTCGCCGTTTCACTACGGGTTCCCGGCCACGCCTACCTCGTTCTCCGTAACGACGAAGGCCGCCAGCCGTTCTACGACCTCGTCCAGTCCTGCGCGCTCAAGCCCGTATTCAAAGAACCAGGCTGGGCCGAATACTCACTGAGCCGCCGCGGCCGCAAGCCCGGCGACTACGGCTACCGTCGCGCATCCGAAGGCTACATCCACCACATCTACAGCGAGGATCCCGAATACCCCGCTGACGCATGGTCGCCACTCCACGCCGCGTTCGACTCGGTCGACCGCTACAAGCGCGCCTACCGCCACGTCGGCCGCACGCTCGATTCCAAGATGGCCATGTCGAACATCTTGTGGGTCAAAGCCACGAACATGCAGTCCGACTGGAAAGAGCAGGTGTTCCGTTGGAACCAGGAGGCCATCGAACACGACGACGGACAGGAAGCCATCTCGCCGTTCCTGATGTCGACGGCTGAAAAGCCGGAGTTCATCAAGAATGACACGGAAGCCTACGACATGCAGCTGCAGATCGCCGTCGATGCTGCCGAGTCGATCGCCCGTGATCTGGACTTCCCTACGGCATGGATGATCGAGGGTCCCGGACAGGCCAAGTACGACAACGAAGACGCCACGTGGGAGTGGTACCTGGATAACTCCACGAAGCCGCTGGCCGAGCAGGTCGCTGACATCATGACCCGCAAGCATCTGCGGCCATTCATCGACGCCACGCCACTCGGCGAAGGCGAAGACGCCGTGCGCTGGCGCGTCTGGTACGACGACTCCCACCTGCGCAAGCAGGACGACAACACCGACATGCTGTTCCAGGCTGGACGTGAAGGGTTCCTCAGCGAGAAGAAGTTCGCTGAGGTCCTCGGCGTGCACGTCAACGAACTCGCCCACCGCCCCGCCGGCGTCTCGTGGGAAGAGTACGTGCACAGCGTCAATGGCCGCAGCCTCGCCGACCTCAACGCCGAAGAGGCCGAGGTGCTCGAGCTTGAGGCCACCGTCGTTGAACCTGACGAGCCGTTGGAGTTGGTCGCCGCCGATATCGCCCCGCCGCGGCGCATTGCCCCCCGTCAGCATGATTGGGGCGCACTGATCTGATGAACTTCCTGCCCGACACCCTCCGAACCAACTGCCGCCGCGGCCTTCGCATGGCCATGCAGGCGGCAGCATCCGAGAAGCCGCCGCCACTCGCCATCGAGTTCGCCGAGATGATGTCTGATGGCTTCGTGCCCGACATGGTCATGGCTCAGTCGTGTGTGGACGCCCACGCCGAGATCGACAAGCGCGCCCTATCGATGGGCACCGTTGACGGCTACGGGTCCATGACGGCGCTCCTGTGGGGCGGCGAAGAAGGCCGCGACCATTGCGCACAGGTGTTGCGTGACGCGCCCGTAATCCAGCCCAAGTCTGAAACTAAAGTTCCCGTCGGGCCCGATAATGAAACTACAGTTCCCGTCGAGTCCGAACCGGACCTTGTCGCCGCCGATCTTGAGAACGAAGACAGCCCACTCCACGACCTGTGCGTGAAGCTCGACCGGATCGATACCCGCGCCCTTGACCAGCTGGAAGCCGCCACCACCTTGGCGTACCTGGGTGCACTGCGGGCGCTGACCCGCGAAGTCTCGTCGGTACTCGCCGAGCGAATGAAGCCCGACTACCGCGAAGAGGTCGGACAGGAGATCGTAGACCAGCGAGGCGCCGCCCGAAGCCTGTACCGTCATGCCGCCAGGAGCCCCTACGTGGCCGCAGGGCTAGTCCCCGACGCCGTACTGGCAACACTCACGATCGACCAAGAGGACGCCATCCGTCGCGCCCTAGCCGATCTGGAGGTCACCGCCGACCAGATCCTGAAAGAAGGCCAAGATGCGACCGTGGCTGCGCTGGCTGAAGAACTTGACACAACGCAAGACGAAGTACGCGCCCAGCTCGCCGAACTCATGGACGAACAGCGTGACTCGGCAGTGGCTCTACTCGTCGGGTCCCTGACCGCGTTCACCTTGTCGCGCGCCGACCGCACCGACGGCCAAGTCACCGAGGGACTCGAGAACGCCGTCATTCCCGCACAGATGATCTCTGACGCGACGTCCGTGGCGGGCGGTGCGGTCGTCTCCGGGAACACGCTGGCACGTACCGGAGATGGCCTGATCGAACTGGTGGGCGGCGGGACCACCGAAGCCGTTGGCGTCACGTCCGGGTGGCTGGACCGCACCGCACGGCGTGTCTTCGGACGCAGCCTGACGACCGTCTACGAATGGGACTACGGTTCGCCAGCGGAACGTGAGCGGCCACGGGTCGATCATCAGCGCCTCGATGGCCAGCAGTGGTCCACGGCGGGTGGCCGTCAGCGTTTCATGGAACAGGTCGGCGATGTGCTGGTCGAGGGCGATATTGGCCCCGACGTTTTCCCTGGTTCGCTGCCTGGCTGCAAGTGTCGCGCCCGGCGCATCTCACTGGATCCGCTGATCGAGACGGACGCCGCGAACTTCAATGACGCCTAGGTATGGCCGAGACTTCTGTGGAGCGTTTCTCATGGTTTCCGCGGTCGTTGGTTTGGGCGTCGCCGGTTTGGCGGGTTTGACCGCCCTGCTAGCAAAGCGTCTATGAGCGCTTGCACTGAATGTGGTCGTGACCCGGCAACGGTTTGCGGCCGTCCAACTTGCCCGCAACGTGTCGTTCCGGTTCGTCATCTCGGCACGGGTGAACGCTCCCAGATTCGCCGCGGTGAACTGTTGGCTTTGGGTGCGCCGTGCTGGGTGGTTGACGAGTGAGTTGTGGTGAAGATGGATAACACGCTGTTTCGCCTCAGCGAGCTGAGCGCAAATCAAAGAGCCAACTACATGGAATATTTGGCCGTTATTTGCGCACATTTGCATGATCCGGAGAGGGAGCCGCTAGATGACATGTATTGGGTTGAGGATGTTGGATCGTCCTCGCATCCCTTCGTCATCCGGCGTGATACCTTAGTGGACGAATTTG
Source organism: Acidimicrobiales bacterium (assembly GCA_020629375.1). GTDB lineage: Bacteria > Actinomycetota > Acidimicrobiia > Acidimicrobiales > SHLQ01 > SHLQ01. The sequence goes on from JAHDDK010000083.1 coordinate 12,362, forward strand.
TCATGACGCCCTACTTTCCGGGGATCGCCTGCGATTGGGAAGGCAGTGGGGATTACGAGTGAGCGACGAGTTCTGCTCTACCTGTGACCCCGATTGCACGAAGCGCGGCGACCCGTGGGTCGATGACTTGGAAATGTGCATCAGGGGCGACCTGTATGGACTTTGCGATGACATAGGCTGCACCGGAGTGTGTGTGCTCTATTGGCCATGTGAATGCCGTTGCCACGAGTGACGTTCGACCCGCATGCCATGGTGTCGGCATGGAACTTGCCTCGACCATGACCGCCGACATGACACATTCGATGAAGGTGGTTGATGCTTGCGCTGATGCATGGGTTGAAGTGAACGGCCATATGCCGATGTCCGATGAGTTCCGCCAGCGCGTTACCGAAGTGGCCGTCATGCTCGTACAGCTCCGCCCAGAAGACGCGTGAACTGGGCGTTTGAGCGTCATGCCATGGTTTAGTTCTTGCACCGGTGGCGAAGATGGCTAACGCGTGTGGCTGCAACCCACATATTCGCCGGTTCGAGTCCGGCCCGGTGCTCTAAATGATGAATACGACAACGAAAGTCACCGCCCAATTCGTCGCCGTGGCCGCTGCGAGCGGCTATGCGGCGTTCCGGTTCCAGATGTGGCGAGTACGCCGCAACCTTGCCGCCACGCTCGTGCAGACGATTACGCAGGCCATTGCCGACGATGCCGCGGAGCAGGAGGACAACGTCAAGTCATGCAGCACCTGCGCCTTTTCCGTACCCGATGCCACCGAGGACGACATGGTCATGGTTTGCAACCTGATGCCACCCACTGTCCTCAAGCTTGAGGACGGCACCACGTCTTCAGTTTGGCCGATCGTCATCGCTGAGCACTCATGCCATCAGTGGACGCCGACCGCTGACGTACCGGTGGTGATCTCATGACCAGCCCAATCACTGGATGGCATATCGAGGTCTTCAAGGAAGACGGCACGCCAACCGAACTCATCGGACCCTTCGCCAATCAGGGTCTGGCCAACTTGTGGGCGATCATGAACCTGGCTTCGGAATGGGAGCGGCTGCACTATGACCTGCGCTTCTCGCTGAATCCGGAAACGACTCGGGCGGTTGAAGTCGGATGAAGCGCCGCGGTTTCTTGGGAATGCTAGGCGCGTCACCTGCGGTGGTTGCGGCAGTGCCGGGCGCACTCGCTGGCGGCGCACCCACTGGCGATCAGCCCAATTGCCAGTACTGCCAATGCTGGGATCCAGTTGTCTCGACGGAAATTGAATGGCATACCGAGGATTCCGGATCATGGGAAATCGAATCCCGGGTAACCAAGATTCAAGATGAGAGCGTGGAGTCATTGGAAATTTCCAGAACTTTCCACCCTCGCCCAAGTTCGGGAATTTGGATCCATCCCCAAAGCGGAAACGCGCTTCTTGATCCGGGGGTGTTCATTATCGGCCATCAAATCTGCCAGTGCCGGTGTCATCAGCGGTCCGAAGAAGTGTGGTCGGAGATACGCGAATGGTACGCGTCGTGAA
>JAHDDK010000084.1:0-13116 GCA_020629375.1 Acidimicrobiales bacterium
GATCAGGTTGAACAGGTTCTCGAAGGTGAGGCACTCGATCGGGCTGTTGGAGTTCGACATCACGGCAATGCCGTCGATGCCAACGAGGATCTCGGTGAACTCGATGCCGTTGGCGGCGCACTCCTCGGCCTCCGCATCCTTGATCTGGCGGGATGCATCAGAGATGTCGGTCTCGCCAGCGCAGAACTTCTTGAAGCCGTCGCCGGTACCGGGGCCTTCGACGTCGACCTGGACGCCGGGCTCGACATCTTCGAAGAGTTCGGCGACGCGAACGGAGATCGGCTCGACGGTCGAGGACCCAGAAATGAAGACCTCTCCGGTCAGGTCGCCGCCGTCAGCCATGGCGTCGTCATCGCTGGGCGAATCGGTCGTGTCGTCGGTGGCGGTGTCGGAGTCGCTACCGCAGGCTGCCGCCACGAGCGACAGGGTCATCATCAGGGCCAGTAGCTGGAGCAACCGGCGAATTCCACGTGTCACAGAAACCCTCCTCAGGGATGCCGGGCGAACCTCTCGCCCATCTGCAGTTCCGAAAGGTAAAGAGCGCGTCTGGCGCGAACGTGGGGGCGAGGTGAACTTCGGGTGAACGAGTTCCGTGACATGAACACCAGGTGACCTCGGGCACAGTGAGTCGTTCGACCCACCGTTCGGCCGTCGGCGGGTCAGCGCCGCGCGTTGTGCCGGATCTCGCGCCAGTTCGTCAGCAACAGTCCGAGCGAAGCGAGCAACAGGGCTCCACCGAACACCCAGCGCACCACCGTCCAGCCCGAGATCGCTCCGACGACCGGGCCGAACACCCAGATCGATGCAGCGACGACCAACACCGCGCCGAGCGCCAGCAGTGCGAAGGCCCGCACGCGGCCGTGCACCAGCAACTCGACGGTCACGATGGCGATGGCCACAATTGCCGCCGTCGACGCGAGCGTGACCGCATCGAGCAACACAACCGCCGCGATCGATGCGAGCAGCAGCGGAATCGAGATCGACGCCCAACCGGACCGAAGCCAGCCTGCCCGAAACTCATCGACCGGCGTCGCCGGATGCCGCAGGTGATCGCGCACCCCGACGTCGCCCATCGAACCGTCGAGAAAGCGGTCGCGAAGGCCTCCGAGCTCGGCCCGCTCCCGAAGGAGTTCGGTGAGCGAATCGCTGTCGGCACGGCGATCGTGAGGTGATCGACTCCGGTCGAGCAACGACAGCATTCGGCGTCGACGATCGATCTGATGGTCGAGGTCCTCGAGCGCCCGGTCGATCTTCTCGATGTTGACCGCGGCATCCGCTGCCGACGGCGGCAGAGACCCGTGCAGATCAGCGAACCCGAGCGGGTCGGCCCACGAGGCCCGAATCCCGCCTTCGCGGTCGAACTTCGGGCCGGACGGGCCCCGCTCTCCCTGCAACGGATCCCCAGTGTCGAGACCCCACAGGCCGCGGAACGACTCGACCCACCGACCTTCGAGAGGTCGGATGTCCCACTCGGTGAGGCCAACACCATCGCCGGGAGCCGAATCCACGAACGGCACGCCGAAGGTCGGCCCCGAGCCAGGGTCATCTGCGTCGTCGCGCAGCCACAGCCGCACGACCGCATTGCGCACCCGCTGCACCCACCGAAGACCGGGAATGTCGATCCGAGTCACGTAGTCGCCGGGACGGAAGAACAACGCGTGCGAACCCGCAGCCGCATACAGCACCGGATGGCCGTCGACCATCGTCAACTCCGGATCGGCGACGTGTCGGCGGAGATCGGCGCCGTGGTAGTCGTGGCTCGTCACCGCGACCCAGACCGGCGACAGGTCGGCCGGGTCGCAGAAGACCCACGCTTGTTCCCAGTCGGCTTCGTGATCGTTGAGGCCCCGGTAACTCGATCGCCAATCGTTCATCACGTAGAAGTAGGCGTAGTGGAGTACGACCCACTCCCCCGCTTCGACCACACGGGCGTAACAGACGGGCGTGTCGTGCATGCCGAGCTGCTCGGCTTTGACGACCGCCGCCGTCGTGGTGCGCTTGGGGACGGTCGGGCGCAAAGCCAGCGACAGGCGAAACATCGCGTCGAGTAGGCGACCGAAGAGGCCGACCCGGCTGAGACGGCCGCGCAGAATCCGTCGCGCCGTGAGTCGAAGATCTTCTCCACGCACCAGGCGGCGGTCTTCATCGGTGATGAACTGTAAGAAGGCATCGGGGCCGACTCGGTCGTCGAGCTCGTCGAGCATCAGCCGTCCCGCCCCGCTGATCGTGCCGCTGGCATCGACGAGCTCGGACGCCTCGACGTACGCATCGACCTCGGCCGGCCGAAACAGCTCCCGCTGATCGAGACGAAGATGGGGAACGTGCCGGGCAAGTAGCTCGTCGTGACCCGTGCGTTGGAGTACGTCCACAGGAAAGGAGTCTGGCGGGTCGACAGCCGCCAGACCACGCACGCGAGAAACTGACGGCGACATCGCCGGGTACCCCAGCGGGTATCCGCAATGCCGCCGCCAGGCGGAAGCGCTCAGACTCAGTTGGAGGTCATATCGAGCGTTTCGTCATACAGCTGGGCCCATGCGTCGGCAGCGCCGCTTTCGCCTGCATCTCGCAGACACTGCTCGTACTCGGCTGCCGCCGCCGCCACCTCCTCCGGGTCGAAATCGAATTCGGTGGGATCCTCGGGCTCGGCTGTCACCAACACGTCCATGCACAGACCGGGGCGGCGGGCCTCCAGATCGCTCAGGACCGTGGCGATCTCGCCGAACTCGCCGATCACGTCTTCTTGGCTGGCAATCTGGTCTGCGGGCGGGGCGGCGATCGACTGCGGTTCGCCGAACTCGCTGAAGACCGTGGTGATGGTGGCGTCGACAAAGCCCTCGGTGGGGGTCTCGCCTACCATCTCGACCGAGATCTCCTGAAGGACCTCGTCGCGGACGACGATGGTCAACGGGAGCGCATCGGGGACGTCGCCGTTGTCTTGTTCGCTTGCGAGCAGCGACAACCCGATCGGAAGGTTGTCTGCGCCGATCCGGTTGATTGCGTCGTTCGTGATCGTCGCTCGATAGGTCGTCGTTCCATCGCTCGACGTCACCTCGGACACGTCCGTTGTCTCTTCGAGGAGTCCGGTGAGTGCAGATGCCGTGATGGTTTCGGGATTGAGGCCGAATCCGAGCGCAGACCAGATGTCGTCCTCATCTTCGGGATCGCTCTCGAAGAACTGCCTGCCGTCCGCGAGGCCGTCGACCGACGTGTAGACCGAGCCATCGACGACGCGGACCTCGAACCCCGAGAGGACCTCGTCCTCCCCGTCGATGAGGAAGTCGCTGAAGTCCTGGACGGTGCTGTAGTCGTCTCCGTCGTAGCGGTGATCGATCACGACCGTCGCCCCGCCATCGGGGAACGCGTCGTCGTTCTCGATCTCGCGGATCTCGATCGTGACCACAGCTCGACCGGACGTGTTGCTGGCGGCGTTCGTCGCCGCTTCGTTCACCAACGCATACGCGGACGGGGCTTGCACGACACTCACCACGAGTGCGGCGACGGCGACGAGGGCGACCGCAGCGAGCGCCGTCGGCGCGGCAACGAGCGGTCGGCGCCACCACGGTTGTTGGGCCGTTGCGGGATTGTGTCGAGTCGTCGACACGTCGGTGGGGATGTTCATCGTGATCTCCTCGAAGCGAGCGCGTTGGCTCGTTTGCGGTAGGGGTGAATCAACGGCGGTCACGTAGGGATTGGCGTTGCGCAGTTGCTCGAAGAATTCGTCATCGGGGTTCATGCGAGGCCTCCTTCCGAATGCGTGTTGGCCGGTTCATCCCCTACCTGCAGGGAGACCGATGGACCTTTCAGATTTTCTGTACTTCGGACGGTCGTTGGGCGATTCGTGGTCTTGGCCATGGCCTTCTCGAGGCGACCACGTGCCCGGTGTACCCGGATGGCGACGGCGTTCACGCTGCACCCGACGATCTCGGCAATCTCGTGATATGGGAGCTGCTCCCATGCCGCAAGCCGCAGGATCTCCTGATCCCTCTCCTTGAGTGTGGAGAGCGCGATGAGGATGACATCGGACTGATCAGCGACCACGTCGCTCGGGTCGCGCGACACCGGTGCCCGATCTGCGAGGAGGCGCTGGCGGAGGTCCTCCGCACGTTGATATCGACGCCACCCAGACCGAAGCTGATTACGCGCCACGCCGAAAAGCCAGGGCCGTGCTTCGTCGCCCTTCGGAACGATGTCGAGTCGCCGCCATGCGACGAGAAACGTCTCGTGAAGGGCATCCTCGGCCTCTTCGGGAGTCGCCGCTCGCCGCAAGCAATACCGCCAGACTTCGTCGTAGTTCGCCTCGTAGATCTGACGGAACCGGTGGCGGCGCCAGGCGGCGTCCGCGTCGACGTCCTCGCCATCGACGCGGGACGAGCGCAGCGCATCAACCGAAGGCCGGTCGTGCGTTGGGGTGCCCGAGAAGACGAGCGACAAAAGAGTGGCCATACCCCGTACATGTCCGTCGGCGGCCGGCCCTTTCGGTTTTCTTCGGAGAATCTCGGACACGTGTCGAGCCCGACACGATGACACGGCCCGCAGCGACCCCCGCATCACGCTCGTTCGATGCGTTGGCGGCCGTTCGCGGCAGTCCAGAAGTCGACGACGAGCATGGTGCCGTCGTCATTGGGCTTGGTGAACACGACCTCGGTAACGTCGATCACGAAGCGATGCCCCATCACCGCACCGTCGACCTCGATCGGGCCATCGTCGATCGCCCGGCCAGCGAGCTTCGCCTCGCCCGGCCAGGCAGCCTCTTCGCCCGGTGCGGGATGGATGGCCGGGCCATGCACAGCGACGGCGTCGTTGCGGCGCAGATCGGCGAGTTTGCGGGCAGCAGGCATCGACCCAATCCACACATCGGTTTCGTCGAACTCGCACTCGATCCCCGATATGCGTGGGGACCCATCGGCGCGCAGCGTCGCCAGGGTCTTGTGGCGGCCATCATCAAACGACCGCCGGACACGCTCCGCCAGGTCGGGTTCGAGGTCGGCGAACTCGGACCACCGCATCGCTACGCCCCGAACCGCTCGAGCTCACCCGACGCGACGAGGCGTTCGAACAAGCGGCGATCCTTGCCATAGGTGAGCCGATCAGCGACCTTCGACCACCGAAGCCATGCGATCACATCAACCTCGTCATTGGGCACGAACTCGCCGCGATCGGGGGTCATCAGCCAATACCGCACCTCTTTGGTGCGCCCTTTGCTGTCGTTGTACAACAACGACGGCAGACGCGGTTTGAGCGCGGTGCATTCGAATCCGGTCTCCTCGAACACCTCTCGAAGCGCGGCCTGCTTGAACGACTCGCCGGGGTCGAGCTTGCCCTTCGGAAAGCTCCAGTCGTCGTAGCCGGGACGATGAACGAGGAGGACCTTCGGGCCCTTCTTCGCTCGTCGAACGACGATGCCACCGGCGGCATTCACCTGGGCGGTGTAGACCCGTCGCTTCGACTTCGCCTCTGCCGCCTTCTTGCCCAGCGCCTTCGCATTCTTCTTCGACCCGCGCTTGTTCGATGCACCCTTCTTCGACGAAGCGACGCCGGCCTTCGACCCCGTTCGGCGCTTGTCCGACCGATGTGGATCGCCTTTCGCTCCTCGCTTCTGGCGTTGCCGCTTGGTCAGCTTCGTTGCAGAGCCCACGACCGCATCATGCACCGCTCGACGCATGCGTTGCACGGCGGCGTTCGAGAGCCTGCGATTCGAAGGCGCCGTGCAGATCGAGCGTCGTTTCGCCAGCCTTGCGCTTCCACGAACCGTCCGCCTTCAGCTTCCAGGTCTGGAGATTGGGACTGAGCTCGAGCTCGAGCGTTTGCTGTAGGCGAGCCGCGACCTTCTCATCGTCGATGACAATGACTGCTTCGACTCGACGGTCGAGATTGCGCTGCATCAGGTCGGCTGACCCAAACAACACCATCGACTCGCCCTCGCCGGCACCGTTCGCGAACCACCAGACCCGCGAATGTTCGAGGTATCGCCCGATGATCGAACGCACGCGGATGTTGTCCGATAGCCCCGGCACGCCTGCCCGAAGGCAACAGATCCCGCGGATGATCAGATCGATCTTCACGCCCGCCTGGCTCGCCTCGTACAGCAACCCGATCATGCTCGGATCGACGAGCGAGTTCATCTTCATGATGATGCGGCCGTTTTCGGAGGCCATTTCGTTACGAATCAACTCCGCCAGCCGCGGACGCAGCGCGTTCGGAGCGACCAGGAGGTCGTCGTAGACGACGTCTCCGCCGTAGCCGGTGAGGGTGTTGAACAGCACCGCCAGTTCGTCGCCGAGCTTCTCCGACGCCGTCAACAACCCGAAGTCGGTGTACAGCCGGGCGGTGCCACCGTTGTAGTTGCCGGTGCCGAAGTGGCAGTAGCGCACCATCCGACCACCTTCACGGCGAACGATCATCGTGAGCTTGGCGTGGATCTTCAGCCCCGGCAGCCCATACGTGACGTGCACGCCAGCCTGCTCGAGCCGCTTCGCCCATTCGATGTTGGCTCGCTCGTCGAACCGGGCCTTCAGCTCGATCAGGACGGCGACCTGCTTGCCGCGCTCGGCAGCCTTGACGAGAGACCGAATGATCGGGCTGTCGCTCGACGTCCGGTAAAGGGTCATCTTGATACCGACGACATCGGGATCGGCAGCTGCCCGACGTATCAGCTCCTGAGTGGTCGCCGAAAACGACTCGTATGGATGATGAACGAGCAGATCGCGAGACTGGAGCTCGGCAAACAAGTCGACGTCTTCGCCCGTGCGAGGCGACACCCGTGCCGGGATGATCGGGGAGAACTCGTCGAACTCGAGCTCGGGGCGATCGATCTTCGTCAACTCCCAAAGGTCGGCCATCGCCAGGAACGACCCGTCCGTATAGATGTCGTCCTGATCGATGTCGAGCTCATTGCGGAGCAGCGAACGAATCGCATCGCCCGAACTCGCTCCGATCTCGAGCCGGACCGCGCCGCCGAGGCGTCGCCGACGGAGCTCCATCTCGACGAGCTCGAGCAGATCGTCTGCTTCCTCGTCGCGATAGTTGAGGTCGGCGTTTCGGGTCACCCGGAACGCGAGGTGTTCGACGACCTCCAGGCCAGGGAACAACTGATCGAGGTGGGCGATGATCAGATCTTCGATTCGGATGAACGAGCCCGGCGTGCCGAGCGGCACGAGGCGACCCAACGTCGCAGGCACCTTGATCCGAGCGAATCGGGCGCGTTGGTCTCCAGATCGTCGCACCCGGACGCCGAGGTTGAGCGAGAGGTCGGAGATGAAGGGGAACGGGTGGCCCGGATCGACGGCGAGCGGCGTGAGAATCGGGAATACCTGCTCGTCGAAATAGACATCGGCGACTTTGGCATCCTCGGCCCCAAGCTCGGCGTACCGCAGGATCGAGATCCCTTCCGCCCGAAGTTGAGGGACGAGCTGCGTCGTGAAGATCGACTGTCGTTCGCGTTCGAGTCCGGTCAGCGCACGACGGATCGCGTCGAGCTGCTCCTGCGGCGTTCGGCCATCGGGAGTCCGGATGCGCACCTCGCCCGCCACCTGATCTCGCAGACCAGCAACACGGACCTGGAAAAACTCATCGAGATTCGACGCGTAGATCGCCAAGAACTTGACGCGTTCGAGAAGCGGAAGCGCGTCGTCGGCGGCGAGCGCCAAGACGCGTGCATTGAAGCTCAGCCAGCTGAGCTCACGGTTGAAGAAGTTCGTCGAGTTGTGGTCGAGGGGCGCGATCCGAAACGTGCGGCCGTCGACGTCGATCGTCGACTCGATGTCGTTCTCCATGAACACACCTCTCCAGCGTTCGGCTACGACCTCAGGATCGGTGCGGAACCCCCAGGGTTGAGGGCCGAGGCGATCAGCGTCGATCTTCCTCTTCCTCTTCCTCGTATCCGAGGTCCCACTCGATGTAGATCCGCTCGCGCTCGCCGTCACGGTTGACCCGCTCGCGGTTGCGTCGGAACTGCGGATCGTGTGGCGGCAACAGCAGGAGCCGGGCGTGGACACGATCGCGGAAACCGTCCATGAGCGCCTGGTCGCCCGAGATTGCGCGGATCTCCCAATGGGGGGCGATCGGGCCGAGATACACGATCTTCGCGTGGCCTTGCGCCGGGAGCTGGTCTTCCATCGTGTCGGTCATTGCGGCGGCGTCCTTGGTCGCTGTGGCGGGCATCGACCCTGCGGTCGTGCGGCCTCTCGAACACTCGAAACACAGCAAACCCTGCATTTCGTGCAGCGATCAGACTAGCGTCGGGAACAGCAGAGGGGCGCTACAGGTTTGTCTCCAGTAGGCCGAAAGACCCCCTTTACGGGAACTTTCGGTCAGGTCTGGGCGTAGTACCAGTGAGACATGCGGAGGAGATTCCCATGATGGAACCAAATTGGATGGCACGAGGACTTTGTGCTGACCAACCCCCAGAGACGTTCTTCCCGAGCGATGGCGTCGGCGTCGAAGTCGCCAAACGAATCTGCGCGACATGCGCGGTTTCGGAGCCATGCCTCGAGTACGCACTCGAGAATCGCATCGACCACGGCGTGTGGGGCGGAGCGTCCGAACGCCAGCGTCGCCGCATTCTGAAGGCTCGCCGCAAGGACGCCGAGAAGGCGGACAAAGAGCGTTCCGGCATTGCACGACGCGTCCGGATCCGCTGACCCGAACCCCACCCCGTCACCCCGGTATCGACCGCAGGTGACCGCAACGGAACCCCACTGCGACGACAAGCGTCGCAACGACAGTAGTGCGTCGACTACGACTAAAACGACAACGGCCGCCGGTCACCCCGGCGGTCGTTTCGGTTTTGACGTGATGCCGTACGCCAGGCGTACGACCGATCAGGCGTCGTTGGTCTCGTCTTCGGTCACGCCCTCGGCGAGACCGTCCTTGAACTCTTTCTGCGCCTGGCCGAGCGACCGAGCGAGATTCGGGAGCTTGGCGCCGCCGAACAGCACCAGGATGATGACGAGAACGATGATGAGCTCTGTTGGGCCGACGTTCATGTGTTCGAGGGTAGCTGATCGAGTCGCGCCATGCGCTCGCGGGCCGTCAGATCGTGTGGGCTCGACGGAGCGTCGATCAGTGCGCCGCTTCGGCGGAGGCGGCGGCCCGTGCGAGCGCTCGTTGACGTCGGATGCGTCGGCGCTCGCGCTCGCTCATGCCGCCCCAGATGCCGAACTTCTCGCCGTTCTGGAGCGCGTACTCAAGGCAGTCTTCGCGAACGACGCATCCACGGCAGACCTCCTTGGCTTCACGCGTCGACGCTCCGCGCTCGGGAAAGAAGAGATCGGGGTCGACGCCGAGGCAATTGGCAAAGTCATGCCATGTCGGTTCTTCTTTGTCGACCGCGCCGAAAACTGCCATGTATATCGAACTCCTCGGGTTCCGCCCGTACCAGCCCAGCATCTCCGTGCGCCGGGGACACGGAGTACGTGCCCAAGCGCGCTGAGTGGCGACATCATCGAATCTCTTCGGACCCGACGACCTCGCCGTATGCCACTGGCGTAATTACAACACTGTTACGCCCGCAATGTAAAGCTGGAATCCTCGAAAATCGGCCGTTTTTCGCACCCCTCCAACCACACTGGCAACATGAGCCGCGCCGACAACACCGCTCCCATCAGCATCACCGATGGACCCGAGATCGACTCGATCGAGGCGTTCCGAGCACACGCAGAGACGGTCGAGAGCTGGTCGAACGTCATCGTCCGTGGCCTCGACCTGCGCGACGTCGATCAACTTGTGCACGACATCGACTGGGATGGCGCAACGATGCTCGGGTGCGAAATGCACCCCGACGCCCGTCGACATGTCCGCGACACCGGCGGAGTCCTGTTTCCCCGATTCGACGACCTTCCGTACCGGCCGTGGCGTCGCGTGCTCTACACCGTCGCCGAACTCGCCCACGACGACCTCGACTATCGGATCTACGAGCATCAACACGCCTTCCGGGTCCGCGGTGACGTCCCGATCCTCGAAGCGCTCGCTCAACGGATCCACGACCACGCGATCGACCGTGCCCTCAGCACCCACCTCGACCGGTTCGAACGCGTCGTCGCCATCATGGGTGGGCACTCGCTGGAGCGGAGCTCGCCGACCTACCGGACCGTCGCCAACGTCGCCCGGCAACTCGCAGCCGACGGCTTCCACATCGTGACCGGCGGTGGACCAGGCGCGATGGAGGCCGGCAACTTCGGCGCCTGGATGGCCGCCCACGACGATGACGCATTCGACGCTGCACTCGCCACGCTGGCGACCATCGACGACTACTCGGCGCCGGGCTACATGGACCTGGCACACGACGTGCTCGACGCCAACCCGGGTGGAGTCGAGAGCCTGGCGATCCCGACCTGGTTCTATGGCCATGAGCCAACCAACGCATTCGCCACCGCCGTTGCGAAGTACTTCTCGAACTCGATCCGAGAGGACGGGCTGCTGGCCATCGCCACGCACGGCGTCGTCTACACGCCCGGTGCCGCCGGCACCGTGCAAGAGGTGTTCATGGACGCCACGCAGAACCACTACGTGACTTTCGACGTGATTTCGCCGATGGTCTTCCTCGACTCGGCGTACTGGGCCGACGACCGCCTCGCCGCTCCCCTTCTCCTCCGACAGCTCGCCGGCGAACGGCCGTACGCGGAGATGATTGCCGTCTTCGACGGCGCCGATGACGTCGTCGAGTTCGTCCGAAGTCACCCGCCGGTCCGTCCAACACCCAGCTAAGCAGGAGTTCGCAGCTGCTCGGATTTGCTTGCGTTGTATGAATCTGGTCGCCAGCGACGTGGAACTCACCGAATGAACGACCGAGAACCGACGACCATCGCTGTGGCGTTCGACGCGTTTTATCGACGCGAGTTCGACGGTCAGGTGCGTCGCGCCTGGTTGATGCTCGGAGATGAACAGCTCGCAATCGATGCCGTATCGACGGCATTCGTTCGGGTCTACGAACGATGGAATTCGCTCGAGTCGCCAGGCCCGTATCTCAATCGGACCGTCCTGAACGGCTGCCGCGACGCCGCCCGTCGCCGGGCCAGGCGGCGTCGGCTCATCGAGCGGATACGTCCGGTCGAGGCGACCGTCGATCAGCCAGACGAGTTGTGCGAACTCTTGTTGCGGTTGCCGTTTCGGCAGCGAGCCGTCGTCGTGCTCCGCCACTACGTCGGCATGACCGAAGCGGAAATCTCCGCAGCGCTCGACATCCCCGCCGGGTCGGTCGGTCCGACGTTGCATCGTGCGCATGCTCGACTCCGGGAGGTCCTGTCATGACCGAACTCCGACCCGAACAGGTGGCCGAACTCGAGCAGCGGCTCCGATCGACCGCCGCCCGAATCGACGTTCCCGAACCGACGCCCATCGTTGAGCACACGGTGCATGGGGCCCAACGATGGGCCTTCCGTACCGTGGCTGCCGCAACTGTTGTCTTTCTCGGGATGGCGATCGGCTCCGCCGTTCGCCCCACGGGTGGGAACGCCAGCGACGTCACGATCCCGCTGAGGGCCACCGACCCCGCTGAAGTGCTCGGAACGTCTCCACTCCAGTGGCTGGGGTTCGCACTCCTCGTCGGTTGCACTGCCCTCGTCTGGCGGGAGGGCGACGGCCAGCTCCGGCCCACTCTTCTCGTGAGTCTCGTCGTGCTCGGCGTGTCGTGGACGATCGTTCAACCGACGATTGCGGCCCTCGACGCGTCCGCCCCGATCGTCGAGCAGATCGAACATGAAGCAGGCCGGCAACTCGAGTGTAGCGAGTGGACGGCCCTCCACGGCTACGGCGCTTCAACACAGAGCCACCTGACATCTCCGTCTGGCGTCGATCGAACAACCGAGGCACAGCTCCACAACGTCGATGGTGTGCACGACCTCTATCTCCCGTTTCGACTGCTCGTGCTCGGACCGACCGTCCTCATCCTGCTCGTTGCTCACGCCACGGCATTTGCCCAAGCCAAGCGCGCGCCGACTCGCTTCTCGCTCTGGGTCGTGGTCGCTGCCACCCTCATCACCGTCGGGCTTCTGGCCACGATGTGGCCGAACGGCCCGCTCGCCATCATGCAGTGCTACAACGAGTGACTCGCGACAGCGGGCCGACTCAGTGAAGCGCGCGCCGCATCACATCCGCCCAATCGGTGGCACATGGTGATGTCGACTCGAGCCAGGCTGCAAGCCGCTGCACCTCCGGGTGGCCGCCAGTCACCGCAGCGACCTGGGTCGCCGTCCGTGGCGAGCCGTGCTGGCCGTTGATCGTCTTGTGGCTTGCGCCGAAGACCCGGCCCCGCTCCGACCAGACGAGCGTGTGGGTCGAATCGAGGGTTCGGGCACCCTCGAGCTCGTCGACGCAAATCAGGGTGTCGACGTCGGGTCCATCGACGATGAGTCCAATGGTGCCTTCGTCATGGGCGTGGCCCGGCAGGCTTTCGCGGCCGAGTACGTCAGAAAGCCGAATTGGGGCGAGATCGTGGTCGACCTGTTCCTGATCGTGGTCGCTGACGACACAGACGACCGTGTCATCCCACCGGGGTCGCAGCAGGTCGAGCATCGAGGCGAGGTCGGCGTCCACCTCTCGGACCCGCTGCTTGGCGTCCGGATCGTCGGGCCCCAGGGCATGGAGTGTGGAGTCCGGGTCATTGACGTGCGCCACGACGAGGTCACAGTCGAGTGCACCCGAGCTCGCAAGCTCGTTGATGACCGCTGCGTTTGTCGGGTAGCCGAGGATGTCGCGTTCGACCGCCGGGCCCCCGTCGTCGGGCGGCGGCCAATGAACGTCGGCAGCGAGACCGCCCATGCACTCGACCATCGTGTGAGCGCCCGTGATGATGGCGCTCGACCGGCCGCCGCTGCGGGCCTCGTCGAACACGGTGGGCACCTGCGGGCCGACCGACCCCGCAGGCACGAACGCGGCGCCATCCCAGACCTTGTTGGTGAAGAGTCGGTGCACGTCGACGTCTTCCCCGGTGACGAATGAGGCGTGGTTGGGGTAGGTCGACGATGCAAGCACCGACCGGCCACCGGCGGGGTGCCACCCGCCGCAGCCGGTGACCTCGGCCCACAGCGTCGGGGTAATCTCCGGGCCCACCCATGCGTTGGGCAAGCTGTCGAGCACGATGAATGCGACACGCATCGGCAACCCCGGCGACCTGTTACT
>JAHDDK010000084.1:13163-13596 GCA_020629375.1 Acidimicrobiales bacterium
CCAGCGCCGGAGTCGAACTGCGTCATCCGCGCCGGGCAGGGATCCCCACGCATCCGCTTCGACGTCGGCGAAGACGCCTCCCTGGGCGATCAAGCTGGCCTTGGAGGCGGCGGAGAGCGTGTCGTGGTAGCTCGGGTCGGTGGCGCAGAGCCATCGCTTGGCGTCGACGTGTCCCGCAACCGCGTCGGCGACCGCATCGCCGAACCGGGGCCGTAGCCACTCGGCGGCAACCGCGTCGTGGGACCACTCGGTCGAGGTGTAGTCGTGGTTGCCGCGGGCGTCGGACTCGAGCACATGGCCGATGTCGTGGAGCAGCGCCGCAACGACGAGGTGGTCAGGTGCGTCCGCATGGAGGGCCAGCGCGGCGGTCTGGAGCGAGTGCTCCTCGAGCGTGACCGCTTCGTCGTAGGTGACCGATCCCCCACGGGCGAAG
>JAHDDK010000085.1 GCA_020629375.1 Acidimicrobiales bacterium
GATGCCTGCGCCGATGACGACGACGTTGGCCTTGGTCGGAAATTCGCTCACGAGATCCCCCGATGGGTTGGTGATATATCAGCCGTGTATCAGGGAGAGACTACGGCTGAGACACCGCTCACGCAAGCGCCTCGACTCGACCGGCGGGTCGGTAGGCCCATCGATCAGCGCCTGTCGTTCGCCGAAGGGTGACGGAACGAACGGGCACGACCCGGAGGCCTCTGTGAGCAACAACATTTCGTATCGCCCCGACCTCGACGGTGTGCGCGCCATCGCCGTGCTGACTGTCATCGCGTTCCACATGGGAGCGCCCATGTCGCAGGGCGGCTTCATCGGCGTGGACATTTTCTTCGTCCTCTCCGGCTTCCTCATCACCCGCCTGCTCTTCGCCGAGCACGAGAAGTACGGCAAGATCCGCCTCGCCCGCTTCTGGGCACGCCGAGCCCGCCGACTCCTCCCGGCAGCCACGGTCACCACCGTCGGCACGATGATTCTCACGCTGCTGTTCCTTCCCGCCACGGCGTGGAACCTGGTCGCCCGCACGGCGATCGCCACAACGCTCTACTTCGCCAACTTCCAATTCGGGGCCGACACCGCCGACTACTTCGCCGCCGATGTCGAAGAGAACCCGCTGCTGCACTTCTGGTCGCTCGCCGTCGAAGAGCAGTTCTACATGGTGTGGCCGATGCTCATCTGGGGCGTGGCCGTCCTTGCCGGCAAGGCCAGCGATCGTGCAACCGGCGCCTTCGTCCTCGTCGGCGCGCTCACTGCCGTGTCGTTCGGCTACAGCCTTTGGCTCACCTCACTCGACACACCGTGGAGCTACTACGCCTCCCCCGCTCGTGCGTGGGAATTCGGCGTGGGCGCCCTGGTCGCCGTCGTCGAACTTCGCCGCTCGCCCAAGGAGCTCACCAACCGCATCGGCCCGTGGGTTGGTCTCGCCCTCCTCGGCGTAGCGCTACTCACGATCGATCACCACACCGCATTCCCCGGTTACGCCGCCCTGATCCCCGTCGCCGGCAGCGCCATCCTCTGCTACACGATGCCCGCCGATGGCTCATTCCTCGGCAACGTGCTTCGCTCGGGCCCGGCCAAGTACATCGGCGCCCTCTCCTACTCGCTCTACCTCTGGCACTGGCCGCTGCTCGTCATCGGCCAACGCGCCACCGGCGACACGAGCCCGCAGATGCGCCTCGGTCTGGTCGCACTGTCCTTCGTGTTCGCCGCCGCCAGCTACCACCTGCTCGAGAACCCGATCCGCCACAACGGTTGGCTCAGCGCCTCGAACGCCCGCAACTACGCCCTTGCCATCGGCGCCATCGTGGTCGGCCTCGCCGCCGCCGCGCTCACCATCGACCAAGGCAACCGTGCCCTCGACGACCCCTTGATGCAGGCACTGGTCGAAGCCGAAGAGACCCTGCCCGCTCACGCCGACTGCGACACCAACGACGTCGCCGACCTCCTCGACCGCTGCACCTTCGGCAGCCCTACCGCGTCGAACACCGTGCTCCTCGTCGGCGACAGCCATGCCGGCCAGTGGCAACCGGTGCTCCACGACCTCGGCAACGAGCTCGACTACAAGCTTGTCGTCCGCACCCGAGGCGGCTGCCCCGGCGCATCGGTCGCCGCGACCCTGAGCGGTTTCGGCCTCGACGACTGCGGCAATTTCCAAGCCGGACTCGGCGACGTCCTCGACGAACTCGAACCCGAGCTCGTGGTCGTCGGCAACTTCCACGCCTACCTCACGTCGGGCACGATCAAGACTGAGGCTGGCGAGACTCCCGCCGCTGCCTGGGAACGCGGCGTCAAGGCAACGATCGACGCGGCCACCGACTCGGGTGCCGAGGTGCTCTGGATGCTCGACCAGCCCGAACTCCTGCGGGACCCGATCGACTGCATCGCCCTCAACGGCTCCGATGACTGCAGCCGCAGCGCCGGCGAATCGATCGCCACCCTCGACGCCATCCGCCGCATCGAAGGACCACAAGCCGAAGGCCGCTCGAACGTGACCGCCTTCGACCCGCTACCGATCGTGTGCGGCGATGACCTCTGCCCCCTCGTGATCGACGACGACGTCGTCTACCGCGATCGCAACCACTTCTCGGTCGCCTTCGCCCGCACCTTCGCCGACGAACTCCGCCCGTTGGTGGCGGCAGCGCTGCCCGACACTCCCGACATCCTCGCCCTCGCCGACGAACAAGACCCCGACACCCATGGCTGATCGCTCAGATCACGCCTGCTGCGGTCATCGCGTCGAAGGCGTCGCGGGCTGATTGGGCTGCGGTGTGGACCGAGCTCCAGTCCTCGCCGTCGGTGTATGCATCGCCAGCGAAGAAAATCCGGCCATCAACCGGTTCTCTCATGCGCGGCGGGAGCCTCCAGTCGCCAAGATCAGCGAAGTACGCCTGGCGGATGTACGGCTCGGCGTTCCAATTCTGCGAGATGTGTTGAACGTACGTGTCCGAGGCGATGCCGTCGAAGATCGCATCGAGTTCGCTGAGCACAAACGGGAGAAGCGACTCTTCGGTCTGCTGTTGGTACGGCTGGGCCTGGTCGCCCACGCTAAACAGGCCGAGCACATGGCGGTCGCTCCGTTGGCCCTGGCTGGCGTCGTACCAGAGCTTTTGCCCGTCCCGAGAGTATGCGCCGTCGATGAGGAGCGAAGACGGCCAGAACTTCTCGGCGAACTCGATGAAGACCTTCATCCCACCCCAGACGAACGCCTCGTCGAAGGCGGCGACCTTGTCCGCTGGCAGTGGCGGATCGAAGCTGATGTCGCGGTCCTTCATCACCTGGATGGGCACGCTCACCACGACAGCGTCCGCCTCCCATCGCCCTCCCGACGCATCCACGACCGCGACGCCGGCGTCAGTCTGGGCCACGTTCGTGACTCGGGAGTCGGCCACGATCCGGTTCTCGATTGCCGGCACTATGTACTGCTCGTAGAACGTGAGCCAGGTGTCGCCCACAAACTTGAGGTCGGGGTCGTAGCTCAGGCCGTCGTTGGTGAGCGTCGCCCCGTCCCACGTCCAGGCCTCGTGCTCTTCGCCATAGGTCGAGACCTCGGTCTCGACGGTCACCGAGTCGTCGTCGACAATCGATTCGAGGATGCGTTTGTTCACGTGGATCCACTCGGCCCAAGCGGAATCGGAAAAGTCAACGAAGTCGGTCGACGTCTTGATCCGGCCGCCGTGGGTCGATGACGCCTCCAGAACGGTCACGTCGACTCCCGCTCGACCAAGGAAATACGCGGTGGACATACCCGCAGCGCCCGCGCCGATCACGACGACCGACGCCGCGTCAGCGATCGCGCGGTCGCCAACCGCCGACGCACGAGCATCGTCCTGAACCCCGCTCGACGCACACGCTCCGACGGCCGATCCGACGTCAAGGAGGGCGGCAACCCGAAGCACTTCGCGACGTGTCAGCATCGCGCCGTTCTACCAATCGTCGCTGCCCCACCGGCAACCTGCTGATAGACGACTGATATATCACCGCCCTATCCTGAAGAGAGATGAGCACGCTCGAACTGCCGCCTCTCGCCGGCCACGAACCGGAGTCACTCGCCGACGAGGCGTACCGCTCGTTGCGCTCCAAGATCGTGCGCCTCGACTTCGCCCCCGGCGACGTCCTCAAAGAAGACGAGCTGCGGGCATCGCTCGATCTCGGCCGAACGCCGATCCGTGAGGCACTCCTCCGGCTCCAACGAGAACACTTCGTCACCGTGATCCCCCGCCGTGGAATGTTCGTCTCCGGCATCGAGGTCGACGAACTCTCCATGCTCTTCGAGACCCGAACCGTTCTCGAACCATACGCCGCTCGCCTCGCCGCCCTTCGAGGGACCGCTGCCCAGTGGGACGACATGGAAGCCACTCTTGCCCGCACCGACGACCCCGCTCTCGACGACGAAGACCAACTCGCACTCGACCGTCGCTGCCACGAGATCATCTGGGCGGCATCGGGCAACCGATTCCTGTGGGACACCCTCGACATGCTCTATGCCCAGTCCGACCGGCTGTGGCACCTCTACCTCGCCGACGTCGCCGACATGGGTCACGCCGTCGACGAACACCAAGCGATCCTCGCTGCGCTCCGCAACGAGGACGGCGACGCCGTCGCGTCGCTCGTGGAGACCCACGTCCAGGGATTCGACACCCAGATCCGTTCCGCCGTGACCTCTCGCCTCGCGGCTCCCCTCGCCCAAGACGCCTGAACAAATCGAATACCACCGAAAACCGGTCAAACCTGATCGCCATTGCGTGGTTTCGGGCGAGCAGAACGGTCAAGTGCTGGCACCGAAGAGCAGTGTCACAGAGCACGCCTATGGTCGCCGCATGCGATACGACGACAGCCTTCGGGCGCTCGTCGAGCTCGCAGCCTCTCGACACAATGCATTCACCACCTCCGAGGCTGCCGAACTTCACGTCTCTCGCCAACGCCTCCGGCGAGCCGAACTACAAGGAATCCTCACCCGCCTCTACCCGAGCGTCTGGAGCTTCAGCGATCTGCCATCAACTCGCGAGCAACACGCTCGTGCTGCAGTGCTGTCCGTTCGTGGCTCGGCGCTCACCACCACCTCCGCGGCGTGGCTGTATGGGTGGATCGACGTTCCGCCGCGATGCCCGCAACTCTGGACCGAGAATCACCGCACCCGCGCTCACCCCCAGGCGGACATTCGGCGCTGGCAGCGGGTCGACCCTGCTCGTGATCTGACGACGTGTCGGGAGATCGCCGTCCTCAACAAGGCCGCCGCTCTGTGCTCGCTCGGCCCGCACGTCGACGAACGCACCCTCGAGCGTTGCCTTGACGAATATCTCCGAACCGAATCTCCACGATGGTTGACGCAAAACATGGATCGCCTCGACAGCACCAAGCCAGGTGGGGTCCGTGCACTTCGGAGAATCATCTCGGCACCACATCGCCAGCTCGGCGTCACCGAAAGCTGGTTCGAAACCGTCCTGGCGTCGCTTCTGCGGCACCCGCAGCTTCCGCAGATCGTTCGCCAACACGAAGTCATTGTCGCCGGCCGTCGGCACCGCATCGATCTGGCCTGCCCCTCCCTGAAGCTTGGGATCGAGGCGCACAGTAAGACCTTCCACTGGGGGCCGCGCACCGAGGACGCCGACAACGTGAGAGAACTTCGGCTGGCGAGTGTTGGGTGGCAACTCGTCTACGTCACGTGGGCGCAGATCGCCGCTCCGGAAGCGTTCGTCGGGCACTTCCTCCAGGCCGTACGCGCACGCGCCGACCAACTCGGCGTCGACATCGCCCGCAGGTGAGCGACGATCGACACGGGCGAAACCACCGAAATCCGTTCAACGCTGACCGCATCGTCGTGGTTTTGTTCGGGCGCTGAGTCCTTGCTTACAGAGCATGTGGACCACGCTTCCGTGCATGGCTCGCGAGATCGCAGAGAACGTCGCCACCTGGTTGGACGAAACGTCGAACCCAAAGGCCGATGTGATTCGTGCGGTGCGGGACTTGATCATGGTCGACCCAGACGTGACCGAAACGATCAAATACCGGGCGCCATGCTTCGAGCACGACGGCATCATGTGCTACTTCAACTGGTCCGCCAAGAAGCAGGCAAGCCTGATCTTTCCGGCGGGCCGAACGATACCCGGCGACCACCCACACCTCGAAGACGGCTCCAACCTCCAACGAATGATGAGGTTCGAATCGGTCGACGACGTCGCCGAGAAGGCCGACGCTCTGCGAGACGTGATCGACGCCTACATAGCCTCTCGCTGAGCCGTTCTGCCTCTGGCAGAAACAGGCCACGCCGCTCGCTCGACCATCCAGAATCGTGGCATGACCCCATCACCTCACGACCCCGTGCAACGGCTCTTCGAGCGGCGCGTGTTGTTCCTCGGCGAGGACGTCAGCGACGAGTCAGCAAACCGCCTCGTGTGCCAACTCCTTTCGCTGTCGGCCGAAGACCCCAATAGCGACATTTGCCTGTTCATCAACTCGCCAGGCGGATCGGTCATGGCTGGGCTCGCCGTCTACGACACGATGCAGCTGATCCCCAACGACGTCGCAACCGTCGCCGTCGGCTTTGCCGCAAGCATGGGCCAGGTCCTCCTGTGTGCAGGGACGCCGGGCAAGCGCTTCGCACTGCCGAATGCGCAGATCGTGATGCACGAAGGGTCCGCTGGGCTCGGCGGCTCGGCCTCCGATGTCGAGATCCAGGCGGCCAATCTCGTCGCCACCCTCGATCGGCTTCGGAGCCTCATCGCTACCCACACCGGAAATTCGCTCGACCAGATCATCGACGACGTCGGGAGGGACCGCTGGTTCGACGCTGAACAAGCACTCGAATACGGATTCGTCGACCACATCGTGGACTCGATCGACGACATCGTGCCCCAGCCACCACGACGTCGGATCGGCGTGGCCGCTGCGGAAACGAATACGGGAGCGATCGCATGAGCAGCTACACGATCCCCACCGTTATCGAACGAACCCCGAAGGGCGAGCGGGTGTCCGACATCTACAGCCGCCTCCTGTCCGAGCGAATCATCTTCGTTGGTACGCCGATCGACGACGGTGTCGCGAACGTTGTGATCGCACAGATCCTTCACCTCGCGTCCGAATCCACGTTCGATATTTCGCTCTACATCAACTCCCCCGGCGGCTCGTTCAGCTCGGCGTTGGCCATCTACGACACGATGCAATTCGTCGGCGCCGACATCTCGACGCTGTGCGTTGGCCAAGCCGCATCGACCGCCGCGATCTTGCTGGCCGCCGGGGCACCCGGAAAGCGAGCAGCGCTCCCCCACGCTCGGGTGCTGCTTCACCAGCCCCATACAGAGGGGAGCCGCGGCTCGATGAGCGATCTCGCAATCGAAGCGGCCGAGCTCGCAGCGATCAGATCCGAGAGTGAGTCACTACTGGCCCACCACCTCGGACAACCGGTCGAGAAGGTTCATGCGGACACCGATCGAGCGCTGGTGCTTCGGGCCGACGACGCACGCGCCTACGGCGTGATCGACGACGTGCTCACGAGCGTGGACGATGCCCGATCGACGTCAGGCGGCGAGCAACTGCGGCCCGGAGAGATGCAGGCCGTTCGCCCGTAGACGATCGGCGGCACGCTCGAGCACGGTCGGTACCTCGATCATCAACGCGTCGCACACCGACTCGAGCAGATCCGACGAGACCTCTTTGCGTCCCCGCTCGATCTCGCTCAGATACGGCAGAGAGACGGCCGCGTCGTCTGCGACGTCGGCCAACGTGCGGCCTTGTCCAACTCGTTCGTCGCGAAGAACGTCCCCGATCGCATGCCGAACCTTTGGCCGTTCAGCGCTTACGCGAGGCCGGAACGCAATCACGTCAGCTTCAGTTGTTTCCGCCTGTCGCTCCATAGCCGAATCGTATCGTGGCGAACGCACGCGATACGGGTCGACCTCGTTCAGGAGGTTGCCCGCTGGATCGCTACAACCGTTCCCCCAGCCAAGACTCTTGGCCATGTCGCTCGGGGACGGGACGACGCACAACAACACCGGCCGGTCCACGACTAACGTCGAGCCATGACCGCCTTCGTACACCGCCGCCGCTCCCGCCTCATCGTCTTGATGTCGGCTGCGCTTCTTCTCACGGCGGCCTGTTCGAGCGATGGGACCGCGGACGAGACAGCCGAGCCGTCGACGACTACGGCGGCATCAACCACATCCGCTGCGCCCGAAACGACCGCGGCAGAAGAGGCGTCGACAGACGAGACGACGACGTCTGTCGCTGACGCCGAACCCGACGACGCCGAGGACACCTCTGACGAAGAAGCCACCGGGTTCGACGCCGTTTCTGAGGCCGTCGATGCGTTCGTCGCCGACGCGGGTCTGAGCGGCGCGAGTCTCGTCGTCGTCCACCGTGAGGAAGGCATCATGTACGAGGAGTACTTCGGCGACTTCGCCCCGGATCGCATCAGCTTGATCGCATCGTCGTCCAAGATGATCTCTGCCGGTGTCCTCCTGGCGCTCGAAGAACAGGGCCTCCTCGACATGAACGCGCCGATCAGCGATCAAGTCGATTGGGCGACCGGCAACCCCGAAGTCACCCCAGCACAGCTGGTGTCCAACAGTTCGGGTCTGGTCGGGCTCGGCCCCAACCTGCTCTATGGCCCGTACCTCTGCCAATGGGGACCCAACGAGGTCCTCGACGAATGCGCCACCGCGGTGTTCACGACTGAAGACGACGACTCCGACCAGATCGCTCCGGACACCGACTTCCGATACGGCGGCGCCCAGTGGCAGGTGGCCGGCGCCGTCGCCGAGTCCGTGTCTGGCAAGACCTGGGCCGAGCTGATCGACGAGATCTACGTCGGGCCATGCGGTGTCGACTCGTTGGGGTACATCAACCTCGGCTCGGTCGTGAGCGTTTCGGGCTACCCCACCGTCTTCGGCGGCGACCCCGACTCCGTCGCCCCCTCCGCCAACCCCACGATCGAAGGTGGCGCACACATCACGGCCACCGACTACGCCGAGCTCCTGCTCATGCATCTTCGCGGCGGCACGTGTGGCGACAATCAGATCCTCAGCCAAGCCTCACTCGACACGATGCACGCCGATCGCGTCGCCGAGGTCTACGGCGGCGACGCGGGCGACGCCGATACGGGATACGGCATGGGCTGGTGGGTCGACCGCGAGACCGGCCGCATCAGCGACGGGGGTGCCTGGGGCACCGTTCCGTGGCTCGACCTCGACGACGGCTACGGCGCATACCTCGTGATCGAAGAAGAGTCGGCGACCGGCCAACGCCTCAAGCGCGAGATCGAAGAGCTCGTGCACGAAGCGGTCACCGGAGCCTGAGAGTGTCAAGCACATGAGTCTTGACCTCGACGCGATCCGGGCCGACACCGACGGCCTCGACGTCGTGCACTTCAATTCGGCTGGTTCGTCGCTTCCGCCCCGACCCGTGATCGACGCAGTCGTCGAGTACCTGCAGTACGAAGCGCGCGTCGGCGGTTACGAAGCGGCGGCCGACCGGATCGAAGAACTCGACGACTTCTACGACGCCACCGCCAGCTACCTCGGCTGCGATCCGAGCGAAGTGGCGTTCTGTGCCGGAGCCGGCGACGCCTGGTGGCGTGCGTTCAGCGCGATCCCGCTTCAGGCCGGCGACCGCATTCTCCTGAGCCGAAGCGAGTACCAGGCCAACGCCTTCGGGTTCATGCAAGCCGAAGAACGTGGTGTCGAGCTCACGCTCATCCCCCACGACCGTCAGGGCATGATCGATCTCGACGTTCTCGCCGCAGAGCTCGACGAACGAGTCCGAATCGTGTCGCTCACACATGTGGCCATGAGCAATGGCGCAATCCAACCGGCCGCAGCCGTGGGCCAGCTACTCGCCGACCACCCCGCCATCTACCTCCTCGACTCATGCCAGGCCGCAGGCCAGATACCGCTCGACGTCGACGAGCTCGGCTGCGACTTTCTCGTGTACACGGGCCGAAAGTGGATGCGTGGACCTCGCGCGACCGGCGTCCTCTATGCCCGGTCCTCCGTTTTGGACCAGCTCGGCCCCCAGCCCTACATCGACGGCCGTTCTGCCGAGTGGCTCGATACCGGCGGATACGAGCTCATGCCCGGGGCGCGTCGCTTCGAGTACGGCGAGCAGTTCTATGCCGGACGCTGCGGCCTCGCCGTCGCAACTCGCTATCTGCTCGACCTCGGCGCCGAGCACATTGCTGCTCGGACCCAGGCACTGGCGGCGCGCCTCCGCGAGGGCCTGAGCTCCCTGCCCGAGGTCGATGTCCACGACGAGGGCGGTCCACGTGGTGGAGCGGTCACCTTCACGATCCGTGGCGAGGCGACTCCAGCGATAGGAGCAACGCTGCGCGCCAACGGCGTCGTGCTGTCCGTGCCGGGCCGCCGCAATGCCCAATTCGATCTGGGGCCACGAGGACTCGACGCCGTGATTCGGGCTGCACCTCACTACTTCAACACTGCGGACGAGATCGACAGAGCCATCGCCGTGGTCGCAACGATCTGAAACTACGTTCGGGGCATGGATGCTCCGCCCAACGCCAGCGGCAAGACCGTGCTCACGTGCGGGCAGTCGTCGAACATCGTGCTGCTGATCTCGGTCGTCATGGCGCTGCTCGTGGTTGCCGCAGTCATCGCAATCGGCGCGCAGAGTCTTGTGGCAACAATCATCGTCTTTGCGTTGATGGGTGGCGCACTGTTCTTCCTCGTGCCGCGCGTCAAGGAAGTACGTAGTTGGCATGACCCCGAGCTCCACCTCCCCGAGTATCCGCTGACGCTCGGCTCATCGAGCGAAGTGCGCTTCGTTCGCAGACCGAAAGTGACCGGAAGCGATCATGGTGGAGCGCCGATTGCCGCCAGATTCACGCTGGAGTGCGAGGAACGAGCGACCTATCGCCAAGGCACCGACACCCGAACCGACACGTCCACGGTTCACAAACACGTCTGGACTGCGAACGGCGCCCATCACGAGACCGCGTCAATCGGGACGCAGCTCAACGTTCCCGATGACCATGGGGCCCCCACGTTCGATCTCGGAAACAACGAAGTTCGATGGACGTTGGAGATCGAACCGACCGGTTCGTCGTTCCCGAACTCCAAGGCGTCGTACACCCTCGACGTCGCACCGGTGTGGGCAGGCGGGGCCGGGCAGCCCACCGACAGCACGCCTCGTGACGCAGGCTCAGACAGCGCCCCTCGACCTACCCCTCAGGACGGCGTCCGGCTCGATGGCCCCGAGGAGACGTGGGCATGAGTTACGACGATCGCATTCGAGTCGACATTGACGACGACATCGCCGAGCCCGGCGGCAGCTTTACCGGCACGCTAAGCCGGACACCGCTCGACGGCGGAGGATCCGTCGACTCCTCCAACCTCCCGATGGGCGCCGAACGGTCGATTCGGGTCGCGCTGATCATGCGCACCGAAGGACGAGGCGACGTCGACCAGCGGACGATCGCCGAGGTCGGCGTCGAACTGGATCGCTTCGGCTCGGCCTCGACGCCCTTCAGCCTCCGGGTGCCCCCTGATGGACCGATCTCCTACGACGGTCGCCTGATCCGGGTGGTCTGGGAGATCGCGGCCATCACGGACCGCAAGCTGGCCTTCGACAAACGAACCTCCGCCCCGGTCGTCGTCGTTCCGAGGGGCGGTCACGGCCACTACCGGTACCCACACCCCCGTTCGTCGTGAACGGTCATCGTCGGGCGGGCGACCGCTACCGCGACCTCGGCATCCGCTCGAACCCCTTCATCGCCCAGGACCGTGGCGGCGGTTCGACCACGCCGCTGTTTCCGTTCGTCGATCGCGGCATTCCTGCCCCACCGCCGCCGGGTTCGAAGACCCTCGTGCAAGTCATCGGCGAGTCCGGTCACGGAAAGTCGACGCACCTCCGCGAGTGGCGTGGCCGTGCACCAGGTCCGTATCACTACATTCCTCGCCATCCCTACAGCGACCGATGGACCGCACCGCCGACCGGCCCACTCGTGTACGGCGATGAAATCGATCGCATGCCGATCCCCTTGCGTCGACGGTGGTTCCGGCGACTCGCTCGCGACGGGTCGACCCTCGTGATCGGCACCCACGTAGACTTGACGCGTGTCGGCCAAAAGGTCGGTTTCGACGTCGTGACGCACGAACTCCAACCGATGAGCGAGAATGAGCTCCGGACGCTCATCGACCTTCGGCTCACCGAGGTGTCCGTCGACGGAAGCCTCCCGACCGTCTTGTTCGACGACGCCGAGATCCAGCTCGTTCACGCCCGTTCAGGAGGCATACCGCTCGAAGCGGAGACGCTGTGCCACGAGCTGCTCGCCGCACGAGCGCTCGGTGGCTCGATCACGTCTTGAAGAGCTCAGCTCTTGAAGATCTGGGGAGCACCGAGCTTGTCGTGGATGGCGTTGCACGTCTGCGGGTTCAGCCGCAGCCCTTGGGCCACGGCGCCGAGGTACTGCGCTTCCTGCTGGGTGTCGAGTCGCATGCCGAACAGTGAGAAGGCATAGACCTGCTGTGCCATCTCCGCCGGAACTTCTCGAATGAACCCGTCGAGATCGAGCGGTGCCCGAAGCTCGGCACGCACGAAGTCCGCCTCGTTCTCGTCGACCTCACCAAGCCGGCCGACGATGGCATCGACTTCTTCCTGATCGATCTTTCCGTCGGCCTTTGCGGCGTTACACATCGCTCGGACGAGAAGCGTCGCTTCGTCGTCGGCGTCGTCGCGCTCGGCAGCCGACATCGACGGGGCGCCGCCACCGCCGCCAAGCATCGAACCAAGCAGTCCGCCGAGGCCACCGCCACCACCGCCGCGACTGCCGCCCATCATCGAACCAAGAATCATCGGGAGCGCCGCTTTGCCCAGCGTGCCCAACAGACCGCCACCCATTGAGTTTCCGCCCAACATCGAACCAAGCAGGTCAGCGCCACCTCGAGATGGCTGCGAGGACCCGGAGCGACGGCGGTCCTCCACATTCGAGCTGCGATATCCGGCGGGAACCTTGACCATGATTTGGCCTCCAGTGGGCGGGGTTGAGTGGGCCACTCAGGGTAGTTCGAGCGAACATCGACCAAACTTTGCGCTTTCCGCATCGTGGAACGCTTTCACAATGCGGAACAGATCACTACACTCCGCGGAAACGACCTTCCACCGCCTTCCACCGCTAAGGACCCACGATGGCCTTTCCTTCTGACCTCGACATTGCGCAGGCAGCTGAGCTGCTCCCTCTCGGCGAAATCGCTGATCGGGCAGGCATCCCACAGGAGAACCTCGAGCCCTACGGCTCCGGCGCCGCCAAGGTGCAGCTCGAGGCAATCGAAGCGATGAAGGACCGCCCTGACGCCAAGTACGTCGTCGTTTCGGCCATCACCCCGACGCCACTCGGCGAAGGCAAGACCACCACGACCGTCGGTCTCGGCCAGGCGTTCCAGCACATCGGCAAATCGGCCACGATCGCCATCCGCCAGCCCTCGATGGGCCCAACCTTCGGCATCAAGGGCGGCGCCGCAGGTGGCGGCTACAGCCAAGTCGTCCCCATGGAGCTGTTCAATCTGCACCTGACAGGCGACATGCACGCCGTCACCGCAGCGCACAATCTCTGCTCAGCAATGCTCGATGCCCACCTCTACCACGGCAACGAAACCGGCATCGATATCAACAACATCACCTGGCGTCGCGTGCTCGACGTCAACGACCGGGCACTGCGCAATGCGGTAATCGGCCTCGGCGGCCGCCTCGACGGTGTTCCCCGTGAGACCGGTTTCGACATCACCGCCGCATCCGAAGTCATGGCCGCTCTTGCGCTCGCAACCAGCCTCCAGGACCTCCGGGCTCGCATGGGACGCATCGTCCTCGGCTACACGAAGGAAGGCACGCCCGTCACCGCCGATGACATCGGCGCCGGCGGTTCGATGACCGTCATCCTCCGCGAGGCGATCAAGCCCAACCTGATGCAGACCCTCGAAGGCACCCCCGCCCTGGTCCACACCGGCCCGTTCGGCAACATCGCCACCGGCAACAGCTCGATCGTGGCCGACCAGGTCGGCATC
>JAHDDK010000086.1 GCA_020629375.1 Acidimicrobiales bacterium
CCGCGACCCTCACCTTGGCAAGGTGATGCTCTACCAGCTGAGCTACGTCCGCATGAACGGAGGTCGACTATAGCAGTTGTCTTCCGATCAGCCACTCCCTCGCAGATCGATTCGCAGAGTCAAGACGCCGTCGACGAGCTCAGCATCGGCGTCGCCGATCATTGCGAAGTCCCGAAAGTCCGTCTGGGCTTGCGCAATGAACAACGCTCGTTCATCACCACCCACCGGTGGAAGGTTGCGCTGCTTGACGGCCGCAGCGCGTTCGTTGAAGCGGGCGATCATCTCGTCCGGGTCGAAATCAGTCATGGGTTCATCACTCTCCGTTTGAGCGCCCCGAGGCGCGAGATGGGCGGGTGAGCCAGGTGAATGCAGCCGTTGCGACGAAGGCGAGTAACCCGAGAGCCACCAGCACGAGCACGAAGTCGACCAGACGCTCGTCGGCGTCGCGAACTGCGATCGTCGTCGACTCGGACTCCTCGACCTGCAGCACGAGGTGGGTGATTCTTCGAGTCGCGTGCACTCGGTGAGCGTAGATCAATCACTGCTGATGAGACGCACATGACCAGCTCGTACGGCCACCAATGGTCGCCGAAACCAACGAACCCTCGCATGTCGGACAGCGAGCTCCCTCATGTCGATGAGGAAACAGGTCACCGGTGTGCGACCCGCCGCGTGTCCGTTGGACGTCGATCACCGTTTCGCACGCTCGGTGAAGCGCATCAATTTCGGCCGGGGTGAGTTCGTTCGTCGCTCGTCGGGGGGATAGCCCCGCGGCGAACAGAACCTCGTCGGCGAGAAGATTTCCGAGGCCGGCGATCACTGATTGGTCGAGCAACAGGGCTTTGAGTTGGCGTCGACGGGCACCGAGAAGTTGAGCAAGCGTCGCGGCGTCGACCTCGGTCACGTCGACGCCGAGCGCCGAGAGATCCGCATCGACCTCGATGGACCCAAGCACCCGTTGATCTCGGAGCGACACGTCGTGCTCGTCAAAGGTCAGGAGCACACGATCCCAGGCGGGGTCGTTCGCGCCGCTCTCGTACTCAAGACGATCTATCGGTGAACGCCCGTCGACGACGATGCGGCCCGTCATGCCGAATCGAATGGCCACAGATCGGTCACCGAAGCCGAGGACGACGACCTTTCCGCGCCGGGCAATGTCGGTCACGGATGCACCGATCAACTCGGCGATGTCGCCGGCGGAGCCTCGGCACGCATGCTCGTGGCGAACGTCAATGGAGCGCAGCCGATCTCCGATGATCGGCTCCAGGGCCGATGCCGAGATCTCCGCCTCGAGGAACTCGGGCATGGCGACTGGTTACGGCGTGTCCACGTCGACTTTGTCGAGAAACTCGGCGACTGCTGGGCCGAGCTTGTCGTGCTCGACCAGAAATCCATCGTGTCCGTAGATCGACTCGAGCCGATGGTGCACGACACTACGCCCGTTGTTGCGAAGCACAGCGGCGAGTTCATCCTGCTGATGCGGTGGATACAAGAAATCGCTGGACACCGATGCGGTAAACGTCGGACCGGAATAGCGATCGAACGCCGCGACCACACTCCCCCGACCGCGGCCCACGTCGTGGAGATCCATGGCCCGGTTCAGGATGATGTAGCTGTTCGCATCGAACCGCTCGGGGAATTTTCGGCCGTGGTGATCGAGATATCCCTCGACCTGGAAGCGATCCCAGACCTCGAAGGTGTCGAGACGATCGAGGGGATCGCGCCCGAATCGTTGGGTCCATTCGGCGTCGCTTCGATAGTGAACGAGGGCGATCTGTCGAGCGACCGCCAGTCCTCGCCCGGGCCCGACGGGCGACTCGTAGTAGTCGCCGCCGTTGAAGTGCGGGTCGTTTGCGATCGCCAAGCGGCCGACAGCCGACCAGCCAATCTGCTGGGCCGACGCGGCAACAGCGGTTGCGATGGCCGCCATCGAGCGAACCCGTGTGGGGTACATCGCTGCCCATTCGAGGACAGCCATGCCACCCATCGAACCTCCGATTACCGAGAACCACCGGTCGATGCCAAGTTCGTCGGCGAGGCTTGACTGGGTGCGCACGATGTCGCGGATCGTGATCTGTGGAAAGCGGGAGCCGTACGGGGACCCGGTGGCGGGGTCGATTGACGCCGGACCGGTTGTTCCTTGGCAGCCGCCGAGGACGTTCGCACACACGACGAAGTACCGGTCGGTGTCGACGGCGAGACCAGGGCCAACGATTCGTGACCACCACCCTTCGGGCGTGTACGTACCACCGGATCCACCGGTGACGTGAGCGTCGCCGGTGAGGGCGTGGCAGATCAGGATCGCGTTGGACGCTGTTGCGTCGAGGGTGCCCCATGTTTCGTACGCGATCGAGACCTCTTCGAGCACACCGCCGCCTTCGAGCGCAAGGGGCCGGGCGAGAGTCAGAAATTGTCGGTCGCCGACCGGATCTCCGGATCGCCATGCCCCCGTAACCGGGAACGCGGTCGGCCATCCTCGATGGTCCGCGAGCAGGTCGAACTCTTCAGACTCGGGCGTTGCCATGTCACCTCCCACCGTCACGTAACCACGCGGGGCCTGTCAAGTATGCCGTGCCGACGGCGCACGGGTCTCGACGTTCGATCTCCACCATCGCAGGAGGTCGACATCATTGCACCGGTGTACACGCATCATCCGGGCACCGAGCTCATCGATTGCGTCTGACCAGCCGTCGACGTCGCCGGCAGCGGCGCAACGTTGTGCGTCTCGTGCCGCGCCAGCGGCGAGCGACCAGGTGGAGCGGTCATCGGGGACCGGAACCGCGGCCAGGTCCTTTGCTCGGACCCGGATGGTTCGTCTCGAGAGTCCGGATCCGGTCCGGGTTGTCGCGAACCATGCGCTGAGCACAGGTGAGGACAGCAGCGCGACGAGCAGCCACACGTCTTCGGGTTGTTGCGATTCTGGTTCGAGCGAGATGACGGGCACCGAGGGAATTGTTGCGCCGTCGGGATCGGCAATCGCCTCGACGATCGTGGTCTGCGTGGCGACCAACACCTTGGGTCGAATGCGATGCCGGAGCCAGTCGGCGACAGCGTCGTCGTCCACTCGGCCAAGATCGACGTGGGGTGCGTCCCATCGGCGGCCATCGAAACGAACGGTTCGTTCTCCCCAGCGATCATTGAGGGGATCGATGGTGCCGGTGGTCATCAGCCGCGGACGGTCGCGTGGGGACGCGTTGGCCAGGTCGGCGCTCTCGATGATTGACCCGCGGAGACCATAGAAGTGCTGTCTGAACCCCGCCGTCACGGTGGCGATGGAGTCGATCGATGCCGAAGCGGGGGGCACCACCGCACTCGGCACGCCATGTGCCTGGGCGAGTAGGCCAGCCAGGTCTGCAGTCTGAGCAGCCTCGGACGCGGCGTTCGAACGGTGCAGCGTCGGGAGCTCGCCTTCGACCGGTGCCGCAGTCCAGATCGGCGCCATGACCGCGACGTTGGCGTCGAAAACGTGCTCGTGATCGATCCAGAGGTCGCTGATCTCGTGGCTGCGTGCGATCTCCTCTCGAACACTGGCAGCCGACTCCGCAGAGGCGAAGGTGCGCGGCAGGATCATCCCGACCACTCCCCTGGTCAGCGTCGTCGCTCGCGCCGCGGCGAGGGCGAACAACGCGGCCTCGTCCACATAGCCAGACGCGGCCGTGCCAAACCTCGTGACCAAGAGTTGGCGTCGCTCGGGGGTCCGCGCGGTATCCGCAGCAAGCTGTCCCAGAAAGGGCGGATTGCCAATGACGATGTCCGGCTCGGCCCAGCGAGCCGTGAGCGCGTCTGCGAGGACGATGTTCTCGTGCAGGGCCTGGGCGACGGATTTCTCCTCGACGGTCGTCGACGGAGCGGCCCAGAGCCACACCGCAGACCGTGCGATGTCGCAGGCCAGTGGGTCGAGCTCGATTCCGTACAATCGACTCGCCACGTCGGCTCTGGCGGCGCCGAGGCGCTCCACGAGGTGGCCTCCCGCGGCGACGAGGAACACGCCGCCACCGACTGATGGATCGAGCACAGAGGGAATGGCAGTCGGATTGGCTCGGAACCACCGGTCGACAGCGAGATCGGCGATTGCTCGTGCGATGGCACCTGGGGTGAACCACGAGCCCGTCGCTCGGCGCTCGTGTTGTGCGATTAGCTGTTCGTGAGCGACGCCGAGCGCTGCCGGATCGAGCTCCCCAGCCGTGCTGAGTCGGACCCTCGGCTGAAGAAGAGGCAAAAATGGGGGCGGAGGTGCGTCGATCGAATTGGCGATTGCCTCTGCCAAGACGGATAGAATCGACCGTGGCGATGGGTCGATACCCGACCGTGTGAGGGCGGCGATGGCGTCGCTGATGGCTCCGCTGATCGTCGCCGGATCCGGCGTAACTCTCACGCCGACCGGTGGATCAGCTGGTCGGGTCCCATGCTGCGAGGTCCTGCAGACGTTCGTCGTTCGAGAACATCTCGACCATGGGCAGGTCGAGCCCAACACGGCGCTGCATGCGCCGTACTTCGAGCTCCTCGTTCCACAGAACGAGCGTCACCACGAGTCCTTCGCCTCCCGCTCGCGCGGTACGACCCGATCGATGGAGGTAGGTCTTGTGTTCGGCGGGGGGGTCGTAGTGGATCACGACTTCGACGTCGTCGACGTGAATGCCGCGCGCCGCGACGTCTGTCGCAACGAGCACGGTCAGCTTTCCGTCGCCAAACTGTTTGAGGGCACGCTCACGATGGTTCTGACGGAGGTCTCCGTGAATCGCCGATGCGTCGACGTCGAGATCTCGGAGTTCGCGGGCGAGCCGGTCCGCCATGTGCTTCGTGGCGGTGAACATGATCGTTCGTCCGACGGCATTCGAGATGGCTGCCGCGACCTTGACCTTGTCCATCTGGTGCACAAGGACGAAGCGGTGAATCATCTGGTCGACGGTCACCTGCGGCGACTCAACTTCGTGGAAGACCGGGTCGTGTTGATACCGGCGAACGAGGGAGTCCACGACGCCGTCGAGCGTTGCGGAGAACAACAGGGTTTGGTGTTCGCCGTCGACTTGACGAAGCAGCCACTCGACCTGCGGAAGAAAACCCATGTCGGCCATACGATCGGCTTCGTCCACGATCACGTGGGTCAGGCCGCTCAAGTCGACGGCTTTGCGCTCGACCAGATCGATCATCCGGCCAGGGGTGGCGACGACGAAGTCCACGCCCTTCTCGAGCTTGGTGATCTGCCGCTCGATGTTTGCGCCGCCGTAGACCGGCGACACCGTGAGGCCCGCCTCTTTCGCAAGCGGGGCGAGTTCGTCGGAAACCTGCACCGCGAGCTCGCGGGTCGGTACCAGTGCGAGTGCAACAGGACGGCCCGGCTCGGCACGGTCGATCAGCTGCAGAACGGGTAGGCCGAACGCCAGGGTCTTGCCAGAGCCGGTCTTCGCCTTTCCGCAGACATCGCGTCCAGCGAGCGCATCGGGAATCGCGATCTCTTGAATGGCGAAGGCGTCGTTGATCCCGCGCGCTTCGAGGGCATCACACAACGAGGATTCGACGCCGAGTTCGGCGAACGTGACCATGGGGCTCCAAAGGATGGGGGCACGGTCGATGCTACTGCGCGTGGTTAGAACCCCGGGCCATGCTCGTCAGCGAGCGACCCTTCCGTCCTGGACGATGACGCCCTCGGCCTGGAGGCGGCGGGCATGGTCCTCTTCGTTTCCGGGTACGAGCCGCCCGGTTGAGGTGACCACGCGCCACCACGGCAAGCCTTCGGCCTGTCGAAGGACTCGACCGACTGCTCGGGCGGCGCCGGGGTGGCCGGCCTCGGCAGCGACCTCACCGTAGGTGACAAGTTCGCCGGGTCGCAGCTGCTCGATGACCGCGCAGACGCGGTCGGTGAAGTCCGCCCGTTCTGCTGCCACAGATTCGCTCCCATTCGAGACCGTGTCGCCGGACGTCAGACTAGGCCCGCGGTCCCCCTCGCCACCAAACGGGCGAGTTCGATCGGTGCGCCAAATCCGGGAATGTGATGCTCTCCGTGAGCTTCGAGCTTCGTGTTGACGAGCATCGCACTCTGCATGGACGCGGGCGCCAGGATCTCGTTTGCGCCAGCGATGTCGCAGAGCCGTGCTGCCAGGTTGACGGCTTGGCCGATGTGATCGTCTCCCTCAAAGAGAATGACGTCACCGGTGGCCACGCCCGCACGAAGCGGCAACACGTCGAAGCGGTCTCGGGTTGCGTCGACCATGGACACGACCGCTTCGATCACCGGTTCGGGCTCGACGCCGACCACCATCGCTCCGTCTCCGAGCCATTTGGCGACCCGAACCCCGTGTACCGACGCCCGACGGCGAATACTGCCTCGCACTTGTTCGAGAAACAGCACCGCAGCTGCGTCACCTTCGCGATCGGTATAGGCGGTGAAGCCGCTGACATCGATAAATGCGAACGTCCGCTGCACGCGGGTCACTCCCTCGGCGCGGATCACATCGCTCACACAGCCGACCGTAGACGGCATCTGGCGGCCCCGAAAATCGGTCGTCTTGCCATTTCGAGATCGTGCACGACCCAACCCCATCGTGAAGCCATCGAGACCTAACGTGGGCGTATGGACGAGTCGTTGAGACGTGTTGACGAGTGGCCCGTGTCGGCGGTGTCTGCTGGCGTCGTCCGTCCCGATGGCACAACCTCAACGGTGGGTGATCCCGAACGCGTGTACGAACTCGCGTCGATCACGAAGGTGATGGCGGCCATCGGAGTGCATCTCGCGGTCGAGGAAGGATCGATCGGCTACGACGACGTCGTGCTACCGACCGATGCCACCGTGCGAGAGTTGTTGAGCCACGCGGGCGGCATCGGCCCCGACGGAACGGTGCTCGATCGGCCAGGACGTCGGCGGGTCTACTCGAATGCGGGATACGACCTGCTCGCCGCTCACGTCGAAAGATCCACGGACTTCGCGTTCGCCGACTACCTGCGTGTCGGAGTGTTCGAGCCACTTGCGATGAGCTCGACGGTGCTCGACGGCAGCGCGGCCAAGGATGCGTCATCGTGTGTGAGCGACCTCCTCCGATTCGTGACCGGGCTCGCAGATCTGCTTGCCCCATCGACCATTGCCGCGATGGTGTCCCCGGCCATGCCCGAGCTTGTTGGCGTCTTGCCTGGCTATGGCCGCCAGACACCCAATCCGTGGGGGCTCGGTCCGGAGATCCGAGGGACGAAGTCGCCTCATTGGACTGCGCCCGAGAACTCACCGTCGACGTGGGGACACTTTGGGCAGGCAGGGACCTTCTTGTGGTGCGATCCGGCCCATCGTGTCTCGGCAATCGTGCTCACCGATCGTCCGTTCGGGGACTGGGCCCTCGAACGGTGGCCGGCGTTGTCGTCAGCGATCCTTGCCGAGTCCTGCTGACCGCTCGCCCGGCCAAGCAATGATGGCGACGCCTCCGACGAGTAGCGCCAAACTCATCCAGATGTTCACCCGCAAGCCAGCGATGTCGTTTGCTGGATCGATACGTACAGCTTCGATCCAGAGCCGTCCTGCGCCGTAGCCGAGCAGATACCCAGCAATCAACCGACCACGGGAGAGCCACCCTCGGCGATCGATCCAGATCAGCGCCGCCGCCAGAGCGAAGTTCCACAGGCTCTCGTAGAGGAACGTCGGATGGAAGGTGGGGAACTGCTCGACATCGCGAAACTCCTCGGGGATGGCGCCACGGTGGTCAGCATCGATCTCGAGGCCCCATGGGAGGTTGGTTGGGCGTCCGTACAGCTCTTGGTTGAACCAGTTGCCCCAGCGGCCGATCGCCTGTGCAAGCGGAAGCCCGGGCACGGTTGCGTCGAGCACGTCTCCAATGTTGATTCCTCGACGCCGGGCCACCCACAACCCGACCAGTACCCCGGCGAACATGCCTCCCGGGATGCCGAGCCCGCCGGCACGGATGTTGAAGAACGCGGTGATCGACTCGCCCTCAAACCTCTGGAAGTCCGTGATGATGTGATAAAGCCGGGCACCGACGACCCCGGCCGGAACCGCCCACAGGGCGATCGTCGAGATGTCGTCTTCGTGCCCTCCACGGTCCACCCATCGCTTGTTGGCGATCCAGACCGCCGCTACCACCCCGAGCGCAATGCACAGCCCGTAGATCGTGAGCGGTCCGATCGCGCTGAACGGGGGCGACGGGATCGATGCGATGGTCACGGCGAGCACGTTAGCGACCAACCCGGCGTCGTGTCCGTCGGATTCCGGGCACCACCGAAGACGTGACCGTTATCGTCAGGTGGCGGCGCCGAACGCTGCGGGATCGAGCGCGAACAACACGTCGGCGTCTGCGGCGACAGCGGGAGCGAGTCCTCGCACCTTCGGCAGGATCTGATCGCAGTAGAAGCGGGTGGTGGTGATCTTCGACTCGAGGCGAACGTCGGCGTCCCCGGCTTCTTGTCGCTCCGCAGCCGCAATGGCTTGTTGGAGTAGAGCCCACCCACCACAAAGGTGGCCGAGCATCGTGCAATACGGCGTGGCGCCAGAGAACGCATCACGCATTTCCCCACTGGCCATTCGACTCAGCAAAAGCTCGGTCGAGGCTTTGCAGGTCGACAGTGCGTCTGCGAGCTGATCTGCGGCTTCCTTCAGCGTCTCGACGGGGCTCGCGGAGGCGATGGTGCGG
This sequence comes from Acidimicrobiales bacterium, assembly GCA_020629375.1. Taxonomy (GTDB): domain Bacteria; phylum Actinomycetota; class Acidimicrobiia; order Acidimicrobiales; family SHLQ01; genus SHLQ01. Next base: position 8,631 of record JAHDDK010000086.1, read on the forward strand.
TCGATATCGGCGAAGAGATCGGCGATTACTTCGCCGCCGCGCATCGGCAGCTTTCGACCGACAAGGTCGAGAGCCTGAATGCCGTTCGTACCCTCGTAGATCGGGTTGATCCGCGCATCGCGAAAGTGTTGTGCAACGCCTGTCTCCTCGACGAAGCCCATGCCGCCGTGAATCTGGACGGCGATTGAGGTGATGTCACACCCAGTGTCGGTGCACCAGGCTTTGGTGATCGGGGTGAGCATCGCCGCTCGTTCGGCGCCGGCAGTTCGGCCGTCTTCGGTCGGGTGATGGCCTTCGGCATCGACTGCCGCGGCGTCGAGAATGGCGAGGCCGCGCATCGCTTCGATGTAGGCCCGCATCGTCATGAGATTTCGTCGAACATCGGGATGGTCGATGATTGGCGAGGAGGTTCCGGCGGGGGCGCCGAGCGCCCGACCCTGTGTTCGCTCCGTCGAGTAGTCGACGGCGTCCTGGTACGCCCGCTCGGCAATGGCGACGCCTTGGGTCCCGACCGACAGCCGGGCGTTGTTCATCATCGTGAACATGTACTCCATGCCCCGGTTCTCATCGCCGATCAGCTCACCGATGGCACCCTCCTCGTCGCCGAACTGGAGCACGCAGGTTGGGCTTCCGTGGATGCCGAGCTTGTGTTCGATCGACGAGCACCGCACGTCGTTCTTGATCGTGGGGTTGCCGTCGTCGTCGAGCAAGTACTTCGGCACGATGAACGTCGAGATGCCCTTCGTCCCGGGGGGAGCGTCTGGAGTGCGAGCGAGGACAAGATGCACGATGTTGTCGGTCATGTCGTGTTCGCCATACGTGATGAAGATCTTCTGGCCAGTGATCCGGTACGTGCCGTCTTCTTGGCGCTCGGCTTTCGTTCGAAGCGCTCCAACATCCGAACCCGCATCGGGTTCGGTCAGGTTCATCGTTGCCGACCATTCTCCGGACACGAGCTTTGGTAGCCAGGTTTCTCGTTGTCCTTCGGACGCGTGATGCGCCAGCAAATCGATTCCGCCCTGGGTCAGCAGCGGGCAGAGGGCGAACGCCATCGATGCCGAATTCAGCATCTCCTGTAGTGTCAGCGCGACCGACCACGGAAATCCGCCGCCGCCATACGACGGGTCGAACGGGACCGCTCCCCAGCCGCTCTCGACGTACGCACGGTACGCATCAATGAACCCTGGAGCGGTGGTCACCGAGGCGTCCTCGTTCCAGACAGCCCCGACCGTGTCGGACGTGCGATTGAGCGGCGCGACGGTGTCTTCGATGAAGCGAGCGGCCTCGGCGAGTACGGGCTCGACCATCTCGGCATCGAAGTCGGCGAAGTCTGGCCAGTCGCCAATGGATCCGATGTCGGCGAGCGTTTCGAGCGCGAACTGGAGGTCCCAGACGGGGGCGTTGTAGTCGGCCATTTCCGTTCCTTCCGTGGAGTGGACACCAAATCATCGGGCAACCGATTGTTGGATGTCCGATGATATCGGAGCAGACAATCTTTCCGGAGGGGAGACCTCGGGTCAGCTGCTTCGCTTCAACCATCGGTAGGCACGAGTGAAGAATTCAGGTTCGGTCCAATTCGTCGCCGGACCGCGCCGGATCGCAAGCCCCGCATTGAACTCCGCTCCGAGCACCAGCCCGATCGAAAGCAGGTAGAGCCAGAGCTGCAACGTGATCGCGGTACCAATTACTCCGAAGACGGCGTTCGTGTCGGCACTCAGCGTCCGGAGATAGACGTTGAAGCCGATGGTGGCGAGCAACCACAACAGCGTCGCGAACGCCGCTCCAGGTAACTCCCACCGCCACGAGGCCCGGCGATTGGGTGCGAGGTGGAAGATGGTCGCCGCCCAGGCGATCAGAATCAGCGCAGCGACCGGAAACCGAAACCACCCCCAGAGGATTCGAAGGATCGACGAGACCACACCGTCTCCCAAGAAGTCCTCGCGGCCCAACAGTGGTCCAATCACCAGGCCGGCGAGCGTCAAGGCGCCGACGATGATCGAACCCGCGGCGAGCAGCAGACCAACCACCTGCGTACCCACCCACCCACGCGTCGTGTCATGCCCATACGCCACGTCGAGCGCTCGCACCACGGCCGCGAACCCGCGCGAAGCGGTGTACAGCGTGGCGAGTACACCGACGGTCAGCGCGGACGTCGACGACCCGTCGAAGAGGTCGGTGATTGCGCCGGCGACGCTCCCCTGCGCGTCGAAGATCTGGCCGGACCAATCCGTCAGCTGTTCTTGAACGTCGGTGGCCAAGTCGTTTCCGATGACTGCACCGATGCCGCCGAGAGCGGCTGACAGGACGAGCAGCAACGGAAACAGGCTGAGCAGGGCAAAGAAGCCGATCTCGGCGGCCAACCCGCTGACGCGGTCGTCGTGCCAGCTTCGATACAGATGATGGAGCATCCACTTCGGGGTGAGCGGCGCCGACGGTGATGGCTGGCGCTCACGTGGCGGCGGCAGATCACCTGTTGACGGGTCGTCATTGCTCATCGATACCAAGCATGCTCAACAGAACCGCGATGCGGCGGGATGCTCGGTTATTCGGTCGACGTCAGCGAGCTAGAGGGAATCGGCGCCGGGGCGAGATCGCAGGTGCCGCGACGACGACGTCGCTGGCCTCGGCGACGATGGAGCGAAGATCGATGTCTGCTGTCTCGCCATGACCGGGATCGGGGTGGTCGACCGAGAGTTGTTCGACGGCACGTTCGTCTTCGGGGACGACGAATGAGAGATGAACCGGGCTTTGGACTGCCCGTAGCCTCCTTGCGTAGTCGCGGGCGCCGCGACAGAGGCGTGTGTGGACCACAAGATTCGCCTCGAGGGGCGCGGCCCGCAGGACCCATTCTTGTGTGGCGATCACGCTTGATCGCTCGCCGTCAATGCTCGACCGAGCGGTGTCGACGCTGTTCGGGTCGGTCATCACCATGACGGGTACCCCGGACAGTCGGAGACGTTCTCCGAGATCTTCGGCTTCTCGTCGCGTTGGCGTGATCGCAACGATCGGGCCATGGGCCGCGACAAGGGTTTGTAGCGCCGTCGCCCGATCTGCTCGGGTGACCCGGCACAGATACCCGCCTGCGCTATGGGGAGTGACGTTCATCGTCGAAGGTCCGTCTCGAATGTCCTGGCCGCCGTGTCCTCATCGTAACACGAATGGTCACATCATTTCATTTCAATGACGATGAGCAGAGGTACCCGATCGTTCGCCCCTCGGCCATACTGAGCGCATGCCCGACGAACTCGTCATGCTGGCTCCCGGCGTCCTCGTTCGAGTCGCTGACGACGACGCGTCGACGTCGGGAATCGTGATCGCCGAGGATGGAGTGACGGTCATCGACGCAGGTCCGACACCCCTCGCTGCCGCCGGAGTCGCCGCCGCCGTGGCGGAGCTCACGTCGACCCCGGTCAAGCGCTTCGTCGCGACATCGTCGCACGTTCTCCACGCCGGAGGAGCCTCGGCCTTTCCTCTCGCCGGTGTCTACGGGCGAGCGCAGACCTCTGACCATCTCGATCAGCCGCCTACGCCAGACATCTGGGGTCGCATGCACCCCGAGCGCGCTCGCGAGTTTGACGACGAGGTGACTACCCGCCGAGTCACACACACGGTGACCGACGCCGCCCATCTGTGTCCTGCCTCAATTGCGGTACCGGTTGCGGGCTTCCAGTTCGAGAATCTCGTCGTTCAAGTGCCGGCGGCAGGAGTCGTCTTCGCCGGCTCCATGGTGTGCACCTCAGAGGTACCGTTCGGCCATGGTGCCGATCCGGAAGTGTGGCTTCAGAGTCTCTCCAGCATGGGCAACTGGGGAGACATCTTCGTGCCCGCGAGGGGCCACGTCGCGGGGCCTGAAGCTCTTGAGCTCACCGCCGCCTTCATCACGGCGTGCATCAACGCCTCAGGTGACCCGAATCGTCTCGCAAGCGGACCCTGGAATGACTGGGCCCATCCTGAGCGTCTACCGATCCTCGTCGAGCGGGCGGCCATGTTGCGCGACGGCGATCCTTCTCCTCCACCCTCCATGCTTCGCCTCATCGGCCGATGAATCGTCGAGAGTTTGTATCAGCCAAGCCTGATCCAATAGGGACGACATCCGGCGCGCTCCGCCGAAAACGACAGAGACGGGATGGGCTCATGTCCATCCCGTCTCCAAGTCGAACGAACTGGGTGTCTCCGGTCGTCGGAGACACCCAGACGATCAGAGTGGATCAGCCTGCGGCGAGCGCAGCCTCGACCCAGCTGTCAGCGAGGTCGCGGTTGTTCGAGATCCAGTCGGCAGCGATGCCTTCGACAGCGGACTGCGAACCGTCCGATGCGTCGAGCTCGATACCCGCAATGGCGAGATCGATGAGCGGCGGCGCGAACTGGTTGAACATCTCGCGAGCGACCGGGTTGTCGGCCAACCACGCCTTGTTGGCGGTGATCTCGATGTCCGCAGCAGCCCAGCCGGTGTTGCAGCCGTCAGGGCCCTGGAGGCACGTGTCGGCGCCAAGACCCTTGTAGCCGCCCTCCTGGTCGTACGCGTCGCCACCTTCGATACCGAGGGGGTTCGAATCGTCGAGCACGGAAGCGTCGTTCACCGAGATCCACATCGTGGTCTCGCCCGGGATGGCCTGGGCGAGGTACGAGGTGGGGGTCCAGGTGTAGATGATGGCCGGCTCGCCAGCCTGAGCGAGAGACAAGAACTCAGCGAACATGGCGTCGTAGCCAGCCTGCGTCTGCTCGAGGTTCTCCCAGCCGGCGAAAGCGATCTGGCTGTTCATGATGTCGTCACAGGTCCAGTCTTCGGGGCAGCCGTAGAACTCGCCCTTGCC
>JAHDDK010000161.1 GCA_020629375.1 Acidimicrobiales bacterium
CCGAACCCCCGGGCCCGCAGCGGACCGCTTCTACGACAACCTTGGCTTCGAACGCGCCGACTCGAACAACGCCACGCACGTCTGGCGATTTGGCACGGGCTGACCGACTCTTGCCGCAACAACCTCTCCGGTACGGATCAGGTTCCAGCGGCCGATTCGCCAAGCATGTCCTCGAGGAGGCCGTCGAGGAGCCAGCCGAGTGATCGACGGAATCGCTGGTCGCCGTCGCGTTCGCTGTACACGTCGATCGATGCGCTGAGGCGGGTCCCGTCGGCGTCGAGGTGTTCGAGAAGCTCGCGTCGGATCTCATTCGGGCGGGTGAGGTCGTTGGCCACCGAGCCGATCGCCAGCAGGACGGTTGCATCGGTCGCTTCGGCCAGCTGGTCCCCGGCGAGGCCGGCCCGCTCGAACGCGGCGAAGAGAAGTTCGGTGCACCTCGCCATGGCCGGGCTGAGCACCGGCCGACGCAGATACACCTGCGCCGCCGTCGGGTGGTCCAAAAACCCCTGACGGAACCGAGAGAAGAACTCGGTGAGGTCGACACGCCAGTCGACGTCCGTCGCCCCGAAGTCGCCGATGGCATCGGACACGACCCGATCGACGATCGCGGTGAGCAACGCCTCCTTGTTCTCCACGTGATGGTAGAGAGCCATCGGTGTCACCTGACAGGCGTCAGCCAGGCCGCGCATGGTGAGCCCGCGCTCCCCTTCCGCCTGGGCGATCTCGATGGCACGGTCGACGACTTCGTCGTACGTCAGGTCTCTGCGTTGGCGGCGTTCGGCCACAGGGGCACTCCGGATGGTCGGTGAGAAGTTCTCGCTTGACACTCCAAATATACACGGTATAGATATCTGTACAACGTACAAATCGAGAGGGATGCAAAGATGACAACGATGAGCGGGACAACGACGGTGCACGGCAGCCGAGTCGGCGTAGTGGGCGGAAGCATCGCCGGCTGCGCACTCGCCATCGCGCTGGATCGACTCGGCTGCGAGGTCACGATCCTCGAACGGTCGAGCACCGGCCTACAGGACCGGGGTTCCGGCATCGCCATCCCCCAAACACTCCGAGACGAGCTCATCGAGGCCGGCTACCTCCCGGCCGACTACGTCACGTGGGTCGGCAGTGCTCGCCGCTGGTACACGGCGGACGGCTCCGCCGACGGCCAGCTCGTCTGGACCCAACCCGGCCTTGCCACCACCAACAACTGGGGATCGCTCTGGCGAGGCCTGCGTAGCAACCTCCCCACGACCGTCGACTACCGAGACGGCTGCCGAGTCACCGCAATCGAGACCGGCGAAGACTCGGTCACGCTCACGGTCGACGACGCCACCCTCGAGTTCGACGTCGTCTTCGGCGCCGACGGCTACAAGTCGCTCGTCCGCAGCCACCTCCACCCTACGAGCGCCCCGAACTACGCCGGCTACGTGCTGTGGCGGGGCAACTTCGCCGTCGACGAACTCACCGACCGCACCGCATGGGACGAGATCTGCGAAACCAACGAGTGGATCACCGTCGCCTTCGACGGCGGCCACGCGGTCATGTATCCCATCCCCGACTTCGACGCTGAACAAACCGGCAAACTCCGGATCAACTGGGCCACCTACGCCCCCACCCCCAGCGCCCTCACACTCCAAGGACCGTCCTCGATCCCACCCGGCATGGTCGACGACGCGTGCTACGCCCAGTATCAGGCACTGCTCGACGCCACGATGCCGGCCAAGTTCCGGCCGCTCTTCGACGTGCCCCAGGATCAGCTGTCCATCCAACCCGTCTACGACGAAGAGGTCGACAACTACACGGACGGACGCCTGGCCCTCATCGGCGACGCCGCCACACTCAGCCGACCCCACACCGGCTCGGGCGCCACGAAGGCCATGCAGGATGCACGGTTGATCGAAACCCTGGGCGCTGAACACGCCGACTGGCCATCACTGCTCGCCGCGTACGACGCCGATCGAAGTGTCGTCGGCGCAAGCCTCGTCAGTCTCGGCCGGCGGATCGGCCGAGACCAGGTCGAACAGACACCGCCATGGGGCGAAATGACGCCCGCCGACTTCGAAGCCTGGGCCGCCGGCACCCTCAGCGG